>JAPPGG010000066.1 GCA_028875055.1 Chloroflexota bacterium
AGAACCAAACTCCGCAGGCTATACCCTGACACTACAACTGTGACTCAGTACTAGAATCCTTCCCCACGGCCTCGCTACGGGTCCGAAAGCCAGTTGGTGGGGAGGATTAGATTCTTCGGCAAGCGCAGAATGACAATTTACTCGCTAATGCGATAGCCCTGGGGAGACAGTGCCTGAACTAGACCCGCGAAAGAGGGGATGTTAAACTGCCCGTGCCTTACACTGGGGCGCAGTGGGCCAGACATTAGTGGCAATGGCAGGAGTTCCAGCGATGTCCGACAAGGTGGTAATTTTCGAGCGGGTTGACAACGTGGCGGTCCTGTCCCTGAACAACCCTTCCCGCCACCATGCGCTGTCCAGCGAAGTGCTGGCGGCGCTGAAGGACCGGCTGGGTCAGATCCGGGATGACTCCACCATCAAGGCGGTGGTGCTGAAGTCGGATGGGCCCGTATTCAGTTCGGGCCACGATCTGCGGGAAATGGTGGGATCCGACGAGGAATCCTACACCTGCATTTTTGCGGAATGCACCGAAGTTATGGAAGCCATCCGTTTGCTGCCCCAGCCAGTTATAGCGCAGGTGCAGGGTTTGGCCACGGCGGCGGGCTGCCAGCTGGTTGCCACCTGCGACCTGGCGGTAGCGTCGGAGGACGCGGGCTTCTGCACTCCTGGCGTGCAGATCGGCCTGTTCTGTTCCACGCCGGCGGTGGCGCTGTCCCGCGCGGTAAGCGCCAAGCATGCCATGGAAATGCTGCTGACCGGCATTCCCATTACGGCCAGGACGGCGCTGGACTGGGGACTGGTCAACCGGGTTGTCCCGGCGGAGGAACTGGCCGAGACGACTATGCAACTGGCCCGGCACATTGCCCGCGCCAGTTCCTATACGCTGGCCATTGGCAAGCAGGCGTTCTACCGGCAGCTGCAGGTGGACCGGCCCGAGGCGTACGACATGGCGCAGCGCACCATGGTGGAAAACCTTCTGGCCCAGGATGCGCAAGAGGGGATTTCCGCTTTCCTGGAGAAGCGCGAACCCCAGTGGACCAACTAGACGGCTCCCCCGGGGGCGATTCTGAGCCCAGTTAGCCAAGATAGTACGAATTCAATCTGATCTGGAGGAAACAATGGCAGACGCTCCCCTGTTTCCGGTGACCGTTGTGGGAAGCTGGCCCAGGCCGCCGGAACTGATTCAGGCCCTCCGCCGTCGGCAGGCCGACGAAATAACTGAGGACGAATTCAATGCCGTAGCTGACAGGGCGGTGCTGCAGGCCCTCAAGGAGCAGGACGAGGCTGGCACCGACATCATCAGCGACGGCGAGCAGCGGCGGGACAACTTTTACTCCTATGTTGTCGGCAAGATTGCCGGAATGCAGCTGATGAAGGTGTCGGACCTGCTCGACTATGCCAGGGACCGCGCCCGCCTGGAAGAACAGCTGCGCGCGCTCGACGTTCCCGCCTTCGCCATCAAGAGCCCCATAGTCACGGAGAAGATTTCCTGCCAGGAGGGGCTGTCCCTGGACGAACTGGCCTTCCTGAAGCAACATACCGACAAGCCCATCAAGATTCCCCTGCCCGGGCCCTACATGCTCACCCGTTCCAGCTGGTTTGAAGGGCTGTCGGACAAGATATACCCAACCCCGGAGGATCTGGCCAGGGACGTGGTGGAAATTCTGCGGGAAGAGACCATCAAGCTCAGGGACCAGGGATGTGATTTCATCCAGTATGACGAGCCCATCCTGACCCAGGTAGTACTGGGGGAAGAGTCCAGCGAAACATTCATGTGCGCTTCGCTGCCCCAGCGCCGGGACCCCACCACCGAGCTGGAGTTTGCACTGCGGCTGATGAACGAGGTAGCCGAGGGTATCGAGGGAATCAAGCTGGGGGTCCACGTTTGTCGCGGCAACTGGAGCCGGAAGGAAGAGGTGCTGCTGACCGGCAATTACGGTCCGCTGCTCCCCTACCTGGTGCAGATGAACATCGACCAGTTGGTGCTTGAGTGCGCCACCCCCCGCGCCGGCGAGATGGAGGTATTCAAGGAATACGCCAACGAGAAGGAAATCGGACTGGGGGTGGTCAACCCCCGCACCGATGACCTGGAATCCCCGGACCAGGTGGTGGAGCGGGTCAGGGAGATGCTGCAGTACTTTGATGCTGACAAGATCTACCTCAACCCTGACTGCGGTTTCGGGACCTTCGCCGAGCGGAACATCAACACCTCGGAAGGCGCATTCCACAAGATGCGGGTAATCGGCGAGGCGGCCCAAAAGCTTCGGGCCGAATTCGGCTAGGCCTCCGCCATCCCGTCATGGATGGAGTCTATTCGAGAGATTAAAAGGAGAAGGATATGGCGGAAGAAGTACGCGATCTGAATGGCCTTCCCCGGGAGAAACTGACCCAGGTCCTGGAGTCCTTCAAGGACCCGGACGTATTCAACGCCGTTACCGGCCCCTGGAAATCCCGAATTGCCTGGCAGGGCGGAATGCGGGCGCGGGCCTACATGCGCAACCACCAGGTTGACATGGACGAACCGGGCGACCTGACCGCCACCGACGTGGCGGCCAGCGCCCACGAGCAGCTGCTGTCGGCTATTGGCAGCTGCATGACGGTGGGGTTCGTCGTCAACGCCACCAAGCAGGGCGTCCGCATCCACGACCTGGAAGTGGCCGTGGAGGGTTACTTTGACAACATCCGCAAGTGGGCGGGCGTCGAGGACCAGGGCAACCCCGGCTACGGCCGCATTTCCGCCAAGTGTTTCGTTCGCGCGGACGCGGACGAGGCCACCCTGCGGGAGATCTGGCGACTGGCGGTGGAGGGCTCTCCCGTGACCCAGTCAGTAGCCAATCCCACATCGGTGGAAACCGACTTCGAAATGGTCGGCTAGCGGCCGCTTTTTCGCCGAAGGACAGTTAAAGGCACGAAGGGTCGGAGGACGACTCTTCGTGCTAATTTTGTGCCGTCAATTACAACACCTCCAGGAGCAATGGATCATGGTCGAGTTCGTTTCCGCCGACTGGGTTGAATCCCAACTAGGGTCCCCCGACTTTCTGTTGATTGACCCCCGCGGTCCCATGCGTTACATGCAGGGACACCTGCGGGGCGCCGTCAACCTTCCTGCCGTGCGGCTTTTTGGCCGGGACAACAGGCTCCTGTCGGTTTATGAAATGGCGGAATATTTCGGTTCGGTGGGCGTGGGAAACGATACCCCGGTAACCTTCTACGATGGGGGAGACGGGCGAAACGCCGCTATGGCAACCTGGGCCCTGGAATACCTGGGACACTCAGACATTCGCATTATGGACACCTTTTTCGAGTCCTGGTCGGCCCAGGGTCGCGAAAAACTGTACCGGCCCGTGAGACCCACAGCCAACCAGTTTGAGCCCAGACTCAATCCGGCGGTCCGGGCCACACTGGAGGAGGCAGCCGAGGCATCCAACTCCCAACCCAGTGGGGACGCTACTGCGCTGCTGGACCTGCGGAGCCAGGACGAATTTGGCGGGTTGCCGGAGGTGGACGAACGCCCGGGCCACATTCCTGGCGCCGTTAACCTGGTCTGGCAATACTTGGTGGACGGGAACGACAGCTACCTGGTTCCAGAAGAGAACCTGAAGGATATGCTGGCCGCCCGGGGCATAAGTGAGGGCCAGCCGGTAATCGCCTACTGCCGCAGCGGCATAAGGGCTGCAGTGGGCTACCTGGCCCTGAGCCACCTGGGGTACGACGTGAAACTCTACGACGGCTCCTACCTGGAATGGATGAGCCAGGGCATGCCGGTAGAGGCAACGGAAAAGGGGGAGTAAACAAAGAAGGGAGAGAACTGGAGCGGCAGATGGGATTCGAACCCACGACCCTCTCCTTGGCAAGGAGATGCTCTACCACTGAGCCACTGCCGCCCAAACAGTTTTCTAATTATATTTAGCCTTGGGGCGGTTGTCTATAGGCATTGACCCTATCCGCCCAGTCGCTATAATTGCTTTCAAGCTAAGAATTAAGGAGCTCGTTCAATGGCTGACGAGGAGCTGAAACTCTTTAACTACGACAACATCGAGATAGGGGAGGATCTGGGGTCCTACGAGTATATCCTGACCCAGGAAATGCTGGACAACTTCAGGGCTTCGGTTCAGGACCCTGACGCCTGCTTCCCCACCCTGGCGGTAAAGCACGACGCCACTGCCCTGAACATGGTTTACGACGACCAGACGGGTGGAGTGAACGCCGGGAACGAAGTGGAGTTCTTCAACCCTCCCATAGTTGGGAAGAAGATCTTCGTCAAGGGCAGAATCCACGACAAGTACCTGCGGCGGGACAAGCCATACATGGTCATCGAGGCTACCGCCGTGGACGAGGACGGGCGCATGCTGGAGCGGCTGCGCACGTACCAGATGAAAAAACCTGATGAGGTGGGCAAGAAATGGCATCCCCAATCGTAGATAACGCGCAAATCCCCACGCTGACCAAGTCCATAACCGAGGAGAGCATCCTCCAGTTCGAGTCCTGCGGTATCCTGGACCGGCAGAACATCCACAACAACTATGAACTGGCCGCCCAGCGCCTGGGAACCACCTACACGCTGGCTTCGGGTCGAATGTCCATCACCTTCGCCTCCGAGGCCCTGCGCCGGTTCTTCGGCCCGGAGGTGTTCAACCACACAGGCAGCGTTAACCTGAAGTTCCTGCGGCCGGTGAAGAAGGGCGACACCATTACTGTTTCCGGTTCGGTTGTCCAGCAGGACCAGGTGGAGAATGGCACCCAGGTCACCGTCCAGGTCGAATGCCACAACCAGAACGGCGACACGACAGCGGTGGGCCAGGGCTTCGCCGTCGTATCCTAGGCAAACTTCGGGGCGGGTCTGCGGGACCCGCCCTTGCTTATCCATCTAACTCGGGCCACTCTCCAGCTTCCGATGCCAGGCGGCTGGGCCCGGTTTCCTTTTTGCCTCACCCTGGAGGGGATAGCAATAGCCTATTCGCGTCGGTTAGAGTCCGCCCCCGCTGAGCCGGAACAGGAAAAAATAGACCAGGAACACCACCCCCAGCAGTACCCCCAGTACAAGGCAACCATACCTGGCCACTCGGTTACGCTCCATTTCCCTTACCCAGCATCGGACGGGCCCTTGTCCCATTGCCTGGCAGCCACTTCGAATTTGCTTCCCTCCTGAATGGAGAAGGCCGAGACCGGGATAACCTCATTCCGGAAGTGGGCTTCAAATACAGCTGCCAACCTTCGAATGATTTGTGAAACGGCTTGCTTCCAGCCAAACAGTCCCTTAGCCAAATAACCCCTGGGGGGCGGGAACTATCAGGTCCGGACTATTGTTGGTGGCCTTGTTGACCAGGGAAGAAACCTCGTAAGCCTCCACCGATTCGTCGGGATAGGAGAGGAGCACATCCGTCAGGGCGGCCGGGTCAGTTACATCGCCGTCCAGCCAGAACTCTTCCATTTCCCGTGGAAGGATTACGGGCATCCGCTCGTGGATGGGACGCAGCACGTCGTTAGCCTGGGTGGTAACAATGGTGCAGGAGCGGACCGCCTCTCCTTCCGGGTTGCGCCAGGACTCCCAAAGGCCGGCGAAGGCGAAGGGTTCGCGAGACTTCAGCACGATGCGCATGGGCCGCTTGGCCTTGCCCACCTTCTGCCATTCGTAAAAGCCGTCGGCCAGCACCAGGCACCGGCGCCGCTGGAGGGCGTTGCGGAAGCTGGGCTTTTCGGCCACGGTTTCGCCCCGGGCGTTGATCATCCGGTTGCCAATGGAGGCATCCTTGGCCCAGGAGGGAATCAGTCCCCAGCGCATGAATTCGCCCTTTCGACCTTCCCGGTTGGTTACGGTGAGCACCGACTGGGTGGGCGCGACATTGTACCTGGGTTCGTGAACGAATCCCGTTCCGTCAAACTCAAACTGGCGGGCCAGTTCCTGGATATCGGCGATGAGGCTGTATCTTCCGCACATGGTGGTGATTCCTGACTTCAGATTGCCGATTGTTGCGAAGGTATTTTAGCATCCCGGCGTGCAGCGGGACGATGGCAACCTGGGCCTCGGGTGTCCGTCAAGATTTTGGTAGAGCAACTGGATAGGGGCAGATATCGAAAGCTAAGGTAGGGGCGCAGGGCCCTGCGCCCCTACAGCGACGGCCTGCAACGGGGCCCCACCAGGCATTCCCCAAAAATTTGACGGACACCCCTGGGCCTCGGCCGGTGGCAAGTCGAGAGAAGGGAGGTTTCAATGGCCTCCCCCGAGGACCAGGCGTGTAGTCACGTCCCCTTAATGCCAGTCATGCCCGTCGGGCATAGAGACACGCGGGTCTATGGCCTTAACGTCGGAGACTATGACGTTGGCGGTGCCGTCCCACCGGGACACCGTGCCCCGGGCCAGGATTACCTGGCTGCTGAGCTGCCGCTTGCAACGCTCGAAGACCGGCGGCCAGACGATCAGCTGGGTGTCCCCCTCTTCGTCCTCGATGGTCACGAACACCGTGCCGTGACGTCCCCGGGGGTGCTGGCGGGCCACGGGCCAGCCGGCCACCAGTACCTCCGTGCCGTCTTCCAGGAACTCGATAGCCGTTGTGGGCAGCACCCGCGGGTCCAGCCCGGGCCGGACAAACTGCATCAGGTGGCCGCCGGGATAGATGCCCATTACCCGGTATTCGCCAGCCATGCGCTCAAAGTCGGTGAAGTCGGGCAGTTGGGGGGCCTGGTCCGAGGTGGTAAGGGGCAGGGCCGGCTGCCCGTTACGACCCGGGCGCACGTCCAGCCCGGAGTTCCACAGGGCCTGGCGCCGGTTAGACTCCAGGCTGTCGAAGGCCCCGGCCTGCACCAGTGACTGGATGGCCTGGGATTTCAGGCCGGTACGCCGCACCAAATCGGACGGACTGAGGTACAGGCCGCCTCGTTTCCGTTCCGTCACAATCATTTCCGCTCCGCGGGCGCCCACGTCCTTGATGAATTCCAGGCCCATACGCACCGACCCGTCCTCGGGGCGACAGCGTTCCAGGCTGCGGTTGACGCAGGGATTCAGGAAAGGCACCCCAAAACGGCGGGCGTCCTGTTTGAGAGTTTCTCTGGGATAGAACCCCATGGGCTGGTTGTTCATCAGGGACACGAAGAACTCCACCGGATGGTAGCGCTTCAGCCACGCGGCCTGGTAGGCGGTTACGGCGAAGGCGTGGGAGTGGGACTCCGGGAACATATACTGGCCGTTGAGCTTGGCGAAGATTTTGGCGGCGGTCTCGCCCGGTACGCCCCGCTCCCGCGCTCCTTCCAGGAACCGCTGCCAGTGTTCCTCAATGAGGTGCTTGTTATTGGGACGGGCGAAGGCCCGCCGCATCTCGTCGGCCTGGGCGGCGGTGAGGCCAGCCACGTCCATCACCAGTTGCACCACCTGCTCCTGCCAGACAATTATGCCGCAACCCCGCTCCAGGGCCCGCTTTTCCAGGGGGTGGTCAAAGTCCCAGGAGGCCCCGTACCGATAGCGTTCCACGAACTGGGATACGGCGCTGCCCTGGACACCCACCCCCGGCCGGATGAGGGCCACCTGGTAGGCCAGGTCCAGCAGGCAGCGCGACTTGAGCCGCTGGCCCATGTTGAGCTGGGCTGGCGACTGCAGCAGGAATATACCCTTGGCTTTGCCCTGGTTAATCAGGTCGTACACCTGAGGGTCTTCAGGGTCTATGCGGCTGATGTCGGGGCGGTGGCCGTCCCGCGCCTCAATCAGGTCCAGGGCCTCTTCCAGCTGGTCCAGCACCGGCAGGGACAGCAGGTCAATCTTGGCGAAACCGGCATCGGCCACACTGTCCTTGTTCCAGTCCATAATGTAGCGGCCCTCCATGGCCCCGGCCCGGATGGGCACCATTTCCGGGATGGGAGAACTGCTGAGAATCATTCCCCCCACATGCTGGCTCAGCAGCTTGGGCGCGCCCATAAGCTGGGGAGCCAGCCGTACCAGGTCACGCCAGCCGGGCGCGTCGGCCTTGTCCCGGAAGGCCGGCAATTCCCGCATTTCCTGGTCCAGGTCCTCGGCCTTGTAGGAATAGAGCTGCTTCGACAGCAGGGCAAGCTCTTCCCGGGGCAGCCCCAGGGCCTTGCCCACATCCTGCAGAATACCCCGGACGGTGTAGGTGGATATGGCCCCGGTGAGGATGGCGTATTCCTTGCCGAAACGCTGGTGCACCCTGGTAATGAGTTCATCCCGCAGGTTGCGGGGGAAATCCAGGTCAATGTCCGGCAGCAGGCTGGTATCCTCGGAAATAAAGCGTTCCAGGGTGAGGCCCCACTTCAGCGGGTCCACATGGCTGATGCCGATGAGGTAGCCTACCAGCAGGGCCACCGAGGAGCCGCGACCCCGACCCGGCGGGCGCTCTTCCAGGGGTGTTTCCGGGTGAGACAGTCCCCGCTCCTCCATGATGTTCTGGGCCAGCAAGACGATCTCGCGATAAAGAAGCAGGAACCCGGCCAGGCCGTGCAGGCCGATCAGCTTGAACTCTTCCTGCAGCCGCGCTTCCACCTCCCTGGTCACCGAACCGTAGCGGCGCTGGGCCCCCTCCCGGCACAATTGCTCCAGGTAGCTGTCCGGGGTGTAGCCCGGCGGCACTTCAGGTTCGGGCAGGGTATAGCCCAGGTCAACACTGAGATCGAAACGGCATTCCTCGGCGATGCGCCGGGAATTGGCAACCGCCTCCGGGTATTCCTCGAAGAGCTGCTCCATACCCTGGGGCGATTTCAGGGACAGGTGCCGGTTGGGATGGATGAAGGGCAGCGCCTGGTCTATGGTGGTGTTATGTTTAGCGGCCACCAGGGCATGCTGCAGACGGTACCGTTCCGGGGAATGGTAATGGACGTCGTTGGTTGCCACCATCCCGACTCCTGCCTGGGATGCCAGGCTGGCCAGTTCCCGGTTGCGGGCGGCGTCGCCCTGCAGGAAGTTCTGCTGCAGTTCCACGAACACCGAGCCGGAACCAAACCAGTCCAGATAGTCTCGCAGCAGGGCCAGGGCTTCAGGGCGGCGGTTCTCAGCCATCAGGCAGTCCAGCGGCCCGCCCCGGCCGCCGGTGAGCAGGACAACCCCGGAGGCGTGCTGGGACAAGTACTGGGGGTCCAGCCTCGGCTCCCGCCGGTCCGCGGCGTTGGCCAGGGTGAAGAGCCTGGAGATGTTGGCGTAACCCTCCCGAGTCCGGGCCAGCAGGACCAGGCGGCTGCCGTCGGCAAGGCTCAGTTCGCCGCCGGTTATGGGCCGAACGCCCAGGCTGACGGCCAGGCGGGCAAACTCCAGGGCCCCGCAGAGGTTGGTGTCGGTCAGGGCCAGGGTGTCGTAGCCATACTCCCGGGCTCGGGCAAGCAATTCATGGACGTGCGATGCCCCCAACCCGAAGGAAAAGAAGCTCTTGGCATGGAGTTCCACGTACTCGCCGGACATTGCCTTTTACCACCCTGGTCCGGCGTACTCTAATGCCCCTGTTGATACCAGCGGTCTTCCCGCTGGTCCCGGAACAGGACAACCTGTCTCCCATCCTCGCGGTCCACCCGGTAGTAGGTCCTGGTGAGGGGTTTGGGCAGCCACCAGAGGTCAAAGCTCCACCGCTCGGCGATGCGGTCCACCCGGCGCCACTGGCTGCCCTGCCGGACGGCCGCCGGGCGGTGGTCCGGGTGTTCCCGCACCAGCACCGGTACCGGGGCCAGCAGGGGCCGGATGCCGCCGGTTCCCGACTGGTCCAGGGGGGCCTGAACCGCCCGCATTTCCGGCGCCGGATGCCAGGGCGCCACGTTGACCACCCGGTAAAGAGCCGAGTCTCCGGGAGCGCGGGTCTGCAACCGGCGCTCCACCTCCACCAGTTGCTGCTGCCGGGTCTCCCGCACTTCCGGCATCAGCCCCAGCTGGGACCCGGATTCCCCGGTAAAGTCGGCCAGGGTCAGGGTCAGGTCGTCAATGGGCGACTGGGGAGGTTCGGCCTCCAGGCGGCTTCGGACGATGAAGGAGGCCCGTTCCCACCGGTTTACTCCTTCCTGAAAGGCAACGGACTTCTGCCAGGGGGCGGCGCGAAAGACAGCGCATTCCAGCAGGACTTTGCCGACGTACCGTCCGCGTATTTCCGGACGGGCGTAGGCCCGGCGCAGCAGGGTATCCACCGCCACCAGCAGCAGTTCCAGGGATGTGGAGGAAAAGGGCAGCGAGGTGCGTTCTACCACCGTCTCCTCGTGCTTGATGAGGACCAGGGGACTGTCGTCGTTGCCATTGGCCAGGGTCCAGGCCTGCCATCCCTCGTGACCGAAACGGTCCACCAGCAGGTCGGATGGCATGGCGGCAATCTGGCCCAGGGTATGGAGGCCAAAGCGGTGCAGGGCCTCCCGGGTGCCTGCCGACATGGGCAGCAGGTCAATGGAATGGGGAGCAAGAAAGGCTACCGGATGCGGAGGGACTCGGGACGCGCTCAGGGGCCGGCTGTCGCGGGCGGCCACCAAGGCCGGGAACTTGCCCTCGCCAACGCCGATGCGGGGGTTCAGCCACCGGGGAACAGCGTTCAGCAGGGTGGTGACCAGCCGGGCTTCACCGCCGTACATTGATTCCAGCCCGTCTATGCCCACGTAGGCAGTGCCCAGGTCGGCTGCCTCCACCCGGTCACTGACTTCCATGAGGGCGGTAAGGACTCGCCCGAACACCCGGCGGTAGTGGGAGTCATCCGCTTCCAGCACCATTGCCCCGGGGCACAACGCCAGGGCCTGTTCCAGGGTGCCCCCCGGCGCCAACGCCGCCTCTCCCTGGGAACTGTCAATCACCAGGGGACGGGAGTAATTTCGGTCAACTATAATGACCGGGACTCCCTCAAGATGGGGATTCCGCTTGACCTCAGCCTTGACCCGCAGGTGGGTAATCAGCGCACAGGCGACCTTCATTTCTTCCCGGCAACGCCCAATATTGGGGCTGCGTTGCCGGGATTAGTTTACGAACTTATGTTCTAAAAGTCAATGTCTGGAAAGATTAGTGCTAGGGCAATCGCATGAGTGAGTAAGTTGTCATTCTGAGCTTGCCGAAGAATCTAAAATCCTCCCCACCAACTGGCTTTCGGACCCGTAGCCAGGCCGTGGGGAAGGCTTTCAGGCCCTTCGGCAAGCTCAGGGCGACATTGCTTTGCCTTGTGGATATTTGCCGGCTATAGGACGAATCTCTCATGCGATAGCCCTGAGATTAGTGCAGCTATGACAGGATTTTGGAGTTACTGACAGAAGCCGGTTTGAAACTGATTTCACCTGGGGTTTAATGGAGGAAAACAGAGAAAGAAGGCTCTATGGGGAGGGCAATGACCAAACTTACTGAGCAACAAAAGGCCGAACTAAAGGCTTTAGCAGAAATGTCCGACGATGAAATAGATCTCTCGGATATACCCGAGAGGGATGTCGACTGGTCCACGGCTAGACGCGGGCTCTTTTACCGGCCCGTTAAACAAGAGGCAACCATCACCCTGGACAAGTATGTCCTCGACTGGTTCGAAGAACAGGAGGTGGACGAGAAAGCCCGCCACGAGGCCATAAACGAAGTCCTCATCGAATACATCCTGGACCAGAAATTCCCCAACCGGGACAAGAACAGCCCCGAATGGGCGTGGAAACGCAACGGGGAACGCCCGGTACACCCACTGGCGCAAAAGAATCTACCCACGAATAGGAGCGAGTAGGTTCTATTGTAACGTTATGAAATTCGTGCCCGTTCGTGGATGAGACAAAAGACCGGCCCACCTGCTGTTGAACACGCAGGTGGGCCGGTTTAATGTCCGCCGGTTCGGGCGACGGAACCGGGTAGCCGTGAAGCGGTTACCGGTCCATTACCTTCATCGTATTTTCATCCGGGTTGTACTGGTAGCGGACCAGCCGGTCCAGCTTCTGGGACTCCAGGCGCACCACCAGGGCGCGGCCGCCCGTGACGTTGCGGGTGTTGTGAATTTCGCCGGGCAGAAAGAAGGCCACCGAGCCGGCGCCCTGCACAAACTGGCCGGTCTCCTTGAGCTGCAGGCGGTCAACACCCTCGCCGGGATAGAACCACCGCCACTTGGTCTGCTCGATGGAACCGTCATACACGCCATAGACCACCCAGGCATTGCCGTGGTCGTGAGGCAGGTTGTCCCGGCCGTCTTCCTGGACCGAGGCCATCAGCCAGAAACCGGGCTTGGGGTGGCCGGCTTCCTCTTCCAGGTGCAGGCTCTTGGGGCCGTAGCCGCCCTCTTCCGGCAGGTCCAGCATTTCCTCAAGCCAGCCCGGCGTGTTAATCAGGGTCTTCAGGTTGTTGGCCACGGCCTGGGCCTGGGCCATCGGGTCGTCGGTGGTGGCAAAGGTGTCACGGACGTCATCCAGAAAGGCGTCCATCGTGTAAGTGGGAGCCATAGTCATAACCGACCTCCTGATCATTCTATATATCGCATCTGTTTATAATTTTCATAGAATCTCAGACCGGTGTCAATTCCTGCTGAACTCGGGGGTGTCCGTCAAATTTTTGGGGAATGCCTGGTGGGGCCCCGTTGCAGGCCGTCGCTGTAGGGGCGCAGGGCCCTGCGCCCCTACCTTAGCTTTCGATATCTGCCCCTATCCAGTTGCTCTACCAAAATCTTGACGGACACCCTGAACTCGGCGCCAGTCTGAAAGGCCGTCAGAAGGGCAGTTCCTGCCCAATGCCCTGTTTCCGCGCCTTGTTGTAAACCAGCTGGGCCGCGGCAATGTCTTCCAGGGCCACGCCCATGGACTCAAAAAGCGTTACGGCCTGGTCGTCGGGGCGTCCGGCCACCCGACCGGCAACCACGTCCTGCAGCTCGCACACCATGTCCCAGCGGAACTCGCCCCGGGCCTCGGGCCACATCAGGTCGCCACATTCAATCTTGGCCTGGTCCAGGTCGTCCACCGCGATGACGGCGGACCGGAGGACGGTAGCCTCATCCACCTCGCGTCGCATCCAGTGGTTGCCGCCGGCGGCGTTGACGTGGGTGCCGGGGGCCAGCCATTCCCCTTCAACGACCGGGTCGCGGGCGGAGGTAATGGTTATAGCTACTGCCACGTCGGTCACACATTCCTGGGCGCTGTCCACGGGCGTCACTTCAATGTTCAACTGGTCGCTCATGCGCTGGGCGAAGGCTTCCCGCCGTTCCTGCCGGCGGCTGTAAACCTTGGCGCGCTTGATGTCCCGCACGGCGCACACGGCTTCCAACTGGGTTCGGGCCTGGAATCCGGAGCCAATAACCCCCACGCTGTCGGCATCGGCCCGGGCCATGTAGCGGCTGGCCAGACCCGAGGCGGCGCCGGTCCGTATCTGTCCCAGGCGGCCGCCCTCCATGCATGAAAGCAGCTCGCCGGAGTTGTAGTCGTAGAGCATCACAATCATTTTCGCACCGCCGGCGAAGGAGGGATAGGCCTTGTAGCCGAATACCTGGTGGTCGGCATCGGCGGCGGCCATAAAATGGAAGAAACCGCCGGGCATACGGATTCGCGAGCGGGGCTTGATGTCCACCTTGCCCGCTCCGGCGTGGGCAAAGGCCTCGTCGAGCACATCCACGCACTCGGCCATCGGCAGCAATTGCGCCACTTCTTGTTCGTTCAAAAACAGGGCCATATATCCTCCAGGAGATTCGGGTTTTGGGCGTTGGCCGCCGCAATCGGGGGAAAGTATAGCACCAGGAACGACAATGCTGGAGGCAATCCCGCCTTTATGGGCCCATACTCCTTCCGAATCTGTGACAAACCCCATATGCCTTTGTTAAGATTTATTTAAGAGAGTTAATTTATACCGGGCCGACCGGCCAATCCAACGACTTTCAGGTGCATGAAGTGAATGTTAAACCCCGCGTTTTCGTTACCCGCGAAATCACGCAGGAGGCCCTGGACCTGATTGACCAGCATGCCGACATGGAGGTGTGGCCCGATGAAGAGCCGCCGTCTCCGGAGATGCTGCGAGAAAAGGTCGCCAATACCCAGGGTGTGCTGACCAATATTATGGACCGGGTTGACGCCAAGCTGCTGGACGCCGCCCCGGGACTGAAGGTAGTCAGCCAGTTGGCGGTGGGGCTGGACAACGTGGACGTTGCCGGGGCCACCGCTCGAGGCATTCCGGTGGGGTACACGCCCGGCGTGCTGGCCAAGGCCACCGCGGACGTGGGATTTGCCCTGCTTATGTCCGCCGCCCGGCGAATCGGCGAGAGCGACCGCTGGGTGCGTGACGGCCAATGGACCCTGGCCTTTCATCCCATGCGGTGGCTGGGGGTGGACATTCACGAAAAGACCCTGGGCATCGTCGGCCTGGGCCAGATCGGCCTGGAGATGGCCCGTCGAGGTCGCGGCTTCGACATGCGGATCGTCTACTACTCCCGCACTCGCCGGCCGGAGCTGGAGGCCGAGTACGGCCTGGAATACGTGGACCTGCCAACCCTGCTGGCCGAGGCGGACTTTGTTTCCCTGCACGTCCCGCTGACCGCCGAGACTCGCCATTACATCGGGGAGGCGGAGTTGCGGCAGATGAAGCCCACGTCGGTCCTGATAAACGTGGCCCGCGGGCCTGTGGTGGATTCGGCGGCGCTGTACACCGCCCTGAAGGAACGGTGGATCTATGCCGCAGGCCTGGACGTTACGGACCCAGAACCCATACCGGCCAACGACCCGCTGCTGACCCTGCCAAACGTGGTCATTTCGCCGCATGTGGGCAGCGCTTCGCTGGTTTCCCGGGGAGCGATGTGCATGCTGGCGGCGCGCAACCTGGTGGCGGGACTGGAGGGACGGCCACTGGACCGGTGCGCCAATCCCGAGGTTTATGAAATGAAGAAGAGCTGAGTGCGCTGAACCACTCCGAAGTTCAATACAGGGAGCCCGCGAATGCGAAAGAAAAACATCATAATTATCGCTGCAATAGTTGTTCTGGTACCCGTTGCGGCCTTTGCCTGGTGGCTGCTGTCGCCCCTGTTCCTGAGCACCACGGTGGACGAAGAGTTCCCCTTTGCCGCCACGGCTGAAATTCCTGCCGATATGACCATGGCCGAAGTGGAAATGGTTATGGAGACCATGGCAAAGATGGACCAGGAGCCAATGGTCGAGCCGATGCCTGAGATGACCGTCCAGCCCGTGGCCCTGGCTTCGGGCAGCTTCAGGGACGCCGATTCTTTCCACCGGGGCAGCGGCACGGCTACTATCTATCAAGTCCCGGACGGTGGACACGTTCTGAGATTTGAGGACTTTATGGTAACCAACGGGCCGGACCTGCGGGTGCTTTTAGCAGAACCCGGGGATCCCATGAGCCGGGATGAGCTGCAGTCCGGAGGTTATACCCACCTGGCCAAGCTGAAGGGCAACATCGGCAACCAGAATTACGAAATCCCGGCGGACATAGACCTGTCGGAGCAGAACAGCGTGATAATCTACTGCATGCCCTTCCATGTGATATTCAGCGTGGCTCCGCTGGAAAAGGCCGGGTAGTTTATCCTCGAACAAACGGGTACGGGGAAAGACCAGCGGAATGCGAACCGGGGCAGATCTCTCAGCTGCCCCGGTTCCTGTTCCGCTCAATGGCTGATATTGGTGGCCGTTCGTGGAGCTTTCGGGTCAGGCTTGGGCCTTTTCGAACCTGCCTTCTGCCAGCCACTCCAGCACGTCGGCCAGGGGCAGGACATCGGCATACTTCTGGTGCATGTCAAAGAGGTTTATGGCGTGGGTGGCCTGGTGGCGGTCAAAAACGCACTCTTCCACCACAATCATGCGGTAGCGGTTGGTGCAGCCATCAACCACGCTGGCCCTCACGCAGCCGCTGGTGCTTTCGCCGCAGGTGATGAGGGTATCAATGCCCAGGCGGGTGAGGTGCCCGGTCAGGGGAGTTCCCCAAAAGGCGCTGGGTGAGGTCTTGTACAGGACCGCCTCGCCCTCTGCCGGGGCGCACTGTTCGATTATGTCAAAGCGGCGGCGCTGCCGGTCCAGGGCAGCTTCGTCGGCCACATCCGCCTTTCGGTCGGAATTGCCGGCCGGTTGCTTCAGGGAACTCCAGGACTCCACGCCGGAACCACTGAGACCGGTAACGTGCACCACGGGTATTCCCGCCCGGCGGCAGGCGTCCAGCAGGGTCTGGATGTGGGGTATGGCGTCCCAGGCGGCCAGACCACAGCTGCCCGGCCAGTCCTCCACGGCTTCCAGCAGGGGCTGGGGTTCGTCCCCGAATACCCACCGGTACAGGTCCACCAGCAACAGCGCCGGTCTCCGGCCAAAACCGATCTCTTTGGGCGATGACATTGCCAGGTGCGCCCGGTCCTGTTCGGTCAGATAGGGTTCCCAAACACGTTCCGGCATGTTGTTGACCTCCAACGAAGGCAGCGATGTGCCCGGGTCTATTACCGATTCCTACATTCCCATAACTACAGTCCCAGCTTGCCTGGGTTCATGATGCCCGAGGGGTCCAGGACATCCTTGATCTGCCGCATCACGTCGTGGCTAACGCCCATTTCCCGGGCGAGCAGGTGATTCAGCTTCATTCCAACCCCGTGACAGTACTCCATGATTCCGCCCATATCCTGGGCCAGCATCAGCACGTCCTCCACCGCTTCCGCCAGGTTGGCGCGGAAGGACTCGCCCTCGCCCGATGCGTCTTCCGGCACCACCATCATTGAGAACAGCTCGGGGCGGCTCCAGATGGCGTATTCCACTATTCGAATGCCCCGGGCCGACAGAATCTCCTCGCACCGCCGGCGGTAGTCCAGCACCCTGGAAATCGGCAGGGCCATGTGCAAATAGTCGAAGCTGCGACCCCACTGGCGATTCCAACGCTCCTCACGGGGCCGGTCCAGCGCATTCCGCTTGTAGCGATAGCCTGAATCGTGGCGACCCCCCCAATAGTCCAGCGTGTCGTCCGGACCGGTGTCCACCCCGCCGAACTGGGCGCAAATGTCCATCGCCCGCTTGTGACGAGCCTCCACGCCTTCGCGGTAGCCCTCAAAGAGGAGGAACATGCGGACCAGCCCGTCCTCCTCCGTGAGGTCAAGCAGGGTCGGATGGAGGTCCAGGGCCTTCATTTCCGAGGCGGCGGCGAAGCCCTGCTCAAAACTGTCAAAGGCAGCTGTGGCAAAGACCTGGGCCTCGGGAATGCGGAACACCTTGATGGTGGCCCTGGTAATAATGCCAAATACGCCCTCTCCCCCAATGAACAGGTGATTGAAGTTGGGCGCGGAGGAATACTTGGGAACCGAGCGCGTATCCAGGATGCGGCCATCGGGCAGCACCACCTGCAGCGACACCACCTGCTGGCCCATTGGCCCGAAGGCGCTGGCCCGGTAGCCTACCCCGTTGGTGGAAATGGTACCCGCCACGGTGGCGATGGGTACGCTGTAAGGATCGTGGCCAATCATCAGATTGTGCTCAGCCAGGGCATCAGCCAAGTCCTGGAGGACCACACCGGGGCCGACGGTGGCGGTCATATCCTGGGGGTTGATTTCGAAGACCTGGTTGAGGCGCTTGACATCCACCACCACGCCGCCGTTGACCGGCAGCACTCCCCCCATAACGCCGGTGCCGCCGCCATAGGGAACCAGGGAAATTCTCTCACGGGTCGCCAGGGCAGCGATTTGTGACACTTCCTCGACGGAGC
Organism: Chloroflexota bacterium; assembly: GCA_028875055.1. GTDB lineage: Bacteria > Chloroflexota > Dehalococcoidia > Lucifugimonadales > UBA3495 > Bin22. The sequence continues at coordinate 17,573 of JAPPGG010000066.1, forward strand.
CGGGGAGGACCACCAGGTCTGCCAGTTGTTCAAAGGCGTAGCCGGCGCGGTAGGCGCGAAAGGGCGTCAGGGCATCGGCCGAATAGCGGTCAAGGTCGTATGGGGTCGCCAGAAGGTTGTCTTCGCCTACGATTCGGGAAAGAGACTCAACTATGGAAGTAGCAATCATAAATGGACCGATTAATGCGGAAAAAATTGGGGCTTGCCTGTACGGGAACCAGGGTGGCAGGTTGCGCTCGTCCATTATGTCAAAGGGCCCTCCAAAGGGCAACCAGATTGCGATTACCGGGCCTGGTGGCGCTCTGGTTTTCCGCAGCCCCGGAATGCGGCGTCGTTTCAAAGGGTATCCACGGGCAGGACTGCTCCGACCCTCATTGGGTATCACGCGGCGGTCCTCCAGGAGCATGCAGGCTCTTCCCCGTTAGACCAAGCGGACAATATTTACCAAGGACAATGTTAATAGCAAACTTATTATCTGAATTGCATAATTCTTGACGCAAAATTTATTGACTCCTGGCAAGGCGACAAATAGCCTTATTGAAAGGACTCTCAGGACCGGACATTCAAGGATGTCCAACTCGCAAGGAGGGAAGAGATGGCTGCCAGTACTGAAGGAATGGAAGGAGGCTCCAGCGGAGGGGTCTTTGGCGGAATCCTGGCCAGGTACCTGGATGAGCTTTATCTGCTGTTTCGCCTGGTATTCGCCTTTCTCGTCGCGTTGCATGGGGCCCAGAAAGCCTTTCTGCTTTGGGGCTTTCCCGCGGAACACCCCCTGGGGTCCCTGGTTGATATCGCCGGATGGGTGGAGTTAATCGCCGCCTTCCTGGTAGGCCTGGGCATATTTACCCGACTGGGAGCGGGAGCCTTGTGCGTAACCATGGTTGTGGCCTATTTCCGAGTCCACGCTGACAACGGGGTGTGGCCGCACATCTACCCGCCGGGCGGCTACGGGGAGAACGGTGGAGAGGTCGCCATCCTGTGGTTTATCATCGCGGGACTCATCGGAGTTCTGGGCAGCCGCAAGTATGGCATCGAGCGGTGGTTCTTCAAGAAGGAAATCTTCTGAACTGAAAGCTTTTGGGGAATTGCGCCTGGCATTGACGGTCGCTCCGGCGCAGGCCGGAAACCAGGAGGGTCAGGAACCTGCCGGGGCAATCCAGGCCTGAAACCCTGGTCACCGGCGGTCGCCATCATGGCGGCGCCACCCCGGGAATCTCTGCAATTGCAGTTTTCAGCCTGGATTCAGTTCAGGACACCCCGTCCGACAAAATCCCCGCCAATAGACTCGGGGCAGGTCATCTGGCCTGCCCCGATACGGCTCCTTCCTTAGCAGCCTGGCGCTAGGCCCCTCTCTGGTACCGCCACACCGTTCCCTGCGCCGAGTCCTCCAGCACCACTCCCTGGGCCGCCAGTTCATCGCGGATGCGGTCTGCCAGGGTAAACTGGCGCGCCTGGCGGAGCTCGGTGCGGGTGTTTACCAGCAAGTCTATGAAGGGCTTTGCCGCCAGATCGTCGCCGCCGACAGCGGGTTCCTCAAAGGTAAGGCCCAGCACGCCACCCAGTTCCCTCAGGGTCCGCTGGGCTTCCGCCGTTGAATGGCCGCTATCCCGCTCCCGGTTAATATCGCGTGCCAGGTCGAAGAGGGCCGCAATGGCCTGGGGAGTGTTCAGATCGTCGTCCATGGCGCCCAGGAATCGCTGGCGGAAAGGCAGTGCGTCCAGACAGCCTTCTCCACCGGTGGCTGTCGCTTCATGCTCGGAGGGCCGCAAGGCATGATAAAACCGGTCCATGCTGCGTTCCATGGCCGCGGAACCCTCGTCGGTGTACTGGAGAGGGCTTCGGTAATGGGAGCTGAGGAAATAGAGGCGGAGGGCGTCTGCGCTGTAACTCTTCAGGGCCTCTTCGACTGAAACCAGGTTCCCGAGGGACTTGCTCATCTTGTCTTCACCCAGCTGCAGCAGGCCATTGTGCACCCAGTGATGGGCGAAGGGCGCTATGCCGGTGTGGGCCTCGCTCTGGGCGATCTCATTTTCGTGGTGAGGGAAGATGAGGTCCTGGCCGCCACCGTGAATGTCCAGGGGGAAATCCAGGTAGCGAAGGGACATGGCAGTGCATTCGATATGCCAGCCCGGACGCCCCGGCCCCCAGGGACTCTCCCACGAAGGTTCACCGGGCTTGGCGCCTTTCCAAAGGACGAAGTCCATGGGATGTTCCTTGTCTTCGTCAACCTGGATGCGGGCGCCGGCGATCATACCTTCAAGAGTGCGATGGCTCAGCTTGCCATAGTCGTCCTTTCGATTAACGCGGAAATAAACATCTCCATTGGCCGGATAGGCAAAGCCCTTGTCCACCAAACTCTGAATGGTGTCAAGTATGGATTCTATTTCCTGGGTTGCCCGGGGGTAAATGTCGGCGCGGCGAATATTCAGCGCATCCATCGTGCGGAAGAAGTCGTCGATGTACTGGGCGGTCAGGGCATCTTCGCTGATACCGGCTTCCTGGGCCCTCTGGATAATCTTGTCGTCCACATCAGTGAAGTTCTGAATGTGCCTGACCTCGTAGCCCTGGTATTCCAGGTATCGACGGAGGGTGTCGAATACTACATAGCTGAGGGCATGGCCCACGTGCGTGGATGAGTAGGGAGTAACGCCGCAGACATACATCTTTACGGTCTTGCCGTCGGCAGGGACAAACTCCTTCTCTTCTCCGGTCAGCGTGTTATACAGACGCATAGCCTTGCCGCGAGTCCCTTCTCGCCCCTGCGAATCCCCCGGGAAAGTAGCCCTCTGGCCCATTAATCCGAAGAGGGTAAATGAGAATTACTCATCCTGATGGAAAATTGTGGCAATCGCCACGGCTGCGATGCCCTCTTCACGGCCCGTGAAACCCAGGTAATCAGTGGTCGTGACCTTGATGCTGATTCGGCCCGGAACGGTTTCCAGCGTATCTGAAATCAGGGTCCTCATTTCCGGAATGAAAGGCCCCAAACGGGGCCTCTGGGCCAACATTGTAGCATCTACGTTAGCTATGCGCCAACCGCCGACGACTACCTGTTCCTTGACCTGCGCCAGCAATTTCAGGCTGTCAATATCGCGGTATTTTTCGTCGGAAGAAGGAAAGTGCTGGCCCTTGTCGCCCAGGGCGGCAGCGCCCAGAAGGGCGTCCATAATGGCATGGGTCAAGACATCCCCATCGCTGTGACCCTCCAGGCCGCGGTCGTGGGGAATCGTCACGCCTCCCAGGACCAGGCGTCGCTCAGGAGCCAGGGCATGGGAGTCAAAGCCAATGCCGGTGCGGATGTCGGGGATCACTGCGGCCGTCTTGCCATCCTGGTCGGGTATTCAAACACGCATGGGCTGGCTAAACGGCAGGAAGGGGCAATGCTCAGCTTTGGCTGTTCCACTTGCATTCGCTGCTCCACCTGGCAGAAATTGCCACGTCAGGCCACAGCCCGCCCGTGCAGTATGGCTTCCATCACCACCAGGTCCTCCGGCGTGGTTACCTTCAGGTTCTCGTAGGAACCGGGGAATACGGTCACCTGGTAACCCAGGGATTCCACCATCATCGCATCGTCGGTGGCGTCGCCCCGGAAGCGGGCATGGACCTGGCAAAGCAAGTCGTAAGCGAATATTTGGGGAGTCTGGGCAGCCCACAGGGACTCCCGGGGTGGCGTGCCGGTTACCAGGCCAGCGGCGTCAACCGTCTTGATGGTGTCCTTGACGGGAACGCCGGCAATGGCCGCGCCATGCGGTGAATCCTCTGCGGCCGACAACGCCCGTTCCAGCAGCGCAGCATCCAGGCCGGGACGGGCCCCGTCGTGGATCATTACCCAGCGGCAGGGTTTCAGGGCATCAAGCCCCGCTTTCACCGAGTCCTGCCGGCGTTTTCCGCCGGCCACAACGTGAGATATCTTCTCGTACCCCCGCTCCCTTACCAGTGACCGACCGAACTCTACGGAGTCGGCGGAGAGCGCCACGGTTACCTGGGTAATCTTTGAACACTCTTCCAGACGGTCCAGGGCATGCGTAATGAGAGGACGGCCCAGCAAGGGTGCGAATGTCTTGTCCACACCCCCCATACGGGTACTGCTGCCGGCGGCAACCACCACCGCACCTGCTTTCTCTTCCCGGTTCAAGCCACAAGTCCCCAGGGCGTCTCTCTTGCAAACATCAGGGGCGCGGGGCTCACGGGAGCAACCAGGTTACTCAACGTCGCCACCGCGCCCTGTCGGTTGCCGGTTCCTGGCCCGTAGGTCAGTTATTCTTCGACTGGGCGAAAATTATGCGCCCGGCCGCAGTCTGCAGCACCCTGGTTACGGTCACGTCGTGGAAGGCGTTGATGTACCGCTTGCCTCCCTCAACCACCACCATGGTGCCGTCGTCCAGGTAGGCGACGCCCTGTCCCAGTTCCTTGCCCTCCTGGACAATGTTCACGCGCATTTCCTCGCCCGGGAGGACAATGGACTTCAGGGCGTTGGCCAGTTCGTTTACGTTGAGTACCTGTACCCCCTGGAATTCCGCCACCCGATTCAGGTTGTAGTCGGTGGTCAGGATGGGGCACTTCATTGTGCGGGCCATCTGTACCAGCATCGAGTCCACTTCGTCGCCGTTGGAGATTCCCACATCCAGGATGTCCAGCGTGATGCTGTCATCCCTCCTCAAGCGACCGAGGACCTCCAGGCCCCGCCGACCGCGATTGCGGCGCAGGGGGTCGCTGGAATCGGCAATGTGCCGGAGTTCATCCAGGATGAACCGGGGAACAACCAGGGTACCCTCCAGGAAACCGGTACCGGTAAGGTCGGCAATGCGGCCATCGATGATGACGCTGGTATCCACCAGGATTTTACCGTTGCGCCCCGCTTCGGCCACCCCGTTGGTGTGAGCCGAATATTCCAGGGACGGGAATACGGCCTGAACGTCCCTGCCTCGCAGCCCTCCCAGCAGGAGGCCAAAGGAACCCAGGGTGAGGCTCACGATTATGGGTATGCCCCAGGCCATCCACCCGTTGATGTTGTAAAAGGGAATAGAAATCAGGGCGGCAAAGACAAGACCGATCAGCGCGCCAAAAGCCGAAGAAAGAAGGGTACTGCCGGGGACCGAATTGATATAAGCGACCGTCTTGCGCCAGGGACGGAGAAATAGGTAAGGGGTGACCAATGCGCCAACCGGTATGCCGACGATGGCCAGTACTATGCCCCAGGGGATTATCTGCTTGCTGTCGGTTGGCAGGTCTGGAACATAGGGCCCAAGGCGCCACCCCAGGACGCCAAGGCCGCCGGCGCCAATGATTCTCAGGGTCCAAACATCGAACACGAACACTACTCCTTTCCCTGCGTTCGACGCCTCTATCGGTAGCTGCTCAAGGGCAACACCCTGGCTGCCTCCCCACCTCTTCACCAACACTCGTCCACCGCAACCACGGCGCTGCTCCGGCGGCAAACGCAGAACAAATAAGAAAATTAGGACAAAACGCTGGCAACGGAACGCTGCGCGCTACCAAATAAACATCAATGAGGACCACAGGGCAACGTTCGTGCCAGGCCCAATATAAGAGCCGAGTCTGGGCGAGTTGAGCATAACATAAAGAGCAGGGTTTCGGAAGATTTCACGCCCGGTCGGCAGCGTATGGCGAAAGACGTAACTTTCAGAAGCCAAAGGCTCACAAAAATCGGCGATACGTACCCGCATCGCCGATTTGCAGCCATCTGCAATTTCTCCCAGTTCCGGAAAGTGTTGCTAGTGGTGAGCTTCTGCAAAAACCTCGGCAGAAACGCTGGTAGTAGGGGTCGCCACGGCGACCGAACCATAAAGGGGTCAACGACGCTTCCATTGGTCCACCAGGTACTGCCCCTGGTCGTCATCCAGCCCCCACAGCTGGAAGTGAACCTTGATGTCGTCATATACGGAAACGGCGCCCTCGTTGGCGATGGCGGCGCGGTCCGGGTCGCGGAAGGCCTCAATGCTGACGTCCATCCAGTTGAGGGGAATTTCCTCGCCCGTAGCAATGCGCTCCACCATGTTCACCGCGCACGCAGTGATGCCGGACAGGAACAACTCGCCGGCTCCGACTTCCTCTCCACCGGAACCGTCGGCCACCCAGTGGTGGTTGCGGGTGTTGCAAATGGCGCGCCCAGGGGTCCCGGTGCTATAGCTTCTTACCCGATATGCGAGGGCTAGTTCTGCCATACTCTCGACCTCCTTTCGTCTCCTGCTTCCGACTGGTGGCTTATATTAACTACATTCACTCGCGAAAGGCAACCACAAGAGTGCAACCGCTGATCACGTCAGCCCAGTCCGCGGCCCGCCAGCAGGGCAACCTCCCTGCTTCCACCGGGGCTGTGGTATATTTACCAACCAAGGTCATCCCCCTTTGAACGGCAACAGTCCCACTTCGGAGGATTAGCTATGAAACTGGTTACCTACAATACGGGGACCGGACCCCGATGCGGGGTCCTGCAGGAGGACTCAGTAATTGACGTCACTACCCTTTTGGGGGCTCCCCAGACCCTGCGTGACGTTCAGGCCCTGCTGGAAACCGGCAGCGATGCCGTGGCCCAATTACAGACAGCCCTGGCCCAGGGCAACCCTTCGGCGCCCGTTTTCGCCCTGGAAGACGTTCAACTCCAGTCGCCCATTCTGCGGCCCCCCACCATTCGGGACTTCATGATTTTCGAGGAACACGCCACCCAGCAGGGCACCCGCGAGCGGGAAGAAGCCTGGTATCGCATGCCTATTTTCTACTTCTCCAATCCCCTCTGCGTGTACGGCCCGGAGGATACCGTCCCTCACCCTTCGGCCTCAAATATGCTGGACTATGAACTGGAAATCGGCTGCGTCATCGGCAGAGAGGGCTCCAACGTCGCCGAAGCCGACGCGCTGGACTACATCGCCGGGTTCCTGATATTCAATGACTGGAGCGCCCGGGACCTGCAGCGGGACGAAAGCGCGGTGGGCCTGGGCCCCGCCAAGGGCAAGGACACCGCATCTTCCCTGGGCCCCTGCCTCGTGACCACCGACGAACTGGCCCCCCTGATTCGTGACGGTCGCCTTCACGTCAAATGCTCCGCCCGGGTCAACGGTGTTCCCTGGGTCGAAGACAGCGACGGCAGCCTCTCCTATCACACCTGGGGCGCAATGGTGGAGCGCGCGTCCAGGGACAGCCGGGTAGCCGTGGGCGACGTCCTGGGCTGCGGCACCGTGGGCGGCGGCTCCATTGGCGAGGCCATCCGCAAGGGGTACGAAGCGCGCTGGCTGCAACCAGGCGACGTGGTGGAATTTGAGGTGGAAGGCATTGGCACTCTTCGCAACACCGTCGGCCCCAAGGTGGACGAGGACCCGAACTACCGGTATGGCGTGGGTATTGAAATTGAAGCGCCGGTTCCAGGCATCGCCACAGGCTACGTGTACGAGTTGAAACTTCCCTAGCGCGCCAACCCAGGAACAGACCTCCCATATCTGCCCGGTAATCAGCGGGCCAATCAGGAGCAGCAAGTATGCCAGACAAGAAAGGGACCGGATTGCTGATGGTCTGGGCCGATGTGCCCGCCGACAAGGAGGACGATTTCAACGCCTGGTACAACGAGGAACACATTCCCGAACTGCTGGCCCTGCCCGGCGTTTTGAATGCCGCCCGCTACGAGGCGGTCAAGAGTGGACCCAAGCACCTCGCCTGCTACGAGCTGGAAAGTGTGGCGGCCGTGGAAACCGAAGCCTTCAAGAATCGGCCCCGGTCGGAGTGGGCGCAAAGGGCTTCCGCCCCCGCCATAGCAACCACCTTGATCAGCAACGTCTATCAGATGATTCACCCCACCGAGCTGACGCCGGCAATCGCCGGCAGCGATATGGCTCCCGCCCTTCAGATTGGCCGCATGGACGTGGGGCCGGAGAACGAGGACGAATGGAATCGCTGGTACAGCGGCATATACGTCCCCAACTACGAGAAGGTTCCTGGCGTCATTCGGGGACGGCGCTACAAGTCGGTGCGGGGCACGCCCATGTACGCCACCGTGTATGAATTCGAGCATGAGCGTGTTTCCGAGAGCGAGGAGTGGGACCGGCAAAGGGACATAGACCCCTCCACCGAACGCATCCGGCCCATGATGAACCACGCCCCCGGCTCTCCCGGTGTATGGAAGAAGACGTTCCAGATTTAGCGCCAGGTCTTGGTCATTGCCGTGCTTCTCTGCCGGGGGCCTATGTCCCGATCCTCTGGGAGACCCAAGTCCCCGGCTGTGGGTATGATTGACCAACCGCCGCCGCCCAATCTGGTAAACTGGAGTGGCCTGATTTCCCAGCGGTACTGCCGGTACGGTTGGCACGTGCCAGCCGGGGACAGGCCGGTCTCTCTCCCATCCACTTTGGAGGCTGGATTGGCTTACCACCTTTCCGAAGGTCACAAACAAAGCCGCCACTGCACCAACCGCGGGACGTCCATGACCTCGACGGCGCTGGCCGGCTCTCTACCGCCGGCCGACGTGCCGGGTGACCTCCCCTTCAACGGCCGGCCATTGCGGGAGGATGCCGCCAGTTCCGTGACCGGCGCCGCTTCCCCTCGGCTCGTCCCGCTCGCATTTCGGATAGAGAAGCGCTTCACTGCATTCAACCGCGCCCTTGGCTTTCGAGGATTTTGGCCTTGACCCTCCGCAGATTTCTTACGTTTATTTCCCTCGTGGCAGCCGTTTTCCTGGCCCCTCTCCTGGGAGTCGCTCCCGTTCTTGCCCAGGACGCAGGCCAGTCGGACAACAATGCCGGACCCGTCAGGATTGACCGCAGCGTGATTGCCGGAGGCTATCAACTGTACGTGGAAGCGGAGGCGTCCAAATTGTCCCTCGGCAGCGCGCTGGTGAGCGTTGCCGTCCTCAACGCCGTAACCGGCGAACCGGTCCCGGGAGCGCGCGTCGTCGTCCATACCAGGCACGACGGGTATGGAGAGACCGGCTGGGCAACCGCTTTGCCGGTGCCGGAAAGGCCCGAAATCTACCGCGCACGCATGAAGCTGGAGTTGGACGGTCCCTGGGACATGAGCGTAGAGGTTGATGGCCCCTTGGGCCAGGTCCAGGCTCATGTGGGCACCGTGACTATTCCGCCGCCCCGCCAGTACTGGGTGGGGTCCGCCGTATTCGCCGGCATGTCCGTAGTCCTCCTGGGGGGCCTGGCCTACGTAGGCTGGACCATCCGCCGGGCCCAGAAACAAAGGCAGGCGGCCAATGCCTCGTAAACCGGGCTCAACCACACGCCATTTCTTTTCTTCCGGTTCCGGAATTTCCAGGAAAGCCGGGCCCGGCGCCGGCGCATGGATCAGGATCCGGACACCCAGGCCGAACTGCCTCAATTTCTGGCTGCTGCTGGGAATGGGAGTGGCTGTGCTCTGGCATCTTCTGGCCGGCGCGCCGTCAGCATACGCCCACGGTGGGGTGGACCCCGGCGATAACATATGGCTCGCGTGGAACACGGAGAATCCCCTGCCCACCCTGTTCCTCTTTGCGGCCGCGTACCTCTACGTGAATGGCCTGGGAAAGTGGGACAGGCCCAGCCATCCGGTGACGGCATGGCACAAGGTCTCCTTTTTCTCGGGACTGCTGGTTCTTTTCCTGGCCCTGCAGTCCCCCATCGATCCCCTCGCCGAGCACTACTTCTCAATCCACCAGGTGCAGCACCTGATGATCCGTATGATCGGGCCCATGCTGGTGCTGCTGGGCGCGCCCCTGACCCCAATGCTCCGGGGCCTGCCGCTGTGGGTCCTGCAGGGCGGCGTCCGCAGCCTGGTCCGGCAATCCTGGGTGCGGCGGGCCTACCACCGCCTGACCAACCCTGTGGTGGCTGTCGGCATCTTTCTGGGGGCGCTCTACCTGTGGCAGGTCCCGTTCATGCACGACCCTGCCGTGCGGAACGACTACGTGCACGAACTGATGCATTTTTCCATGCTGTTTTCCGGTTTCCTGTTCTGGTGGCTGGTGATTGACCCCAAACCTCACCGCTCGAGAATGCACTATGGTTTGCGGGTGCTGTACCTGGGGCTGATCGTATTGCCCAATACCGTGCTGGGCGCGGCCATAACCTTCTCCCGCGGCCTGTTGTACCAGTCATACACCGAGTTTCCCCAGCCCTTCCCGCTGGACCCAATCATCGACCAGCAGCTGGGAGGCCTGCTCCTGTGGGTGGTGGGAGATATGATGAGCATAATTGCGGCAGGCATCGTTATGATAATGTGGTACCAGCAGGAACAGGAAAAGGACCGGCTGGAGGCAGCCCAAAGGGCGGCGCGCCGGGAAGCAGAGAACTAGGCCGCGCCTGGCGGCGTAAAGGGTTTAGTTCCGGCCACTCACACCAGGGCCTTCTTCCCGTAGAACGTGGACTTCAGCACAAGCCTTTACATCAATAGCCGATGTCTGACCTGACTGGGACGGAATGATCTGGATTAGCTCACTGCTATGGCTGCTGCCCCGGCGCCTGCGATCTTCGTGGGCGCTTCTCGCCATTACCGGGTTCGGCGTCCTTGCCTCGGTAACCCTGATGTCCCTGGGCGCCGTTTACACTCGCGCCCTGGCCGAAGCCGGCCTTCAGCACAGCATAGCCTCAACCAGTCGCCAGATTCTGAACACCCACATCATCTCCCAGAACCGCCCCCTGGGCCCCGCCGATTACGACAAAATGCGCTCCACCATGGAAGAAATCGTGGAGAATCGGCTGGGTTTCATGATTCGCGATATCCAGCGCTATGGACGCCCCCAACCTGAAATACTCCTGGTGAAGGAACCCTTCCAGTCCTCTCAGCTGCTGGGAGCCCCATCGGCGCGCCCCTTCTTCCTGACAGACTTTCAGGAACACGCCAGGTTGATTGACGGTAAATGGCCCTCGCCAGTCCCGGGAGACAGCGACGGCCGGCTCTCCATAGAAGTCGCGGTTGGCGAAGACACGGCTTCCGTAATGTTTTGGGAACTCGGGTCTGAAGCGGTGATACTCCCCTACCGAACGGACCTGGAGCAGCAAATTCACGTGAAGGTTGTGGGCCTCATCGAACCCATCGACCCCTCGGAAGAGTACTGGATGGGTTTCTACGATTATTTCGGCCCGCAGGAAGCCGGCGAAATCGTCCTGATGCCCCTGTACGTGCCCGAAGAGCTTTTCTTCAACGGCATCGGCGCCAGGTTTCCCACCCTGGTGGGCGACTTCGGATGGTACCTGTACCTGGACACCGACGTGCTCGACGCGGACCTGGTGCAGCCCACCCGGGAAGCCTTTCAGGGGATGGAGTCCGACATCAACAAGAATGTTCCCCGCTCGCTCATCCTGACCCGCCTGGAGAACAGCAGGGACACGGGCTTGCTCGCCAGCTACCAGCGCGCCGTGACTCGCGCCCGCGCGCCCATTTACCTGTTCATATCTCTCGTGGTGGTGGTGATACTCTACTTCCTGATTCTGGTGACGGGCCTGCTGGCCAAGTCCCGCAGCGAGGAAGCGGGTTTGCTGCGCAGTCGCGGCGCCAGCATGCTGCAGGTCGGGACGGTCATTACGCTGGCCGAGGCCATCCTCGTCGCCGCGGCAACCCTGGCGGGGCCTCTCCTGGCCCTGCTGATTTTCCGCCTGGCCCTTTTTGGCACCATCGACCCCAAGGGTGGCACAGAGACCCTGGAAGTCGGGTTGCGGGCCGATATGTTCCTGCTGGGAGCCGTCGGCGGCCTGATGAGCCTGGCCGTGCTGGCTGCCGCCAACTTCAACCTGGCCAGAATCGGCCTGCTGGACTTTCTGAGGGAAAGGGCCCGCCCCCCCACCATTCCCTACCTGCAGCGATACTACATCGACCTGCTGGTAGTGGTAGCCCTGGGCCTGGTCTGGTGGCAGGTCGAGCAGCGCGGCAGCTTCCTGGAGCGTACCCTGACCCGCGGATACTCGGAACTGGACGTCAGCCTGTTGCTGGCTCCCTCCCTGGCATTGCTTACCGCCGCCTTTCTGGTCCTGCGAGTTCTGCCGCTGGCGGTCAGGACGCTGGCCTGGGGGGCCCGCCTGGCGGCCCCTGCGTGGGCCGCCTTTGCCCTGTCCCGAGTGGCTCGAGACCCGCTGCCCTACGGGTCGCTGACCGTGATTGTAATGCTGGCCGCTGCCCTGGGGGTATTTGGCGCTTCCTTCCAGGCAACCCTTGGGCGCAGCCAGGAGGACCAGGCCCTCTACCGGTCCGGCGGTGAGCTGGAGGTCCACATTATCGCCCCAACCAGCGACACCGAGGACAACCTGGCCTCTCTGCCGTCCGTCCATACATTTACGCCGGTAAAGCGTGAGGGAGTAACCCTTCTTGACGTTGATCCGGGCTCTTCCGCCGTACTTCTGGGGGTTGACCCGGTTGCCCTGGTGGATGTGGCCTGGTTCCGGGAGGACTTTTCCACGTCCGGCAAGACCCTTTCCGAGCTGGTGACTCCCCTGCGGCGGGGCCAGTCCAGGCTCCCGGACCTCAGCGGAAACCTTGCGTCCGGTATCGCTATTCCAGAGGACGCCGAGAGCATCGGCGCCTGGGTCAGCAACAAGACTTTTGCCGAAAGCACGGTGCAGCAGTCGCTTAATCTGTGGCTAAGGGTTGCCGACTCTGATGGAAGTTACGAGAACCTGGACCTGGGGACGATCCAGCTTTCCCACGGCGGCCTGCAACGGACCGACGCCAGGGGAGAATGGACCTATTTCGAGGCCCCCATGCCGGAAGAAAAGGTGTGGCTGGACCCGCCGTTCAACGTGGTCGCCCTCTTCTTCGTGGGACGGTCCCTGTACCGCATGCCGCCCGGTTCCATTTACGTTGACGACATCAGCGTGAAACTGAAGACGCCGGCCGCCGGATCAAATCCCGACGCCGGCGGGCGGCAGGTAATTGAGAATTTTGACGATGTCGGCCGCTGGGTCGCGCTTCCTCACCACGGCGAATCGCCGGACAGCGCCCTGGTCAGCCGCCGGGCCGGCCGGGACGAAGGCTGGGGCATGGAGTTCACCTGGCAAGACCCATTGCTGCAGGAGCCTCGCGGCGTGTTTATCCCCCCCGGCGACTTCCCCCTGGCCGCCGTGGGCAGCCCCGACCTGGCCGGGGCCCAGTTCCTGAGGGCGGATACCGGGACCCAGTTGGTGCCCTTCGCGGTTCAGGAGACCGTTTCCCACTTCCCAACCATATTGCGCCGCGAGCAGTCTTTCCTCCTGGTGTCCCTGAAGTCCTTCGAGGACTACACCAGGCGGCTGCCCAGGGGCATTCCCACGCCCCCCAGGGAGTACTGGCTGGCCCTGGAGGAAGGGGAAGACCGGGCCCAGGCGATACGCTCGGTACGTGAAGCCACCTCCGTGTCCGCAAACATTCGGGACCGGGCCGGCCTGGTGGAACGCTACGCCCAGGACCCCCTTGCCGGCGGCGGCTGGAACGGCCTGACTCTTCTGGGACTGGGAGCCCTCACCCTGGTGGTCACCCTGGCCCTGTCCACCCACGCCATCGTTGCCGTGAACGGCAGCCGGGTCGAGTTGACGGTCACCCGCGCTCTCGGGTTCTCCCGTAGCCAACTCCTGGGCCTCCTGGTCCTGGAAAGACTGCTGGTGGCCGCCGTAGGGCTGGCGGCCGGCGCCATTATCGGCTATTACCTTGGCCGCTGGACCCTGGGCTACCTGGGCATAACCCCCGGGGGACTGCCCATCGTTCCGCCCATGGTCCTGACGGTCCAGACCTGGCTGGTCACCCTGGTAATCGTGAATCTGGCAATTGCCGCGGCCCTGTCCATCATTGTTGCCGCGGTCGCGGTGGGAAGGCTGAAACCCTCTGATATACTGCGGAACAGGGGCTAGGAATGGGCGCAATGCGTCGCAGCCTGCGGGTGTGACTCTTGATTGAAACCATTGCGACCTATTTTCTCCCTTGCCGGGAATGGTCAGGCAGGGGCGAGCCGCAAAAGGGCTCACTCCTGGATATAGTTGCCAGCGCCCTGGATGGTTCGTAGGCGGATTCTAAAGGAGTTATCACAAAAGGGGCCGCCCACTCAAGAATGTCCTTTCTTCAACTGGCATACACGATAGCTCGAAGGCGAATCGCCACGGCGTGGCGGCTGGAACTTGTGCTGTTCATGGGCATCCTGCTTTCGGTGGCGCTTCTCTCCAGCAGCGTAGTCTTTTCGGACCTGCTGGCGGAGGCCGCCCTGCGCCGCGCATTGCGCGAGGCCCCGGCCAATGAGGCCAACTTCTGGGTTCGCATCTTCCTCAACCTCGAAGAACCCTCCATCGCCGAAAGCCGTCCTTCGGTTTACCAGACCAGCACGGAATTTGTGGACGACCGGGTTACGGGCGTCTTCGAGCCCTACGTGGAGGACCACGCCCGGCTGCTGGAAACATCCACCTTCTTCTTCACTGGCGACCCCAGGTTCAGCGTAGAACAGGACACCCGCCCTCGCGGGCGCATTCAGCACATGACCCGCCTGTTCGACGAGGACCGGAGCGTACTCCTGGAAGGTCGCTGGCCCAGGGACGCCACTGCCGCCGGCGGAGACATGCTGGAGGTCGCAGTAGAAGAGAACGGGGCCCAAATGGTGGGCTTGAACCTGGGCGACACCCTGTCGGTCCATCCTGCCACCGGCAACACGGAAACCAAAATTATTGACGTCCGCATTGTGGGCATTTTCGAAAGAATCGACCCCGAGGACGATTTCTGGTTCGGGCGCGACCACAACTTCAGCAATCACAACGGTGAATGGCCCACCATTCCCATGTTCACCACCGAGTCGGCCATCTTGCAGCGGGTTGGCACGGAATACCCCGGCATTTACTCCAACGTTACCTGGATCTACGACCTGGACCGGCAAGGCTTCAGCTTTGACCAGGTGGATGAAATACAGCAGTCCATCCGGAACATGCGTTACCAACTGGTCTCCCGCCTGGATAATTCCACCGTATCGCTGAAGCTGGACCGGCTGCTGGACGAATACTCGGAACAGCTCATCCTGTCTCGAATCCCCCTTTACCTGATGGTTTTCCTGGTGGTGGGCATCCTTGCCTACTACCTGGCCCTCGTGTCAGCTTTGACCATCCGCTCCCGCAGCGCCGAAATCGCCATGCTCAAGAGCCGGGGCACCACCACCCTCCAGGTGGCGCTGATGATATTCGTGGAAGGCTTGTTGCTTGCGATTCCCGCCCTGATCGTCGGCACGCTCCTGGCCGCTCCCGTGGCAAGCCTGCTGGGCAGCCTCTTCTTCGACGTGCAGCGGGACGGAATCATAATCGCCCTGTCCGGGCGCGCCTTCCTCCTTGGCGCGGCTGGCGCCCTCCTCGCCGTTGTTGTGCTGACCCTGGCCACCCTGGTGGCGGCCAGGCAGGGCATTGTGGAATTCAGGCAGGCCGGCGCCCGGCCCGCCCGCGCTCCCCTGTTGCACCGCTACTACCTCGACTTTCTGCTCCTGGCTCTCATCGCATTCATCTGGTGGCAAATCCAAAGCCGCAGCTCCTTCCTGCTCCGGCCCGTAGGGCGGGGCGCGCTGGAAATTGACTTCACCCTGCTCCTGGGGCCCGTCCTGGCGCTGCTGGCCCTGGGACTGATAGTACTGCGGTTCTTCCCCCTGGCCGTCGCCCTGTTGGCCCGGGTAATAGAACCCATCGGCCCAGTGTGGATGGTCCAGGGCATGCGCCGCGTCGGCAGGGACCCCATCGCCCCGGGCAGCCTGGTGGTGCTGCTGATGCTGGCCACCGCGCTGGGCGTAATCGGCAGCGCCTTTGGGTCCACCCTGGAACGCAGCCAGGAAGACCGGGCCCGCTACCAGGTGGGCGCAGACGTCCGGGTCCAGCATGCCGGGCATCGGCTGCGGGTATCTTCCCTGGGCCTCGACCAGGTCCATACCAGTGATATCCCGGTCCTGCGGATAGCGGAAGTGTCCCGCATGACGGGCAACCTGCTTACCCAGGGATTCAGCAGCCAGCGCTTCGACCTGCTGGCGGTGGACAGTTCAAGGTTCGCCCAGGTCGCCTGGTTCCGTCCTGATTTTGTCGAGGGTCAGACGCTGGGTTCCCTGATGCGGTCAATCCAGACGCCTCCCGGACTTTCCAGCGACCAGCAGCCCGCCGAACTCCAGATTTCGCGGGCAATACTGCCAGGCGTGGGCAGCGGCATACCCCTGCCCGAAGGGACCACTGCCCTGTCCCTGTGGGCCAACCCGGGCCAGCCAAGAGCCCGCCTGGGTATCGGGGCCAGAATTCGGGACGGACGGGGCTACACCTTCGATGCCCTCATAGGAGAACCCGGCGAGGCTGGCTGGCAGAAGGTCTCGGGCGAACTCCAGCCCCGCCCAACCCGGGGCGGCAGGCAGCCCATTGTAGTGGAGCCTCCCTTTACCCTGGTGAATCTGCAGGTGTTCAGCCGGTTCGGCCTTAGCGAC
The DNA here is from genome assembly GCA_028875055.1 of Chloroflexota bacterium. Taxonomy (GTDB): domain Bacteria; phylum Chloroflexota; class Dehalococcoidia; order Lucifugimonadales; family UBA3495; genus Bin22. The sequence goes on from JAPPGG010000066.1 coordinate 33,945, forward strand.
CCGGGCGTGGTCTTCCTGGATGACCTCGCGGCTGTCACTCCCGAGGGCGAAGTTTCCATCGCCGACTTCCAGTCCCTGGACAACTGGCAAGTGGTGGAAGACTACACCCGCCCCGGGCTGTATGCGCTGGAATCCAGTGAAGCGGTGGGCCGCGAGCCCGGGCGCCGGTCTGCGGCGTACAGCTGGGCCCCCGGCGGGGTAAGTCTGAGAGCAATTCGGCCCGGCCCCTCGGACACGCCCCTGGCCGCCATCGTTTCCCCTCAGATTCTTGAAGCCGCCGATGCCCGGTTGAACGACGTCATCAGCGTGGGCACCTCGAATGCCGCCTTTCCCGTCAAAATCGTCGCGGTGGCCGAGTACTTCCCCACCCTGGACCCACGCTCCCAGCCCTTCATGGTGATCGACCAGGCCGCCTTCAACCTGTACGGCGACCGGCTGGGCCGGCGGCCCGGCTCCGGCCCCAACGAAGTATGGGCGTCCGCCGAGGATGAGCAGGGCGCGGCAGACTTTCTTACCGCCGTCCTGGAGGACATGGGAGTGCCCGTGGAGAGCTCCTCCACCGCTTCGGAGGAAATCCGGCAGCGGGTGGAACAGCCCCTGGCCAATGCCAGTTGGGGCGGTCTTCTGGCCCTGATGTTCCTGGCCCTGGTGCTGGCCAGCGCTTCCGGGGTGGTCCTCTTTTCCTACGTGGACACCGGGGAACGCCGCACCGAATTCGCCCTGCTGCGCACCCTCGGTTCTTCAACCACGCAGTTGAACGGCATGGTATGGTTTAACCTGCTGTTGATGGTGGTTTGCGGCGTCGTACTGGGAACCTGGGCCGGTCAGCAGATCGGCGCCACCCTGCTGCCGGTGCTGGAAGTGTCGGAAGGCGGAGTCCGGGTAACGCCGCCCATGGCCCTGGAAACCAACTGGATTACCCTCGGGGTGGCCTACCTTGCCCTGGCGGCGGTGGCCGTCAGCAATATTGTATGGCTGGCCTGGTTCACGGGCAGGCTGAACATTCAGCAGGTCTTGCGGGCTGGCGAGGCCGGATAACTCAATATGAGAGACCAACACTTTCAGGACTGTGCAAATGGCAATTGATACACCGGGAAGTCCGACTGCCGGTCCGGCGGCTTTTGCCGCCGCCATTGGTTCGGATGGACACCCGCTTCCCTATGTGGAATGCCGGGACCTCTTCAAGATTTTCAAGCTCGCGGAACTGGAGGTCGTAGCCCTGCGGGGCGTTGACCTGGAAGTTACCCCGGGAGAGGTTACCGCCATTGTGGGAGCCAGCGGCAGCGGCAAGACCACCCTGCTCAATATCTTGGCCGGGCTGGAACGCCCGTCAGCCGGCCAGGTGCGGGTCGGCGACCGGGACCTGCTCAACATTTCGGACCGGGAACTGGTCATCTATCGCCGGCAGGAAGTGGGCTTCGTCTGGCAGTCCACATCCCGAAACCTGGTGCCCTACCTGAACGTTCGCGACAACATTGAACTGCCCATGGCCATTGCCAGGGTTCCCAAGGTCCAGCGCCGCCAGCGCAGCGGCGAATTGCTGGAAGCCATGCACATGGAGGACATGGCCCAGCGATTCCCCGACCAGCTGTCCGGCGGAGAACAGCAGCGCGTGGCCATCGGCGTGGCCCTGGCCAACCGTCCTCCCCTCCTCCTGGCCGACGAACCCACCGGTGAGCTGGACACCCAGATGGCCGACGAAATCTTCGATCTCCTCCGGCAGATGAACCAGGCCCTGGGCGTAACCGTCCTGGTTGTCACCCACTACCCCGGGGTGGCCCGGCACGTGAACCGGGTGGTGCACATTCGGGATGGCCGTATCAGCGCGGAAAGTTTCATGCAGACCACCTACCGCCGCCGGGGCGACCTGGTCCAGCAGGAATACCTGGTAGTGGACCGGGTGGGCCGTCTTCAGCTTCCTCCGGAACAGGTGGAGCAGTTGCGGCGCAATGGGCTGTCGGGACTGGCCGCCGCCGATTACCTGGATGGTCGCGTAACCATCAGTCCCGCCGGGAGACCCGACTCAATACCCTCTCCGGTGCAGTCCCAGGAGGACCTGGTACCGCCACCGGCGGCGGAAGCTCCTCAGGAGTCGGAAGCTCCACAGGAGCTGGAACCCGAACCGGAGGTTGCCGCCGCGGCTGAAGCTCCCCCGCCGGACCCACACGCCATGTTCCGCAGGCCGCAGCAGGAAGCACGGGAAGGGGAATAGCCTGCAATGCCACGTTGCCATATTGGTTGCAGTTCTTGACTTAACCTGCTGGAAGACCCAGGCAGAATCCCCAGGAGAATTTGGGAAATGAACCGACCCGCTTTCCGAACATCCCAGGCGCCCCCGGACACCCGGGGAGCAGTCCCCGCGTCCAGCATCATTTCCGCCCGCGGTCTCTTCAAGACTTTCGGATCCGGAACCCAGGCCGTCACTGCCGTCAACGGAGTTGACCTGGATATCGCGCAGGGGGAGTTCCTGGCCATCACCGGCCGCTCGGGCTCCGGCAAGACTACCCTGCTGAACCTCCTGGCCGGGCTGGATCAACCCAGTTCCGGCGGAATCAGCTTTGAGGGTCGCAACCTGGCGGAGTTTTCGGAGGCCCAACTCGTTGACCTTCGCCGGACGCGCATCGGGTTCGTTTTTCAGTCCTTTGGCCTGATACCCCTGCTTTCCGCTTTTGAGAACGTGGAGTTGCCCCTGCATATCGGGGGTTCTGGCTGGCGGGAACGGCGTCAGAAGGCCGCCGAGGCCCTGGACCTGGTGGGGCTCGGCTCCCGAACCGGCCACCGCCCCTACGAACTCTCCGGCGGCGAGCAGCAGAGGGTGGCCATTGCCCGCGCCCTCGTCACCGGCCCCGCCGTGCTTTTCGCTGACGAACCCACCGGCGAGCTGGACAGTGTCACCGGCATTACCATCGCCTCCATACTGAGGGACATCGCTCGCGACCGGGGAGTTACAGTCATCACCGCAACCCACGATCTGGCGCTGGCCGGCATGTGCACCCGCCGCCTGGAAATGGCCGACGGCTCCTTTGTCCAGCAGGACGAGAAGTGAGGAAATTCACCCTGCCTCGCCATTGGCATTAACGTTTCACTGGCCCGCCCCTTTGAGGGACGCTGCCCTCGGTCGCGGCAGCGTTCTGCCCGGCGCTTCACAAATTGCCGACGCCACAGCGCTGCTCAATCCTTCTGTCGGTACCAGTTCAGAGTTGGTGGGATTTTTCGGCCAGCCAGTTCCGTCATACCGGCTTTCGCCGGTATCCAGGATTCCTTGCTGCGCTTGACCTGTATTCACTGTCGGCCTTGCTGGATTCTGGCCTGCGCCAGAATGACGAGTTCCAGACTACCGTAAACATCAACCCGGAGCTGTTAATTCTGTCACCACCCACTTGTCACCCTGCGTTGCCCTCGCCTACCATGGAACAAATTGACTACTACGCTCGGGCTCCCTTCAATCGCCGTCCATAAGCATTCTGGTCTGGAGATTTTCGGGAGACCTCATCTGTTACCATATTCTTGAAAATTTCCGGCAACCAGGCGGAATTCTCGAGATACAAAATGAGGTCAAATGAGATCAGGTGAGGCCAAGAACGCATTTTTCCCCGACGTCGCCGGTCCGGCAATCTGGCGCGATTCCCCTGTCCCCAGCGCCCAGGGCAATCGCATGAGCGAGTAAATTGTCATTCTGAGCTTGCCGAAGAATCTAAACTCCTCCCCACCAACTGGCTTTCGGACCCGTAGCGAGGCCGTGGGGAAGGATTTCAGGCCCTTCGGCAAGCTCAGGGCGACATAGCTTTGCCTTGTGGACATTGGCCGGCTGTAGGACGAATCTTTCATGCAATTCCCCTGCCCCGGCGCCGCTTCTCCTTGCCCGCTATTGTCCCGTATGGTACATTATCGACAATCACAACTCACCAATGGCAAAGGAGTATTGAATGGCCTTTGTAACTCCCCGTGAAGGCGAAAGCCCCGAGAGCCTGGTAAACCGTTTCCGCGCTTCAGTCCAGCATGCTGGCATCCTGCGCGAATTGAAAGACCGCCGGTTCTTCCGGTCCAAGGCCCAGAAAGAGCGGCTGGCCGCCCAGCGCGCCGCCCGCCGACGCCGCCGACAGCGCCGCTAGGCTGCTCCGGCCCTGCGCCTCTTTCCCCAATGGAATGGCCCGTTTTGCGGGCCGTTTTCTCTTTTAGCCTTCGGAAAATACCCGCCAGGGAGAGCCTCTTATGACACAGCCCCCACGCCCGGTCCACGACACGCTGAACGCCTTCTGTCCTGGCGATGATACCTTCCTGCCTGGAGGTGAAGGCCCCCTGTCCGGCCTTGCCTTTGCTTCCAAGGACATCTTTGACGTGGCGGGAAGGGTCACCGGCGCGGGCAATCCAACCTGGCGGGCCACTCACTCCCCTGCGGAAACCCACGCCTGGGTCGTGCGGCAGTTGATTGCCGCCGGCGCGGAGCTGGCCGGAAAGACCATCACGGACGAACTTACCCGGGGCATCTTCGGGGAAAACGTTCACTACGGGACTCCCACCAATCCCCGCGCGCCCGGGCGGGTGCCTGGAGGTTCGTCCAGCGGATCGGCCGCGGCTGTGGCAGGGGAACTGGTGGACTTTGCGCTCGGGTCCGATACCGGCGGGTCGGTTCGGGTTCCCGCCAGCTTTTGCGGCCTCTTCGGCCTCCGGCCCACCCACGGCCGAATCCCCCGGGGAGGTATGCTGCTGCAGGCCCCCAGCTACGACACCATCGGCTGGTTCGCCCGGGATGCCATCACCTTCCAGCGGGTAGGTAACGTCCTGCTGCAATCGGACGCTTCACCCGCGTTGCCGACCCAGCTGATTGTTGCTGAGGACGCCTTCGACCTGGCCGAACCCGAGACCCGCGCCACCCTGATGGAGGCGAAGGACCGGATAAGTTCCCTCTTCGAGACCAATACGGAAGTCCGGCTGTCCCCCAGCAGCCTGACCGACTGGTCCAACCAGCAGCAGATACTCCAGAGCCGTGAAGCCTGGGAGTCGGTGCGGGAATGGATTGACCGGTATAACCCGGCCTTCAGCTTTGAAGTGTCAGACCGCTACGTGCTCGCCCGGGCGGTTACGGACGATCAGGTTGCGGCGGCCCAGTTGCGGCGCGAAGACATCGTGGCCAGGGTGAATGAGGTCTTTGGCGGCGGAAACAAGGTTGTATGCTTGCCTTCCACCATCAGCCCCGCTCCCCCCACGGGCCAGGCCGTTTCGCAGCGCCACGAACTGCGGCTGCGCAATAGCGCGCTGACCTCCATTGCCGGAAACACGGGAAGGCCGCAAATATCCCTGCCGCTGGCCCAGGTGGATGGGCTGCCCGTGGGGCTTTCCCTGCTGGGAGACAGGGGCGCGGACGAGGCACTGATGGCGCTGGCCGTCAAAATTGCGGAGCAGTCCTGACGAAAAGCCGGCGGGGACTTGCTGTCCCCGTCACCTTGTTATCCCCTTACGGGGAAAGGCCGGAACGGGGGTAACGTCCGCCGGGTTGGGTGTCCAGACCCAGTCGCCGCTCCCGCTAAGCGGTCTTGGAACGACCTCTAGAAGGTATGGTCATGCCGGTCGCCCAGGAAGGCGGACTGGTCTCCCCGTTGTGCGGCGTCAGCTTCGGCCCGGGACACCGCGTCCCACCTCCGTTGCGACGGTCCCGCCGACACGATCAAAACGACTATCAGGGCCACCGCAGCCACACCCAGGGCGATCAACATAGGGACGAAAAGGAACGCCAACGCCGCCACCAGCAGTGCGCCAACGCTCGCCAACGAAACGGCTATGAGCTTCTTTCTGCCGCGCATGAGTTCCTCCCACCTTGCGTTTCCAAACTTGCCTTGGTTCAGGATGATATAGATTCAATGCCCCAATAACAAGCGTGTGAAGGGCCTCCTGGCCCTGATTCCCGAATTAACTGAATCCTGCGAGGACGGGGTGAAAACCGTCCCAGTCGTATTTGACACCGTCCTTTCCCAATGATAGATTGTTGGTGAAATTATTAACAAAGTGAATGATTGCGCTAGTGACAAGCCAACCGGCGTTGGCCGGGCGCAGTTCCTCAGGAGGAATAAATTGCCCCGCTACGATTATCAGTGCACCAGTTGCGACCACACGTTTGAGCTAGTCCAGAGTTTCAAGGAAGCCGGTTCCGGGGCTTGTCCTCTCTGTGCCGGTGAGGGACGCCGGGTATTCCACGCCGTGCCCGTAATATATAAGGGCTCGGGTTTCTACACCACCGACTATGGTCGGCCCAAGTCTCCACCCCCGGAAACCAAGGAGAAGGAGAATTCTTCGTCCTCGGAGAGCAAGTCCTCCGATTCGTCCAACGGGTCCTCATCCTCCGATTCCAGGAGCGAGTCCACCACGGCCCCGGCGGAAACCACCGCATAGGACAGCAAACTCTTAAAGCGCTTGCGTCGAGGGCCCAGAGCGAGTTCTGGGCCCTTCGTATTGTTGGGCTCAAGACTCTTGGTCACAACGGGGGTACGGAAATTGAGGGCCTTGATTCAGCGGGTTAGCCGGGCTACTGTCAGCGTGGACGGCCGGGAGATGGGCGCTATCGGAGCCGGACTAGTGGCGCTGGTGGGGGTCTCCAGGGAAGACGATGAAACCGATGCACAGTACCTGGTGGACAAGACAGTCAACCTGAGAATATTCGCCGACGACCAGAACCGCTTCAATCTGTCAGCATTGGATACCGGCGCCGGACTCCTGGTAGTCAGCCAGTTCACCCTCTACGGCGACACACGGAAGGGCCGGAGGCCCGACTTCACCAGCGCCGCCCCTCCGGAGCACGCTGAACGCCTCTACCAGCACATCGTGGCCCTTTTCGAGGCCACTGGGCTGCCCGTGGCTACCGGGGTCTTCCAGGAGTACATGCAGGTGTCCCTGGAAAACGACGGTCCGGTAACCATTATGCTGGACAGCGCAAACCGTCACCGGCCCAGAAGGTAGTTCACCAGGAAATCAGCTCAAAGACACCCTCCCCTTGGACAGAAAGGATGGGTGGGGGTGAACAGGTTGCCAGGAAAGCCTATTGTTACGCAACCTCCCAGTAGCGAGAGGGTTTCAAGCAGGAAGTAGAGGGCCGAGGTTTGGGGCTTTCCTGTAATTGCCCAAAAACGCCCGCACGGCAGCCTAAGCTTTTAACTCAGATCTACCTGGGATACCAGCCCATTCCCTGGTAGTAGCCCCTCAGGTAAGCGATCTGTCCGCCGTGGGCCACGTTGTCCCAGGTCCGCTGGCCAATGGCCGAACCCACCGACCGCGGCTCCGTGACGGGAGGGATGATGATCGGCTTCTCCAGGTCGTCCTGGGATACGGAAGCCAGGTACTGGGCGGCCTGGGCCTTCACTGCTTCGTAGTAGCCCAGTTGCACTTCCACGGGCGGCGGCGTCCAGCGGGCCACCTGATCGGCGGTCCAGCCAACCCCTCTTTCCTCCGGGTCGGCGGGCATGCCGTACTTTTCGTGCCAGCCGTCCTGTATCCAGAGCTGGGGAGTATCCAGCAGCCACGTGTTGAGCAAGGCGTCCCAGACCCGGTTCATGTGCCACAAGATCCACGACACCGAGTTGGACGAATCGTTGGGACGCCGGGCCATGGTCTCGTAGTCCATTCCCCGCAGGGCCTGATCAACCATATCCCAGTTGCGTTCCAGCGCGGTAATGATTCCATCAGTAACGGGCATGATTGCACTCCTGGCGCAGGCTGCGGGTTATCCCAGCGGACCCTGGCTGGCCACCCGGTTAACCCTCTGGCAACTTCCGGGCTGTTGCCATTTCATCCTGCCGCCTCGATGGTGAGGAAGGAAGGAATTTAACGCTCTCAGTCAACTATCTCGGCCTTGGCCCCTTCCGGAAGCTCAACCTCGAAGGCTGTCAGAATCTGGCCCACCAGCAGGTAGTGGCCGATCAGACCGGTGATATCAACGGTGTTCTGGGTTCCAAAGCGTTCCATCACGGCGCTGAAGGTCCCGTCGCTGATCTTGCGGTTCTGCAGCAGCTCCTGAACGTAGCGCACCACCAGGGCCTCGTCGCCGGTCAGTCCATCGGGGGCGGTTCCCCGGGCAATGGCTCCGATGGTCTCCTCGGTGACCCCGTGGCCCCTGGCCAGTCGCGCGTGGGCTGCGAACTCGTACTGGTTGCGAATCTCCCGGGCCGTAGCGATGATTATGACCTCTTTCAAGGCTTCGGGGATATCAAAGTCAAAGCGGACGTAGGTGCCGGTGTGGGCCACCCGCGCCGCCAGCTTGGGACTGTGCAGCAGCACCCCGTAGGGTCCGCGAACGCTGCCCCGGCTTCCTACAATTTCATCAAAAAAGTGCTGATCCTCCGCCGAAAGTTCTTCCCTGGTTACGTTTTGTAGTCGAGCCATTTTAATTCCTCTCCTTCAGTTCAATCTATAGCAAAATTATGTCGGTTGCCAGGCCTCTGGTGGGGAATTGAAACTCCCTGAAGATGGCCTGGCCGGCACAAAGTTATCCTATGGAAATTCCAGGTCAAGACTGATGTCCAGGGCCTGGGTAGAGTGGGTCAGGCCACCGATGGAAATCAGGTGAACGCCCGTTTCCGCCACCGCCCGAACTGTGTCCATATTAATTCCCCCCGAGGCTTCCACCACGGCCCTGTCGCCGATAATGTCCATAGCCTCCTGCATCAGGGGAACGGGCATGTTGTCCAGCATTATTATGTGGGCTCCGGCATCGAGGGCTTCCCGAACACCATCCAGCGACTCCACCTCCACTTCCACCTTGATGGTGTGGGAGGCCCTTTCCAGGGCCAACTGGACAACTTCTCCCAGACCCAGTTCGCGGGACGCCAGGGCCTCAATATGATTGTCCTTTATCAATATACCATCAGCCAGGTTCAGGCGGTGGTTGTGACCGCCCCCCATGCGCACGGAGTACTTGTCCAGGTACCGATGCCCGGGCGCCGTCTTGCGGGTATCTACGATGCGGGCGCGGCACCCGTCGATGGCTTGCACGTACCGGCTGGTGTCGCTGGCAATACCGCTCATGCGCTGCATAAAGTTAAGCGCAATACGTTCCGCCCGCAGTATGCTGCCCGCGGAACCCTCTACCCGCGCGATATCGGAACCTGGCGCGAGCTTGTCCCCATCAACCAGGATGGGAATATAGTCCAGGTCGAAATCCACCCGGCGAAATACGGCCGCAGCCACATCCTGACCCGCCAGAGTCCCCACCGCCTTGGCGCGCAGCATTCCCAGTCCGACAATTTCCGGGGGGATCAGCAGTCCGGTGGTCGGGTCGTTGAAGGTCTCGTCCTCGGAGAGGGCAGCGTCTATCAGGCTGAATACTTCCGGAGGAAGCTGGCTCATGGTTATACCTCCTCTTGGATTAGCGCGACGTGCTTCTCCCACTCCGGCCTCGTTTCCGGAAAATCCTGCCGGAAATGGGAACCACGACTTTCCTGGCGCACCAGGGCAGATTCCACCATCAACCGGGCCAGCAGTACCATGTTGCTGAGTTCCCAGGAAGCGCGGTCGTCAGGAGCCGGCATCATGCGCTGCCACAGGTTCAGGATGCGGGCAGTCAGCAGCAATCGGGACCCGTTACGGTTGATGCCCACGTTCCGCCAGCATAGGTCCTGCAGGTTTTCGATGCTCGGCGAGGGCATGGTTGCGCACACCGGGCTCCGTTCGGGCAGCCGCCGAAGCAGCATGCTTTCATCGTCAAGTGGGTTGTCTTCAGGAGCCTGACCCAGGCTGCAGTCCACCAGTCTTCTGGCAAACACCAGTGTGTCCAGCAGTGAATTGCTGGCCAGCCGATTGGCTCCATGCACTGCGGAGCAGGCTGCCTCGCCGCAGGCATAGAGACCGGGGACACTGGTACGCCCCCAGGTGTCTATCTGAATGCCTCCCATCATGTAGTGGGCGGCAGGGGCAACGGGAGCGGGTTCCCTGGTTATGTCAATTCCTCGGTCCAGGCAAAAGTGGTAAATGGTGGGAAACCTGCTCTGAATTACCTCGCTGGGGAGATGGGATACATCCAGGAACACCGACTCGCTATCCGTCTTTTCCATCTCGGTGGCAATGGCCCGGGAGACAACATCTCGGGGTGCGAGGTCTGCCAGCGGATGGTAATCGGACATAAAGGCGCGACCATATTTGTCCCTGAGGACCGCGCCCTCCCCGCGCATGGCCTCGGAAAGCAGGAATGTCGGGGCGCATTTCAGCCGCAGCGCCGTTGGGTGGAACTGGTAGAACTCCATGTCCATCACCCGTGCTCCGGCTCGGAAGGCCAGCGCCACGCCATCCCCGGTGGCTACTTCCGGGTTGGTCGTGTACTTGAAGAGTTGGCCTGCCCCACCCGTGCCAACCACGATATGGCTGCCCCGAAAAGTCTCCTGAACGCCGGTTTCGCAATTCAGGGTATCTACTGCCACCGCCCGTCCGTTTTCAACGACAATGCCGGTAGCAAGGGTGTAATCGAGGACGTCAATATCCGACTCGGCAACGCGGGACACCAGGGCCAGTTCTATGTGCTGGCCGGTGGCATCACCACCGGCGTGCAGAATGCGGGGCCTGCTGTGGGCTCCCTCCATTCCCAGCGAAATCTCCCCGTGGCTGGTGTCAAAGGGGACACCCCAGCGTATCAGGTTGGCAATTCGCTGTGGTCCCTCATTGGTGAGGACTTCAACGGCCTCCCGGTTGCACAGCCCTGCCCCGGCGGAGAGGGTGTCCTGCATGTGGAGGTTGGGAGTATCACCGGTCCCAATGGCCGCCGCTATCCCGCCCTGGGCATATCGCGTGTTGCAGTCATCCACCTGGCCCTTGGTGAGTATGAGAGTGGACCCATTTTCCCGGGCCAGCAGCGCCGTGTTAAGTCCGGCGATACCACTGCCAATTATTATGTAATCGTACTGAGACCTGGGCATGAATTGACGATGTAAGACGCCGGTTTTCGATTGCCCAACCGGCCTCCGCCTGAGTTTCGCCCTACTATACTGCCAGCTTGGGTAAAAGCCAAGCATACCCCATCGATAGGTCACGTTCCCAGGCAGGTGTTTAACATGGGGGGCGGGCGCGAAACTTGCCCCTGGCGGCTATAAACCACCTGAATAGCAACGCTACCCCTACCAATGAATTGAATCGGCCGCAGCCCAGCAGGAATCCTCCTGGCGCAATCCACCAGAAATTCCTGGGCTTCGCAGCTTGAGGCATTGGCGCGGAAAAGCTTTTGCCCTGGGTCCCTCCGGCTTCAGGAGAAAGTGTCCAAGTACAAAACGAGCTTAAATGGGATCAGATTGCAGGAAGACAGCCTTTCTTCCCTTCTCAGCAGGCAGGGTAAATTGTGCGGCCACCCAGCCCACGGGGGGCCAGTCCCACACGGATTCTCCGGACCGCGGGCCCACAAAAAGGGCCCGGCGTTGGAATGCCGGGCCCGGTGGCGTCTGGATAAAGCTGGTAGGAGGGCGCTCAGGCAGCCTGGTCCGCTGCCCTGGCTTTGCGGGTGTTAATTTTCTTCCGGCCGGTCAAAGCCAATATCCAGGTCTCGCAGAAACTCTTCTATGTTGGCGGACAGTGGCGGGGGAGCGGGATCGTCCTGGCGCTGTTCCCGATCATAATGTTCTTCCAGCTGACCCAACAAAGAGGAAACATCCTCGCCTTCACTGGTCACCATCTCGGCAATGGAGTCGTACTGTTCCTTCCCTCTGTCCGGTTCAATCAGCCGGTCCGGCAGGCTGTACTGGGCGCAGAGTATCTCCATCAGCCGGGAGGCGCCCATCAGGTCCTCATCAACCTGGTAGTACTGGGGCAGGTGGACCACGAAGGTTCTGGTTTCTATACCCTCCCTGGCCGCCTCCTGGGGAATCAGATAGGTAATCGTGGAAGGGCCCTCGTAGTCGCTGGTCTTAACCCGACACTGGCGCTGCTCCTCCTCCAGGTCGCCGCCAACTCCGGAACCGGACACCAGCAGAGGCCGGGTGTGGGGAACCATGTCATACATAGCTCCCACCAGCGAGTATCGCTTAACGCCCATGTGGCGCACCAGCTCCAGCATGGCGTCGGAATAGTCTTCACCGTAAAGATGGGGCTCCAGGAGGTGCGCCAGCAGCAGGTCCTGGCCTTCATCCCTCTGCACATAGCGGATAATGGTATTGGGAATGGAAACTTCCCGTTTGCCCTGGTTGAAATAGGACCGGGGGCGGTAACGAGTGAAGTCGTAAAACAGGCCGGGCCGGTGCAGGCGACCCAGTTCCTTGGCACGCATGTGCCGTTCTATCCGGCCCAGGCTGAGGCTGCCAACTCGGCCCACATCAATCCAGGGACGCAGCACCGCTACCAGGTGGGGGTCCTTAAGTTCAGGAAGGGGTTCGTTGAGTTCAAATTCACCAAGTCTCATGCACCATAGTTTGACAGCGGTAGCCCTCATTTACAAGACCAATATGAACCTCCCAGGCTGCTGCATAAGGTCCCTCTCATCGGCTCCTTTCTCTCTTTCAGTTGAGTGACATCCGCCCTCGGTAAACGAGGCAACCCTGTCCTGCTATGGCGTGGCCAGATATTGCTTCTGTCTCGGCGGCGCCCAGGCAAAGACAACTGTTCTTCGCCATTTCGCGTTCGCCGGAAGTATCCCAGCCAGCAGCTGTGACCAGCTTCACCCAACTGATGGATTAAACCTGGCTCTCGCCGGCGGATGATGCTTCCGGTTGGACCCTGGACACTTTCGCCAGTCCAAAAGGGACCGGAGGAAATTACTCCATCCTGGACCCGGTTATTGCTGAATGGAACGGCTGATGGGATACTGTACCCCTTTGCGAAAGGAGCCTTGACATGAAAGTCATAGATGTTCACAGCCACATAGTCCCGGACTGCTTCTGGAGGGCCAACGATCAGGACGGCAACTGGTACGGCGCCAGCCTCTTTGTGCGTGACGGTATCCAGTACATCAATGCCATGAATCGGGTGGCAGGCCCCATTGACGAAAAGTGGCAGTTCACGCCGGACGAACGCCTGGCCTTTATGGACCAGCAGGGCGTTGACGTGCATGTCCTGTCCGTAGCTCCCTACCTGACCAACTATCACCTGGAGCCCGCCGAGGGATTGGAGTCAGCCAGGGAACTGAACGATGGCACGGCGGAGTTCGCCCGCAGTAATCCAGACCGCTTTATCGGCCTGGCCACGGTGCCCATGCAGGACACGGCGGCCGCCGCGGAGGAGCTGGAACGCTCCATGCAGGAACTGGGGCTGGCTGGCGTCGAACTCAACACCAACATGGAGGGTCATAACTGGGACGAGGAACGGTTCCTGCCCTTCTTCCAGGCGGCGGAGCGCCTCGGCGCCTTCGTTTTTTTCCACCCCCACAACCCGGCCGGTTCCGACCGCGCCACCCGCTACTACCTGTCCAACCTGATTAACTTTCCGCTGGACACCACCATCGCCATTGCGTCGTTTATCTTCGGGGGCGTCCTGGACAAGTGCCCGGACTTGAAGCTCTGTTTCGCCCACGGCGGCGGGTACGCATGCTTCGGCATCGGCCGCATGGACTTCGGAGCGGGAGTGCGGCCCGAGCCCAAGGTGAACGAGATCCAGCACATGCCCAGCGACTACCTGCAACGCCTCTACTACGACAGCATCACCCACAGCGATGAAGGCCTCAAGTACCTGGTGGACCGGGTTGGAGTAAACCGGGTCATGCTTGGCGACGACTTCCCCTTCGACATGGGCCCCACGGACCCGGTGGGATGGCTGAAGTCCCTCCACCATTTGAATGACTACGAAAAGCGCCGTATTCTGGGGGAAAACGCGCAGGAGGTCTTCGGCATAGAAGGGTAGAGGGCCTTACTGGAAAAGCGTATGTCCGGGAGGCCGTAGTAAAATGAAACAAATCACGGTCTGCCGTTTGTTATAACACCCGCCGCGAAGGCTCCAGTGACGACGCCGTTGGAATTGGAAGGACTACGAGGAGCCATAGACTCTTGTGAAGGCGCGTTGCGTTGGGCAACCAACCCCCAGTTCATGGATAGTCTTCCAGAGGACGCGCGAAACATTTTCCGCAGCGGCGTCATTCAGTGCTTTGACGTGGCATATGATGAATGCCGCAAGGCAATTCACAAGTGGTTGCGTGAATCTGACATTCCGGTCAGGGGCAATTTGTTCAGAGATGCGGGCTCCGCGGAGTTGCTCGACAACGTTGAAAAATGGATGGAGTTCAGAGTGGCACGAATCAGGACCAGCCACTTTTAGAGCATTGGCTTCGCTGAGCAAACCTTTGGGATAATCACTGACTTTCTCCCCATCGCAAGGGATTTATTGAATAACCTGGAGGAAAGAGGTGGACGTTGACATCAGTCCTGTCCATTTCAATACCCTGGCATCCATCCTCGCACAACAGGTTCCCGACTGCGAGGTCAGAGCTTTTGGATCCCGGGTAAAGGGTACCGCACGCAAGTATTCTGACCTGGACCTGGTGGTGGTGGGGAAGGGGCCACTGGATTTGAGCCGTTACTCGAAGCTGACCACGGCCCTGGAGGAATCCAGCCTTCCTTTCAATGTTGACGTACTGGACTGGCACTCTATCCCGGAAACCTTTCGCCAGGGCATAGAAAGGCAGTACATTGTGCTTCAGCAGACCGGGATGTAGGCAGCGATGGCGCGCTTGAGATTATCAAGCGATTACTCCTGCCGCCGATAAACCTGGGTGTCGGGGTAGAAGGAATACCAGCCGAACCAATAGGCGTTGTGGGTGGGTATTCGGGGCAGGCGAACTGATGAATCATCCTCTCTCACCAGGGCATCCTCTTCCACCCGCCACAGTTGACCGGAGCTGTCAGCGATGGCGTCGCCCGCCCTCTCTTCGCCCTCAGCCACACTGAAGGACTCCTCCCCTCGCTGGTAGGCCCGGCTTCCCAGGTGTCCCGTGGTTACGACAACCAGGGACTGGCCGCCCAGCTCGTCATTTACCACGGTGTTCTTCCGCAAGTCCTCAAGGGGGTAGGCCTTGGTCTCACCGTTGATTTTCAGTCCAATCAACTGGCCCTTGGTGGTGAGGGCGTCGTTCTTTCGCCAGACGGGGAACATGGTCCGGGGACTTTCCCGATACCCGAAGTAGATGGACCTTTCGTCCCACTCCGATTCATAGAAGCGGCCGGGGTAGATGCCGGTTTCCCGGTCGAGGACCGTTGTATCGGGGTGGGCCTTCAGCCATTCCTCCCACGTTGTGGTGACCACCGGCAGCAACTCCAGCCGGATTTCAGCGCCCGCCAGGGGCCCCGCTGCGGGCACGCCGGTAAACTGGTTCCACAGGGTATGGGTCTTGCGGTCATACATCAGCTTGTTGCTGCGGTAGAGCATGCCCGAAGTGCCAAATTCTACCCTCTCGCCGTCCAGGTTGGTGGAATACACGATTCCAGCTCCGCAGAGGGTTCAATATGCCAGGGCAAAGGGCACGCCTCCTACCACATCGTTCGCCATTTCGTGTGCGTTGATGATGCGATGAGGGTAAGCCCGGTGTTCGCCATTGAAGGAGACGCCAAATACCCGGTCTGCGGGATCAAGATAGTCAGCATCGGCGCCGTCGATTACTGGCGCGTCCGTCAGATCAGGTATGCCATCCTTCTCGACGCCGCCCCACACTATCTCTTCTACCCGGATGTTTGACCGCATTCCATCGTAGAGGAAGGCACCCATATTGGGGTCCACCAACTTTGAAAACAGGCGGCCTTTCCAGCCGGAGAACCCCGGGGGTGGCCATATCTCGGGGTGAAGCCCGAGCCACACGACCCAGCGGGACCACTCGTCCGTCTGCGCGATGGTTTCCGCGTCGGAAAGGCCCGGGTTCTGTTCCACTATCCTGTCCAGGGACTCGTACAGGGCCAGTTCCACCTCGCGTTCGATATGCCACCAGGGGAACCTCATCATTTCCATCAAAACGGGTATGAATGCGGGGTCGCCCGAGTCTCCAATCCTGACAATGTCCCAGTTGTCTCCCCCCAGAGCCGAATCCAGGGCATCGTGCATTAACTGAGTTGCAGCGGCGGGCAGGGCGCTGGGGCTATTTCCCGGCATCTTCCAGCGCGCCAGGTGCCGCTGTCCTGCAGTGCAGTCAACGAGAAGCAGGTCCCGGCGCAGGTGGGACTGTCCACCCGCCGGCTCGCCATCACCAGGGGCTACTGCGAGGCATAGGGTTCCGTCTGCAGTACGCACCGTACCGTCTGGCCCCAGATCGAATCGCTGGGTTAGAGCATCGGTGCAGGGGCGGACATATACCGACTCCCCGTCCGAATCCATGCACAGGTCATAGGCCGGCATGGAAATCTGTCCGTCCCCGGGGCGATCAAACAGGAACAGTTCATCATCGGCGCCAGGCTTGCAAGTATGAGCCTGCAGGGAACGCTCCGTGTCCAAGCTGGACCCAAATCCCCGTACATCGACACAATAGGACTCGGGTTCATCCAGGAGGTCGATCAGCTGAATCAGCGTTGTACCTTCGGGGTAAAGGGCGCTCAGCGCCTCCTGGTCTGAAGAGGGAGACGCCACAGGGGTTACATGGGAAATTTCCGCTCGCGCCGGGATTGAAGTAATGGAGTCGGGCGGGGTTGTCGGCTTCTGCGTCGCCGCCACGGATTGCTCCGCAATTGCGATGGCGGAAGAACCGGAAGACCTGGCCGGAGAGGTGGGACTGCTGGTGGACGCAGAGGGGTCTCCAGCATTTGTTGAGCTTATGGAAGCGGTGGGGGTAGCAATCGAGGTTGGGTCCGCCAACGGGACCACTGGATCCGACTGGCTGCACGCCAGGTTGACTGCCACCAGGGCAGCCAACGATACGACAACTCCCCAGCGTCCAGGGTTCAGCAAGGTCCCATCTCGGTCAGCTTGCCTTCACGCCAGGCTACGGCCCCATTACGCACCGTAAGAAAGGTGTCCAGTCTGACTTTGCCCTCGACCTTGTTGCGGGCCATGTCATGCCAGACAAACCGGCCCTCGCGCAGGTCATAGACCGCCGCATCTCCGGCCATCCCGGGCGCCAGGGACCCCAATTGAGCTTCCAGACCAAGCACCTGTGCGGGACGCGATGTGCTGGCCGAGACGGCATCCTCCAGGGACATACCCATGGCATGAAACTTGCTGATCAAATCGTTCATCAAATAGACCCTACGACCGGGCGGGGGCAAGTGGATGTCGGTGCTAAGGGTATCCGGGGGCAGCCCCTGCTGGATGGCTGCCTGGGCCACCTGGACGTCGCAATGGATTCCGGCATGACCCAAATCCATGATGACACCTCTTTCCGAGGCCTCCCATACCTCGGGACGAATGCGGTCCTGTTTGTCAAGGATACCTTCATGGTTTCCATTAAATGCGTGGGTAACTATATCCCCGGGCCCCATGAACCCGAGAATCTGCGGCAGGGGAATAGGGGTGCCGCTGACGTGCACCATCAATTTGCCACCGGACTTGTCCGCGGCCGCCCTGGCCAGACGCATGGCTTCCGGAGCGTCCCAATGAGACACCGCATTCAGTTCCATTCGCACCTTGATGCCAAAGAGAAAGCCGGGATTATCCTTGACGGCGTCGGCCGTCTGGTCAACATCTATGATGCGCAGGTCCTGCAGGCCACCGCCCAGCACACGGTTGGCCGCCAGTCCCACAGCTCCAATGTGGAGGAATGCCAGCAAGCGAGTGCGGTGGGCCGGAAAAACGTAATCACGCATCGCGCCCAGGTTCAGAAATCCTGAACTTCCGGCATCTACGCCGGTGGTTACCCCCGAGGCCAGGCAATTTTGGTCGGCGTGAACCGCGCTGCCGGTACCGCCGTGGTAAAAGTGGCCGTGCAAGTCTATCAGGCCCGGCGTCACCACCTTGCCCGCAATGTCCACCACGTTAGCGGCCTGTTCAGGGACGATGTCTTCCGCCACCTCCGCTACCAGACCGTTTTGGAAGGCTATATCGCGTCGGTCGTGGATGTTCTGACCAGGGTCAAGCAGAGTGCCCCCCTTAAGCAACAGATCGTAGGTCGCAGTTGCTGTGGTCATTTCATCCTCCTGACATCAAACAGTTGGGCGTCACTTAACGGAAGCTTTGCGCGCGATGTCGGTTGAACAACTTCTGAAGGGAATCCGACAAGTTCGACACCGCAATAAGTATCTAGTTCTCCCCGCCGGGAGGTTCGGTGAACTGGAGGCGGCGCAAGCGGGGATAGACCAGTTCCTTGGGGTTTCGCAGGTCTGCGTCGGAGATCTCCTCTGACGTGACCAACTCGCGGGCCCGCCACTTCTCTACGGCCTGCCTAATCAGTCGGTTCACGATCTGGGGAGACCTGCCCTCCAGTCGCCCCACCTGGTAGGCGAGGGTTACCGCCAGCTGGCCTCCCGTAATGCGTTCAAAGGCTGAAGCGTCCGAAAGGTCCTCAGGCATTCCCCCGCACTGGTCAAGGAAATCGTCCAGCACCTGGCCCATAATGTCGGTCAGGCCACCCAGCTCAATCTCAGTCATGTAGTGGGTAAGCTGGTCGGTAAGGTCTTCTACCCCCTCTGCGGGAAGCACAAGCTCGTGAACATCAGGAGTTTCCTCGTCACTGTGACCGCTCGCCATAGGTATTGGAACCTCCCAATAACGCTGCTTTTCCGGCCATTGTAGCACGATACGGGAGCCCGCCTTGTGCTTGACGCCCGGTTTTGACGCCGTGCTAATATGGGGTTCCACCCCAACGTTGTTCCTGTCTCTGGAGCAGGTCCCACCCTTGATTTCTCAGCCCGAACGGGAGATTTCTATCACAGTGGCCAAGGAGTTCCGGCCGGATGTCTCAGAAGCCTGGCTGGAAGGCGCTCTTGCGGCAGCTTTGGACTTTGCGCTCCTCCCGCATGAGCCTGCACAGGTAAGCCTGGCTTTGACTGACGACGCAACGGTGCGGAACCTGAACCGCGAATACCGGGGGCTGGACGAGGTGACTGACGTTCTTTCCTTTTCGGCAACCCACGCCGGCCAGTGGGAAGGTGAAGAAGCTCCTTCCGCAGGGCCTGCAGCCTTCCTCGGCCTTGACGGAGAAGAAACTTTACCCGGATTCGTACTGCCCCCTGACGAACTCCCCCCTCTGGGCGAGATCATAGTTTCCTACCCGCAAACATGCCGCCAGGCGGTTGCACAGGGAAAGCCGGTGGAGCATGAACTTGCCCTGCTGATTGCTCACGGCGCGCTGCACCTGGTTGGACACGACCACGTTGAACCAGAAGAGACCGCCGCGATGCAGGCGCTGGAGCGAAGAGCCCTTGCCCGCATCTTTGGTGACGGGGAGTACGCACCGTGACCTCCCAGGTCTATTACCGGAAGTGGCGGCCCGGCTGCTTTGCCGACCTGGTTGGGCAGGAGCACGTGGCCAATACCCTGCGCCAGGCCATCAGGCAGGGAAGAGTGTCCCATTCTTACCTGTTTTGCGGGCCGCGGGGAACGGGCAAGACCACCACAGCGCGTATCGTTGCCAAGGCGGTCAATTGCCTTGATCCGCAAGAAGGCGACCCGTGCAACCGATGCGCCATTTGCGTGTCCTTCAACGAAGAGCGGTTCATGGACACCATTGAAATGGATGCCGCCAGCAACCGCGGCATTGAGGACATTCGGGAAATCAGGGACAAGGTGAACTTCGCTCCCGCGGAAGGACGGCGAAAGGTCTATATCATCGACGAAGCCCACATGCTTACCGACCAGGCCTCGAACGCCTTCCTGAAGACGCTGGAGGAGCCGCCGGCCCACGTCATTTTCATCCTGTGCACAACGGAAGCCAACCGAATTCTGCCTACCATTGTCTCCCGGTGCCAGCGGTTTGATTTTCGGCGGCTGCCCTCGGAGCGCATTTACCAGCGGTTGGCGGAGATCACGGAAGGCGAGGGAGTTTCAGTGGCCCCTGACGCACTCCGGCTGGTGGCACGGTATGCCGCCGGCAGCCTGAGGGACGCCGAGAATCTGCTGGAACAACTGGTAGTGTCCTTCGGGGACGAAATAACCCTGGTGCAGCTGGAGGAACTGCTGGGCCTGGGCAACGGAGACCGCTGGCTGGACCTCGTCAAATATCTGCTGATGGGTAATACATCCGCCTCCCTGGAGACAGTCAACCAGGCCGCATGGGATGGGGTTGACCTGCGGCAGATGCACCGCCAGACCCTGGAATTGCTGCGAGCTTCCATGCTGCTGGAATGGGGCGCCGCCGGGGCGCTGGAATTGCCGGAGCACGTTACCGGGCAGCTGGCGGACCTGGCAAAGAACCTCCCACACTGGCGCATCGTAAGGGCCCTGAAAATATGGGGCCAGGTAAACATGCGGTACGACGCTCCTTCCACCCTCCCGCTGGAACTGGCGATAGTGGAAATCTGCAGTGATGACATAGCGCCACCGTCAGAGGAGGTCCAGGGCGCGCCAGCAAGTCGCCCCCCGACTACCCAATCAAACCGGCGGTCTTCACCCGGCACTGCTCCGCCGGCCGCGAATGCCTCGACCGGCCCAGGTCCTGAAGTGCGGGACCGCCCATTCACCCAGCCCGAGCGCTCTCGTCCAGCGCCGGTACGGCCCTCAGCCTCACAGTCGCAGCCGAATGGCCCAGCCAGTCCGCCTGACTCGGGCGACGGAGGCATACCTGAGATGTGGCAGGCTACGGTCAAAGCCCTGGGTCGCGCCACCGGGAAGAGGTACAACCTGGGCGCGCTGCTGCGTGACTGCAAGCCCAACACCATTTCTCTTGAAGGTGATACACTGTTAATACCCTTTGTGCATCGCCCCAACATGGAGCGAATGCAGGAAGAGCTGGAAGACCCAAATTCTCGCCGCATGGTTACCGAGGCGGTCACCCGTTTCTTCGGGACACCGTACGACTTCCAGATAACCCTGTCGGGGCAGACCGACGAGGCTTCCCAATCCAGCCGGCCCAACCAGCACAGTCCGCTGGTGCGGACCGCAATGAATATGGGAGCCCGAATCGTGGAGGACACAATCGAATGAACCGGAACATGATGCGTCAAGCCCAGCGGATGCAGGCCCAGTTGCAGAAGATTCAGGAAGAACTGGAGACCATGACCGTAGAGGGCAGCGCCGGTGGCGGAGTGGTCAAGGTAGTTATGACGGGGAAGCAGGTGGTGGAGTCGGTGTCGATAGAGCCTGAAGCCGCGGAAGATCTGGACCTGCTGCAAGACCTGGTAGCCGCCGCCGTCAATGACGCCTCCGAAAAGACCCAGCAACTGGCCGCCAGCAAAATGAGCGTCATCACCGGTGGAATGAATATCCCTGGCTTGACCTGATCGACAGGCGGGAAGCAAGACCTGGCTCAAGCCTGCGTCGGAGAGTCTTAAGTCTCCACAGAATCACCGACTTCGCGAAGAATTGATATGACCCTGGAGCACCTGCCATCGGCCGCCCCGTCGCTGGCGCGCCTCGTACAGGAACTGAACAAACTTCCAGGCATTGGCCCCAAGAGCGCTCAACGCCTGGCCTACTTCATTATCCGCCTGCCCGATGAGGAAGCTTTCGACCTGGCCAACGCCATCAACGCCGTAAAGCAGAGCATAATGTTCTGCGGCCAGTGCCAGAATCTTACCGACTTGAGCCCGTGCTCGGTATGTTCCAATTCCCAGCGCAACCGGGAGCAGATCTGCGTCGTAGAAGAGCCCCTGGATGTACTGGCCCTGGAGCGGACCCATTGTTACCGGGGCCTCTACCACGTCCTGCATGGAGTACTTTCGCCACTTAACGGAATCGGCCCCGAGCAGCTCAAGCTTCGTGAGCTGTTTGCGCGCCTTTCCGACGGAGAGGCCAAGGAACTGGTCATTGCCACCAACCCTACCCTGGAAGGCGAGGCCACGGCTATGTACATTTCCAGGAACCTGGTCGGGACTGACGTGAAGGTGACCCACCTGGCCAGGGGCTTGCCGGTTGGCGGTTCGCTGGAATACACAGACGAATTAACCCTGAGCCGGGCATTTCAGGGCAGGCAGGCGCTGGAGTAGCCCGTCGTTTCCTTTCACAGTTGACCAGGCTTACGGTCCCCCAGGATGAATCGCCGCTATGCCCCCACCGCGAATGTACCGCGCCGAAGCGCTGGTGCTGAAAAATATGCCCCTGGGCGAAGCAGACCTGCTGGTAACGCTCTTTAGCAGAGAGGCTGGCAAGCTGCGGGCAATCGCCAAAGGAGCCCGCCGGTCCAACGCCAAGCTGGTGGGACACCTGGAACCCCTCACTCTCACGCGCCTGTCCCTGTCGAGAGGCCATACCCTGGACGTTATCAGCCAGGCGGAAACGCTGGAAAATTTCACCCCTCTCAAGAGCAGTTTGACCGCCATTGCCAGAGGTATGCAGGTGTCCGAGCTGGTGGATGGTTTTGGGTCGGAAGCCAGCGCCAACGAACCCCTCTACGATTTGGCCTGGTCCACCCTGGAATCAATTGGCAAGACACCTGAGTACGAGCTCCCGCTGTTTCATTTCCAGCTGCACTTGCTGGGCGTTTCGGGACTGATGCCGGAACTGTCGAATTGTGTGGAGTGCCGCCGGGATATAGAACCCGACCGGCATCGTTACAGCATCGACGGCGGCGGGGTCTTCTGTCCCGACTGCACCCCGGATCGGGCGGGCCTGCGCCCCCTCTCACTCAGGGCCCTTAAGGTAATGCGCCTGCTGGCGCGCAGCGATGCCAGGGCATTGCCCACTCTGAATCTGGATGCTGCCCTGACCCAGGAACTCAGAGCAGTGCTATCGGGGACAGTGCAGTACTGGCTGGACCGGGAAATCCGCACCAACTCATTCATGAATCAACTGGCCCGCACCGAGAGAGTCGGAAGGAATTAGAGCTTCATCGCGAATTTCCTTCCGCTGCTGTACCACCGAAACCCGTGAATCCCTGACCGAATAGGGCTTTTGCAATGCCTTGGGTGTTGCGCTACACTGGCCTTCCTGGAAAGGGGGAACGGGAAGTTCCCCGGCTGCCAGGACATTCAGGACACCGGGAAGCAGGCCAGATCGTGCCCACCTATCGGCTAAGAGTTGGAGACCAGTGGTTCACCGTAGAGGTGGGCGATGTCAGTCGCTCGCCGGTGGAAGTAAACGTTGATGGCCAGACCTACTACGTTGAGTCAGAGTCTCCCCTGTCTGAATCGCCGCAGCCTCCCAGCAGGAGGGGAAGGCGGCCTCCCAGCCGCATTGCGCCACCTGCGCTGCCGAGGGTGAGCGGCGTTCCTCCAGCATTCGACCCGTCAGACAAAGTCCTGCGTGCGCCGATGCCGGGTCGAGTCTTGGCCATTCGTGTGCGTCCCGGTGACCGGGTTGCCGCGGGCGATGAAGTTTGCGTGGTAGAAGCTATGAAAATGGAGCAGAGCATCCGCGCAGCACAGGATGGCGTAGTAAAGGATATATACGTTCAACCCATGGATTCCGTGGGCGCCAATGACGCGCTGATCGAGTTGGAATAGTGTTGAGATGCCACTACCTCTGCTCGCAATTCCAATTGCAGTTACGGTAGGCTCCGCCGCCGCCCAAATGGCCGGCAAGCTCAAGTCCCGCAAGGAACTGAACGACTTGAGGGCCAGGCTGGCCAACGCCAGGGAGCGTCACCGCCATTTGCTCACCGAGCATTACCTTCGCCAGCACTACCTCTGCCGGCAGCTGGGACTGGAGCCTCCCGAAAAGCCGGCGTCCCTCCTGCCACCCGAGCCGGTTGAAGAGAACGTTGAAGAAATCCGCCAGCCCAGGTGGAAGAAAGTCATCCGGCGCAAGGAAAAGACCACCCTTACCCAGGGGTCCACTGGATCTGCCAGGGTAATTGTTGGACGTCACTCCTTCAGCGCAGTCAGTGGCGTAGTTTGGAAGACCACCTCCGCCAGCATAATGCGGGTGGTAGAGCCTGTAGGGTTGCGAGTCATCCAGCCGGTTGGCGCGAGAATAGTCCCCTATGCCCCGCGACTGCTAACGCTGGGGGGTGGAGCTTCTTCCACCGGAGGGTCCGTCGCCGCTTCAACCGCCGCCCGCGCGACCCTGGCCGGCATTTCAGGAGTGGGCCTGTTGCTGGGACCCGCCATAGCGGCCTGGACCATCGCCAGTGAGATCCGGAAGATCAAGAAAGCGCGTCGGGACTTGACAGTCCTCCTCGCAAACCAGGACATGGAACTGGCAGGATTCCGGGTACGAAACCGCCGACTGGAAGCCTGGCACGCCCAGGAGAGCCAGAAGGAGGCCGAAGTAAGGGAACTGGCGGCCATATCCAGCTAATGGGCCGAAGTTGGCGGCTGTCCTTCGTCCGACCGAAAACCAACTGAAGCGAAAGCCCGCGTAGTTTGCAGGTTTGACGGAAGGCTCCAACAACCCAACGAGACCTCTTTCGCCCTTCCTGTCTTCAGTGTTCCGTATTAGGCTGTCCAGTCCAGGGCTGGCGGATAAACCGTATTCCCCGCAGTTTCATCTCATTTGATCCCACCTTTTGGGCACTTCTTCCTCACGGTCAACAGTTCTCCAGGCCAGGCGCTTTCCCGGCCCTAACCCGCAGGTTTTCGAATTCACGAAGAGTTGATGGACGCTCCCCTGAAACAACCCTTCTTCGTTTCTGTTGGTTTGCTTTTTGCCAGTCGAGAGCAATGTAGAAAGGGAAGGGCTGGATATCAGTCCTGCTGAACTCTGAAGGTTTGACCCTTCGTCAGGCTCAGGACGACATGACTCCTGCCTGCCGAATTTGTGACGCCAATAGTCCGACTCTATAGCGCGATTGGCCTGCACCGGTCATCGCTTTCCGTGCATTAGCTATTTCTGAATGTTAAAATCAGCCTTGACTTTTCCCCACAGGATGTTGGCCTATGCCTCAGGACTTTATCCACGTCAAGGGCGCCCGGGAGCATAACCTCAAGAACATTGAAGTGACCATCCCGCGGGACAAGCTGGTGGTCATTACCGGTGTCTCGGGTTCCGGCAAAAGCTCCCTGGCCTTCGATACCATTTACGCCGAGGGCCAGCGCCGGTATGTGGAATCCCTGTCCGCCTACGCCCGCCAGTTCCTGGGGCGCATGGACAAGCCCGACGTGGACTACATAGAGGGCCTTTCCCCCGCCATTTCCATTGACCAGAAAGGCGTCTCCCACAACCCCCGCTCCACGGTTGGCACCGTTACTGAAATTTACGACTATCTGCGCCTGCTGTTTGCCCGGGTGGGGAAGCCCCATTGCCCCAAGTGCGGCCGCCCGGTGGAGCGTCAGACCATTCAACAGATTGTTGACGCCATTCTCTCCCTGCCTGAAGAGAGCCGCATCACCCTGCTGGCCCCCAAGATTCGCCGGAAGAAGGGCGAGCACAAGGACGTGTTCGAGGCCGCTCGAAGGGCAGGATTCGTTCGAATAAGGGTGAATGGCGAAATCCTGATGCTGGATGAGACTGACAACCTCAATCTGGACAAACAGAAGTGGCATTACATAGAGCTGGTGGTGGACCGCATTATTGTCAGGCCGGACACGGAGCTAAGCCGTGTTTCAGAGTCGGTTGAAACCGCCCTGCGCGAAGGCGAAGGTGTGCTTCAGGTGCTTCGCCAGCCACGGGAGGAAGGCGGCAAGGAAGAGGAGCTGGTCTTTTCCGAACAGTTCGCTTGCGTTCGCTGTGGTACCAGTCTGCCGGAGATTGAGCCCCGCACTTTCAGCTTCAACAGCCCCCATGGCGCCTGTCCCCAATGCACCGGTCTGGGATTCAAGCTTGAAGTTGACCCCAACCTGGTAATTCCAAACCGAAACCTGTCCCTCCTGGAAGGGGCGGTGGTGGCCTGGAACCGTACGGGAGCATCGTCGGGCTGGTACATGAGCATGATGGAGTCGGTGGCCCGTGCCCACGACTTCTCCCCCCAGATGCCGATCAAGGACCTGGACGAAGGACATCTGAAAGTCATCCTCTACGGCGTCAAAGGCAAGAAGATCACGGTGCGGCACCGGACCCACAACGGGCGGACCTACAGCTGGGAGACCCGATTTGAGGGAGTGATTCCAAACCTGGAACGGCGCTATCGCGAGACGGACTCGGACCATACCAGGCAGGAAATCGAGCGGTATATGACCGCCCGCCCCTGCCAGGCGTGCAAGGGCCAGCGACTCAAGGCCGAGGCCCTGGGGGTCAAGGTGTGCGGGCTAAGCATTATGGACGTCACCGCGATGAACATTGCCCAGGGCGTGGAATGGGTTCGCGCCATCGACCCGGATGCTGACGGCAAGCACGCTGGAGAGGTGCTCTCCGGTCGAGACAAATCTATCGCCAACCAGATCCTCAAAGAAATAGACGGCAGATTGCGATTCCTTGACGGCATCGGGCTGGACTACGTGACCATGAACCGCACCGCCCGTACCCTCTCCGGCGGCGAGGCACAGCGAGTGAGGCTGGCCACCCAGATTGGTTCCGGCCTGACCGGCGTTCTGTATGTATGCGACGAGCCGACAGTGGGACTGCATCCCCACGACGACCACCGGCTGATAGACACCTTGACCCGCCTGCGGGACATGGGCAACACAGTCATAGTGGTCGAGCACGATGAAGCGATGATGCGCGCCGCCGATTTTATAGTTGACCTCGGCCCCGGGGCGGGGGAACACGGGGGTCACATAGTCGCCACGGGCAACATTGACCAGGTTATGGATAACGGCGGCTCGCTGACCGGGCAATACCTCAGCGGGGCCAGGGAAATTCCGCTTCCCGAAAGTCGGCGGTCCGGCAACGGCTCGCACATCACCGTTATGGGCGCCAGGGAGAACAACCTCAAGAACGTGGACGTTTCCATACCACTGGGGATGTTGACCTGCGTTACCGGGGTCTCGGGTTCGGGCAAGAGTACCCTGACCTACGACATTCTGTACAAGCGGCTGGCCCAGGAAATCAACAAAGCCCGCGATTACCCGGGAGACCATGACGACGTTTCCGGTATGGATAACATCGACAAGGTCGTAAACATTGACCAGTCTCCCATAGGGCGGACACCCCGCAGCAATCCGGCCACCTATACCGGGGCGTTCACTCCCATCCGCGAGCTGTTTGCGTCGCTGCCAGAGGCAAGGGTGCGCGGTTACAAGCCCGGGCGCTTTTCATTCAACGTCAAGGGCGGGCGCTGCGAAGCCTGCCAGGGCGAGGGCTACAACCAGATAGAGATGCAGTTTCTGCCGGACGTTACCGTGCCGTGCGAGATCTGTCACGGCCGCCGGTACAACCGGGAAGCAATGGAAGTGACCCTGCGCGACAAGAGCATCGCCGACGTCCTGGAAATGACGGTGGAACAGGCCCTGGAGTTCTTTTACAACTTCCCCCGCATCAGGCCCAAGCTGGAAACCCTGCGGGACGTGGGGCTTGGGTACATTCGATTGGGGCAGCCTGCCACCACGCTTTCCGGTGGCGAGG
Source organism: Chloroflexota bacterium (assembly GCA_028875055.1). Lineage (GTDB taxonomy): Bacteria > Chloroflexota > Dehalococcoidia > Lucifugimonadales > UBA3495 > Bin22. Next base: position 61,281 of record JAPPGG010000066.1, read on the forward strand.
CCCAGCGGGTAAAACTGGCCACGGAACTGGCCAAGCGGGCCACGGGCAAGACGCTCTACCTGATGGACGAGCCCACCACCGGCCTGTCATTCGAAGACTGCGCCGCCCTTCTGCGAGTGCTGCACCGCCTGGTGGATAACCGGAACACCATTGTGCTGATCGAGCACAACCTGGACCTGATCAAGAACGCGGACTGGATAATTGACCTGGGACCGGGCGCCGGGGATCAGGGTGGCCAGCTGATCGCCACGGGAACTCCGGAGCAACTGGCCCAGCATCCCGACTCTCACACCGGCCGGTATTTGAAGCCCCTGCTCGAAGCCGGGGGAAGAACGCCTCTGCCCGTGGAGCCGGCTCCTGTACCCGCAGCGGACAAAGTTGATGAAGCTGCAGCCAAGCCCAGGAAAAAAGCAGCCAGGAAGGCTACTCGGCAGCGGGCCAAGGAACCTGTGGGCGTCGGGGATGACTAGCCAGCGATCCCCCAAAAGGCCTGGGGCCATGATCGGTCTTGCTGTTGACCAAAGAACAACATTTGCGCGGCCCATTGGACCGCAACGAGAGGAATTCCTGAATGACCCAAACGAAAACCCTTCAGTATGACCTGTTGATTGATGGAGAGTGGAAGCCATCTGACAGTGGCGAATATTTCGACGTTGAAAATCCTGCTACCGGAGAGACGGTAGCCAGAATGGCCAATGCCAACGAGAAAGACGTGGCAGAGGCCATAGCCAGCGGCGAACGAGCCTTCAAGCACGGCCCCTGGTCAACAATGCCAGACTCGGATCGGGGCAAGATTCTATGGCGTATTGCCGACATCGTGGAGGAGCGGCGGATGGAACTGGGGCTGATGGAGTCCATCTCCAACGGCCGGCCCATTTCCGAGACCTCTTCCCAGATGCTGGTGGTGGCCAGTTACTTCCGGTATTTCGCGGGCTTCTGCGACAAAATCCAGGGTTCAACCGTCCCTACTGACCGAGGGCACCTGAACTATACCGTTCGCGTCCCCCTGGGCGTGGTTGGCCAGTTGACGCCCTGGAACCATCCCCTGATGATTGCGTCCAAGAAGCTGGCTCCCGCCCTGGCAGCGGGTTGCGTAGTTGTGCTGAAGCCTTCCGAGTGGGCGCCTTTGACTCCCACTGAAATCGGCAATATAGCCCTGGAAGCAGGACTGCCGCCCGGCGTATTGAACATCGTCAACGGCTTCGGACCCTCGGCCGGTAAGGCCCTGGCCGCGGACCGCCGGCTGGGCAAACTGGACCTCACGGGTGGTACTGAGACGGGGCGCGCTGTTGGGGAGGTGGTGGGACGCAACCTTATCCCCTTCCAGGCTGAGCTGGGGGGTAAGGCGCCTGTCATTGTGTTCCCCGACGCCAACCTGGACGACGCGGTCAACGGCTGCGCATTCGCGTCATTCGTGGCCTCAGGCCAAACCTGTATTCAAGGTTCCAGGGCCGTGGTACACCGTTCCATTTACGACCAGTTCGTGGAACAGTTGTCGGCTAAGGTGGCAGGCATTCGCATAGGCGACCCCACCGAATTCGACACCCAGATGGGACCCGTCGTGTCCAAGCCGTCTTACAACCGCATCCTCGATTACGTAAATGGCGCCCGGGACGAGGGCGCCAGGGTGGCGCACGGCGGCAAGCATCCCGAGGGCAGCCAGTACGCCAAGGGCTATTTCATAGAACCGACGGTGCTGGCGGACGTCCGACCAAGGATGAAGGTAGCCCAGGAGGAGATTTTCGGGCCGGTGGTGTGTGTCATTCCCTTCGAAACCGAGGAGGAGGCTGTTGCCATTGCCAATGACATCCCCTACGGGCTGGGTTGTTCAATCTGGACGCGGGACGTGGCCCGTGCCCACCGGGTGGCGGGCGAAGTGGAAGCGGGAATAGTCTGGATCAACGACCACCACCGGCTGCACCCCGGCATCCCCTGGGGCGGATTCAAGGACAGCGGTTACGGACGAGAGGGCAGCTTCGACTTCATTAACGAATATACCGCGCCCAAGTACGTTTGTGTGCGCGTGGAACCCCAGGGCTTTGACTGGTATGCCAATAGCGGCCCGGGACAGCGGCTGAACTGAAGCCGTCCCCCGGTAAAAATACCGTCGAGTACTTGAATGGACTTCAATGCATGGACGGGTTTGAGGGGCAGCCTCGTCGGCTGCCCTGTTCTTTTGCCTTTCAGAGTGGAACAGCAGGCTTTCACGGTCGCGCTGGTCACCCCTTTCCCCATTTGCTAGAATAGCCCCGACAATAACCCCGATTTTGTGGGAGGAATTTTCATGGACCTGCACTATGATGGCGAAGTGAAAATCGCCAGGATAAACATGGGCCCCTACGACAATAACGGATACATCGTGGTGTGCCCGGAGACCAACGAGGGCATCATCATCGACACCCCTGCCGAACCGGAAAAGCTGATAAACCAGGTTGGGGATGTCCAGATCAAGGCCATCCTGATTACCCACAAACACCAGGACCACCTGCATGGTTTCCACGAGATCACCGGCGCCATAGGCGCTCCGGTAGCGGTCCACGCCGACGACGTGGACGGCCTGCCCCGCGCGCCCGAGACCGTTTTAAACGACGGAGACAGCATCACCTTCGGCAACCGGACGGTCCAGGTTATTTTTACTCCGGGTCACACCGAAGGAGCGAGTTGTTTCCTGGTTGGCAACCACCTGTTCTCCGGCGACACCCTGTTCCCCGGCGGCCCCGGCAAAACTCGAAGCCCTGAACTCCTGCAGCAGATTCTGGGTAGCATCAGTTCCAAGCTGCTTACCTTGGCGGACGATGTGGCGGTTTACCCAGGCCACGGCCCGATGGACACCACCATCGGAGAGGCTCGCCGGCGGTACCAGGTATTCACGTCCAAGTCCCACGCGCCCGACCTGTTCGGCGACATTGACTGGCTGGAAACGGAATAGAAAGCATCGGGGACGTGCTGGAATTGCCTGATGGCCGTGTCAAGTTCTTAAATGCGCTGCCCTGGGTCCTTCGATTGCCGTGGAGGCCTTGACCCACTCTAGTTTGCCCGAACACTTGCGCAAGGGACCGGCGGGGCCTCCCGCGGGAATTTCATCGTCATTCCGGGCCTGGTCCTTGCTGGAGCAGGGAACGATCTAGGAACCCCTGTTCGCTGTCGGTAGTGCGCCCGATGGTTTGCCGCAAAGGGGAGGGTCCTTCCCCTTGAGGACACGCAGGGTTGAGCGCGGCTTCAGGGGGCCGTGCGCCTGGTCGTTGTTGACGTTCCATCCGCAAACTACCCGGGATCAGAGTGACGAGAAACAGTTCAGGGTTGATATTCGCGGGCACCCGGATCTCGTAATAGGGGCGCAGGCCGGAATCCAGCAAGGCTGACAGTGAATGCAGGCCAATCGTAGCAACAAGCCCCGGATGCCGGCCTTCGCTGGTATAACGGGACGGGCTGTCCGGGAGACTCCGCCAACCCTGAACCGTTTGAAGGCTGAGCCAAAAATTGACAAATGCCGCACCGATGGTTATCATACTTGGTTGTGATATACAGTATCATCACATTATCAACTAGCGAGTTTTTGGAGAAAGGAGAGAGGAAACATGGCAGAATTCACCGCTTACAGCTTCAAGGCACGCCGGCAGGTCCCGGTCAACGACGTCAAGCTGGTACGCTACAAGAATGGGCGCTATGGCATACAGGGTCAGGCCGGCGAGGGTCCCGAGTGCGTAGTATCCAAGATGATCAGCACCGCCCAGGCCGAGGAGATGCAGGCCGCAGGGTACGCGGTCAACGACATGTCCGGATAGGTGGACGGCGATTACAACAGTGAGCAGGCCGGTTCCAGCAATGTAAGCTCGCGATCATTCCGCGATTATCCTTCCGAGGTACAGATGTTCCAGCGCACCGTATTGGACAATCATTTGAGGGTCCTGTCCTCCTCCATGCCCCATTCGACGTCGGTCTCCGTCACCATTACCGTTGGGGCCGGATCCCGCTACGAGCCAGATGACCTGGCGGGTCTATCCCACTTCCTGGAACACCTGCCCTTCAAGGGAACTGAGAACTGGCCCACTGCCCGACACATCAGCGAAGCCATAGAAGGAGTCGGCGGCATTCTAAACGCCGGCACCGACCGGGAAGTGACAGTCTTCTGGTGCAAGGTGGCAAGGCTCCATTTCAACCAGGCCTTCGCGGTACTGCTGGACTTGGTGCTGCACCCCATCCTCGACCCGGTTGAGATGGAGAAGGAGCGAGAGGTAATCCAGGAAGAACTCCGGATGACCTACGACTACCCCTGCCACCGGGTGGACCTCCTTTTTGATGAATTGCTATGGCCGGACCAGGCCATGGGACGGGACGTCGGGGGTACCATAGAGTCGGTGAACAGCATCAACCTGGGCCATATCCGGGACTACATGGACCAGCAGTACAACCCGGCCAATACCGTCATTGCTGTCGCCGGCAACGTGGACCATGACGAGGTAGTTGCCACAGTCAACGATGCCACTCATCACTGGCGCCCTCGCGAATCGCTGCAATGGCAGCCCGTGCGCGATTACTATGAGGAAAGGGGAATCGGTTCAATCGCTCGGGTAGAGGACCGTCAGTCCGACCAGTGCCATATCTGCCTGGGCTTGCCAGGCATTTCATTGACTGACCCGGACCGGTATGCTCTCGCCATTCTCAACGGAGTTCTGGGCGACGGCATGAGCAGCCGCCTGTTTCTTAACCTGCGGGAGGAGCAGGGCCTGGCGTATGACGTATCCAGTTCCCTTAACCACTTCCGCGACTGCGGTTCGCTAGTGGTCTATTGTGGCGTGGATCCACGCAAAACACATGAAGTTGTTCAGGCGACGGTGCGAGAACTGGCGGGAATGCTGGAGACCGTGCCCGATGCGGAACTGAACAAGTCCAGGGAATACACCAAGGGCCGCCTGTTGCTGAGGATGGAAGACACCCGTGCCGTCGCGTCCTGGCTGGGCGCGCAGGAGATGTTGGTCGGACGGGTTCCCACCATTTACGAGACCATTAATGACCTGGACCGAGTTTCGTCGGAGGACCTGGCACGCGTGGGCAACAGGATCCTCGATCCTGACAAGCTCCGGCTGGCGGTGGTGGGGCCACAGAGCAAAGAGCAAGACTTGCAGGAATTGCTCCGGTTCTGAGTACGACTCCCTGTTCAACCGTGTCCGCGCCGGTTATCCAGATTACCCAATGCGTGTCCCAGGTAGAACCCTTCAATAAAATGGCCGCCCTCGAATCGGGGGCGGCCACTTTCTTGGGATCAGGGACGGGATGACCGGGCTACTTGAAAACGGCCAGGCACTTGGGGGCGTTGAAGCTCCAGCACTCGGCCCATTCCAGGTAGTCGGCATGGCGGTTCAGTTCGGCCATGGCGCCCACCAGGCACTGCCAGTTGAGGGTTTCCTGCTGGCCAGACTCCTCGACCTGGTGCAGGGTCCAGTTCTTCCAGATGTCGTACTCACCCTTGCGCAGGGCGTCCAGGAGCACGCGGTCGGCTTCCAGGTCGGGGTAAACCCAGCTGTTCTTTTCGGTCAGGAAGGCGTGGGACCAACTGGATGAAGCCATGAGCACTACCCGATAGGGGCTGTCAATCAGGGCGCGGGCGGTGGCCTGACCTACCTCGAAACAGCGCGTCGGGGTGGGCGAAGGCGGGTCCAGTTCCTCCGCAAAGACTTCAGCGCCGCCGCGCATCCGGACGACGTTGCTGCCGTAGCAGTTAACCGCCATGGGGAGCACGGGATAGTTGAACCCCTTGCGGTCCAGGTCCAGGAACAGCAAGGTGTTGGCAAAGGCGTGTCCCAGGCCAGCCTTTTCGTGCAAGGGCTTGTAGGCGTAGGCCATATCGACGCCCTGCTCGATCAGCCGGCGAGTGAGATAGCGACCAGCGGCCTGATGGCCCGGCACACTGAAGACCTTGTCCTTTGGTTCGTCCCAAATGTTGGGCCTGTCCCCAATGCGGTGGTAGGGCTGGAAATCGATCTGATCGTAGGCCAGCACGCAGAAGGGAGGAATAATGTCCTCTCGGAAATTCTCGTACTGGTCGTCGCCCCAAAGCAGGATAAAGTCCGGATCGAAGGCGTCAATTTCCTCCCGAAGCTTTCGGAAGGCATCGAAGACCTTGGCCCGGTGGGCCCGGTGAGCGGTTATCCCCTCATCGTCGCCCCACTCAGCCTGCATTTCGGCAGGCCAGTTGGCAGGGTTCTTCATTTCCTCAGGAATCCGGTTGGTCTTGAGCATGCGGATAAGGGGCCACGGCTTGTATTCGTCGGGCACCAAACCAGGGGGATAGTGGGTTGCGCCGATACCAAGTATTTCTCCCATAAAATCCTCCAACAGGGCGACTCCTTGCCCTCGCAATAGGTACGGCCATAGGTGTGTTGCTTCCGGAATTATAGGTTTGGCCGGACAGAGCAGTCAACAGAGGCCAATCCAATTCAGGGTTCTTAAACTACTCAGCCGGACTCCCTTTTTTCATTGGCCGGGGCTAGTCAAAGGCCCCAGGTATCGTTCAACCGGCCTGGCATGGGCATTCCGCAGGAGAAAACCCCGAAAGGGAACCGGAGTCTTCCATAGACATTCGAGAGCTCCTGCAAGCCCATGCCTTAACTGCTGAAGTTCACACCCTTTCCTCAGGACTTATCAGACTCTCAGCTCTCGGCCGGTCCTCTGGCGACGTGGAAAGGGCAATGGTCGCGAACCCGTCCTTGCGGTCCAGGATATGGGCGCTGCGAATATTGATGCCGGCCTCGCTGAAGCGTTGAGCCACTCGGGCCAGTGCGCCGGCCTCGTCTTTCAACCGTACCAGCAGGGCGTCATCGGTTACCGCGGAGTAGCCCGCATCCGCCAGGGCCGTTAGCGCCCGGTCTGTGTCGTCAGTGCTGATGATGATGGTGCCATGTTCTCCGTCAACCTGGGTGTTAATGGACTCCAGGTTGACGCTGGCCTGGGCCAGCGTGTTGGTAATGTCGGCAAGAACGCCCACTTCGTCGCGGGCCATAATGACTATGCGTTCCAATCAAACTCCTCCATTCCGATTGTGGATTTGGCGATCCGGCGACGTCAGCCCGCGATCTGGTCAGTCACGAGGCATTCGTCCACCAGCTGATCGACCAACTGGCGGGTTACGTGGGGCATGGCAATCAGGTGAGCAATGTCCCGATAGGGGGCCAGCTGCCACTTGCTGACAACTGCCGGGTCCGGCCTGGGGAAGACCACGGTCACCGAGTTGCGGTTGCGCCAGGCTGGAATGCCGCTGTCATTGAATCGTTGTACCGCGTACTCTGCCACAGACAGCATTTCGGCCACGACATCGGTCAGGCCTTCAACTCCGAGCCTCTCCAGCGCATACCACAAGACCAGGGGCGTCCAGGCATTTCGGGAACCGGGAATGGTGGTGTCCATTACCCCGACGTACTCCACCGAGCGCGATATGCGGGCAACGTATTCCTTCCTGGTGAGGACGACGCCGCAGGGTATCGGAGAGCCAATCAACTTATGGCCACTGACGGCCAGACTGTCGGCGCCTTCGTCGAAACCGTAGGGCTGCGCGCCGGCGACAAAGGGGAGAATCATGCCGCTGAGGGCCGCATCCGAGTGGATGTATGACTGCCGGATGGCCAGGTCATCCAGAATCTGGCGCACCTTCCGAAGATCGTCCACTGCTCCCTTCATAGTGGTACCGATGTTGGCCATCATGATAACGGGAACATCGCGATTGATGCGGATGGTCTCGTAAAGGTCTTCGTAGTCAATCTCGCCGTTATCAAGGCTCTTGATCATGATGTTGCGCATGTTCAGCACCTGCATGATCTTCAGGATGCTGTAGTGCGTGTCCTGGGAGAAATAGACCACACCCTGGGGATGCAGTTCCCGGGCCATGTAGAGGCCGTACATGTTGCCCTCGGTGCCGCCCGTGGTCACATAACCCCAGGCATCGTCCGGGTCCAGGCGCATCAGGCTTGCGAAATTGCCTACCACTTCGCGTTCGAACTCGTGGCTGTTGACCCGGTAGTTGGTGCCGTGAAAGGGGTCGCCCACGTTGTTGGCATTGAACTGCAGGAAGGGCAGGATTTCGTCGTAATCAAAGTCAAAGTTGACCGGATAACCCAGGGCACAGGCGGAGGCTTCCTCATAAGTCTCCCACAAAGCATCCAACCGGGCTCTCGCTTCACTGGTCAATTCCTTCATCGATTCACACCTCCCGTTCCCGAATTCCCCTCAGGGGATGCCGGACCACTATCGGCGGCCATCTTCCAATACCATTGTACCATCGGGTCAGCCCGGTTCTTTCGTCACGGTTAGGGCTTTCAATGGGCCCGGACGCGCAAGGCTAAAGATGCGTCCGGAGCCGCAAGGCGGGTTGCGTGGTATTATCTGGCCAGAACCCGCCGGGAAATGGAATCTTCCTGGAGAGTAGAGAGAGGAGCAGAAGCAAATGTCGGAAAAACCCTTTATTGACTTTGACCAGGCCCAGGCAGCCATGAAGGCGATAATCGAAGAGGCGACCAAGCCCGGGGGAATGCCGGTGGCAATTTCGATAGTGGACGATGCGGGAAATATGGTGGCCTACGCCCAGATGGACCACGTCCGGCTGTACGCCCGACGCCACGCCTTCAGGAAAGCCTACACTGCGGCAATTATGGGCATGGACACGGGAGCTCACGGCGAGCAGCTTAAGGAACGGGGCCGCACCGTGAGCGATTACGGCGACCCCAGCCTGACTCCCGGGGAAGGCGGTGTGGTGGTCAAGTCCAGGGACGGAATAATCATGGGGGGAATCGGTGTGGGCGGCTACCTGATTCGGGACGAGGAACTGGCCATGATTGGCCTGAATGCGATGAACATTGGCGGCTGATTGACCGTAACCCTTGCCTGTAATATATTTCGTTTAACCATTCGGGGCAGGAAAGCGATGCTTTTGACCGAATACTTTCAGGAGAGGTGATTACCATGCCGGAACGCAACCCTTATATGCCCACCTTTGCCAAGGGCAGCATTAAAGTCAGCATGATCCAGCATACCAACGTGGAGACCAGCGACGTGCCCCGGAGCCAGGAGTGGTACGGCAAGGTGTTCGGCGCGGAGTGGACGGAAGACGGGCCGCGCTACCTGAAGATGGGGAACACGGAAGTGCACCTGCACATGGAAGCCAATCCGCAGCCTCATCCCACCAACCATTTTGCGGTGGAAGTGGAGGACTGGGACGCCTGGGTGTCCAACCTCAACGAGGTGGGGGTCAACTTTGAGGCGGGCCGGGAGCCCAAGCTGAACGACAGTGGCAAGCTGGCCGGCTTTGTTCGCGACCCGGACGGCAACTTGATTGAGGTGATGTACCACGCCGAGTGGCACTAGAGTTCCAGAAACCTGTCCGAACGCGAGACTCCCTCGGGGAAGCTGGTTCCCCGAGGGAGTTTTCTCTGGTTTGCTGAGGCAAATCCGCAGTGGCGCCGCCGGAATGAAGGGCGGCTAGAGGCCCTCCGCGAATATGGCGTTGGTGGTAGCGGACTTGTGGCGCATTTCCTTGGGACCGGCGTACTCGTCAGAGTAATACCAGGCCTTGGCCTGCTCGACGCTGTCAAACTCCAGGATGACAAGTCGGCTGGGGCTCCAGTCGCCTTCCACGGTCTCGGTGCCTCCGCCGCGAACCACGTAGCGACCCCCGTAGGCTTCGATGGTCGCGCTGACCAGCTTGCGGTACTCCTCGAAACCCTCCGGGTCGGTAACCTTTACGTCAGCAATCATATAACCGGCCATATGGCGCTCCTTTGTATTGTAAACGGTTGAGTTCCCTGGGCGACCAGCGGGCGGGCTGAAGAATCAGCCATGGGGATGGTGGTGCCGCTCCCGGTGCTGGCGAAGCAGGTCCTTCCCATAGTCGTTGCCGTTGGGCGTTCGCGCCACGGTATGAATGTGGTTTCGTGAGGGTTCGTCGTTGTCCAGGAAAATACCATTCTGGTGGTCGAACTCAATCAGAACCACGGGGCTGTGCACCCGATAGTAGAAGACGCTGTCTTCGTCGAAGCCACCCATCCAGGCAAAATGGGTCTCGCTGAGGTGCTGCCTGATCTCGTCCATCTTCAGCTGGGCGTGGTCGGAGCGCATGCGGTTGATGTAGGTCCCGATGAGGTCGAACATAAGCGCCTGCTGGTGACTGGAGAGGTCACCAAATTTGATGCCCTCGTAGCGCATCTCGAAATTATCACGGAAGGCCCCGGTGAAGACGCCGGAAGGCACTTCGTCGGAGACGGTGGCCTTGCTCCTCTGCTCAGCGGAGAAGGAACGGGCCAGGTTGAGGGCGATGCCCTCTTCGGCCCGGAAGACCCGGGTGCCGGCGTGCTTGCCGATGTCAACGGCCACGGGTTCCGAACCCATGAACATGGGAGTCATCACAATCTGGCCACCCACCAGGAAGCAGTTGACGTTGAGGTGGTGGCCGTCGAACTGCCAGCCCCAGGGCCCTTCAGCAGAAGGGTCCCCAAAAACGCTCATCCAGTAGAGCCATTCGCCCAGTTCCTCGTCACTGCCGGTGATTTCGCGAATGGCCTCATTGAGTTTCATTATGTTGCGGGCCAGCTCAAAACCGGCGGGGCTGAAACTTTGGCGGAGCAGATCGAAAGTAAGGTCCCGCTGCTCCTGGGACATGGGCTCCATCATTGCGCCGTGACGCATGAGGAAAACGTGGATGTTGCTCCAACGGCGCCAGGCATCACTGTCCAGTTCGAAGCGGGCGACGGCTTTCTGCTCAGAATCCAGGGACTGGAGCCAGGAATTGGCGGCCCCGGTTATTCCTTCGTTGGAAAGGCCCGTATCCCACAGCGAATACAGCCCGGAGGATACATTTCCCTCGGTGGTAAGTCCCTTGAAAGGCTGGGCGATGTCCGCTTCAGCGTTGCGGAGGTTTGTGGCAAGCTGTTCCGGCATGTTCGGGTCCAGCCTTCGGCCGGAGACAACGGGACGGTTCCGTATCTTGAAATCCCGCAGAGTTAGTGTCATCAGTGTCGTTCTCCTCAGGAAGATAGCCAATTATACTACGGAAACCGCTGAAGCAAGAATTGAGGTGGCACGGGAGGTCAGGCTTACATGCAGAGCCGACGGGAATTCGCGGGGGCACCCCTTGGGGTGGTCACTGCTATCATCCAAACCATGGGCAAGAGTGACGAAAGGGTATGCTGGCGCCAGTCACGGGTATTGGCTGCCGACGGCTTCAAGGTAGAGGGCATACAGGGATTGGCTGCAGGCCATGAACAGCCGATTCCTCTGGAGGCCGCCGAAACACAGGTTGGCGCAGGGCTCGGGCAGGTGGATGCGGCCGATTAGCTCACCTCCCGAAGTGAAGCAGTGTACGCCATTGGAGCCAGGGCCGGCCCAACCGACAGCAGCCCACAGGTTGCCATCAACATCGGTGCGGAGGCCGTCGGCAAAACCCGGCTTGAAGTCGGCGAATACCCTGCCGCCGCTCAGGGATCCCCCTTTTTCAACGTCAAAGACACGGACATGCCCGGGAGCCTCCGGGTCGTGGGAACTGCCGCTGTCGGAAATGTACAGCCGGGACTCATCCGGGGAAAAACAGAGCCCGTTGGGTTTGACGAAGTCGTCGGCCGCCACGGAAGCTGAGCCCGTTGCGCAATCCAGGCGGTACACACGGGTGGGCAGCTCGGGTACCGCGCGCTGTCCCTCGTAGCCGACAAGGATTCCGTAGCCGGGGTCGGTGAACCAGATTGTCCCATCGGACTGGACCACAACGTCGTTGGGCGCGTTGAGGCGCTTGCCATCGAAGCGGTCAATCAACACCGTTATGCTTCCGTCGTACTCGGTGCGGGTAACCCGGCGGGCGAGGTGTTCGCAGGAAACCAGACGCCCCTGCCGGTCCCTGGTGTTGCCATTGGCATTGTTGGAGGGCTGGCGGAAGACGGTCACTTCGTTGGTTGTTTCGCAGTATCGCAACATCCGGCTGTTGGGAATGTCGCTGAAGATGAGGGACCTGGAATCGCCGAACCACACGGGACCTTCGGCCCACCTGGTCCCGGTGAACAGGCGCTCTACCGCCGCATTGCCGTTGACGTATGCCAGGAACCGCGAATCCAGCGCTTCCACCGCCGGGTCGGGATAACGCACAATGCCCTGGTCCCAGCGTCGCGCCAGTTCAGGGGTCCAGCCTGGTGTATCTCCCATATTTGCGTCCCCGCTTTCGTTGCCAAATTACGTTTCAGGTTTCCCCGGCAGGATTTTACACCCTGCCGGGCTGTCAGATGGCAAATTTCCAGCGGAGGTACACGGGGATCTTCGTTCACCGTGGAGGCCTTGACCCTGCTTGAACGGCGGGCCAAGTCTTGCACTGAGCTCCTGGGCCTCCCCTGGGGAGTCACTTTCACCCTGCGGCTCCCACCTCAAGGGGAGGGAAATAGCAAGAGGCCGGGCATTCAGGTCACCTTGCCCCCTCAGGCCTCTGGTGGTAATTTACTCCGTAGCATTCAGCATTACGCAAACTTACCGGTACAAGAGGAAAACAAATGGCTTCAACGCAGGGTACTACCTATCGCAACTATATCGGCGGCCAGTGGGTCGAGTCCGTGTCCGGCCGTACCTATCCGGTGGCCAATCCGGCCCACAAAGGAACGGTCCTGGGCGAGTTTCAGACTTCCACTCCCGAGGACGCGCTTAATGCGGTGGCCGCCGCCAAGGAGGCGCTGGAAGGGTGGGCGAACACGCCGGCGCCGGCCCGCGCCCAGGTCCTGTTCCGGGCCCTGGAGATTATGGGACGTCGCAGCGACGAACTGGCGCGAACCATCACCGAGGAAGAGGGCAAGCCCCTACCCGACGCCCAGGGCGAAGTACGGCGGGCCATGAATATCATCGAATATGCCGCCGGCGAGGGACGCCGGATGTTTGGCTACACCACCCCGTCCGAACTGCCCAGCACGGTGGCCTACACCGTTCGGAGGCCACTGGGGGTGGTCGCCATCATTACACCCTGGAACTTCCCCATCGCGATTCCGGCCTGGAAGATGGCTCCCGCCCTCATCTGCGGCAACGCCCTTATCTTCAAGCCGGCCTCCATCACCCCGCTCAGCGCCGTTAAGCTGACCGAGGTTTTCGAGGAAGCCGGGCTGCCCGCGGGCGTCCTTAACCTCATTACCGGCCCTGGCGGGTCGGTAGGTAATGCGCTGGTGGAAAGCCCGGATGTCAATGGCATTTCCTTTACCGGTTCCACCGAAATCGGCACCGGCATTTACGCGGAGGGAGCCCAGCGGTTGAAGAAAGTCCAGTGCGAAATGGGCGGCAAGAACGCCGTCATCCTGCTGGCCGACGCCGACCTGGATAAGGCCCTGGGCGGCATTGTTCAGGGAGCCTTCGGCTCTACCGGTCAGCGATGCACCGCCACCAGCCGGGTCATCGTCGAAGAGGGCGTGTACGACACTTTCATGGAGCAGTTGATAGACCGCACTTCCCGGCTGAAGGTAGGCGACGGCCTGGCGCCGGACACCGACGTCAGCCCCCTGTCCAGCCAGTCCCAGCTGGATACGGTCCTGAATTACATCGGGATTGGCGCGGAGGAAGGCGCTCACCTGGCCTTCGGCGGCCACGCCCTTTCCGGCGGTGAATTTGACGAGGGCTACTACGTGGAGCCCACCATTTTCACCGACTGTACGCCCGATATGCGCATCTCCCAGGAAGAAATTTTTGGGCCGGTGCTGACGGTTTTCAAGGCCAGGGACCTGGAGGACGCCGTTGAGATTTCCAACAGCGTCAAATTTGGCCTGTCGTCCTCGGTTTACACCCGCGACCTGCCCCGGGCTTACAGGTACATCAATACCGTGGAAGCCGGCATGGTCCACGTCAACGCCCCTACCCTGGGCGGCGAGGTACACCTGCCCTTTGGAGGCCTGAAGGCATCCGGAGTGGGCCAGCGTGAACAGGGAGTGGAAGCGGTGGATTTCTTCAGCGAGGTCATCACCGTATATATCGATTACGCAGATTCGGCAAGGTCGCAGGCACGCTTCATTTAGATGGACCCAAGGACCCCATTTTCCTCAAGGTGGCGCCTGGTCGGAAGGTGGCGCCTGGTCGGGATTGTCTGCGCCTGCCTGACCCTGGCGCTGCCGGCCTGCGGGCCCTCGGACGAAGAACTGGCCCAGCTTATCGACCAGCGGGCTCGGGCCATAGTTGATGCCGTGCCCACCGCAACCCCGCAGGCGATTCCCACACCCCTGCCCACGGCCACGCCCCAGCCCACAGCTACGCGGATGCCGGAACCCACACCGGGACCTACAGTTACACCCCAGGAAATTCCGACTCCACTCCCGACCTCTACTCCACAGCCGACGGCTACACCGCAGCCGATTCCCACGCCCATACCTTCAGCTACTCCTCAACCCACCGTTACGCCCGTACCCACCAGGCGTGCGACCGTGGCCCCGACCGCAACCCCCAACATTACGGACTGGAGTGAAAGGTTAAGAGCATGGAGGGTATGGATAGGATCATCAATGGGATCGGGAACAGGTTTCTTTATTCGTGACCCCCGTGCCAGGCATCATTTCTATGTGGTGACCAACGCACATGTCGTAGGCAATGACCAGCGAGTACGTGTACATTGGTATTCCGACCTGCCTGTGTTGGACGTTGAAGTGCTGGGAAAGGATGAATACGCCGACGTTGCTCTCCTCAGGGTGGGCCCCGACGATTTCAGTGCAGGAACATTCGATGGAGTGTCATACCTGAACCGAGTTGGTCTTGGAATAGTTGCGGTGCAAGAGATTCGGCAGGGGGAGGAGGTTGTGGCAATGGGCTATCCCCTGGGTGAGGGCTTGTCAATCACCAAGGGAATAGTTTCGTCCACATGCGTGAAGCGCGACGATGTCTGCTGGATAAAGACTGATGCGGCTATCAATCCTGGAAATAGCGGCGGTCCACTCATGAACGGCAAAGGACATATAATCGGTATGAACACCTCTGTAAGGATTGACGCGGAGAACACGGCGTACGCGCTCGCCATGAGTGAGATCGTTGACCGGTTTGACAGTCTTAAACAGGGGCAGGTTCAGAGAAAACCCACCCCAACACCGGCATACCCGGAAGCCCATTACGACGACGGCTCTTTCCTTGCGCTCTTGACCTGGCACGCGGACGGCGCCTGGTGGCATAAGACCCGTAACGGCAATCCATGCGTGACAAGAGTGACGCAAAACGGCAACTGGTATTCGTGGGACGAACTGCCTTTCAGGGGGGTATGCCACTATGAAGGCGAAGAGCGGGGAGATGATATAGTTGTTACTATTGCTGGTACGACATACAGAGCCGTTCGTGTAGAGTTAGATGATCCTCCTTAGTCACATCTCCGGCGTCCCAGGAACACGCTGCATTAACTGATGCTGAGACCTCACATTTTTTGCAAGAGATTTGGACCAACTCTGACTTTCTTGTCATTAGCTATTCCCGTTTTGACCCTGGCGCTGCCGGCCTGCGGGCCTTCGGACGAAGAACTGGCCCAACTTATTGACCAGCGGGCTCGGGCTATTGTTGATGCCGTGCCCACCGCAACTCCGCAGGCGATTCCCACGCCCCAGCCGACGGCCACGCCCCAGCCCACGGCTACGCGGATGCCGGAGCCTACCCTCGTTCCCACCGCGACGTTGTTGCCGACCGTTACCGCCGCGCCAACCGCCACTGTTATTCCGCCGGCTACACCGCAGCCGACGGCGACACCGGTAGTTTTTCCACCCACGGCTACACCGGCACCCACGCCTACGCCGGTCACTTTCCCGCCCACGGCCACGCCGGTCACGATCCCCAACACACCTACGCCCCAGCCCACAGCCACCCCCCAGCCGGTAACCGACTTCCGGGCCATCCACCAGCACGCCTGGCCATCAGTCTTCATGATAGATACCAGGTTCAGCCGCGGCTCGGGTTGGCTGATCGAGCCCAACCTGATAATCACCAACGAGCACGTGGTTGATAACAACCGCACCGTCACGGTCCGCCAGGCCGAGGAGCCGGAATTCACCGCCTCGGTCCTGGCCGTGGACAGGGAGAGGGACCTGGCATTGATAAGGTTTGACCCGGAGAAAGAGCCTTTGAGCAGCCGCGCCTCCCCGCTGCCGCTGGGGAATGTGCCCCAACAGGATATAGCCCAGGAACTGATGGCCCTTGGATACTCCACGGTCTTCCCCCGGGACGACGGCACCGTAGGAGCAGCCTCACCCAACCGAGGTGTGCTGTCCCAGGTGGTTTACATTGACGACGACCGGGAAGTCCGCAATCTCTTGATGGACGTGCCGGTGGACCCGGGCGACAGCGGCGGCCCTGTCTTTAACAGTGAAGGCCAGGTGATTGGACTGGTGCGGGCAGCCCAGACCCAGGCCGGCGGCAAGAGGGTTATAGGCACTTTCTTTGCCGTACATGTGGACGAAATCAGGGAGGCCCTTCCGGACCTCAAGCAGGGAAGATCAAGGTAGCTCAGGCCCGCGGCGAGAGCCGTGAAGGGAGATTCCCTACTGTACGAGGAAGACGGGGCGAAAGAGTATTCACTACTGAAATTAACCATCAACAGGCTATTATTTATTTGTTTGGCACAAGTACTGCTGATATAATCGCGAAAATACACCATAAACAATCCTGAATTGTCGGAAAAGGGAGGCAAGTTATGGGATACACGCCACGACAACTGGGCCACGTGAACATCTACGTACGCAACGCGGAGCGAGCCAGGGACTGGTATGAAGACCTGCTGGGCCTGCATACCCAGGGCTTCACGCCGGGGCGCGCCGCCTTCATGAGCGCGGACGTCGGAAATTCCCACGAAATCGCCCTGGTGGAAGTGGGGGAAGACGCCGCCGGGCCACAGAGGGGCCAGGTTGGCCTCAACCACATGGCGTGGTACATGCACAGCCTGGAAGACCTGGCGGAGTTGTACCAACGGGTGAAGGAGAAGAACATCCCCATAGAGAGGGTTTCGGACCACGGCCATGCCATCGGCATCTACATTCGAGACATGGACGGAAACGGCATTGAGCTTTCCTACGAGATGCCGGCCAGTGAATGGGGCCACGACCCCAGCGGATACATGATTGGGAGCACCAGCAAGGGCCGCCTCTCCGGTCCCTGGGACGAGGAACTGGCGCGGCAGGCTCAGGCCACCGCATAACCGAGGGTATTTGCTTCTCATGCGGGTCTGCCTAAAGCTATAGGAATCAATATACCGAATTCATACCGGCGCAATAGCCGGTCTGGAGGTTGAGGGAATGTCAGGAAATTACAGCATAATGGTTGGAACTACGGGCGCGGGTTTGTTCCATAGCGCCGATTCCGGGGAGAGCTGGCGCCGGGTGGGCAGCCCCTTTCCCGGAGAGTCACAGGTGCGGGCGCTGGCCGTCGACCCCAACAATGCCAGCGTCGTTTATGCGGGAGCGGAAAACGGTTTCTACCGCAGCGAGGACTCGGGCATGAACTGGGCCAGACTGGACTCGCCCATGGAAGGACTGAAGATCTGGTCCATCGCCGTGGACCCGGCCAACTCACAGAACATTTACGTGGGCACAAGTCCCCCGTTCCTGTTTCGGAGCCGGGATGGCGGCCAAAACTGGGAAAAGTTAGCGGCCGACATAGCGCAGGAATGTGCCATCGGCGACCCTCGGGTCACGGCCCTGCTGGTGGACCCGGTTGACACCAACACAGTACTGGCCGGTGTGGAGATTGACGGCGTTTATGTCAGCCGGGACGGCGGCGACACCTGGAGTCACGTTGACCAGGGCATAACCAATCCCGACATTCACGGGATGGCGTTCAGCCTGGGCGAGGAAAAGACCGTGCTGGTCAGCACGCCACGGGAAATCTTCGCCAGCCGGGACGACGGGGCAACGTTTGAGTCCCTGATGTCTTCATCTTCACTGGAGATGCCCTACTGCCGCTGGGTAGCCGTCAAGGCCGACGACCCGCATGTAATGTTCGTGGCCAACGGCGACGCCGCCATCGGCAACACGGGGACCATCCGCCGCTCCAGTGACGGAGGGCAGTCATGGGAGGAGCGTCCGCTGCCGGTGGAACCCAACTCACCAGTGTGGAACTTTGCCACCAATCCCGCGGACCCCGACCTGATTCTGGCCAACAGTGTTTACGGAGAACTGTATCGCAGCGAAGACGGCGGGGAAAACTGGAGCAAGCTCAAGAAGGAGTTCACGGAAGTGCGGGCGCTGGCCTGGACGCCAAATTAGACGAAGTATAGGCAGGTGAACGATAAGCATTGCCCGCCTGAGAAATCCGGCGGGCAATTTTTACAGGGGCGACAGACCCGCTTGGTCGCGCTTTAGACAGGCGGGCGATTTGGTATATAATGTGCGCAAGGCGCTCCCGTGAGCCCGGGCCTTGGTTCCAGGTTCTGAAGAACAGAATCTTTCCCCCTAAAGGGAGTGGCCCGGTTTTCTGATGAATCTATTCCGCCCGGCATCAGTGGATGCCGGGCAAGTTGACTAGAGAAGCGGTTTAAATTGCTGGATACCTACTACATATGGACCATTGGATGCCAGATGAACAAGGCCGACTCCGAACGATTGGGGTCAGCCCTGGAACAGCTTGGGCTCCAGGCGGTGGATACTGCCAAAAAGGCTGACGTAATTGTCCTGAATTCCTGTGTCGTCCGGCAGGGAGCCGAAAACAAGGTTGTAGGCAACCTGTGGATGGTGAATCCCCTCAAGAAGAAGCAACCCGACCGGGTTTTGGCCCTGATGGGGTGCATGGTGGGGCCGCGCACCGAGGAGCTGGAGAAACGGTTCCCCGACGTTGACCTGTTTATGCAGCCACAGCAGTTTGAGCCATTGCTGGAACTGGTGGGGCAGCGCAAGGGTCTGGACTGGGAAGGGTGTGTCGGCTCGCTGGCGCCCACCCATCCGGATGTCACCTGCTACGTGCCCATCATCCACGGCTGCGACCTGATGTGCACCTTTTGTATTATTCCCTATCGGAGGGGGCGCCAGGTCAGCCGGCCGGTAGATGAAGTGGTCCGCGAAGTTGAACTGCTGGTCAATCGGGGAGTGCGGGAAGTAACGGTTCTGGGCCAGACTGTGGACGCCTACGGGTATGACCTGCCGGAGAAGCCGGACCTGTCTCAGCTTCTAACCTGTCTGAACGATATCGATGGCCTGGACCGCATCCGTTTTCTCACGTCTCATCCATCGTACATGGATGAGCGGATAATCAGATCGGTTTCCGAACTTCCCAAAGTCTGCGAGCATATAAACCTGCCGGTCCAGGCGGGGGATGATGAGGTTCTGAGGAATATGCGGCGCCCCTACACCCGGGACGAGTACCGGGACCTGGTCGGCCGCATTCGGGACACCATCCCCGGGGTTTCGATGAGCACCGACATTATTGTGGGGTTCCCGGGTGAAACTGAGGAGCAGTTTGGCAGGACCATGGACCTGGTTTCCGAGTTGCGGTTCGACAAGGTGCACTGCGCTGCCTACTCCACCCGCCCCGGAACCACCGCCCACCGCACCATGGAGGACGATGTAACGGCGGAGGTCAAGGACCGCCGGATGAAGGAACTGGACGCCCTGCAGGAGAACATACTGCGTGAAACCAATGCGGAACTGGTAGGACAGACCATGGAGGTGCTGGTGGAAGGCCGGAAGCGGGGCAAATGGCAGGGCCGTACCCGTACCGACAAGCTCGTGTTCCTAACCGAAGATGATGAGTCTGGCTGCGCCACCGACCTGGCAGGCCAACTGGTGCAGGTCGGTATCGAGCATGCCAGCCCGTGGGCGCTGCAGGGAAAGGTCCATTTGCCGGTTGGATTGAATCAGGCCGCCAACACGGAATAGAAGGGAACTGCGGCCATACCTAATGCATGGAATAAGATAACTCCGGCTGCCTGCTAATTTCGGGCGACAACGGGTCGCAGCATTCTTGAGACCGGCAGCCTCAGATGTACCGAGGGAGTGAATATGGCAACAAAGCCCAGGACGCCGACCATACCCTTAACCGAGATAGAGCACGCAGCCTTTTGCCGGCCGGAGGACGAACTTCCGGCAAAGTCGCTGGCTGAGGAACTGGCCATCAATGTGCGGTGGCAGAAAATCCCGCCCGAATACCTGCGCTGCTCTCCTGAGGAACTGGATGAGCGAATCCACCAGGTTAGGCAGCAGCTGGGAACAGACGTAACTATCCTGGGCCATCACTACCAGCGGGAAGAAATCATCAAGTACGCGGACTTCCAGGGCGATTCGTTCCTGCTGTCCCAGGAAGCGGCCTCTCGCCCGGAGGCCAGCTACATCGTATTTTGCGGCGTTCATTTTATGGCCGAGACCGCCTGCATTCTCTGCGCCCCCCACCAGCAGGTAATACTGCCCAACATTACGGCCGGTTGTTCCATGGCCGACATGGCCCCCATGGACGACGTGGAAGATGCGTGGGATGACTTGCAGGACGTTCTGGGCGACCATGGGGGGATCGTCCCCATCACCTACATGAACTCCATTGCGGGAATCAAGGCTCTTTGCGGACGGAATAACGGGGCCGTATGCACTTCTTCCAATGCGACCGCAGTGCTGGAGTGGGCCTTCAGCGAAGCGGAGCGAGTGCTGTTTCTGCCCGACCAGCATTTGGGGCGAAACACGGCGCTGAAGCTGGGGATACCGCTGGAAGAAATGGTTGTATGGAATCCATTCAAGCGCCTGGGAGGCAACACGCCGGAACAGTTGCGGAATGCCAAAATGGTCTTGTGGCAGGGACACTGCTCGGTGCACACGCGCTTTACTCCCGCCCAGGTCCAGTCGGCCCGCGAGCGTTTTCCCGACGTCAACGTGCTGGTCCATCCGGAATGCCCGATGGAGACTCTCCAGGTGGCGGATATGAACGGGTCCACGGAATTCATCCGCAAGACCATCAACGAAGCCCCCGCGGGCAGCACGTGGGCCGTGGGAACAGAGATCAGCCTGGTAAACCGGCTGGCGTTGCAGAATCCGGACAAGACCATCTTTTGCCTGGACCCGGTAAGCTGCCCCTGCTCCACCATGTACCGGATTCACCCGGCATACCTGTTGTGGGTGCTGGAAGGCCTGGCTGAGGGAGTGGTCAGCAACCAGATAACGGTCCCCGAGGACGTTCGACGCGATTCCAACATTGCCCTGGAGAGGATGCTGGCACTGAGGTAGCGCCAGCAAGAAAGGACCTGCCGCACACCCTGGAAGGGCGATTCAAGCGTCAGGGCTGGGTGTGAACGGGGAGCCGGGAGCTCCGGGCCGATGCAACCGGTCAGATGCTGCACCGAGCGCAGATTGACTCCCAAAGGGCCTTGTGCTACATTGTTTCAACCCTTCCTGAACACCAACCCCAGGAAATTCTTTCGGAGGTAAGAGAGCATAGCAAGGCAGTATAGAGTAAACGAGCAGATTCGGACGCCCCGCGTTCGCGTTATCGGAGAGAACGGAGAGCAGCTTGGCCTGATGCCGCTGGCAGAGGCCCTACAAAAGGCACGGCAGGATGGTGTCGACCTGGTGGAAGTGGCTCCCAATGCAGACCCCCCGGTTTGTCGCCTGCTGGATTACGGAAAACTGCGCTACCTTTACTCCAAGAAAGAACGGGAATCAAAGAAGGCCCAGAAGAACACCGAGTTGCGGGAAGTGCGGTTCCGGCCCAACATCGGTGACCATGACCTGGACGCCAAACTCCGCAAGGTAAAGGAGTTTATCGACGACGGGTCCAAGGTCAAGCTGACCGTGCGTTTCCGTGGTCGGGAAGCAGTACACCAGCAGCTGGGGCTTTCCCTGCTTAAGAAAGTTGCCGACGATCTTAAGGAAGAGGTACGGCTGGAAAAGCCACCGGCAATGGAAGGCCGGGCCCTGTCCATGATCCTGATTCCCAATCCGGCCAAGACCGAAAAATCCGATAAGAAAGTGGAAGACCTAGCCAATGCCGAAGCTTAAGACACACAAGGGCGCCAAGGCTCGGTTTCATGTAACCGGCTCTGGCAAGCTGATGCGGCGAAAGCGCATGAGCAGCCATTTGCGGCGCAAGAAGCCCAAGAAGGTAACCCGCAAGTACGACGCCAAGCTGCACGTTGACAAGGCGGACGTTAAGCGGCTGAGCCAGTTGATCCCCTACGACGCATAGACCATTGGTCAATTTCCCCCGGAGTTAAACGTTGTCCAGAGTGAAACGCGGCGTCACCAAGCGCCACCGCCACAAGAAAGTATTGTCAGCGGCCAGAGGTTACCAGGGCTCCTCCAGCCGGAACTATAAGTGGGCCAAGGAAGCCCTGCTCCACGCCTGGAGTTATTCCTACCGGCACCGCCGGGAGAGGAAAGGGGATTTTCGCCGACTGTGGATTGTCCGAATCGGCGCAGCCTGTCGGCAGTCCGGTACCAATTACAGCCAGTTTATGTATGGCCTCAAGCTGGCCGGTGTTGAAGTGGACCGGAAAATTCTCGCCGACCTGGCGGTGAACGATCCCGCCGGGTTTGAGAAACTGATTGGAATCTCCAACGAAGCTAAAGCGGCAGCCTGATTCCACTTTCGTTCAGACCATCTAAACAGAACCACTCCCCTTAATAAGGGAGTGGTTTTTTGTTGTGAGGGAGAATCCGGGGCCGCCCTGAATGGGGCCGTCCCTGCCATATTTACAGAGTTTCGGGAACCCGGCCTGAAACTGCCTGGGTCAGACCTCTCCTAGGGGCTATCACAAAGGCGGCCAGTTGCAGGTCAAGAGGTTTTCCTGGCGACCCATTTACCCCCATCCTGAACTGAAGCCAGTATGAGAAGTTCGTTTGCACTAATTCGCGGGGGTGTGGCGGACATACCGGGGAAAGCCGCCATCCGGGGTTGCCTGCGCCGGATTGGCGCTCAATGCCAATGCCCTCTTCCGCCCTGGCTCCGGATTAGCCTCGCCCAATGGTGGGGAGGAACTATTGAGATAGTTCTTTAGTCCTCCACCCTGGCGAAGCCGTAGTAGTCGTCACTGCCGAGAATGCGTTCCAGGGTTCTCATGGTGAGATTGATGGGCCGGACCGGCGTCGACCACCGCTGGGTAAGTTCGTCGTGCAGCTCATTGAGGGTCATGGGTTCATTGCGGCGGGCCAGCAGAGTCCGGAAAATTATCTCCTGCAGCGGCATGCCCGAGTCTATAAAGTCCTCTTCAGAGCCGCAATACTCGGCTATCTCGGCCAGAATCTCCTGGGGATTGTCCAGTTCGCTATCTTCCTTGAGCATGGAAGGAACCATGGCGGGTCGCCGGGCCGCCAGCAGGGTGATGGCCGACCGGTTCAACTGATCCAACCGGTCAAAACTGACATGATAGGAAGGGATTTCCTCTTCCCGCTGGGGCGCATCCGGGTTGGGGGTCGTCATATATCTACCTCTTCGTTCCAGTCGAGCATGATGATGTCCACCTGTTCGCCTGCGTCCTTGCGGGCAAGGTGGTCGGGACAAATGGCCAGGGCGTTGGCCCGGGACATAGATGTCAGTATGTTGGAACCCTGGGGCCCGGTGGGGTTGGCATAATAGACGCCATCACGTTTTTCCACCTCCACCCGTGCATAAACTCGGCGACCGTCGGAGTTGAAAATGGGCGCGGTCAAAATTCCCTGTACCATCGGACGGGCCAGCCGCTTGAGGCCCAGCATGGTCCGAATTGCAGGACGCGCAAACATCTCGAAGGCCACCATAGCGCTGACCGGATTGCCGGGCAGCCCCAGCAAGGGAACCGGCCGTCCGGTTCCGTTTACGGGATCGCCTCGGAGCATGCCGAAGGCCAGCGGCTTTGCGGGACGCATCTGTACCGACCAAAAATTGATATCGCCCCGCTCGGTCAGTACGTCCTTTACCACGTCGTAGTCGCCCTTGGAAACCCCGGCCGAAGTTACCAGGAGGTCGGAACTGGCCACCTCTTCCAGCTTGCGGTGCATGTCTTCCAGGTTATCGCGGGCGATACCCAGGACCTGGGGAATGCCGCCAGCGGCCGCTACGGAGGCAGCCACGCTGTAGCCGTTGCTGTCGTAAATCTTGCCCCCGGAAAGCTGCTCCCCCAGCGATGCCAGCTCATCACCAGTGGACAGGACCGATACCAGGGGGCGCCGGATAACTCTTGCCCTTTCCAGGCCCAGCGACGCCATGACGCCAATTTCCGCCGACCGGACAACGGCGCCGGCTTCGAGAACCAGGTCTCCTTCGCGTACGTCCTCTCCGGCGGGGCGTACATTACAGCCCAGTGGAAGGTCGGCCTGAATATCGATGTCAGCCAGAGACCTGCCGGAGGAACGCCGGCTTATTTCATCGGTCTCCTCAAAGGGGACCACAGTATCAGCCCCCGGTGGCACCGGGGCGCCAGTCATAATGCGAATTGCAGTGCCGGGTTCCACCAGCTGGTCTGAGACCTGGCCGGCAGCCACAAGGCCAATGACCCGAAGATTTCTGGGAGAAGTCTCCGAAGCGCCGACAATGTCGTCGCGCCGGACCGCGTAACCGTCCATTCCCGAATTGGCCAGCGGAGGAAGGGCCAGGGGAGACCGCACTTCTGCGGCAAGGGTCTGGCCCAGGCAATCCAGTATAGGCTTCTCTTCCACCTCAAGGGGGGCGAAGCAAGCCATAATCTGGCGATAGGCTTCTTCCACCGAAAGCATGTCCTCGTCAACGTGCCGGTGGCCGTGGTCATGGGCAGGGCTATGATTACCGTGCCCGAGGCCCGAAGATTCATGGTGATCCTGGTGCGGAGTCTGCATAACTAGTCCTCAGGGGGTAAAACTTGAAGAACGTGCGCGTCTTTGTCTATAGAACGAGTGTGGCCGGCTAGTCCCTTAAGGTGGCGCCCACCTCGCGCTGGAGAACGCGAAGCAAACCATCGAGGGTGCGGTTAACCTCATCGGCGGTCAGGGTCCGTTCGGATGACTGGAAGTAAACGTGGAATGCCAGGGATTTCATGCCAGGCTGCAAGTTCTCCCCGGCGTAAACGTCAAACAGCTCCACTTTTTCCACCAGGCGGTGACGGTCCAGGATATCCTGGACTTTGCCGGCGGGCACGTCTTCCGGTACCACCAGCGCCACATCGCGGTGGGCTGACGGGAACCGGGTCAGCGACCGGAAATTCCGCCCAGACCCAACTGGCAGGGTCAGCAAATCATCCAGATAAATCTCAAACACTGTTACAGGACGATACCTGAGGTCGAAGCGCTCGGCAATGGAAGGGTGCAACTCGCCCAGCACGCCAATTTTATGTCCGCTGCAAACTAGGTTGGCAGCCCGCCCGGGATGCAGCGCAGGGTTCTCCTCCCCTGGCGCCGGTTCCCAGGACGGCGTCAGACCCAGCAGCGCCAGTGCGGAGGTCAACATTCCCTTGACGTCAAAAAAGTCCAGCGGACCATTGTCAACCAGCCAGGAGGGCTCGGAACGGAGGCCGGAAATTACGCCGGCAGCAACCTCTCTTTCGTCCGGAAGCTGGTTGGGCCTGGGCAGGAAAACCCGAGCCTGTTCAAAGAAGCGAAAGGGGCCCTCATTATGCCCTTCGTTATAGGAGAGGGTTCCCAGAAGGCTGGCCAGGAGAGTAGGACGCAAATGATCATGTCCCGCACTCATGGGATTGGCGACCCGGAGAGGCGCAGACCTTTCGGCGAAGCAATTGACCCTTTCCAGGTCCTCCAGGCTGACCAGAGGGTAACTGATGGTCTCCTGAAGTCCCACCGACGCCAGGGCTGCCCTTACCCGAGCCTTCAACTCGGTCATGGGAGCAGGCTGCCGGTACGGGATGGGAGTAGATAACATAGTTGTAGGGACGTTGTCGTACCCGATGATACGGACAACCTCTTCTATCAGGTCCTCTTCGATATTGATGTCGCTGCGCCAGTAGGGAGGGGCCACCGAAACCGTGGTCTCATCCAGGCGCTCCGTATCAAACTCCAGGGACTGAAAGACAGCTTCTACCTGATCGACGGATACGTCCATGCCCAGGATCTGCTTGAGCCGCCTCAGCGTCAACGTGACTCTGGGCGCAGGCTCATCAGACCCGGCATAAATGTCGTAGATGCCCTGGGCTATGACACCACCGGCTACTTCCTGAATCAGCTGAGTAGCGCGCCTGAGGGCAATGGGCGCCAGCTCAGGGCGGAGCCCCTTCTCAAACCGCTGGGAAGCGTCGGTGTGCAGGCGGAACGTGTCGGCGGTCCTGCGGTTGTTGTAGCTGTTGAAGGTAGCCGATTCCAGCAGTACGCTGGTGGTCGAGGGACCTATTTCGCTGTTGGCGCCGCCGATAACGCCGCCGAGGCCTACCGGGTCACGGGAATCAGCGATAACGAGGACTTCAGTATTCAGCTCTCGCTCCACGCCATCCAGGGTTTCCAGGGCCTCGCCCGCGGCGGCGCGCCGTACGATGATAGTCTTGTCCCTGACCTTATCCAGGTCGAAAGCATGGAGAGGCTGGTTGAATTCCAGCATCACGTAGTTGGTGACATCAACCACGTTGCTGATGGGCCTCAGACCGGCCCTGGCGAGACGGTCCTGCAGCCACTGGGGTGAAGGTCCAATCTTCAGACCCTGGATCAGGCTGGCGGTATAGCGGGGGCAAAGGTCCGGGTCAGCCACGGATACGGTGGCCTGTCCCGTTATGGGAGGTCCGTCTTCCTGGTACCGGACTTCCGGCACCCAGACGGGTTTACCGGTCAGAGCGCCGATTTCATGGGCGACACCCAGGACAGAGAAGCAATCCAGGCGGTTGGGCGTGACCTCCAGATCGAGGATTGTGTCTCCCAGGTAGTCGTCCAGGGCCATACCAATGGGAGCGTCGTCAGAAAGGACAACAATGCCTTCGTGACCATCTCCCAGCCCCAATTCCAACTCGGAGCAGATCATACCCTCGGAGACCACACCGCGTATGCGGGCAGCCTTGAGGGTTTCATGCCTCTCGGAATGGGTATTGTAGAGGCGGGCGCCAACGCGGGCGAAGCAGATTTTCTGACCGGCAGCCACGTTGGGTGCACCGCAGACCACTTCCATTTCGCTGTCGTCGCCGGGGTTTACGCGGCATAGCCGGAGACTGTCCGCGTTGGGATGAGGGTTAACCTCCATTACCTGGCCGACACAGCAGTTTTCCCAACCACCGAGTTCGGTTACCTCTCCGACCTCCACGCCTGCCATAGTCAGGCGGTGGGCAAGTTCATGGGCCGGCAGGTCGATGTCGACGTATTCGCGTAACCAACTGAGAGGAATTTGCATATGCTTTGAATCTCGTATTTGACGCCTGGGCTCAGACGGGCATATCGGGCGCTGCCGTCGGCATTGCTCGCGGGGGGAGCGACCGACAGCGGGAGCTGAAACCTTGTCTAGAATTGGCGCAGGAAGCGCAGGTCGTTGGAATAGAAGTGCCGGATATCGTCGATGCCGTACTTCAGCATGGCAATGCGCTCTGGCCCCAGGCCAAAGGCAAAACCGGTATATTTCTCAGTGTCGTAGCCAACACCGGCCAGTACCTGGGGATGGACCATTCCAGCGCCCATTATCTCAATCCAGCCGCTACCGCGACAGATGCGACAGCTGCTGTCAGAACCCTGGCAGGAAAAGCAGTCAATGGACATATCCACGCCAGGCTCTACGAAGGGGAAGTAGTCGCAACGGAAGCGTACCTTGCGCTCCGAACCAAAAAGACGGCGGGCAAACTCGAAAAGCGTGC
This sequence comes from Chloroflexota bacterium, assembly GCA_028875055.1. Classification (GTDB taxonomy): domain Bacteria; phylum Chloroflexota; class Dehalococcoidia; order Lucifugimonadales; family UBA3495; genus Bin22. Next base: position 88,930 of record JAPPGG010000066.1, read on the forward strand.
CCTTCAAGTCGGCGAAGGTTATGCCCTCGTCCACGGCCAGGCCTTCGACCTGATAGAAATGCCACTCGTGAGTGGCGTCGGTGGCCTCGTACCGGTAGCACTTTCCCGGGACTATCACCCTTACAGGCGGCTGAGCGCTTTCCATTACTCTGGCCTGCATGGGGGACGTGTGAGTACGCAGTAACATGGGACGCTGCCCTTCTTCGTTAACGTAGTCCACCCACAGGGTGTTCCACATATCCCGGGCAGGGTGCCCCTGGGGGATATTGAGCATCTCGAAGTTATAGTGGTCCCACTCCACCTCCGGCCCCTCAACGATGCTGAAGCCCATGGCCACGAAGGCATCGGTGATCTCTCGGACTACCTGGGTTGTGGGGTGGAGGCGGCCGGTGGCAACAGGGCGGCCTGGAAGGGTTACGTCGATGCGCTCCAGGTCCGCCACTTGTGCCAGCCTGGCCTGGCTGATCTCCTGGCCGCGCTTTTCCAGTTCTTCTTCCAGGGTGGACTTGGCGCGATTGCCAAGGGCGCCAACTTCCCGCCTCTGTTCGATATCTAGCTGGGACAGCCCCCGCAGAATGCTGGTCAGGTCGCCACGTCTTCCCAGGTAGCGTACCCGCCATTGCTCAAGAGCATCGGAATTGTCCAACAGGGCAAGTTCTCTGAGGGCGGTCTGCGTCAGTTCCTCGATGGACTGGACGGTGCTTTGCGTCACTAGGATATACCTTTATCGGAAGTGTGCGGTCAAAAAGGGGTAGTTCCCGCCACGCCATTATAGGATTCGCACATACAAGGGTCAAGCTGACTGGGCGGCATCAGAATAGCCCTCCGATTGTCGTGGAACTCCTGGCCCAATTCAATCGGCGGAGCGGGGTACGCCGTGGGGTCGCGGGCGCCCCGCGAGAATTTCACCCCCATCGGGGCCTCCCTCTCTCAAGGAGGAGCGGATAATCAAGTGACCCTGGAAGAACAAGCATTCAACTCGGCGGCTACGCTGCGGGCTATCTCTCAAACTCTCTCATCCATTCGCTAATGGACTTTCCCGTCTCAAGGCAGGCGTAGAGAACCACACCGGCAGCGGCCCTGGCGTCCTCCAGCGCATCATGATGGCGGAAGGAAATGCCCAAGTCGGCGGCCAGGCTGGCCAACCGGTAACCTCGACCGCCACGCCGGTGAGGCCAGGCCCGCCGGGCAATGGCCACACTATCCAGCCAGTCAACGGGGATGATGGGCAGGCCATACTTGATGGCCGCGCCGTTCATGGCGCTGCGGTCGAAAAAAGTGTGACTTACCAGCGTTGCGCCATCCAGCCAATCGAACACCTCCGCAAAGACTTCATCAAAGGATGGGGCCGACCTTACCATATCCGGACCTATCCCGTGGATCCGAATGTTAAAGGAACTGAAGGACTCCTCGGGATTCACCAGGGAGGAAAAGGTGGATTCGACGTGCCCGTTCCTGACCCGTACCATTCCAATTTGGCAGATACTCGAGGGCTTTTGATTGGCGGTTTCCACGTCTATGGCGCAGAAATCCATATTGGTTACCGAAGCCATTTATGCATTGCCTTTCGCTGCGGTCCTGTTCCCCACGTCCATGGGTTCACACCCCTTTGTCAGATTCCAGAAGACCCGACTGCGAAGAATTACCTGGGCCCATTGCCAGGCGCGTCATCCACCGGTCCACCTGGCTGTCGCCCTGTACTACAGCGGAATATTCATCAGTTCTTCGGAGAACACTATCTCCCCGTCATAGATGCGGCTGATATCGCCGATGCCTTGTTCCATGGGGCCATGGCCCGCCAGGTGCGGCCCAACGTGGACCAGGACCAGTTTCCTGACACCAGCGGCCTGGGCAAGGCGGGCGGCGCCGGTGGTCCCGCACTGTCCGGTAAACTCGCCGTTGGAATCCATTACCGCCTGGTCGTCCCAGCACATGCACAGCATCATATCGGCGTCCTTGGCCAATTCGGCCACCGAGTCGCAGGGCTGGGTGTCGCCAGTGAAGACTACGCTTCCTTCATCGGAGTCAACGCGATAGGCAAGGGAGTCCAGCCAGGGCTGCACGTGTTCGGCAGGGGCTGCGGTTACTTCCCAGCCCGGACCGCTGAATACTTTGCCCGGGCCCACATCCCGCGCATCCACCGATGGCGCAGGCCTGGGCAGGGTTCCCCCTCGATTGACGAACACCTGCTGGCTAAGGGGGTGATTGACGCGCGCCTTCCAGTCGTGAGAGAACAACCCGTTTTCGCCCAGAATTCCCTCGGTGATTCTTTCCGTGAGGTCCGGGCCGAATACCTGGAGCTTGTTTTCCTTGCCTACGCTCTGGTCCCAGCGACATAGAAGGAAGCAAGGATAATCAATATCGTGGTCAAAATGGTGGTGGGTGAAGAACAGATAGTCCACCTGGGTGGGAAACAGACCTGCCTTGACCAATTTATGCGTAGTGGCCGGCCCGCAGTCGAACATCAACAGCTGTCCTTCAAGTTTGAGCACGTGCGAGCTTCCGAAGCGCGTGGGAGTGGGCGTGGGAGTTCCGGCGCCCAGGGTATAGATTTCCGCCATGGTTAACCTCGCTGGTAGGTGGAAGCAAGTTTCCAGTATGGCAAACAGCATACCATCAATGAAGAGGTGTGAAGGCAGCGAAGCATAGCCAAAGCTGCTAATTCAAACAGGGCAATCTACCTGAAATACAGGACGACTATTGCCGACAATGCGACATATCCCGGCCAGAGAGGCGGGTACCCCGTGGACAAGAACAGAGGGCACCATTCTCTTTGCAACTGTTCAGAGTTTATGGGATTTTCAGGCCAGCCAGCACCGTCCTGCCGGCTTTCGCCGGCATCCAGGATTCCTTGCGGCCCTTGGCCTGAGTTCACTGTCAGCCTTGCTGGATGCCGGCCTGCGCCGAAATGACGAGTCTCAGGCCTCCGTGAATATCAACTTTGGCCCTTACTCCTGTTTCGTTCAACTTGCCCGTAAATTGGCCTTAAAGTTATACTGAATATCACAAAACGTTAACTCAAACCGCCGATCCAAATCGTTTGTCAAGAGTGCCGGCAGCTATGACTACAACAGAAGCAAATGTCACCACTTATCCGCTGGGCCTGCCGGAAGAGCTCGTTCTGACGCTCCTGAATGAAGAGAACGGGTACTTTCACCAGGTGCCAGGATGGGACTTGAACTGCGCCATCATTGGCGCCGTGCTGGCCGAACTTTCCCTGCAGTCCCGCATAGACACTGACATGACGTCACTGTTCCTGCTGGACCAGACCGAGACCGGCAATCCCGCCCTGGACAATACCCTGAAGGAAATAGCGAACGAACCAACCCGGCGAAACGCCCAGTACTGGATAGAGCGGCTCGCTCCCCAGGCAGAGCATGTAATCGACCTGACGCTTGACAGGTTGGTCGAAATGAGGATTCTCGAGTACCACGACGGGGAGTTTTGGACCATGGCCCGAAACCCCGGCAGCGCCGACTTGTTTGCCGGCCTTTCCGACGTTTCCGGGTTCCAGTTTGTGAAGACGCGAATCAGCAATGCAATCTTCAACAACGAAATCCCTGACCCCAGGGACAGCATCATAATATGCCTGGTAAATGCTTGCGATGTATTCCGGTTTATGTTCCAGCTGGACGATGAGGCGGAGGAGCGCATTGCCTTTCTCTGCAACCTGGACTTGATCGGTCGCTCCATCGCCGCTGCAGTTTCCCAGAACATTGCCGGGGCGCTGTTCAGGCGGTCGGCGCTGGCCAAGAGGATTCCAACAGTGTCTCTGGGCAGACTTATCCTCAATCCTCACTTGCGGGACGGAAACGTTCCGGCGCTGCTGGCGGACCTGGCGAAGGAGTACGGTCCGGTCTTTCAAATTAGGCCTCCCTTCTCCAAACCGATGATTTTCATCGCCGGGCCCGACGCCAACCAGTGGGTGCACCGTCGCGGCCGTATGTACCTGAGAACCAAGGACTACTTCAGCGATTTCGAAAGGGTCTATGGGGCCAGCGGAGTCTTGCCTTCGCTGGACGGCGCAGACCATTTCCGGCTTCGGAAGTCCCTTTCAGCCGCCTATTCCCGAGGCAGACTGGCGGGCCAACTGGACCAGGTCTATTTCCAGGCCAGGAAGTTTATGTCCGAATGGGAGACAGGGGAGTCCTATCCCGCCAGGAATCTTTGCCGGCAGATGATCAATGCCCAGCTCTCGCGCCTCTTCGTCAGCGTTGAATCACAGGACATCTTTGACGACTTATCAATATACAAGGAAAGGGCTCTGGTCACCCATGTGATAAAGGCGCTTCCCAAATTCATGCTGAAGACACCGGGAATGCGTCGGCGAGCCAAGACCGTGGATGTTCTTCTTGATCGCGTGCAAGGGGTACACACCCCTGCCCAGCGGGCGGACAGCCCCAGGGACCTGGCCGACGACATTCTGAGCCTTCATGCCAGCGATCCCCAGTTTGTGCCAGAGTCGAACCTGCGATTTGCCCTGGCTGCGGCACTGATTGCCAGCGTGTACCTGGGGGACGCATTCAGCTTTACGCTGTACGCCATGGCCTCTCAACCTGAACTATATGAAAGGATTCAGGCCGAGGCTGACGCCCTGTTTGCGAATGGAGACCCCAGCGGAGACGACCTGAATCCTTCAACCATCGACGTCACACACCGCTTTCTGATGGAGTGCCTGCGGATGTACCCCATCGTTCCCGTGTCCATCCGCAACGTGATGAACTCCTGCGTGGTTGAGGACTTTGAACTGCCGGTGGGGACACGCTTGTACATTGCCCAGACAGCCTCCCATTTTATGGAGGATGTTTTTCCCGAGCCTACCAAGTTTGACATTGACCGGTACCTGCCACCCCGAAACGAACATCTCAGCCCCGGATATGCGCCCTACGGACTGGGCACTCATACCTGCCTTGGCTCGAGGTGGATGGAGTTGCAGTTGGCGTTGAACGTTTTGATGGTGGCCCATTACTTCAACATCAAGGTCTCTCCGAACGATTACAAGCTCAAGTACAGCCCAATACCATCGATGAAACCGAACAAGAAGCTGAAATTCCTGATCGCCGAGAAGAGGCACGAGCTGAAATTCTGAGCATCGCCGCCTGCGGTCTGTCTCCACCTTGCCACCGTCGTATAAAAAGGTCCCGGGTTTAGCCGAGAAGGCCAAGCCCGGGACCTCTATTCATGGCGCCGCATTAGCCGCCCGGATTCCTGCCCTTTGGGAACAGGGCCGGAGTGGCCGCGCAGCAGTTCAGGCCCCCTGATTCTCCTCCTCGTGGCGGGCGTGCACGGCTTCGATATGCATGTCCAGCTCGTCTGACCAGCGCTGAACCATGGAGCGCAGCCGCATGTTCTGATAGGCGCCCCAGAAGGTCATGGCGGCTGGCACCACGATGATGGAGACCAGCAACGAGTAGGCGATGGTTATCGCCGCGGTGAAGCCAAACTGCTGTGAGGCAGCCAGCGGAGACGCCACCAGGACGCCAAGTCCCAACGCCGTAGTAAGCGCTGAGCCCAGCAGGGCTGAGCCTGTCGTACCCAGTGTCCGGACCGCCGCCCGCTCGGGGTCGCGAGTGTGCGAGTATTCTTCCCGGTAGCGATGGATCATATGGATGGTGTAATCAACACCGATGCCAATGGATAGCGCCGTGATGATTGAAGTTATGATCGTATAGGGAATGCCCAGCAACGCCATTGTTCCCAACACGGCGATAAGCACCAGGACGATCGGCCCTACCGCGATTACGGCCAGGGCCGGCTGGCGCAGTGTAATCCAGAAGAAAATTGCCAGAACCGCCAGGGCCGCAATGATGGTAGTGGTAATCGCCTCGGTCTGGCGTTCGGTAATTGCGTCGGTGACGGTGACGGAGATAATGCTTCCGGAGGTGGCCGTCAAGTCCTCGTCTCTGCCAAACCACAAACCCTCCAGCTCCTCCTGGAGGACTTTTGTCCTGGAGGGTTCTCCCGAGAAGGTCGGGAATTGCAGCAGCAATGTATCGACGCCTTCGGGATTGTTGACCACAATCCTCCGGAACTCGGGATCCAGGGCCTCCAGTTTATCCACAAATTGCTGCATCAAGACGGGGTCCAGCTGAACCGACGCTGAAGCCTGGTGGAAAAGGGCCTCAAGTTCGGGGGCGTACTTGTCTCCCGGCAGGCCACTATCCTGGGTCCAGTCGTGCGCCAGCAAGTCAAAGGACGAATGGATGGGACCCGCCGCCGCTTGAGGCCGCTGCCGTTCGTCTTCAAAGGCAGAGGTAAAGTCCTGAAGGTTCAGGAGCGTCCGGGTTTCGGTGATCTCTGCCTTCAACAGGACTGTGGCCATCTCAGTAGAGCCGCCGACGGCCGCGTCCAGGCTGTCCATATCCCGGAGCAACTCGCCGTTCCTGGGAAGAATATCGCGAATACTGAATTCGGACTCCAGGCCCGTGGCGGCGTAGCCCAGGCCAGCCGTCAACAAGAGCACTCCACCCAGATATGGGCCCGGGGCGCGGGTTATGCTCCTCCCCAATAGTTCTGCGAGCTTTCCAATACCGGGCAGCGCATTGGCAATGGGATTGGGAGGCTTCAGTGTCCCTCGCCTCTCCCTTCTACGATCTATGATGGTTCGTCCGGCGGGGATCAGGGTCAACATCACGACCAGGCTCATGCCAACGCCCAACCCGGCAATTATTCCGAAATCACCAACAATTTCTATGGGGGAGAACAGGTTGGCCAGCATGCTCACTATTGTCGTGACGGCAGCCAGCACCAGGGGAACGGTTACGTTTCTCAGTCCCAGGCGAACAGACTGCACCACCGACTCACCGGAGTTACGCTGCTCTCGATAGTGAGAGACAATCTGGATGGCGTAGTCCACCGTGAGACCAATCACGATGATGGGCACCATTGTGGTGAGGGAATTGGGCGGCCCAGTCAGGCCCAGCGCTTTGGGCCCCAGCCAGCCCTCGGCTCCGACAATCCAGACTATGGACATCAGCAGGCCGGCCAGGGTAAGCAGCAGATCTGAGATAGTGCGCATGAACAGCAGGATCAGCGCCGCAATCAAGAGGAAGGCCAGCCCCACCAGAGGCGCCATACCTTCCTCGGTGGCCTTCTTGTATGCGTCCTCAATGATCACCGGGGAAACGGTGCTGACCGTTAACGGGCCCTGGCTGCCACGAACCAGTTGATCGATATTTCTTTCGACAGTTGCCAGTCGCTCGTCGCCCGTGTCCTGCAGGCGGATTGTGGCGATGGAGACGGGGGTTGTGCCATCCGTATCTATGCCCGTCAGGGCAGCCAGGGCGCCCATAATTTCGGGAGGGCCCTGGGCTGCGTCGATATCAGCCTGAGTGACACTTTCGAAGCTTCCTGTCTGAAGCAAGACCTTGTAAAGGTCCGAGGGAGCGACCACCGGATTGACGGGAGCGAGCAGGGCCTGCGCGTCGGGGTCTGAGAGCACTTTGTTGATCAGCGAGTCCATCTGGGCCAGCCCTTCCGGCGTCAGGGCATTGCCCCGGAACAGCAGGGTTACAACGCTGGCCTCGCCGGACTCGCGGAAACTCTGCTTAATCTCCTGCAATGCCAGTGCGACGGCGCTCCCCTGCGGAAGGGTCGCCGCCGTGTCGGGAGGAGGAACCCTTTGGGTGGCGCCAGCGCCCAGAAGCACGGTGATCAGGAGGAGAATTAGAATTGTTACGAAGGGCCTTGCCGTAACCAGCCAACTTAGCCAACCTAGAACCTTGTTCATGCAACTACCTTTCGGAGGGACAACTCACCCTATAAGGATGGGAGAATTCTGCCTTTCGCCCGCGCGTCTCATATACATACGCTGCCTGCATCCAGAGAAAAGCCCACTGCGGCCAATGCTGCCCGTTGGTAGGAGAGCCGGTCACCCGGGCCCCAATCTTCTCGTACTCGTGCTCGGCCGGCCGGTCCATTTGATTGCGGAGGCAAGAGCGTTTGGCCCGCAATGAAAGCAGGCCCTAAACCGTGGAGATTTCCTCTGCTGCCGGAGCCTCGTCCACGGCCTCAACCGGGCTGGGATAGAACTGGGCGCAATAGGCCCGGAAAGGCATTATTTCACCATCGGACCGGCACAGGCGCGGACGGGACCGGTACTGCTTGCGACGCCAGATAACCACATCCTGCAAGACATCATGCTTTTGCATGGCGGCGACAAACTTGTTGACCAGGGGCGCACGCATTCTGACGGGAAGCAACCCCAGGGCGGAAGCTCGCCGACGGGTCTGTCGAATCTCCTCCACCTGCGAAGCCAGCGACATGTCAATGAGCGTTCCATCCACGGGCGTGGCCATTACCCAGAGCCGCATATTCATCCCAATGGAGTGTTCCCGTATTTCCACATAGGAATAGCCCAGACCGAAAATCCGGGTACTGGCGGAAATGTCCATAGTAACCGGGATGAATTTGCCCACGGTGCGGCGGGTCTTGAAATCAAAGTCACTTACCAGCAGCGGTCCGTCAACGGAGACAGAGCCCACCCGCGCCACGCTGTCATAGCCGTGCACGTACCGCAGGTGAGCCAAATCCACTGAATTTTCCGTGGTTTCCTGGGGATGGCCGGGAAATCTCAGCGTGTTTATTTCCAGGCCCGTCCACCCGGCCTGGTCGGGCTCTTGACGCGGCAGTTCCCACTGGGGCTCACGTCCCTCAATGCCCCACCAGGCGAAAATCAGGCCGGCGATGTCACGAGTTTCAAATACCCCCAGCCTGGCATTCCTAGGAGGAACCGCATAGGGAGTAGCGACACACTGCCCCGTGGTATCGTACTCGAAGCCGTGGAAAGGACATACCAGCCTGCCGTCGCAAACCCGGCCACCCGTCTCCGGACCCAGGTCGGAACCCAGGTGGGGACAAACAGCCTCGGCCACGCAAACATTGCCCTCCTGGTCGCACCAGGCAACGATGCTTTCACCCATCCAGGTCTTTTGGAGGAGGCCGGCTCTTTGGACCGCCTTGCGGCTGGCGACGAAATACCAGCCTTCGGGAAAGGGGGAGGGCAGCGGCCGATTTGCACTTCTCATAGATTGGGACTCCGGATGGAAGTGACTGGTCAGACAGGAGTATTCGGTGCAAAGGGGCACCCCAGCGCCAGTAACCCGGCGCCTGGCCAGTTGACAAACCTTGTTTCCACTGTACCACGGACTAAATCAAAATGCCTATGTATAGCGAGGTTTTCCCAGGGCCATTCGATGATCCCTTCCCCTGTCGAGGGGGAGGGAATGAGCGGTAGCGTCCAATTCAGGTGGTCTCGTGCGCGAGGCCAGGGCAGCCCCAAGGGCTGCCCCTACGAATGCGGGGACCGAGTTGAGGGGGGAGGGGATAAGCGAAAGACCCGGTGGAACAGTTGGGGAGAGGTTGTCGGGCTGACACATGGGATGGTATAACCACCGGAAGTTACACCATGACATCAACCCGAAGTTTCTCCAAAGGCAGGAATATGGATGACTTTGCCCTGGGAATCGATGTAGGGGGTACCTTTACCGACATTGTCCTGTTGAATTTGTCCACGGGACACTGCCGTCTGCTCAAGACTCCGTCCACTCCCGACGATCCTTCCCGCGGCTTTGTTTCCGGCGTTTCCAGCCTGCTGGAAGAGGAGGGGGTGACCTGCTCCCAGGTACAACGCATCTATCACGGCACAACCATAGCCACCAACGCCATACTGGAGGAGAAGGGCACGGATGTGGGCGTCCTGGTATCGGAGGGGTTCAAGTATGTCCTGGAGATAGGGCGTCACAACATGGCGAGAATGGCCAACCCCCACGTGTGGGTTAAGCCGGAACGTCCGGTACCGCCGGAGAGAGTGCTGGAGATACCGGAGCGCACCGCATATGACGGAACCGTTGTCAGGGCCCTCGACGAAGAGGCCGTGATTGGGGCTGCAGCCCATTTCCGCGACGAAGGCATTGCATCGATAGCCATAGCGCTGACCCACTCCTACGCAAACCCGGAGCATGAGCAGCGGGTTAGAGAGCTGGTGAGTGAGGCGTTCCCCGGGGCCCATCTTTCCTTGTCCTCCGACGTATTGCCCGTGTTCCGTGAGTACGAGAGGACGATAACCACCGTCCTCAATGCCTATGTGATGCCCCGGGTCAGCTACTACATTGAGAACCTGGACCGAGAATTACGGGGGATGGGGATAAACGCTCCCCTGTTGATTATGAAGTCCAACGGGGGTGTTATCGGCACGGACACCGCCGCCCGGCAGCCGGTGCATACCGCTCTTTCCGGCCCTGCGGCCGGGGTTATGGCGGCAATTGACGTCGCCGGCAAGACCGGAGTCCCAGACTGTATTTCCTTTGATATGGGAGGCACCAGTACAGACGTTTCGCTGGTAAGCGGCCGCACCCCAACGACAACCTTGAACGCGCAGCTGGGAGCCTGGCCGGTACAGCTGCCCATGCTGGATATCGCCACCATCGGGGCGGGCGGGGGCAGCGTTGCCTGGCTGACTGCCGCTGGCAATCTCAGCGTGGGGCCCCGCAGCGCCGGTGCAGCGCCCGGTCCGGTCTGTTACGGCACGGGCGGGACCGAGCCAACGGTGACCGACGCCAACCTGGCGCTGGGACGCATTGACAAGAAGATCGCGGGCGGGACCCTGACGCTGGACTCCGAAGCAGCGCGGGAGTCCATCCGGAACAGGATTGCCGCTCCCCTGGGGCTGGACGTGAACCACGCCGCCCAGGGCATTCTCCAGATAGTCAACAACAACATGGTGGGGGCCATACGAAACGTCAGCGTGGAGCGGGGGTACGATCCCAGGGACTTTGCCCTGGTGGCCTTCGGCGGCGCGGGACCGATGCACGCCGTCGCCGTGGCGCGCCTGCTGGGAATGACCACGGTCATCGCTCCACCCAATCCGGGAGTCGCCTCGGCGTACGGGTTGCTGGTGTCCGACTTCAAGAATGACTACGCCAGGACTTCCATTCAGAAGCCACCGGACTACGACATTGGGGGGATGCAGAGCATCTACGAGGACCTGGGAGCGGAAGCAACCAACTGGCTGGATTCGGAAGCGGTACCGACGGACCGGCAGGAGCTGACCAGGTCTGCCGACCTGCGATACGCCCACCAGGGATTCGAGGTTACCGTAGAACTGGCCGGAAGCAGGGTGGACGGGGACTCGCTGGACGCCACCATCCAACGCTTTCACCAGGAACACCACCGGCTGTTCGGGTTTTCCCTGGACCAGCCGGTGGAGCTTGTTACGCTGCGGGTTACTGCCAGGGGTCACCTGGAGTCCGCCGGCAGGGCCGCCCACTCCCCCGACCTGACGGGACATCCGGATGCCCTGCAGGGACAGCGCCAGGTCTTCTTTGATGAGGCAGGCGGGTTCGTGGCCTGCAACATCTACCTGCGAGACCTGCTGGCTCCAGGCTCCGCTATAGAGGGCCCAGCTATCCTGGAGAACTCTGATTCTACCGTAGTAATTGAACCGGGCTGGAGGGCACGGATTGACGAGTTCGGCAACTGCATCATGCGGCCGGTCTAGCGCAGGAGGGAGGACAGGATGACGACCAACCCGGGGATGAAGAGGGACGGAGGCAAGCCGGCAGGGGTTGACCCGATTACCCTGCAGCTGGTGCGCGGGTCGCTGCGTTCGGCCCGGCTGGAGTGCGAGCTGATCATCGAAAGGACGGCCATGTCAGCCTTCATTCGGGAGAAGAAGGACTATACGGTGAGCTTCCTGGACAGCCTTGGCCAGGAAATCTACGGGGAGACCCTGGGCAGCGACATTATGGGGTGTGTATGGAGCCACTACCCGCCCGAGTCCATGCATGCGGGAGACGTGTACTGGTACAACGACCCGTACATATCTGGAGGCAGTATCAGCCATACGCCGGACATGGTGTTCATTACTCCCGTCTTCTTTGAGGGCGAACTGGTGGCCTACTGCCACTCCTTTGCCCATTTCTGGGACCTGGGCGGGTCGAGACCGGGGAGTATTGGGCCGGCCAACACGGAGATCTTCCATGACGGGACGCTGGTGCCGCCCATCAGGATTGTGGACCAGGGCAAGCTGAACGATGAGGCCTACCGGATCATCCTGCGCAACTCCCGCTATCCGGACCTGCTTGAAGGGGACTCCAGAGCCCTGATGGCCGCGGCGCAGCGGGCGGAAGAGCGGATGCTGGAGATCTTCGGGCGGTTCGGCAAGGAGACCACACTGGCCGCCATTCGCCAGGACCAGCAGGAGACCGCCGAGTTCATCCGGCGGAAGACCCGGGAGATGATTCCGGAGGGGACATACTCCACGCGGGACTACCTGGACAATGACGGAGTGGGCGATGAGTGGCACTCCTTCCGGCTGGAGCTGAGCCGGACCGGCGACGACATTGTCCTGGACGCGACGGGCAGCGACGACCAGACGCCCGGGTCTATCAACTTCATTGCCAGCAACGGCACGCTGGGGGCGTACTTCGGGCAACACTTCCACCAGTACGATTCATCGCTGACTATGAACCAGGGCCTGATGGCCGCCGTTGACGATGTAAAGCTGCGACCGGGGAGCATTCTGCAGCCCCAGTGGCCGGCAGCGCTGGGGTGTCGCGCCCACACGTTCACCAAGCTGAAGAACGCGGTTCGGGCAGTGGTGGCCAGAGCCAACGGAGGCGATGCCATGGCGGCGATGGCGGTGTACGTCATTGCCTACTGGCGCATGAGGGACGCCGAGAGCGGCGAGTGGCTGCTGTGCACCGACGGCATAGCAGTGGGGCACGGCGGGCGCCCGCAGGCCGATGGCATTGACGCCGTTTACAGCCGTCACAACGAGAACTACCCGGCGGAGTTCATGGACATGGAGTACCCGCTGCGGATGGAGCGGTACGCCATCAACCCCGACTCAGGGGGGCCCGGCAAGTACCGGGGCGGCTGCGGCATCATACGGGACGTGCGGCTGCTCGCCCCGGAGGGGACCTTCGGGCTGCGGGTGGAGAACCACCGCTTTCCGGCCTGGGGACTGGCCGGCGGGAAGGCCGGGGGCACATCCCGGGTGATACTGAACCCGGGGCAATCGGATGAGCGGGACATCCGACCCTTCTCCGACGACAACCGCTGGGTGGCGGGCGACCTGGTCCGGCTGTTAACCGCCGGAGGCGGGGGCTGGGGCGACCCGCTGGAACGGGAGGTCAGCCTCGTGGAGAAGGATGTCCGGGGCGGGTTTGTGACGCTGGAGGCGGCCCGTTCGGAGTATGGCGTGGTGATTGACCCGGCCTCGCTGAAGGCGGACGCCCCAGGGACGCGGGCCTTCAGGGAAGACTTGCGGAGGACCCGGGAGCAGCCGAAGATGTTTCACCGCTTCATCTACTTCGACGATGATGAAGCGGAGCGGCAGTGGATTGAAACCCATATGCCCCGATAGGGGCGGTCGGCGGGGGTCATTCCCGCCCCGACTTTCCACCGTCGGGGGGATGAGCGGTAGCGTTCCAATTCAGGTGGCTTCGTGCGCGAGACCAGGGCAGCCACAAGGGCTGCCCCTACGAATTCGGGACCCCGTCGAGGGGGAAGAGGGTGGGGTTTACTGAGGCTGGCGCATCCAGTCGGCTACTCGTTCGGCAATCATAATGGTGGTAGCGTTGGTGTTGGCTCGGACACAGTCGGGAAGGACCGAGACATCCACCACGCGGAGGCCTTCGAGGCCGTGGACGCGGCAATACTGGTCCACCACCGCCATCCCGTCGGAAACAGGGCCCATCTTGCAGGTCCCGGATATGTGCTGGGTGGTGGTGACGTTTCGCAACATCCACTGGTCCAGGGCATCGTCGGAGGCGAGCTCCTCTACGGTGGGGCTGATGCATTCCTCGACGAACTTCCGGTATTCCTCCCCCTCCAGGAGCTTCAGGCACAGGCGTACGCCCTCGCGCATTCTCTCCCGGTCCCAGGGTTCCTCCAGGTAACGGTAGTCCAGGACGGGCTGCTCGTAAGGGTCGGTGGAAGCCAGCTTCAACTCGCCGGCGCCCAGGGCCAACTCAATGATGCAGGTAAACCGGATTCCCTCGCCCTCCAGGGGGTCGCCGCCCATGGGGGAAGAGAAGGATGACTGCAGAATCTGCATGTCGTTACGATCGTCGGAACCGTCGGCGGTGTAGCGGAGCGCCAGCTGGGTCCGGGGAGCTTCCGGATCCAGGGGGAAGTCGTCGCTGACACGAACGGGGATGCGGACATTGGGGTGGTCGCGGAGGTTCTGGCCTACGCCGGACAGCTCGTGGCGCATGGGAATTCCCATTTCCCGGAGGTGGTCGGCGGGCCCGATTCCGGAAAGCAAGAGGAGCTGGGGAGAGCCGACAGCGCCGCCGCTGCAGATAATCTCGTCGCCCTCAACTACGAACACATCGCCACCGCTCTCGACCTGGACGCCAATGGCCCGATGGCCGTCGAAGATGAGACGGTGGGCGGTGACGCCAGACCGGACGGTCAGATTCAGGCGGTGGCGCACCGGGTTCAGGTAGGTGAGGGAGGTGCTCATCCGGATGCCGTCTGGGTTGTTCATGGGGATGGGCCCGACGCCCCAGGAGTCGGGGTTGTTCATATCGGGGTCGTGGGGATAGCCCTCGGCGCGGCAAGCCTGGTAGAAGGCCTGCTGGGCGGGGAGCCAGGTCTCCTCCTTGTGGCGGCGCACCGGGATGGGACCGTCGAAGCCGTGGAAATCGTCGTGGATATCGGTGTCGGTTTCCAGCTTGCGGAAGTAGGGGAGGGTTTTCTCGAATGACCACTCGTCGTTGCCCCAGGAGGCCCAGTTGTCGTAGTCCTCGGGGACACCGCGCAGGAGGACCTGGCCGTTGATGGCGCTGGAACCGCCCACCACGCGGCCGCGGGGGACCGGCATGGAGTTGCCCTGCTCGGGAGTGGCGATGCCGGTGAAGGACCAGTTATGGGGAGCGCCCACGGCGGAGGCGACCTGGTTGTAGCCGTACTTGAGGTCGTTGGGATACTGCTCAAATTCGGGATAGTCGGGGCCGGCCTCCAGCAGCAGCACGGTGCGGCCGGGGTCCTCGGTAAGACGCGAGGCCAGGACGCAGCCGGCGGAACCCGCTCCTACGATAACCACGTCGTATTTCATTGCAACCTCCCCGGGGTTTCAACCCCGTCAACAGCGGTAAATTGGCTGGCCGGAAGGGACTGGCCCGGTGAGGGACAGGAAGCTGACCGGCCTGGGTGGTGGGTATTATGTCCTGATGAGGCTGTCAATTCAACGGGAGGGTCTCATCTCCTTCCCCTTCCCGCAGGCTGGGAGGGGGATGATTTTTTGTCTTGGACGTTTTTCCCACCCGTATTTCGTAGTTTTGCATTGGGGGGGTGGCGGGGCCGAGCGGGGAATTTCCTCCATCACCGCTTTGCTTCGTCGAGGGGAAGTTGGTCTTTTGGTTGCCCCAAACCATTCCGGATGCCGTCTTTCCCTTGTTTTACGGTCAGGTGAGGTTCCTGCCTCGGGGGTTTGGGGAGAAGGGATTTAGATCCTTCGGCTTGGCTCAGGATGACATGACAATGCTCGTGGTGGCATGACCTCCAAGCAGCAGACATTGGGGAATTTGAGGGGATGTTGGAATGCGAGGGGGCTGACCTTTCGTGAGGGAAAGTGGGGTTGAATTCCAACGCAGACGGCATGGCACAGGAAGAAGGGTCGGGCTGCAGGCAGGGCGAGTTTGAAATCCGCCCCCGCCTGGTATAAACCACCTGGATGGCGACGCTAGTGGAAGTTGCGGGGGGTGGTTGGCGACCTTAAACTGACGGCACCCTGGAAGAGGGAAAGGAAACCGGGAGAGGAAAGGTATGAGTGAACTGGACGATCGTTACGAACGAGGCCGGGAAACCCGCAGGATGTTCGGCGGCGGGGAAATTACCGGGGGATCGGCGCCGGGAGCCTGGGAAATTGCTCCGGACCTGGAGAGGATACTAGGCGAGGCGCTGTTCGGGACCATCTGGCGCAGGCCGGCGCTGACACCGGTACAGCGGGAGATGATCACGCTCTCTTGCCTTGTGGTCACCAACCGGGAAGTGCAGCTGAAGCGGCACCTGGGCAATGCGCTGAACATCGGGCTGACGCCGGAGCAGATTGTGGAGCTGATAATTCACGATACGTGGTACAGCGGAGCGCCGGCGGGAATCCAGGCGCTTTCGATATGCAAGCAGGTTTTCGAGGAGCGGGGAATTGATTTCACGCCGGCCCGCATCCACGACGCCAACGAGGACCCGGACAGCCTGTTCCAGCGAGGGGAAGAGTACCGGCGAAACTACATGGGAACGGGGGGCGCGTCGCGGCCGGCGCCGCCTACGGACGCTGAGAGGGAACTGGGTCGGACCACCGGGGAATACTACTGGGGGGCGACGTGGACCCGGCCAGGGCTGGACCCGACCAGCCGGTGCATCTGCACGATGACCTGCCTGGCGGCGCTGGGACGGGAAGGCCCGCTGCGGAGTCACGTTCGCGGCGCGTTGAATATCGGGCTGACCAGGGACCAGGTGATTGAGGTGTTTGGTCACATTACGCTGTATGCGGGAATACCCTTTGCCCGAGGGGCGATGGATATTGCCAACGAGGTGTTCGCCAGCGGGTGACCGGGCGGGGTCGCCCCATTGTGGCCTGCCCTCGGCGGAGGTGGCGTCTCCTGGCTGGCTTGTTGGCCGGAGGGCCCTCCCCCGTCCTGGCGTTCCTACGCTTTGCGCAAGAGGCCCCTCTTGAGCAAATAGTCAGTCGGTTGTGCAAAAGGTCTTGAGAATCAGGGTCCTTTTGCGCAAGCCCTCGCAGGTCTGTCGTAAACATCCTGCCCCATGAAGCCCGTGCGCTGGCCGGGGAGCAGGAAGCGCTGGCAACGGCGATTGAGAGAGAAGGAAGGGAAATGGGCAGAAATCAGGACAAAGGGTTCCGGAGACGAGGCTGGATTCGCATTGGCCTGATCATAGCCTTTTTGGGTGGACTGGCATTGGCGATATATCTGACGGAATCCCCCCAGATAATTACCCAGCTTCCAGAGACAACAGAAACTACGGCGGCAGGTGAATGAAGGGGGATACAGATACGTTTGAGCAATAAGTCTTGAGAATCAGGGACTTTTTGCACAGGGCCGGCCTTACCCCGTCGAGGGGGAAGGGATTTTCTTGACTACCCCGAGCCCGGCTCGCCCAGGCGATGGGGTCGGGGTTTCTATTTTGGGCGGGTTGGGGATTCAGCAGCGGAGCAGGCTGGCAAGGTCGGCGATGGGTTCGGGGCGCTCGAGTGAGTCGAGGCGTGTGAGTACGTCCGCGGCCGTGGGTTCGGAGAGGCGGAGGGAGGCGCAGTCGCGGAATTTAGCGCGGATGTCGTCCATGGTCACACCGCGGAGGGCGCCGGAACTGGCGCGGCGGGCCTGCTGCCGGAGGACTGTGCCGTCCTTCAGATACACACCGACCTCGTTGCAACCCTCGGTCCAGCTTGGCTTGCCCTCGTTGCCGGGGAAGCGGCGCATATCTATGCGGGGGATGAGGGACTGGGCGGCGGGGCGGAGGACCTGGTTGTCGTCGAAGGAGTCCAGGCCCACGCGGCGGTCGAGGAGGGCGGCGGCGAGGCAGTACTGCATGCTGAACTTGCCTTCCAGGGACGACAGCGGGCGGGAGTGAATGAGAGAGCGGGGAGGGTCGAAGTCCACCATCACCTCGATTCTCTCCACGGCATCGGGGTCAATGGAGCCCTGGGAGAGGAGGTCGAAGGTGGCGTCGAGGGCGAGGTGGGCACTGCCACAGCAAGGATACTTCTTTACCTCGATACCCGACTCCACCAGGTAGCACTTGTTCTCCAGGTTTCGCATCACCTGTCCGGCGTCGAAGTCGCGGCCGCCGGAGAAGGCTCGGATGAAGCCGAAGCGACCCTCCAGGGCGTCGGGGCTGGCGGTGAAGCCGTCGCGCACGAGCAGGGCGGAAACCACCCCGGCACGGGCGGCGTCGCCGGCGTGGAAGGGCTTGGTCATGGTGCCAAAGTTCTGACGGAGGCCCGAAGCCTGGGAGGCGCCCATGGAGATGGCCATAGCGGCCTGGCCCGGGGCCAGACCCATCAGCTTGGTGGCGGCGGCGGCCGCGCCAATGGCGCCAAGGGGCCCGGTGGGGTGCCAGCCCAGGTCATCGTAGTAGGCCTCGCCCAGGGACTCGCCGACGGCGCAGGCTACCTGGAAGCCGGCCATGTAGCCCAGCAGCATATCGCGGCCGGAGGCGCCGGAAGCCTCGGCGGCTGCGAAGGCGGCGGGCAGCAAGACGGCAGTGGGGTGGGTTTTGGTGACCTGGGTGATGTCGTCGTAGTCGAGGGCGTGGGCCATGGCGCCGTTTACGAGAGCGGCATTGGCGGCGGAAGTCCGGAAACCCCGACCCACCACGGTGGCAACGGGGGCAGAGCTTTCGGCGGCCACGTAGCGGTGGAGGATGTCGGCCAGCTCTTCGCGGCTGCCGGCGAGCATGCAGGCCAGGCAGTCTATGATGGCCCCCATGGCGGCCTCCACGGCGTCGGGTGGGAAGTCCTCGATTGCGGCGTTGGCGAGGTATTGGCCGATACTGCTGGTGATATCCATGGGACCTCCTGATTGTCGTGAGGCGATGATATGCAGATAAAGGCCGCCGCGCAACTACTCGGTAATGCCCAGGCTGGACAGGATGAAGGCGTATTCCTCGGCGATTTCGTACCAGCGGGCGAACCTGCCCGACCTGCCGCCATGCCCGGAGCCCATATCGGTCTTGAGAAGGAGCAGGTTGTCGTCGGTTTTGAGGGTCCGGAGCCTGGCGACGTACTTGGCCGGTTCCCAGTAGGTCACGCGGGTGTCGTTGAGGCCGGCGGTGACCATTATGGGGGGATAGGGACCGGGTTTCAGCTGGTCGTAGGGCGAGTAGGACCGGATGTAGTCGAAGGCGGCCGGGTCCTGGATGGGATTGCCCCACTCGGGCCACTCCAGCGGGGTGAGGGGCAGGTCTTCGTTGAGCATGGTGTTGAGAACATCGACGAAGGGGACCTGGGTTACCATGACGCCCCAGAGTTCGGGGGCCTGATTTACGACAGCCCCCATAAGGGTGCCTCCGGCGCTGCCGCCGGATATGGCGATTCGCCCCTCTGACCCGTAGCCCTCGCTGACCAGGTGGCGGGCCACGTCCACGAAGTCGTTGAAGGTGTTGACGCGCTGGAAGAGCTTGCCGGCTTCGTACCAGTGAAAACCGAGGTCGTCGCCACCGCGGATGTGGGCAATGGCGAAGATGAAGCCCCGGTCGAGGAGGGAGAGCCTGGCGGTGGAAAAGGTGGGAGAAACGGCGCTGCCGTAGGCGCCGTAGCCGTAGATGTAGAGGGGCGCGGAGCCATCCACCGGCGTGTCCCGGTGGCGGACGATTGAGACGGGGACGAGGACTCCGTCCCTGGCGAGGGCCAGTTCCCGGTGGGTGACGTACCGGGAACCATCATAGCCGCTGGGGATCTGCTGCACTTCGCGCACCTCCAGGTCCCCCGACTGGATGTGGTAGTCGTAGGTGGTCCAAGGGGTGACCATGGAAGTGTAAGAGAGGCGCAGGGTGGGATCATCGAATTCGGGGGCGAAGTCTATGTAGGCGGTGTAAGCCTTCTCGGGAAACCGGATGTGGGCAGATTCGCCGGCCCGGTTGATGATGCGGACCTGGTCGAGGCCGTCAATGCGCTCCTCCACGGCGATGACATCTTCCGTCAGGCTGAAGTGGTTAAGGTAGAGGGAGTCGGAGCCCTGCAAAATGGTTGACCAGGCATCCTGGGTGGGGTTTTGCTCGGGAGCGACGGCCAAGCGGAAGTTGGGATGATTGTCGTTGGTGAGGATGATGAAACGGTCGCCCTGATGGTCGATGGAGTAGTCGTGGCCGGGGCTGCGGGGAGCAACCAGGATGGGAACGGCGGAAGGGTCGTCAGCGGGGACAAGGCGCAACTCGGAGGTTACGTGGTCGCCGGCGCCGATGATGACGTACTTGCCGGATGCGGTCCCGGAGACACCCACGAAAAACCCCGTGTCCGGTTCTTCGAAGATGACTGGGTCTTCCTCAGCAGGCTGTCCCAGGGTGTGGCGGCGGACCTGCCAGGGGCGGCCGCTGTCGTCCGTGGTGGTGTAGAAGAAGGATGAATCGTCTGTGGCCCAGACGGCGCGACCTCGAATTCCGAGGATGGTGTCGGGCAACAGGTCCCCGGTTTCCAGGTCTTTGACCGTCAGGGTGAAGCGCTCGGAGCCGTTGGTGTCGGCGCTGTAGGCCAGCAGGGAGCCGGAGTTACTCACCGTCAGAGAGCCCAGGCGAAAATACTCGAGGCCCTGGGCCAGCTGGGGTTCATCCAGGAAGACCCGGGCGTTGGCGGTGGGGCCCTCCCTGGCGTCGGGATCGGAAGCAGGCCAGCGGAGCCACTGGCGATACTGGCTGCCTTCCCCATACTGCCACTGGTAGTACCATTCCCCGCGACGGCGAGGGAGGCTGGTGAGCTGGGCCGGCTGGCGTCCCTCAATTTCCCCGAAGATGGTGTCTATCAGGCCCTGCTGCGGGGCCATGCTGGCCTCGAAATAGGCGTTTTCCGCCTCGAGGTAGGCCAGGACATCCTCATCATCGACCGTGGGGAAGTCCTGGTCCTGTAGCCAGTGCCAGGGGTCCTCGATTGTGATGCCGTGGTGGGTGAAGCTGTGCGGACGCCGTTCGGCAACGGGAGGCAGTGGCCCAACTTCCGCAACTGGGTCAGCGTCAGGGACTGACGTCGCTGGCGGCGGCTCGGGCGTGGCAGCCAATTCCCCAGCGGGCGGCGTGGCTGGCGGAACAGGCGTAGGAGCATGCTCCGTTGCGATCGGCGCGGGCGCAGGCGTGGGCACGGGGGACGCGGAAGTTGCGGCCAAAGGCTGGGCGGCGCCGGTGGCCGTAGGGACGGGACTTGCCACGACTACGGGTTCGGAAGTGGACTCACGAGTGGGCGAAGCGGTGGGGAAAACAGCGCCAGAGGTCGGGGTCGGAAATGGTGTGGGGGGCGGCGGGGGCGGTTCCGCTACGCAGGCGGCGAGGGCGAAGAAGACAATGGCGGTGAGAGCAATGACAAACGGGGAAGATTGAGGAATTGGCAAGCTGGGAGCCTCCGGATGCAAGGTAAGGGATTTCAGCGGGAGTTGATTGTATAACGATACTCAGTTTCTGGTCGAGGCTTAACAAGGCCAGGACAATCGAGCCCTAACTGACAGTCACCCTGAACCCTTCTGCCTGGCTCAGGGGAAACGCCGCCGAAGTATCTAAACTCCAACATACAAGCGTGCTATCGGCCCCGAAACCGGGCTGAGGACAAGGTCTTCAGGCCTCTCGGCAAGTCCAGGTTGAAGTGGTCTGTGGGGCCAACCCTGGCGAATTTTGAGCGGACATCTAAACGCGAGGGCCCGCAAGGAAAGAACGCTGATTGACAGGGTGTTAAGGCGTGGGGATAATCGGCGAAACTTCCAGGGGAGGGCAGGGCAATGGCTGAGACCGCTGACGTAGTTGTAGTCGGGGCAGGGGTGGTTGGCTGCTCGGTGGCCTATTACCTGGCCCGGGAAGGCATAAAGGTCGCGCTGCTGGAAGGAGAAGCAATTGGGAGCGGCGCATCGGCGCACGCCACCGGGTCCCTCAGCCTATTGGGCGCCGAGTTCTCGCCCGGGCCATCTTTTGAGATGGCGAGGGCTTCCTACGACGAATTCCCCGGGCTGGTGGCCGAACTGGAGGAGGCTACCGGTATGGACCTGCTCTACCAGCGGAGGCCGTCGCTGAGGCTGGCCATGGACGAGGAGGAGGCCGAGCTGATACGGGGGATGATGAAGTGGCAGCAACCCCTGGTGAGCATGCGCTGGATTGACGCAGCAGAGGTGCATACCATTGAACCGCGCCTGGCTGCTTCGCTGGCGGGGGCGGCCTACGAGGAGGAGTCGGCGCAACTGGACAGCTACCGCCTTAACCTGGCGCTGGGACGGGGCGCTGAACTGAAGGGCGCAAGGATAATCCAGCGGCAGGTTACGGGTCTGGTCAGCAGGGACGCGACGGTTGCGGGGGTCAGGACTGCCACGGGCGACATCCATTGCGACACGGTGGTGGTAGCCGCCGGGACCTGGAGCCGGGCCTTCACCCCCTGGCTGGAGTTTCCCGTTCCGGTACGGCCGATGAAGGGGGAGCGTCTGCTGCTCAACTATCCGGGGGAACCGCTGCCCGTGCTGATCAGCTCTCCCAAGCGGGGGCACATGATCAGCCGGCTGGACGGCCTGACCAGCGTGGGAAGCACGGGAGGACGGGACTACGATGAGAGGGAGCTGTTTGCGGGAGAGGAGTTCGACCGGCAGCCCACGGAATCGGCGCGGCTGGAACTGCTGCAGAGGGCGATGGATGTCCTGCCAGACCTGGAACGGGCGGAACTGGTGCAACAACTGGCCGGCTCGCGCCCCCTGAGTCCGGACAGCAAGCCAATAATCGGTCCGGTACCGGGATGGACGGGAGCATTGCTGGCGACGGGGCATACTACCAAGGGCATACACCTGGGTCCGATAACGGGAAAGATAGTGCTGGACTATGTAAAAGACGGCGGCACGACAGCGGTTTCGGACATGAGCGAGTTTCTGCCGGACCGTTTTGCGGGGTTTACTGACGCGGACTTTATGCCGGGGGCGCGGGCGGCAGAGGAATAGAGGGGTTCTGGCGGCGGGCGGTTCAGGGTCGCGGGCGACCGTTTCCTGCCTCTTGACGGAGGTGGGGCATGGGGGGGTTACACCTTGCCAATAGCAAGGCCAAGGGTATAGGGCCAATTCGCGCATGATAGACCAACACCTTGAAGAAAATTTCAGGGGAGGATTGCCTGCCATGGGACGGCGCGCGGGGCTGGAAAAATGAGAGTCGCCGGTCGGTCCCTGGAAGGATGGGACAAGTAAAGGTCGGAGAAGGGCGCACCGGGGTTGACCGGGCGCCAGTGACAAAGAAGCCGGTGGATGAGGATTGTCACGACAGGGAAGGAAAACCGCTGCTGGACCGACCGCTTTGAATTGATGGGGAGAAACAGTGTAACGCCGCCCCCCAGAGAACGGCGGGCCATGAGTCTTTTGCAGGTTCCCGCCGGCGCTCTCCGGTATGACGCGGGGCTGGCTGACACGGAAATCCTGCCAACTCTGGACCCTTACAAGGTGATTGTTCAGAGTTGATTAGTCACAGTTGCCCGGAAGACGCTATACCGGCGCGGGCTGGAATCCGGCAGGGCCTACGGTACATGCAGCTCAAACGTGGCTAGGATTCCTGGCTACCGGCTGTCTGGGGTATGGCGGAGAGTCCCCACCCCTTCACTTCCAAGTGGTTGAACCCTAGCCCTCCCCCATGAAGGGGGGATATTGATGCGTAAACAGTCCGTTTCAGGTGGTAACGCACCGGCGGACCGGTCGAAATGCAGTCAGGGCGGGTTTGAGACCCGCCCCTGCCTGCTGTGTACCACCTGAATGACAGCGCCACCTGTTGATGCTGTTTCCGGAAAGGGCGGCGGTTTGAAGTGGGGCCGGCGATGTCAGACCGCCAGGCCCTCAGCTCGTTTCAGTTCCTGGAGTTCGTCGCCGATGTAGGCGACGTCGTTGCCTTCTCCCCGCAGGGCCGCGAGGACGCGCTCTCCGGACAGGGGCAGTTCCCGGATTCTGACCCCCACAGCATCGTAGATAGCGTTGGCGATGGCGGCGGGGGGGCCGAAACCGGGAGGCTCGGCAACCGCCCGGGCGCCAAAGGGGCCATCCTCGGAGGGAACGCGGACCAACAGGGTCTCCAGTTCCGGGAGGTCCAGGGCTAGTGGCATAAGATAGGAGGCGAAGGAGGGGTTGCGCACGGCGCCGGTCTCCGGGTCGAACTGCATGTCTTCGGTTAGAGCGCGGCCGATGCCCTGGACGGCGCCGCCTTCCAGCTGGCCCTCCACGGCCATGGGATTGATGGCCACTCCCACATCCTGGCACTGGACGTAGCGGGTAAGTTTGACCTGCCCGGTATCCCGGTCAACCTGGACCTCGGCGGCCTGGGCGCTGAAGACCGGGGCGTAGGGCAGGGTGGACAACGAGGCATTACCAACAATGGGACCCGAACGGGAGGTGACGCTCATGGCGGCCAGCTGCCCGAGGGTAAGGGACTGGGGCGGATTGTCCTGGACGTACACGCTGCCGTCGGCACAGGCCAGGGCGTCCTGGGGAACGCCAAGACGGTCGGCAGCCAGGGCCAGCAGCTTGTTGCGGGCGTCTTCTGCGGCCAGTTCCACGGCCTTGCCCTGGCTGTAAACGATACGGCTGCCGCCGCTGGGCCCGGTGAAGGGCGCGAGGTCGGTGTCGCGCCTGGCAACTATGACCTGGTCCATGGCGATGCCGAGGGACTCGGCGGCGATGGAGGCCAGGGAAGTGTCGCTGCCGGAAATGTCCACAGAGCCGGTCAGGAGGCTGACGGTGCCGTCCTCATTAACGCTGATAGAAGCGGTGGAGGGTCCGGTGCCGCTGCGCCACTCGCAGAGAGCGATTCCGACCCCGTGTCCCTCGGGGAGTTCCCTGGGCAAGCCCAAACGTTCCTTGACGGCCGCCAGGCACTCGAACAGACCGTTGCGGGGCACCCGGGAGCCATTAACGGCGGTGTCGCCCTCCTTGATGGCGTTCTTCAGCCGAAAGTCCAGGGGATCCATCCCCAGGTTGTGGGCAATCATGTCCATGTGGGACTCGACGGCGAAGGTCATGTCGGCGACGCCGGAGGCGCGGTAGGAACCCACGTAAACCTTGTTGGTGTAGGCGGCGTAGGAGCGCAGCCGGAAATTGGGAATGTCATAGGCCCCCAGGCCGTGACCAATGCCCGAGTTGGGGCCGGCGCCCAGGTAGGCGCCAACATCAAAGATGGTGTAGGCCTCGCGGGAGACAATGGTCCCGTCTTTATTGACGCCAGTCTTGAGATAGTTGGTAACGGGATGGCGGGGGCCGTTCTGGGTGAAGACCTCTTCGCGGTTGTTGATGAGCTTGACGGGGCTGCCGGTTTTCATGGAAAGGAGGGAGGGGAAGGCCTCGAAGGCCAAGCGTAACTTGGCGCCGAAGCCGCCGCCCAGTTCCATGGGGATGACCTTGATGTTGGAAAGGGGCATGTCGAGGACGGAGGCCAGCTGGGCCCGGACCTGGTAGGGGCCCTGGGTTGAAGCCCAGACGGTCAGGCGGCCGTTGGCTTCCACATTGGCAACGCAGGCCATGGGTTCCAGGAAGCCCTGGTTAATACCCTGGGAGCGAAAGGTATCTTCGAAGACGTGGTCGGCATCCTGGAAAGCCTGTTCCACGTCGCCCCGGTCGGCGTCGAGGAGGGTACAGATGTTGCCCCCCTCGATGGTGAACCCGTAACCCTCATAGCTTTCCAGGTCGGGGTGCACCGAGGGAGAGCCGGCCCGCAAAGCGGTCAGGGGGTCCACCACAGGCTCGAGGTCCTCGTACTGGACGTCGATGAGGGCAAGGGCTTCCTCGGCGGTAATTTCGTCCTCGGCAGCCACGGCGGCCACCGGTTCTCCGATGTAGTAAACCTTGTCCCGGGCCATGATGTAGCGGTCCTTCAGGGCGCCGGAGCCGAAACGAATTTCAGGGAAATCGACGCCGGTGATGACCGCCCTTACGCCGGGCAGGGCCTGGGCCCGGGAGGTATCGATGCTGACGATCCGGGCGTGGCTCCGGGAGCTGCCCAGAGTCTTGCACATCAGCATGCCCGGGAGGTAAACGTCGCCGGCGTAGGTGGCCCGGCCGGTAACCTTCTCCCAGGCATCAACGCGAGGATTGTTCTGTTCGAGGACCTTGAAGGTTGCCATTTTTCAAACTCCTTCAGATCTGTTGTTGAGGCGGCGATCGCGGAGACTTGGCGCCGGCCCGTTATTGGCCCCGGCGGTTCCCGCCGGAAGGGGGACGACGGTTTAGTTCCGACCAATCAATGCATTCCCGCTGTCCCGCTAACATTGGGAGGCCATCCGGTCCGCCGCCAGGAGAATGGCCTCAACCACCTTGGTGTAGCCG
Organism: Chloroflexota bacterium; assembly: GCA_028875055.1. Lineage (GTDB taxonomy): Bacteria > Chloroflexota > Dehalococcoidia > Lucifugimonadales > UBA3495 > Bin22. Next base: position 114,918 of record JAPPGG010000066.1, read on the forward strand.
GTGCAGCGGCAAAGGTTGCCGCCGATGGCGAACTTGACCTCTTCCGCCGAGGGCCGGGGGTTATCCTGGAGCAGGCCGACGGCGGCCATTATCAGGCCGGGGGTGCAGTAGCCGCACTGCAGACCGCCCCGTTCGATGAAGGCCTGCTGGACGGGGTGAAGCGCATCGGGGGTAGCCAGGCCTTCGACCGTGGTGACGTCGGAGCCCTGGGCGCTCATGGCCAGTACCAGGCAGGAGGTGACGGGTTTCCCGTCGAGAATGACAGTGCAGGCGCCACAGTCGCCTTCGTCACACCCCTTCTTGGTGCCCGTCAAGCGCAACTCATCGCGCAGAGTATCCAGCAGGGAATAATAGGGGGCCACGAAGATCTGCCGCTCGTGGCCGTTTACCGTGATGGCCAGTGGTTGCTTGTTCACCTGGGCACCTCCGGGAGGTTGGTGTGCGCCGCCGGGGAACGGGAATGGTCCACCTGGAATGCTGCGGCTTGCGCCGTTCAGAAGGCGGTCTGGACAGCGAGCCGGCGCTGTTCTTCGAAGGTTACCGCCCGTCCGGATGCCATCTGCAGGGCGTGCTGCAGGGTACGGGTGGTCAGAGCTTCGACCATGGCTCTGCGATAACCGGCGGAGCCCCGAACATCGTCGATGGGCTTGGCGGCGGCTTCAGCGGCCTGGGCGGCTTGTCCCAGCAGGCCGGGAGTCAAGGTCCGTCCCCTGAGCAAGTTTTCGGCCTCCGTGGCGCGAAAGGGAGTTGGGCCGACGGCGCCAAGGGCGATGCGGGCATCGCGACAGGTACGACCGTCTTCCTCGAGAGTGACGACGGAAGCCACGCCCACGGTGGCAATGTCCATGGCGCCCCGGGGGCTGTGCTTTATGTAAAGGGAACCGGTCCTGGGCATGGGAGCGGGCAGGGTCAACTGGGTAAGCACCTCGCCCTGTTCCAGCGCGGTGCGGCCCGGGCCCAGGAAGAACTCGGTGAGGGGCAGGGTTCGAGTGCCCTGCGGGCCCGCGATGGTGCACTGGGCGTCGAAGGCCAGCAGCGCGGGCAGGGTGTCCCCGGCGGGAGATGCGTTGCAGACGTTGCCGCCGATTGTGGCCAGGTTGCGGACCTGGACGCCGGCAAAGGAGGTGGCCCCGGTGGCCAGCGCCTGGTAGCGGCGGCGAATGTGGGCATTGGACTCGACGGACTGGACAGTGGCCAGGGCTCCGAGGCGGAGGCCGTTACGGGGGCTGAAGGAAATGCGGCCCAGGCTGGCGATTCCCTTGAGGTTTACGACGGCGGCCGGCCGCCAGAATCCCTGCCGCCAGCGGACGAGGAAGTCGGTGCTGCCTGCCACCACGCGGGAATCATTGCCGTGACGTTGAAGGAGGGCGATGGCGTGACGGAGGTTTCTGGCCTCCAGAAAGTCGAACCTCAGCATAGTGCACTCCGGCCGGGATGGATGGGACTGACGTCATGCCTGGCCAGGGGGAAGTGGCCTGATGCGGCCAATTATAGGGTTGGGCGGAAAAAGGGGTCAACAACCTGGACGGTATCCCGGGCCAATTGCGCCTTGAATTACCGTCTCTCTGGGCCCTTTAGGCTGGCTCAGCGGAAACTCCGGCGAAGAGTTTAGAATCCAGCCCGCGAGCGTGCCTTCGAACCCTAAGCCGAGCTGAGGACAAGGCCTTCAGGCGCTTCGGCAGGCTCAGAGAGACGTGACTCCTGCCTTCCCAGTTTGCGCCGCCTATAGGCCGAAGCTATAACCCAATTGCCCTGTGGGACGCGGGGTTGCCGGGGCAGTCTGTTGCCGCCTCTCCCTCGCAGGCCGAGGCGGGAGTCGGTACCTGACGCCAAAGCATGGCAAGAACAACGGCGAGAAGGAACATCAACAGCAACCAACGCCTCAATTGCCTGATCTGATCACTTCCGTCCTTCATAGGGCGTCAACCTCGCAATGCCCGGGAGTAATTTGCCGCCGCCACCCCTTGCGCGGGAACAGCCGGTGGGGCCATTGGGTAATAGACAGCGGGGAGCGCCACCCGTATGGCTGGCGATGGACTGAGCAGAACAGGGTTGAGCCTGAGTGGGGCGACCATCGGAACAAGGATCTCCCCAATGCTGGCTCGCTGGCTGGGCGACTTACACCGGGACTCGGGTGAAGTCATTAACAGTCATCGCCGGAATATACATAAATAACATTTTAGAAAACAGGAATGAATATAAAGTGAGGGAATACGGAAATCGTGTGAAGAAGCAGTGAAGGTTTGGAGGGACCGGAGGGGCGGGCAAGGGGAAGGGAGGGAGTCTTCCTGGCAACCCCACCCCCACCCCAACCATCTGGGCTTTGGGCAAGAACTACGAGGTTAACTGTGGTTCTTGCCCTCGCCAGGGAGTCGCAGGGCAGGCCCAACGGGTTCTTGCTCCAAGGTCCCCACCGTGAGCGACACGCGCCGGAAAGCGGGATGGGGTGGACACTTAGAGGCGATCGAAGTCAGCTGGCTTAACCCCGGCCTGCGCCAGAGGGCGCCTCCAGCCCGAACAGGCCGAAAAGCTCCCTGGCGGTAAGGACCGAGGAGAGGTCGATGGACACATCATCCACCAACTCGTCGAACAGCTCCTGCTTTCGCTCCAGGATACGGTCAATCCGCTCCTCAATGGTATTGACGCAGGAATACTTGAACACATGCACCGGTACAGTCTGGCCAAAGCGGTGGCTGCGGTCCTCGGCCTGACGTTCCACCGCCGGATTCCACCAGCGGTCCAGGTGGAAAACATAGGAGGCCTCCTGGAGGTTCAGACCCACCCCGCCGGCCCGCAGCGACACCACCAGTACCTTGTGCTCGTCATTCCCCCGGAACCTGTCGATGACATCCCGACGCTCTTCAGGAGACTGGGCGCCGGTGAAGGTCAGGGGTCGAAAGTCGCGCAGCGCATCGGCCACCGCCTCCACGCCGAAGCCCGACGCCCGGTACTGGGAAAAAACCAAAGCCCGGTTTCCTTCTGCCGCCAGGGTCTCAATCCTGCCGCGAATCTCCTCGAACTTGGCGGACTCGCCGGTTTCGGGCTCGGCGTTGCAAATCTGCTTCAGGCGGGTTATAAGTTCCAGTACATGCTGAACCCTGACCTCGCGGCCCAATTCCGTGAGGTGGACGATGCCTTCTTGTTCCGCCCGGTCATAGCTGCGACGCTGTGAAGCTCCCAACTCGACCGGAATTTTGGCCACCATCTTGGGAGGCAAATCTTCCAGCACTTCCTCTTTCCTCCTCCGCAACTGCAACTCTCGGTGCCGCTTCCTCAGAACAGGTCCGGCCGAGTACCTCCTGGGACTCTCCGCCTCTCCGTGGTCAACGAACTCCATGATGGAGGCCAATTCCTCCTCGTCATTCTCGACAGGAGTACCCGTCAGCGCCCACGAGCGCCGGCGCTTGAGGCCTTTAACCGCGTCGCTGGTGGAATTGCGGTTCTTTATGCGCTGGGCCTCATCGGAAACCACCACGTCCCAGGTCTTGCGGCCAAGGGCGGAGGAGGGACTGCCGCCGAAGTCGGAGCGCAGGGTATCGTAGCTGACCAGGGTTACGTGCACCGGGGTATCCCACTGCCACCTCCGGTCTGCGGCGGACCCGCGAACGATCATGGCCGTCAGGTCGGGCGCCCACTTCAGCAGCTCGCGCCGCCACTGGTCCAGGACGCTGGCCGGGGCGACCACCAAGGCCGACTGGATTTCACCCCCCAGGAAGAGGACCCGGAGGGCCACGATTACCTGCAGGGTCTTGCCAAGGCCCATATCATCAGCCAGCAGGATGCGATCACTCTCCAAAAGGACCTGAACGCCCTCCTCCTGGAATGGCATTAGACCTGGGCGGCTGTCGCTGTCCAGAACCGGGGGCGGCAGCAGGGGCAAATGGGGAGACTTCAACGCCCGCCGCAGCCGGAATATTAGGCTCTCCGGAGAGGGCACGCTTCTCCGGCGAGACTGCCCAGTGGTTGAAGAAGCGCCCGCCTGGGTAGCAGCGCCGACGGCAGAGGGGGCTGGGCCATCGAAGATGAAGGTCCTGACCGCTTCCGCTGCTGTCATCGGAGCAGCCGGAAGCCAGGCCACGGGTTCCGGCTGGATTTCGGAGGGTTGGTATAGGGGGAAGCCGGAGGTGTAGGGGGCAGGCGCTTCGCGAATCACCGCGCGGCTGCCTTCCTGGTGGCGCCAATTCCGGCCCAGGTTCAAGACCTTCAACTTGTGCAGCCAGGCGCGAAGCATCATCCGTGGGCGTAGGCCTCCTCCAGCCCTGAGGCAGCCCGCTCAAAGGGTTCCAGAAGCCGGCCGCGGGACGTCAGCAACTTAAGCAGGGCGGCCAGCGAGGACTCTGGTTCCGTTCCCAGCCAGCTAACCGGCGGGTCCACCGCACCGTCAACCAGGCCAACCGCATACCGGACCGGGGGTCCAGACGAGAAAAGGTCGGGGGGCGCCTCGTCCGCCAGGACCAGCGCCAAATCAAGAGGATGCTTGACCGCTTCAAACAGGGCCAAGGCCAGGACAGCTACAGCGCGCCGGTGCGCGGCATCGAGTCCCCACAACGCGCCGGATGGCAGGTCCGCCCGCGTATAACAGAATTCCAGGGGTTCGCCGTGGCAATTGGTAACGAGCAGAGCGGCCCGTACACCGGACCCTTCTTCCTCCACGAGAAAGCGCAGGTGGGCGAGGTTGGCAGCGGCCCAGTCTTCCATGGAGTACCCAGGCTGAATGGACAAACCCCGCGCTTACTCCCCGTCCGTGCTGGAGCCGTTTTCTTCCGAGTGGGCCTTCTCCAGGGTCGTATCCTCCTCGTACCTGAAGGTCAGCTCCGTATCCTCGATTTCCGGCTCGGTTTCCGGATACAACCGTCGCAGGTCCCACTCGTTAATCCAGCGGCGGACATAGCGCCGTATGCTGGCGGGCACGCCGCGCCCCACGCCATGGTCTATTTCGGGAGCATCCCAACCGTACGCATCTGAATGAATAGTCCTGAGCTGGCGGTAGAGGTTTAACAACATTTCTTCATCAGGCTCAGCCAGGTGGCAGACTCCCCGCTCCAGAAAGCGCATTCCAGACTCGGCCCTGGCCGCGGTCAGCAGGTCTGCTTCCCGTCCCCGGGCCCGCAGGCGGGGCACAGCCTTGTCCCGGTCCTCCTTGCTGTCCAGAACTTGCTCGGGAAGGTCGGCGGTCATGGTGCCAACCACCACCAACCCCGGGTACTTTTCCTCCGGGGTTTGCCCCATCCAGCGGGCCAACTCGGCGTAGGAGCGGGCCCGTTGCAGGACGCTGTAATTGGCCACCAGTTCGATTTCGTCCAGCAGGACCACCCAGCCGCAATATCCGGCCGCCTTGATGAGTTCGAGGACGAACCGGAGCCTCTGCGGGGGCATATCCCGGTACACCGGTGCGCGGAAGGAATGGACCTGGTGCAAACCCCAGTGGCGCAGTCCATCTCGCACATTCTTGAGCTGGATGCGCTCGCCGGACCAGAACCAGTTGATCTCATTCAAAAGCTGGGGTTCATTGTCATTTTCGTGGACGGCCAGGGTGGCCGGCAGAATTCGGTGGAGGCCGTTGTCCTCCCGGTTGGCCCACTGGAAGAACTGGGCATAGCCAGGGGAGTCATAGTCCAGTTTCTGGGCAATTTCCTCCACCATCTGTCCGGTCAGGCCGGGCACTCTGCCCTTTTCCACCACGGCTCGATAGACCTTATCCATGTCGAACAGGGGCGTTTCTTTGCTGATCACCACCCGGCTGCACACGAAGTTCCGCTCCAGGGCCCGGTTCTCCAGGTAGCCCAGAAGGTGGGACTTGCCGCTGCCAAAGTCGCCGGCCACCAGCATTCCCTGGCCGCCCTCCGGACCACCTCCCTCCTCGGAGAGTCGGGTTAGCATTTCGTTGAACACGCGTTCGACCTCGGGCTGGCTGCATCCCAATGCGTCAACCGCGTCGCCGTTGGGGACGCCGTTCCGCAGGGCCTCCAGCGCCCTGCGGTTGTTTACCCTTGCGCTTGCTGTTGTAGCTGCCATCTAATTCTCCGCGAAGGGCCCGTCGGACAGTCGGACCAGGGTTGCCAGGGGATTGGCCTGGGACCGGGACCGGACTTCGTCGGCAATACGGCTCATGAGAGCCTGGTATATTGAGAAGCCCTTGCCCCGGATGTCATCGTCCAGGAAGTCCTCGCCATTCAGTACCACCAGCAGCAATCCCTCAAGGCGGTCGGTGCCGTCAATCAACTCCCGAAGCAGTTCGTAGTGGTCCATGACGGCGGAACGGGTGTAGAAGCGCAGCCCGTCCCGGGGATTTCGACGCAGCGTCACCCGATTATCGTCCAGCAATATGCAGGCGCCCGGGTAGCCCACGAAGCGAATCCAGTAAAGGAGGGATTCAAGGAAGTGCCGGGCGTTGGTACGGGCAATACTGTTGTAAATGCCGTAGCGCCGGACGCTGCCGACGCGTCGGTTGGCGCCGGTCAGCCATTCCAGGAGCGGTGTTTCATCGCGACTCTGGCCGCCGGCCCCCATTTCGGCGAGACATAGGTGCGTCATCGCCGCGCGAAAGTCTCGGGACATACCTGCATTGCGAAAGACGGTGTTCTCTATTAGAGGACGCAAGTCCTGAAGAATGAAGCTCTCACTCAGGCCACTGGCGTCACCAAGGGCTTTAAGCACCGATGTATCGGCCTCGAGATTCACGGCGTCAGTCCGGTATCCCAGCTTGCCTGCCTGGCCCAGAACCACTTCTCTCGCCAGCAAACGCCAGTCAATCTGCTCGGCAATGCGATAGAAGAAATCCTGGAACATGTGGACCCTTGTCTCACCAGCATCGACCCTTACAACCAGATACCGCTGCTCTGCCGCAACCTCGGTGAGGCGAGTAGTCAGCAATGGAGTCAAGTCCGGCCGCTGGGACACGATAAATTTTACCGACGCCCCGCCCTCGCTGATGAATCCATCCAGGTACTCAGTCCTGATGGTATCCAGCCATTCCTGCACGGCAAGGTTGTTTGTCATCGACTTACTCCCGTGAACTGGATGCCGTAGAACAGGACAGTTTCACCCTCCGGCCCCACGAAGGAAATTACCCCTTGTGGGGTCCGGGTGCCGGTGGATGCGGGGAAAGACACCCGAGCGCCATCACGAACTTCCCGGGCGCCACTTTCCTGCAGCGCGTAGAGATCCCTGGCGAAGTCTATACGGGTGTAATCCCGGTCGCTGCCGGGAAGCCCGGTAAAGAGCCGGTAGATGCGTTCCAGGCGAACCACCTGGCCGGTATCGCCCAACTTGAGCCGGTCGGCGGTATCCCGTTCCGCCAGTTCGAGGTACGCGCGGTACAGGGACTCCAGGAATTGCTGGGGTCGGAACCGGGAAGGACGGTTTTGGAGTTTCTCCAGGTCCGACACCAGCCTGGTAGGTCGGATGTTGGAAGACTGGCGACGGTCAATGCGCACGGCACGATCCCCGGGCAGCACCCGTACCACCAGCGGGTGGGCAATAATGCGGCCGTCCCGCTGGAACATCCGGACGCCGCCGGATTCGGCCTGGGTCTGCAACTCCGAACTATATTCGCTCTCCAGGTACTGCCGCTCCTCTTCAGCAGTGAATGGCCAGGCCGTGGCGGCATTGGCTGCTTCCTGCCGGATGAGGTTGACCAGGGGATCCAGCCTTTCGCTGAGGCGTCGCACCGCCGCGATGTTCCCGTCCTGGCTGGCCTTGCGCAACTGTCGGGTTAACTTAGTTGCCTCGCTCAAAGCGTAGAGCACGGAGTCGGCAGCGTTCTCGGCCGCCACAAATCCTTCCTCAAAAGTGGGCATCGTTCCTCCCATCGACACATCGTTGAATGAACTGCAGTATTTGCTTGAATCCACAGGTGACTGATGGACAATCAGGTCCGGCTCCGCAGGCAATCGCCTCCTCACCGCAGCGCCAGCCGTCCTGTCGCCCAATACAGCAATATACCCTACCTCACCAATGCTCTACAACAGAACGCCCAACCCGGTAAGAGCTCAGAGTTGGTGGGATTCCCCCGCCAGCCTCGCCGGTTTCCGGCCTACGCCGGAATGACGAGTTTCTGGCCTCCGCGAGTATCAACTCTGAAGCGTTACCTCCCGTATTTGCATACGCCTGACCGAGTAGCTAGAATCTATCCAGGGAATTCTCTGCATGCTAGTGGCTAACGACATCACCAAGTCCTACTCGGACCGGACCCTCTTCAGTGGCCTCACTTTGAACATCGGGGCCGGCGAACGAATTGCCCTGGTGGGCCCCAACGGTTCCGGCAAGACCACCCTCATGGACATCCTGGCCGGTGAGACCGCCCCGGATACGGGCAATATCATCAGGCAGCGCGGCATTTCCGTGGGATACCTCAAGCAGGAAGCCGCCGCCTTTAGCGGCAAGTCCCTGTTGCAGGAAGTACTGGACGCCGGCGTTGAAGCCAGGAGCATCGCCGAGGATATTTCCGCCGCCCGCGAAGAACTGTCCACGGAGACCGACCCCGACCGCCAGGAAGAACTGCTGCTGTGCCTAGGCGCACTGGATGCTGCTCTTGAAGCCGCCGGAGGCGAGGACCGGGACTACCAGGCCAAGGCCATACTTTTGGGCCTGGGATTCAAGCAGACCGACTTCCAGCGGTCCATTTCAGAGTTCAGCGGGGGCTGGGCCATGCGCGCCGGCCTGGCCAGAATCCTGTTCCGCAATCCCGACCTGCTGCTGCTGGACGAGCCCACCAACCACCTGGACCTGGAAGCCAACCTTTGGTTCGAAAAGTACCTGGCCGCCTTTCGCGGGGGCATACTGATCACCTCCCATGACCGCGCCTTTCTCAATACGGTGGCCAACCGGGTCCTGGCCATCGAAACTGACGGGGTCGCCCTGCACAAGGGCAACTACGACGACTATCTGGTCGCCCGAGAACGATACCTGGAAATCCTGCAGGCCACGGCCAGCCGCCAGGAACGGGAAATGCAGCGGCAGATGCGGTTCGTGGAGCGGTTCCGATACAAGGCCACCAAGGCCAGGCAGGTGCAGAGTCGCCTGAAGCAGATGGAAAAGGTCGAGATAATCGAACTGCCCCGCGCAACCAGGAAGGTCCACTACTCCCTGCCCGCTCCCCCTCGCAGTGGCTCCGAAGTAATTTCCCTCACCAACGTCACCAAGCGATACGGGCAGAACATAGTTTATCGCGACCTGAATCTGACAATTTCCCGGGGCGACCGCATTGCCCTCGTCGGCCCCAACGGCGCCGGCAAGACGACGATGCTCAAAATGCTGGCGGGAGTTCTCCCCTTCGATGGCGGTGAGAGAAGGCTGGGCTACAACGTAACGTCGTCCTACTACGCTCAGCATGTACTCGACCTCTTGACACCCACCAACACCGTCCTTGGCGAATTGATGAAGGCGGCCCCGTCTGAGTCCGAGCAGAGCCTGCGCACCCTGCTTGGCGGTTTCCTCTTTGCTGGGGATGACGTCCAGAAGCCAGTTTCCGTCCTGTCAGGAGGCGAGAAAGCGCGGGTCGCCCTGGCCAAGCTGCTGCTGCAACCCAGCAACCTGCTGCTGATGGATGAGCCCACCAACCACCTGGACATCGCCTCCAGGGAAATACTTGCCGATGCGTTGGGTGAATACCAGGGTACATTGTGCCTCATAACCCACGACCGCACCCTGATTCGGCAAATTGCCAACAAGATAGTTGAAATAGTTGACGGTCGGCCCACGGTCTTCCCGGGCGATTACGACGATTACCTGTACGAAAAGGAGAGGAACGAAAGCAGGAATGGGGCTTCCCCTGCGGCTCCCAAGTCTGCCAGGCCTGACCCGCCGACAGGGACTGTCAAGAGACGCTCCGGAAGGCCGCTGACGGAAGCTGAAATGGAACGTCGCCGCCTGAATCGCGAGGCCCGACGCCTGGCATTGCGCATTGATGAGGTGACTACGTCGCTGTCCGAAAAGGAGACCAGCATTGCCAGGATGGAAGCCATGTTTGCCGACCCCGAGCAGTTCAGCGATGCGGAAGCTATTTCCGATACTGCCGAGCAGTACCGCCTATTGAAAGAAGAGGAGCAGTCCTGCCTGGAAGAATGGGAAGTGCTTTCACTGGAGGCCGAGTCCATCGACGAGCAACTGGCTTCCCTTGAAGAAACGGCCGTGTCGGTATAGGCGACTGGGCCTTCTATAGGAATCCCTGTCCCGGCATTGGGACAATGAAACGACGCCGATTGGCCTAAAGAGTGGAACTCCTGACAGTTTACCCTTGAGATTCAGGATTAATCGTTGGAGTGACAGTCCAGCAATTTCGCGGAGGGATGGCAGAGTGGACGATTGCGCCGGTCTTGAAAACCGGTATACCTCCGGGTATCGTGGGTTCGAATCCCACTCCCTCCGCCATAGTCTCAATTCCCCTGATCTCAATATTCCCGCTTTTCAGCGGGTCTTTTGTTTTTGAACGCGCTCTTTTGGGAAGGGGTGATTGGCCCGAACCCGAAGGGGGGATGAAGGCCAGGTGTCAATACCAGCTTACTTTGTCCCGGCAGGCTGGGGGAGCCGTGGCAGATGCATGGCGGCTTGGCGGAGAGGCAGCCGCACCGGTTTTCCCGAGGAACTAGAAGAACAGTCCGCTTCCTGAAAACACCTTCAACAACATGCTGAGCCGTTCGGACTTTCCGGCCGTTTCCCACGGCTTCCAGTCCAGCTTCAAGGACTGGTGCAGCGTGAATTCTATGGGAAGGGTACAAAATTGCTCCGGAGATAGTGCTGGCCCACGATGTCGGGAATGCAACAGGGCGCGCTTAATCCAGGACGGCAATGCCGGAGCCCCGGAGGGAGTTGATGGAGGCTTGGAGGAGTTCCTGATTGCTCACGACCAGGGATTAGAGGTGGTTCAGTCCACTGCAGTGGCTGGTCGCCCGACAACAGCGCCAGGAGACAGCGCAGGCACGTGTTGGCAGCCACCGGGCAGAAGGGGAATATCCGCGCGGCTAATTTCCCGGTCGCCGGGTGCGGGGATCCAGCAAGTCCCGCAGGCCATCGCCCAACAGGTTGAACCCCAGCACCGCGAGGAAGATGGCTGCCCCAGGCAAGAGCAACAGGCGGGGCGCCGTCTGCAAATGCTGACGGGCGTCATTGAGCATGGCGCCCCACTCCGGGGTGGGCGGCTGCGCCCCAAGTCCAAGGAAGTTGAGACCGGCGATGCCCAGGATGATCCAGCCTACGTCCAGCGATGCAATCACAACGATGGGACCGAGGATGTTGGGGGCAATGTGCCGGAAAATGATACGCATGTTTCCGGCCCCGACGGCCCGCGCCGCGATCACGTACTCGGTCTGTCGAGCGCCCAGGGTGATTCCCCGAATTATGCGGGCATGGCCTACCCACCACACAGCCCCGGCCGCCAGCAGCACGTTGAACAGGCCGGGGCCCAATGCTCCGGCTACCGCTAGCGCCAGGATCAGCGAAGGAAAGGCCAGTAGCAGGTCCACCACGCCCATCAGGGCAGTGTCGGTCCAGCCGCCGTTGTATCCCGATAATATGCCCACCGCGAGGGCGATGGTCATGCTGAGGGCCAGGGTAGCCGCGGCGGCCACTAGGGTCATGCGGGCGCCGTGGACGATGCGGCTGAAGGAATCCCTGCCCAGGTGGTCGGTGCCGAGAAGGTGTTCTGAGGAGGGGGGGAGCAATCTGTCGGGCAGGCTGATCATGGCGGGATCATCCAGGGGAAGCCAGGGCGCCAGAAGCCCGGCCAGCAGCAGAGATGCTACCAGGAACAGCCCCAGAACGGTTCCGGGTTCCCACAGCAGCCCGGTCCACAGCAGGCGCCGCCGCGGGCTCCTGCCGACGGCCAGTACGGGAACGCGTTCCCTGGTATGTTCAGCGTCGCTGGCCATACGAGGCTACATCCCCTGGTGACCGAATCGCAGGCGCGGGTCGGCGATGCGGAGGGCAAGGTCGGCGACCAGGTTGACCAGCAGCACTACCACGGCGATGTAAGCAACGAACCCCTGCACGACGGGATAGTCTCGGGTCAAAGCTGCCTCTACAATTAGCTGACCCAAGCCGGGCCAACTGAAAATAGTCTCCACTATGACTGCGCCGCTGAGCAGGTAGCCCAGGTTCACCCCCGTGGCCGCGACGGCCGGCAGCAGCGCGTTGCGCAGGGCGTGACGGAATGAGACTGTTTGCTCAGCCAGTCCCTTGGCCCGCGCCGTGCGGACGTAGTCCTGCCCCAGGGTTTCCAGCATGCTGGCGCGTATCAGGCGCATCAGCTGGGCCATGGGCGCCAGGGAAAGGGCGACGGCTGGCAGCACGACCTGGGCAGGCGAACCATAGCCCACGGCCGGCAGCCATGACAGTTTCACCGCGAACAGGATGATCAACCCGTAGGCCAGAGCGTAGGACGGGACTGCTGCTCCCACCAGGGCCACCAGGCGGGCGGCGATGTCCAGGAGACTGCCACGCCGTTGGGCCGAAAGAATTCCGGCTGGCACTGCGACCAGCAACGCCAGGGCCAGCGCCCCCGCGGTGAGCAGCGCGGTCGGGACGGTGCGACGCGCTAGCTGGGCGGCCACCGGCTGTTCGGTCCCGTAGGACTGTCCCAGGTCGCCTGCCAGCGTGCCGGACACCCAACGGGCGTACTGAGCCGGCAATGAAGCGTCCAGGCCCAGCTCTCGGCGCAAGGCCTCCACTTCCGCCGCACTGGGCAGCTGGCCGGGGTTGCGCTGGCGCAGGACCATTTCAGCCGGATCGCCCGGCGCCAGGTTCAACAGCCCGAAGCTGACCGCCGAGATGCCCAGCAGCAACAGTGGCAGCGTGGCCAGCCGCCGGACCAGGTATGCCATCATGCCAGCACCCATCCCAACCCACTGCGAAAACGAGGAATGCTCACTCGGTCAGACCGATACGGTTGTCGAAGTAGTAGAGGTGTGCCGGGTGTGGGTCAAAATCCGTTACCCGTTCACTAACACCGTACACGAAGTAAGAATGGGCCACCGGAAGAAGGACGACTTCCTCGGTGGTAACCGCCATAGCCTCACAGGCGATGCGTTTGCGTTCCTCCAGGTCTGATACTCCCCCGGCCTGGGCTACTATTTCCGCGAGTCCGGTGTTGTCGTAATGCCCATAGTTGTTGGCGGCGCTGCTCTCGGCATTGGCCTCAAGCCCCACGAACTTGCTTACGTTCAGCACCGGGTCCCCGGCGTCCACCACGTTGTTGTACCAGCCGAACAGGTCCCAGACCGGCTCCTTGACCGCGGACCACTCGGAAATCTGGACATCTACGCCGATACCCACGTCGGCCAGCATCGCCTGGGCAGCTTCGGCCATAATGGGCAATTGGAATCGCTGCGGATAACCGCCGATTACTATCTCCAGAGGCTGCCCGTCCTTCTCGACAAGCCCATCACCGTCGCTGTCCGTGTAGCCGGCTTGCGACAGCAATTCCCGGGCGAGCTCCGGATCGAAACCAGGTCCGGCCACGCCCGGGCAAGAGACCAGGGCTTCAGGCAACAGGGTGTCGGCGAAGGAACCTGTTCCCGCGGGGGCCACCAGGCCGGAGATGCTCTCCCGGTCAATGGCGTGAGCCACCGCCCGGCGCACCAGTGGGTCGGCCAGCGTACCGCGCTCAAAATTTACCCACCACAGGACCAGGGAGGTCCCGATGCCGGCGGTCTGGGTCTGTGTATCCGCGTGGTCGTTGATGATCCGGGTGCCTTCAGGTGAGACGTTTATGGCAACGTCAATGTCCCCGGCCTGCAAAGCCAACTCCCGGCTGTTGGTGTCGGGAATGGCGACGTGATTTATGCCGGCCAGAGGGGGCGCTCCGCCCCAATATTCATCGTTTGCCACGCTGTCAAGGCGTTCCAGCTGAATATATTCAGTGGGGATGTACGGGCCGGTAAGGGCACGTGCGGCGATGATATTGCCCTCGCCGGCGGCTTCCGCTGCCGCCGCGTCAGTGATGGCGAGGGAAGGTGTGATCAACAGGCCCGGCAGCGTGGGCTGGGGCACCGTCGTTGTGATGGTGATGGTCTGGTCGTCCTCCACGGTTATGGTGTCAACGGACAATATGTCGGCCGCCGCCGGCGACAACCGGATAGCCCTATCCAGTGAAGCCTTGACGGCTTGCGCATCCATCACGTTCCCGTTGTGGAACTTGACGCCAGTCCGGATACCTATCTCCCAGGTCAAAGGATCCACCTGGGTGGCCTCCGTTGCCAACCACGGTTCAGGGCTGAGAGTGGTTCCTGAAAGCCGGAACAAGTTCTCCGACATTCCCGACTGGTTGGCGACCCAACCGCTCTCCACTGGGTCCAGGGGGCTGTCCAGCCAGATTACGCCGGCCTTCAGGATTGGACGTTCCTCTTCCTCAACCATTGCCGCGGATGCCGGATCGCTCACGGCGGTGGGGGCCGCCGGTTCTTCAGACGCTACGGTTACTGGCGTCGGTTGCGGCGGGACCGCGGTGGCCGCCGAGGCCGCCGGCGCTGCAGTGGGAGAGGCAGGCTGGACTTCTTCCGTGGTGGGGGCTGCGGTCCCGCAGGCCAGCGCCAACACCAGGAATAAGGCCAACGCCCCCGGGACGAAATTCTTGACACCGTGCTTTACTAGGTCTAACAAAACCATCCTCCAAATATGTTTCGGCGCTTAAAACGCTGCATAGGTTCAGGGGAATCGGCTGCGGCTGCCCGCTCATCGGCCAGACGATCAGCCGCCGTCAGCGCCGGGGCCCAGGGCCTAAGTTGGACGTCTTATCCGGCCCTTGGCCTGTCCTATCCTGGAAACCGTCACGCCACCCCGCGCGTCGAGAGCGGCAAGCGCGCCCCCGTCAGGCCGCCAGTATAATTGGGCCACCGGGGCCCCCAGGTCCTCGGCCCCTATCGGGCCACCCTTTCCATTTCTCTGCAGCGACCACACAACCACGGCGCCGTCCCTGCCCCCTGATGCCAGGCGCATTGCCTCCGGGGCGAAGGCCAGCGCTGTTATGAATTCATCATGAAACTTCAAGACGCCGGGTCTCGTACCTTCGGGACCCTTTCTCCGGAAGCTCCAGACGGTCACCGCGTCCCCACCCCCGGTAGCCAGCAGGGTGTCAGTATGGTCAAACGCCAGGGCCGACGGCTTTCCGGGATATCCGAACATCTCGGAATCCTCCCCCGTTGAACGTCGCCAGAAATGCACCGAGTTGTCCTGGCTGCCGCAGACTACGATGCCCCCGTCGGAGCTCAGGACCATGGACACCAGGGAGCCCTGCCACTCCAGTTTCTGGTTAAGTTCGCCGGCAGCTGCCCCGAAAAAGGACACCCGACCATAACAGGCCGTCGCCAGTTCCCCCGCGCCCGACCAGGCGACGGCGCTGACGGTGCTGGGATGATCGTCAGACCGCCAGACCTCGGCGCCCTCCGTGTCATACACGTACACCCGCCGGGTGCAGGAGACCGCCAGCCGCTGGCCGTCCGGCGACCACGCCAGGTGTTCCACCCAGCCGCTTCCGACGTCGATAGTCCGGATTACCTGGCCCTCGGCGGCGTTCCATATCAGGGTCCGTCCGTCCTGGCCGGCCGTGGCGAACAGGTCCCCACTGGGGTGGATCGCCACCGAAAGCACGCCGCCGTCATGGACCCCGGGCTGTCTCCAGGCGATGGCGCCAGACTCGCCGTTAAAGGCGTAAACGTCACCACCGGTATCGCCGACCACCAACTCCTCGCCGCGACGGGTCCAACCGCCGGCGATGGCGTAATCGCCAACCATCGAAGACCAGCCCCCATCAAGAACACCCATGGAACTGACGGGATTTAGATCAGACATGCTGCGAACTCCTCCCGCATACTCTGTCCGTCGAGGTTGCGCCCGATGAAGACGAGCTGATTGCGTCGGGGCTCGTCGCCCCATTCGCGGTCCGGCTGACCGTCAAAGAGCATGTGGACCCCCTGGAAGATGAAGCGACGCGACTCCCCCGCCACGCTGATGAAGCCCTTCATTCGGAAGATGTCCACCCCGCGGTCCCGGAGCAGCTGGCCCAGCCAGGCGTTGAGCTTTTCGGGATCGGCATCGCCGTCTATTTCGATGGAGACCGAACCCACCTCGTCGTCGTGCTCGTGCTGGGCGACCCAGGTTCGCTCGGCTACGGCGGGAACCGCCGCTCCCTTGATGCGTTGTGTGCCTGCCTCTTCCTCTGTACAGGCCGGCTCAGAACAAAAGTTGCCCCCCATTTTGAATTCCTCTCCATCCGCGTTCCTCAGTTGGAGATCGAACTCCTCCGGGAGGTGCTGGGTGAAGAGGCCAACCCGACTCGGCGCAGCGACACTAAGGAAGAACGACTTGCGCCCTGGGGAATCGATCCGGAGGTTCGCATGCCTGCCGATGGGAATCTCTTCCCCTGGCTGAATGATTTCCGCAGGCTCTGCGTATTCCCGCACACACCACTCGGCGCTCTCCCGCAGGGCAGCGTCGTCCGTGTCCTGCTCGGGCATGACGACCAGCGACATCGTCGGATCGGGTCCTTCGGCAAGGTTGAGCTCGTAGCGGCCGGTAGCGAGGGAGTAAACTCCCGTCCACTCGAAGGGGTACTCCGGCTCCAGGAAGGTGGGACGACGCTCGAGGACCTGGTCCAGGTCGAAGGCGCTGAGGTCCAGCACCGTGTCCACGGGTACGTTGGCCATCTCGCTGCGCACCACCCGCGCCATTCGGTTCATTCCCCGAAGCCGCGCTTCCAGGCTGTCGAGGGTATCGCCGTCAACCAGGTCCGTCTTGTTGAGGACAAGGACGTCCGCGAAGGCGATTTGCTCCGTGCTTTCGTCGCTTCTTCCCAGCTGCTGCTCGATGTGGGCCGCATCGACCAGGGTGACGATCCCGTCAAGCGCGTATTCCGCCCGGAGCTCGTCGTCCATGAAGAAGGTCTGGGCAACGGGACCGGGATCGGCAAGACCGGTGGTCTCCACCAGAACATAGTCGAACTTGTCGCGACGCTTGTTGAGGTTGTTCAGCACCCGAATCAGGTCTCCCCGCACGGTGCAGCAGATGCAGCCGTTGGACATCTCGAAGACCTCCTCATCGGCGTTGATGACGAGAGCCTGGTCGATGCCGATCTCCCCGTACTCGTTCTCAATCACGGCGATCCGCTTGCCATGCTGCTCGGTCAGAATCCGGTTGAGCAGGGTGGTTTTGCCTGAGCCCAGAAAGCCAGTGAGGATGGTCACCGGGACTTTGCGTTGTGGTTCCATTTTGAGTCCTCCTCCAGTTTATATTGACATCCCATATCATTTAAGGTTGGCAAGGGTCCGGCGCTGTCGCTGGTGAGATTAGACTGAAGCCGGGCGCCAGGCGCTGTGGACGCTGGGGCGCGGGGAGACGAAGGCCCTGCGTTTCTTTTCGCCGGTCCACCTTGCCAGGACCGGTATCATCCGGTGAAGGGAGCGCAATCCCGCAATTGCGCTGGACCGGGCGCTCTTACCGCCTCCCCTGGGTCCGGCGCCGTACATCCGGGCGCCTGCGATCGCAGTTGATGTAACCCTGCTCCGGACCATTAACCCGTGCGGTTCCCCGCTGCCTCGTCAGAATCTGGTCGGGAGGGGTGTTCTTGCCCGAGCCTGGGAAGACGCTGAAGACGGTATCCGGCGCGCTACGCGAGGTGTCCATCCGGAGTCCCCCCTTGCTGTTATTGAACTTTAGTATCATCACTTGAGAGGAAGTACCAAGTAAGGAGCGCTAACCTGGGAGATTTATCTATTGATATGAAGTCCCAATAGCGTAAAATACACCGCCGGCCCCTTCTTGTCAACCAGGTGAAGCGGCTGGCAAGAGTTAAGAGTTGGCGGGATTGCCCGGCCAGCCAGCCCCGTCATACCGGCTTTCGCCGGTATTCAGGAGTCCCTGCTACGCATGACCTGTATTCACTGTCAGCCATACTGGTTTCCGGACTGCGCCCGAATGACGGGTTCCGGAGTTCCGCCATAATCAACCCTGTACTGTTACAACGACTGGGATATGCGCCAGGTTTCTGGGCAGGGCGACGGAGGCGGTGGTGGCGGGACGCTACGGGACAGGCGGAGCTGGGAAGGCAGGGATGCTTAGCGAGGTTCTGCAGGATTCGGGACTGGGCCAGCGCGAGTCAGGTGAAGACCCTCCGGCGGAAGGAAGCCACCACCACGAACAGTCCGGTGGCCACCAGGGTCATGGCCGGTCCGGCGGGCAGGTTGAAGTGGAAGGACAGGTACAGGCCCGTCACCGAGGCCGCCGTGCCCAGCGCCGCCGCCATCAGCATAATTGAAATGAACCGTCCCACCAGCAGGTAGGCCGTGGCCGCGGGTATCACCAGCATGGCCATCACCAGTATGACCCCCGCCGCCTGTATCCCGATAACTATGACCAGGGCCAGCAGGGCCAGCAGGACATAGTCCACCACGCCGGTGCGCATGCCCATCACCTGGGAACCCACGGGATCAAAGCTGGTGAACAGCATCCAGTGATGGAAGACGAACAGCCCCAGTATGACCACCCCGGTGATGGCCAGGGACACGTAAATGCCGGTGGGGGAAATGGCCAGGATCTGCCCCATCAGCAGGTCCTCCACGTCAATATCAACGGAAGAGGACATGGACAGCATCATCAGGCCCAGGGCAAACATGGACGCAAACAGGATGCCAATGGCGGTGTCGGCGCTGAGTCCGGCCCGCCGGCTCACGGCCCGCACCAGCATGGCGACGGTTATGCCAGTGGGGATGGCGACGATAGCCGGATTGATGCCCACAAAGAACCCCAGGGCCATGCCCGGCAGCACGGCGTGGGCCAGGGCGTCGCCAATGAAGGCCAGGTTCCTGGTGACCACGTAGGCCCCCAGCAGCGGGCACATCACACCCACCAGGACGGCGCCCACCAGGGCCCGCAGCATGAAGCTGTACTCCAGGGGCGCAAGAAGGAAATCAATCATAACTCACTACCGCAGGGACGACCGCATTTTGCGGCGTTCCCTGATCGAGAGACGCGGAGAAGGAGAGGCTTGTGGAGATTCTCCGTGCGCCTCTCTGCCTCCGCGTCTATCTTTAGAGAACCACCGCTAATACTATCGCCCCTAACCCTCGCCGTCCATGGAGAACTGGACGCCGTAGAGTTCCTTCATGACCGCTGGCGTGATTACCTGGCTTGGGGCCCCGCAAGCGCAGACGTGGCGATTCAGGCACAGCACCTGGTCGAAGCGGCGGGACAGGTTGTTAAGGTCGTGGGTGGACAGGAGGACAATGCGGCCTTCGTCGCGAAGGGCCTGCAGCACCTCGACCAGGATCTCCTGGGCGCCGGCGTCAACGCCGCTGAAGGCTTCGTCCAGCAACAGTACACTGGCCTCCTGGGCCAGGGCCCGGGCCACGAAGACCCGCTGCCGCTGCCCGCCGGAAAGCTCGGTCATAAGAGAGGAGCGATAGTCCCACAGCCCCACGCGGCACAGGCATTCCCGCACCAGTTCCCGGTCCTTCTTGCCGGGCCGGCGAAACCAGCCCAGGCGACAGCACCGGCCCATCAACACCACATCCGACACGTTCACGGGAAACCGCCAGTTGACGCTGTCCCGCTGGGGCACGTAGGCCAGCGCTCCCCGGTGCAGGTCCACCCGGTTCAAGGTAACACTCCCCTGGTGGACCGGAAGCAGCCCGGCAATAGTGTTGAACAGGGTGCTCTTGCCGGCGCCGTTGGGGCCAACCACGCCCATCAGGGTGCCTGCATCTACATTGAAGGTGACGTTGGTCAGGGCCATGTAACCGTCCAGTTCCACCGTCACGTCCTGGAGGGACATGCTGGCATCATGTGTGGCGTTGGGGAGATCAACTAACGGGTTCACTTCAGGGCCTCCACAATTCGCTCTACGTTAGTCCGCACCATGCTCAGGTAGGTGTCGGCGCCGCTGCCCGGCCCGCCCATGGAGCCGGTATAGAGCTGGACCAGCTCCGCGCCGGTCTCCCGGGCAATGGCATTCGCCAGCCTGTCGCTGACAGTGGTCTCGCCGAACACGGCGGGCACATCGTTCTCCCGCACGACCTCGATCAGTTCCGCCAGGTGTTCCGCCGAGGGCTCCACGTCGGGGGCAAGGGATGGTATGACCAGCCCGACAACCTTGAACCCGTAGGCCTCGGCCAGGTAGGCAAAGGTGTCGTGGGACGTTATCAGAAGCCGACGCTCTGGCGGCACCATGGCAACATGCTCCTGGATCCAGGCATGTAGTTCGTCCAGTTGCTCTCCGTAGTTGGTTGCGTTGGCGTCGTAAACGCTGGCGTTATCCGGGTCCTGGATAGCAAGTTGGTAGGCTATTTCATTGACTGCCAGCTTGACCCGGATGGGGTCGAACCAGAAGTGGGGGTCCAGCGGGCCGTGATCGTGGCCCTCATGGCCGTGCTCGTCGTGGCCCACTTCCTCGTGGCCGCCCATTTCTTCGTGGCCGTGGCCCATTTCCTCGTGGCCTTCCGGTTCACCGTAGATGCCCACGAAGGCTATCTTGGTCGGGTTGCCGGCCACGTCCCAGTGGCCCACCTCTTCCAGGTCGTGGTCGTCCAGTTGCAGGACCTGGCCGCCCACCGAGTCGGTCACGAAGATGGCTCCGGGGGCCATGGCGATGTGCGGCCGCGCCCAGAACCCGGTTTCCACCGGCGTGGTCAGGGCGTCGCTGTTGGTGGCTATTACATCACCGTCGTGCAGGTCGTAAAGCCGGATTTCGCCGCTGCTCATCACCACTACCGCAAGTTCCCCGTCCCGGGACATGGTTGCCTGGATGGGCGAATTGCCCTCTTCGGCAGCAACCATCTGCTCCATCTCACCCTCTTCCGGTTCCACCAGGTACAACCCCACCGCGGAACCCAGGGCCAGGAAGTGGTCGACGCGGGAAGCGCCCCAGACCGTGGTCAGCCGGAAGTCTTCCGGTTCGCCCGCAGGCGCCGAAATGAAGGAGTGGTGGTATTGGCCGTGGTCGGCTTCCACCGTCAGCACGCCTCCCGTGCATCCGAATACCGCAACGTGGCCGTTGCCGGCATCCCCGTGCAGGTCGGGGCAGTCGCCCGCGGAATAAAGTATGTTTCCGGATAAATCACGTATATCTACAGTGGTGGGTAGCCGATACTGTTCCGGGTTCGACGCATAATCCGGATGCTGGGGCGTGATGGCAAACAGGTCGTGTGCCAGAGGTACCGCGGCCCCGTGTTGCGGGCCCGCATACTGCCATACGGGCTGGTATGAGGCGCCCTCTTCTTCCAGTTCGTGCTCGTTAATGAGCAACACGTCCCCCGAACCGTCGTAATATACCGAAGCCCATTCGTCCCCTACAAACAGGTGGACGGGCCGGTCCCCCGAAAGGTCCAGACCTATCGGTGCGGCTTCCCGGTTGACCAGGTCAAAGTGGTCCCCGTGGGGTTCCAGGTAGGTGCCGCCGTCAATGACGTGAACCATATTGGCGTCGCTGGACACCGCAATGGCAAAGCGGCCGCTCTTGGTGGCGTAGATGCGCCCGGCGCGGCTGCCCATATCAAAAGCATTTTGCTCCACCTCGCCGTGGTCCAGTTCGATGACTGATAGCGCCCCGGTCTCGCCGTCGCCGACCAGCAGCTTGCCTTGCAGCTCAGTCATTTCTTCGTGGCCATGATCGTCGTGGCCTATTTCTTCATGGCCTGCTTCCATGTGACCATGTTCGTCGTGGCCTTCCTCCCCGTGGCCGTGGGGGTCCGCGCCCGAAAACTCCAGGGGATCCACAACCTCGCCCAGCTCAATCACCCTGGACTCATCCGCCTGGGCATTGTGGACCAGGTCATGCAGCCAGTCGGCTTCCAGCCCCAGTCCGACGGTAAAGACAACGTCGGCATCGGCTACTCTGGCCACATCGCTGCCTCCGGGCACGAAGGAATGGGGATCGCCGCCGGGCGGCAGCAGGGCGAATACGTCAGCCCGATCTCCACCTACCACCCTGGCCCAGTCACCTGCGAAGTTGGTGGTGGTAACAACCTGGATGGGAGGTCCTGAAGGGGTAGCAGCCTCGCCACCGGCGTTTGTTACCGCGGGCGAAGCCGGAGCCGAGCCAGCCATTGAGGAATCAACAGCGGACACCTGTGGCTGCTGGGCCTGCTGGGCCTGCTGAGACGGCTGAGACGATTGGGCAGGCTGGGACGGCTGGCTACCTGAGGACGCGTCGGAAACCGCCGCCGCAGGTTGTGACGCTCCGGCAGGCTGCTCCTCCTGGTTGTCAGTGCAGGCGCCCATGAGCAGGGCGGCGAACACGAGGAGCCCGATAGCCAGAGGCAGAGCCAATCGTCCAAAACAGATTTTGCGAGATGCGATAGTTAGCACTGGGAATTTGCCTCCTGAATTTTATTTGGTTGGCCAAGGCCAATGGATTTCATACCGGAAACCGAAATAAAATTGATATTGCGTATCATCTACGCTTAGAAGACACAGGTTGTCATTCGTTGGGAAGAGATACTGTTATTTGCCCGAGGTGGCAGGGCAGCGACCGCAATTCACGTAAAGTTCGAGGCGATGATCAATAACCTCACCAGGAATACCGGCGCCGATTTCGCTGATCAACTTCTCGATGGCAACGGCCCTGATTTCCTTCACCGCGCCGCACTCAACGCACACCCAGTGGTGGTGGTGATGTCCAATACCGCAGAGGCTATACAACTGGGTGCCGTCCATCATGGCGAGCCGGCACACCGCCCCCGCCTCCAGCAGCAGCTTGATGGTGCGATACACTGTAGCCCGTCCCACCGAAGGCAGTTCGTCACTGACCTCATCGGAGGTAAAGCCGTCCCGCTTCTGCTCCAGGAGACTGGTTATCGCCTTCCTGGGCGCGGTGACCCGGTAGCCGCGACCTTCCAGCATTGCCATCAGGTCCGGACGTAGCGCTTGGGGATCCATATTGATACCAATTCGCAGCGAGCTAGCCTCAAATAAAACCATGCTTCAGTGCGCTACTGATATAACATATCACTAATATTATTGTCAACAGCAACAGGATGAGGCCCAGGGCTGGGCGGAGAAGGGCCCTCTTTCAGGTGGCACGTTGGCAGGTGGAGGGGCAAGCCGGGGGGTAATGCCGGGAGGCCGGGGACCGCGCCATGGCCAGGATTCTCAGATCCAGACAAGGAGACGATGCCGGGCCTGCGCTCCTGTTGCCGGCGGAACAGGAAGCGTCTCTGCGTTGTTCTGGCTGGCATCAGGTGACAGCTGGCCCCCTGCGGCGCCAGAATGTGGGCGGGGTGGGCCGGTGGGACGCATGGACATCAAACCGCACGTTTAAGAAAGGGCCGGTTTCCCCGTAATCCCCCCAACCGGCCTCCGCTTCCCGACGCCCTGCCACCTTCACCAGCGAAGGCAGCCCAGGCCTCTCCTTTACGGCGCTCGGTATGCCCAGACCTTCCAGCTCACTGATGGCCCGGCAGCTTCGTCTCTGCCAGTTCCGGTGGTACCTGTTCGGGATGGCGGCATAGTCAAAGGGCACGCCTGCAAGCCCTGCGGCGCTGGCTTCCTCAAACAGGTCTTCGGGGCATGGTACGGCGCCCCCTGGTCCCGCCGCACTGCCGGCGCGTCGTCGGCTCCACGGGCCGGGGATGACCTGGGGCAGGTGACCCCTGGCCCGTATATGGCCGCAACTGTTCCGGCCCTCCGCCGCCAGGGACAGAGGGCCCAGCGGGGGTATCAGAAGGCTGGGCGGTTCAGGACCGACTGGTCAATTTTGCGGGGGATAAGCTGGCCGTCATCGGGTGTGCCCAGGAGCTGGCCGTCGTCCACCATCACCTTGCCCCGCAGCATTACCGTGGTGGGCCAGCCCTCGATTTCCCAGCCATCCCAGGGGCTGTAGTCCCGCAGGTGAAGGTCGGCCATGCTGAGGGTCTTCTTGATTGAAGGGTCAATGATGGTGATGTCGGCGTCGCTGCCGGCGGCAATGGCGCCTTTTCGGGGATAGAGGCCCAGCAATCTGGCCGCGTTGGTGGAAGTGACGTTGACGTAGTGCTCCAGGGACATGCCGCGCCGCACGACAGCCTCGGTATAGTTGACGCCCATACGTATTTCAATGCCAATGTTGCCGCCACGGACATCCACCACGTTGCGTCCGGCGATCTTGTCCAGGTAGGTGGTAAAGCTGCTGTCGGTGGCGGTGAAGGACAGGTCACGGCGCATGAGGCCGTCCCACAGGTGCAGGCGGTCGTCCTCGTATTTCAAGGATGGGTAGGTGTGGTACTTCATGCCGTCGTCTTCACGGTAGTTGTCGGCGTTGAAGGACAGGGCAAGGGTCAGCACCTCGCCGTACACCGGATGTCCGTCGGCACGCGCCTCGGATATGGCGTCCAGCCCGTCCTTGGCGGTGACGTGGACGAAGTAGAGGCCAGCGTCGGTGCGCTGGGCCAGGCGAATCACGTGCTGGAAGGCCAGGTCTTCCACCAGCTTGGAGTGGATGTGATGAACGTTATACCAGTCCCACTGGTCGCGCTGTTGGGCCAGCAGGTAGTTGTACATCACAAGTTCGTCATCCTCGCCGTGGACGGCCAGCACGCCGCCGTGGCGAGATATCTGGGTCATGACGTCGGCCAGGCGGCCGGTGTCAATCTTGCCGATGGGTGTCAGGCTGTGGACCCGACCCTCGGGCGGACGGATGTCCGTGGTGAATACCTTGATGCTGGGGAACCCGGCATTTACCAGTTCGCCATAGCGGGAAATGGCGTCGGGGGTGCTGCCGCTGGAATAGATGCAGTGGGTTGAATAGTCGGTATAGGCATTGCCCCGCCAGACCGAAATGAAGTCGTGAATGCCCGCGGGAAGGTCGCCCTCGTTGGGTACCGGGGCAAAGTCCATTACGGTGGTGGTGCCGCCCCAGATGGCGCCGAGAGAATGGTCCAGCGGGCCGGCATTGGGTGTGTCGGCCACCAATTGCCTGGCCCCGGGCTGAACGTTGGCCGCGGCATGAGCGTGGGTTTCTATTCCCCCGGGGACCACTATCTTGCCGTCAGCCTCGATGACGGTGGCCCCCTCCCTGGGTAAAAAGCCGGGCAGGGCGACGGCTACGATTTTCTCGCCCTGGATCCCTACATCCCATTGCCCAGCCCCGCCAGGAGTTACTACGGTACCTCCACAAATCAGCTTGTCCAGCATAGCCACCTCCTTCCACAGGAAGAGATTTTGCCCAACCAGGATTTCGCTGCAGGTTAACGGGGATTATGTAGTCTGAACGAACGGGGCGCAAGGGAGTCGCGAACAACTTTCCGGAGGATGGCTTCCTATGATTCTGATGCAGCCACGAGGAAAAAAATGTTTTGCCTGTCATTTGACCTCATTTGACCTCATTTTGTATCTGGACGGTTACCCCAGGAGACCCCTATAACCCCCGAAAATGAGGCTTCCTGCAGCCGCACCAGGGGTTTAATGCCAAATAGATTTCAGGGACGGTGCAGGGTTTAGCTCCATTGAGTCCCGGTCAATTCTTTACAGCGTAAGAAAGGGCGCGGCTACGTGGGAAGGGGCAATTGTCAGTGGCCGGCATTCGTGGGAGGAGTTGATGAGGTTTGATGGAGAGATGAGCGGGAGCTTAGAAGCGCCATGCCGGCAGGGCAGCGGGCCGATTCAGGTGGATTCTCATTCTTGAGGATGTCAGCGGGCTGGCAGGGCGGGTTTGAAACCCGCCCCAATGAATCCATACCAGGACCGCCCCTGCAAGTCCATACCATCTGAATTGAAAGTCTACTACCCGGCAGACCTATGTATTTCAGACGCCCTCCCGCAAGACTATAATTTCAGAAGGTGATGACCCTCAGGGGCTCAAACGACAGAGTATTTGTGGGGCAGCGCATGAATCCTGTCTGGCGGCCTGGCCCGGGGCTGTCAGTGGACCAGCTTGACCCACCAGCGGACTCCGGACTACGGTGTGGTCAGAGTCTCTTATCGCAGCTGTTGAACAGCTTTTGAACAAATGGTGAACACACCCGCCAGGCGCTCAGCCCTCGCAGGCCGTGTCGCCACCTTCCTGACCCGGCACTCGTCGGCGGCTATCGCCCTGATTCTGGCGATAACCGCCTTGCTGGTTTTCCCGATGATCTTCCTGCACCCGGAAGACCAGGCCTCGCAGGAACCGGGGGGGCCGGTGTTCGACCTGCGGGACAAGGTAAATGCCCAGTTTCCTCCGCGACTGCACATTGCCAGCTTCATTGTTGAAGACCGGGACGGCGACCTGCTGCGGCAAGCGCCCCTGTGGGAACTGTACCGCAACGGGAAGGCGTTACGGGAATCGGACATGGCGGACCTTCTCTTCTCCGGATACGACGTGGAAACCCAGCGCCAACTTCAGGGCATTTACTCCCTGGCCGATGCCGTCAACTTTGTCCTGGCGCAGGAACCGACCAGTGAAGTTACCCTGGAGACAGCCAGCGATTCCCAGGTTAAGTCGGCCATAAACCGGGTCCTGGATGGCCCCCAGGGCAGGGTAATGCTGGAAAGTCTGTCCAGGGACGCTACGCTGGAAACCGTTACCGTGGAAGGAGAGGAGCGGCAGGAATGGCGGGCCAGGGCAATTTCCATTTACGTGGCGGCCGACAATGCCAAGCTGGGCGGCGGTCCCTACACCGTAGGCGTCTCCAATGACGAGTCGGTGCTGGACAAGGAGCGGCTGAACCGGCGGATTCTGTCCACCCTGAGAGGCGACGAAGAAAACTACCTGCTCTGGGGCGTGGGACTGGACGCCAACCTCACTTCACGAGAGCAGGGCCAGACCGCCATACCCTACATTGTAGCCACCGTGATCCTGGTCCTGCTGGTTGTCGGCGCAACCCTGCGGTCCATCAAGGCAGTTGGACTGGGGTTCCTGGGCCTGATGATACTGGTGGTATGGCTGAGGGGAATCTCAAACCTGATCGGGCTGAATGGTTCGCTGATTCTGGACCTGATAGTCCCCATAGCCATGATCTCCCTGGGCGCGGATTTCCTGATCCATGCCGTGGCCCGGTACAACGAGGAACTGGTACGGTCCCGCCTGCCGGTCCACGCGCTCAGGGCTGGGCTGGGCGGCGTGCTCGGCGCGCTGGTACTGGCTTCCCTGTCCGACGGGATCGCCTTCCTGGCAAACGTCACTTCGGGAATCGAGTCGGTTATCGGATTCGGCGTCGCCGCCGGGATTGCCGTCCTGTCCAATTTCGTCATTATGGGCATCCTGATACCCCTGGTCATCATGCGGTTGGACCAACGGAAGGCTCAGAGCCTGGCCGCAGGGACCAATGTTGAAATTTCCGAGGGCAGGACCGGCCAGGGAACTCCCGGATCGAGTTCCGTGATGGCCAGAGTGATACTGGCTCTGGCCCGGGCGCCGTGGGCGGTACTGCCCCTGGTGGCCCTGGGAACGGCGTTAACCACCTACCTGGCATTTCAGCTGGACCCCCAGTTTGACGCGGAGGACTTCCTTGATTCCGATTCGCAGTTCGTGATTGGTGTGAACAAGCTGGACGAGCATATCGCGCCGTCCCTGTCGGGCGAACCAGCCATCATCTACGTTCGGGGAGACCTGGCAGATCCGCAATCGCTGTCGGGACTGCGGGAATTGCTGGACCGGCTGGGAAACGACGAGAACGTGGGCAGGGGGCAGGACGGCGAAGTGTTCACCTACGGCTCAACCATATTCCAGCTACTGGACCGGGTGACGGGTTCAGAGGAGGCGCGACAGGCGGTGGAGGAAAGCGCCGGAGTGGAGATAACCGACCACAACCTGGACGGCCAGCCGGACGACAGCGAGCAACTGGGGGCAGCCTACGAATACATGCTGGACCACGGCATTCCCCTGCAAGGGCAGTCCTTTGCCTACGAGAAGGAAAGGGTGGGGGAGATACTGGCAAGAGAGGGAAGCGAGTACGCCACCATCATAACCCTTGGCGTCCTGGGGGCCAGGGAACAGGCCAACCTGGCCCCTGCGCGAAAGTCGCTGGAACGGGACGTGGCTCCCCTGGCAGCGCTGCCCTCTATCTCGGAGGTTGGAATCACGGGGTCGCCGTTTACTCGGGAGGCTACGTTGATAGCCACCACCAGGGCCCTGACCATTTCCCTGCCCATTGCGGCGGGGGCCTGTTTCCTTCTGCTGGCCTTTTGGATGCGATCGGTCGGGTACGCCTTCATAACCACCTTGCCGGTGGGGCTGGTGGTGTCCTGGCTTTATGCCTTTATGTACGTTACGGGCTACAGCCTGAACTTTGTGACCGCGACCATTGCCGCCGTTTCCATTGGGGTGGGAATAGACTACTCAATCCACATGACCCAGCGGTTCCGGCAGGAGCTGCCGCTGCACCCAAGTCCCGTAGCCGCCCTGCAAACCGCCGCCAGCGGGACCGGGTCCGCCCTGGCCGGGTCTGCGGCGTCCAGCATTGCGGGATTCGCCGTATTGGGATTCGCGCCCATGCCCCTGTTCTCCACCTACGGGATCATCTCGGCGGTCATGGTGCTGATGGCCGGCTCGGCGGCCCTGCTGGTATTGCCGGCAATGCTTCTGCTGGTGGCGAGAGCGCAGGGAAAGACGGGCTAGGGGCCGCCCTTACAGTTCCACAATCGCCTCGATCTCCACGTCCAGCCCGTCTTCGGCCAGGGCGGTAATCTCCACCAGGGTGTTGGCGGGATACTGGCCCTGGAAGAATTCGGCGAAGAGGGCCTCCTGCCGTTCCCGGTCCGCTCGCCACTGGGGGATGCTGGTGACGAAGGTGGTGATTTTGACGATGTCAGATGGGGAGCCTCCCTCTTCGGCCACAATGCGGACGATACGGTCGAGGGTGACGCGCAACTGGTCCATGATGTGCTGACCCTGGGCCTGGGTGCCCCTGGCGGTGCAGCCGGCGATATACAGGGTGTCGCCGGCCCGTACGCTCCGGCTGAAGGTGGGCCCGGAGGGCGCGATATCCGGGTAGTTCTTTCGTATTTTCTCCATATCCTTACCCCCAGGTGATTCAGATTACGCGAGCCGCTCGCAGCAGGCCCAGTTCCCGCAGGGAAAGCCCCAGTTCGCCGCCCAGAATCTCCACGTTGTGCTCTCCCAGGCGGGGAGCTGGCCGGGCCGCGGCCATGGCATTCTCGCCGTCAATGAAGAAGCCCGAGCCGGGATATTGCATGGGGCCGGCCTCCGGATGGTCCAGTTCCACGAAGAAACCCCGCTCCTCGAGGTGAGGGGATTCCACCACCTGCCGAGGAGTCTGGACCAGGCCGATTACGAGGCCCCGGGCCATGGTCTCCCGCATCAGGTCGAGGTTGGTCCACTGGGCCAGCCTGGGGGCCACCAGGGCATGCAGGTCCTCCCAGTGCTCCATCCGGCCGCCCCGGGTGGCGAACCTGGGGTCCAGCAGACCGGGTTCTTCCAGGAACTCGGCCCAGGCCTGCATGGGACGGCCGCCGGTGCCGGCGGTGGTCAGGGTGACCTCCCCGTCCAGGGTGGGCAGGTGCATGCCGTCCATGACGTTGCCGTCGCTGCCGCCCCGGTGGGGGTTGCGCCCAGTGTATGTGAAGGGGTGTATGAGGCCGGAGGGGGTGCTGACGGCGGCCTCCATGGTGGATACGTCTATGTGGGCGCCTCTCTCGCTTTGCTCCCGGCGCAGGAGGGCGGCCATTACGGCCACGGCGCCGTTGCGGGCGGCAGTAATTTCCATTTGCTGAAGGGCCGTGCCCATGGGGGGCATGCTGGCCGAGCCCGTCACCGCGTAAAGGTAGCCGCCCATAGCCTGGGCTACGAGGTCGTCGCCCCGGTGGCTGGCGTAGGGGCCGTCCTGGCCAAAGTAGGCAATCGATACTAGGACCAGGCCGGGGTTTGCGGCAGACAGCGTGGCGTAGTCTATGCCCTGTTCAGCCAGTTGCCCCGGTGGGAAACTTTCGACAACAATGTCGGCGGACTTGGCCAGGCGCAGGAACAGGTTTCGGCCCTCGGGCTGCTCAATATCCAGGGTTATCCCCCGCTTGTTGGTGTTGAAGGCCAGGAAAGTGGACGAGCGGTCGGGATGGGGTTCGCCGCCGATGAAGGGCGGTTCATGGCGGGACTGGTCGCCCCAGCCGGGCGGCTCCACCTTGATGGTGTCCGCGCCCTGGTCGGCCAGCAGCTTGGAGCAAAAAGCGCCGGAGGGCCGGTGGCTAAGTTCCAGGACTCGCAATTCTGAAAGTATTCTGGGCATGGGTTCTCCAGTCAGTTGTCCACGAGAGGACACGAAGGTTCAGAATGGTTGTCCGGCTTTTCGCTGACTCCTGAAGCGCCTGTTGGTGTCCTAAGGCCTGGGTTCATCGGGCCGTGGAGCGCTGAAGATGACGCCTTCGGCTTCGAGGCCTTCAATGTCCGCGGAGGACAGTCCGGCCAGTTCGGACAGTATTTCCGAGTTGTCCTGGCCCAGTCCGGCCACCTTCGTAATAGCCATGGGATTGCCGGGGTCCCTGAAGGGGCGGCCGGCGAATACGCGGGGGCCCGCCTCCGGCGCCTGGGGATTGGGAAACTCCCACAGGAAGCCCCGAGCGTCCAGGTGGGGATCATTCACCAGGTCCTGGGCCGTCAGACAGGAACCTGCAGCGATGCTCTGTCTTTGCAGCCGCTGGGCCAATTCCAGGTCATCGTGCCGCGAGGTCCATTCCCCAAGCAGTTCGTCCAGGGCGTGGCGGTTTTGCCAGCGGAGGAGGACGGTGGCGAACCGGTCCTCGCCGGCCCAGTCCGGAGAGCCCATGGCAATCTTCAATCTTTCCCATTCCTCGTCCGATGACACCACAATTGCAATCCAGCGGTCATCGCCCAGGGCGGGATAGACATTGTGGGGCGCCTTCCACCAGTGGGCGCACCCCAGGCGGTCGCGGGTAATTCCATGCTGGGCCTCCAGGATGGCGGGGCCCACGGCGGTAACGCCGGTTTCCAGCATAGTCAGGTCAATTCGCATTCCCTTGCCGGTCCGGTTGCGCTGGTACAGGGCCAGGAGGAGGGCATAGGCCACGTTGTTGCCGACGGAATGGTCCATGTAGTTATTGCTGGCCCGCATGGACGGTCCTCCCTCGTAGCCGGTGAGGTATGAGAGACCGCAAGCGGCGTCAACAGTGCGGGCGCGGGAGCCGGCGCGACGCCAGGGGCCGGTGTAACCGTACGCGGTGCTGCTGAGAGTGATGATTCGGGGGTTGATGGCAGACAGGCTTTCATGGTCGAAGCCAAAGCGCTGCATGGTGCCGGGCCGGAAGTTGTCAGTGACGATGTCGGTCTTTTCAACCAGCTTCAGGAAGACTTCCTTGCCTCCGGGGTGGGTAACATCCATGCACAGGCTGCGCTTGTTTCGGGTACCGTAATAGACCAGGTTGCCCGCCTCGTTCCACCACTCCTCGCCGGCCTTGCCGCCGGGGAAGGGGCCGGCCTTCCGGTCCTGCAGATGGTCCGGACTTTCCACCCGGATGACGTCGGCGCCCAGGTCGGCCAGGAAGCCGGTGCCCCAGGGCAGGGCGTGGACCTGCTCCAGGGTCAGCACTCGGACGCCATCCAGCACACCCTTCTCAACCATTTAATCCATACCTCCCCAGTCCCGAGATGCGGCGCGAGGGACAGGCCCAATGATAGTCCACCCGTAGCGCCAAGTCCACTTGGTGGTTTCCCCTAGTGTCCGCCCTTTGTGGTAACATTTGGCCCGCAATAATCCATAACAAATTCCGGCAGGTGAAAAATGGCAAACCTGGGCTTTATTGGACTGGGAACAATGGGCGGCAAGATGGTCCGGAGGTTGCTGGACGCGGGGCACACGGTTACCGGCTACAACCGCACCAGGTCGCGGGGCGACTGGCTGGTAGATATGGGCATGCTCTGGGGCGAAACTCCCCGCTCCGTGGCGGAAGCCGCCGACGTCACCTTTACGATGGTGGCCAACACCCAGGCGCTGGAGGCCGTCACCGGCGGCCCTGATGGAGTGCTTTCCGCGCTGGGGCCAGGCAAGGTTTACATTGATATGAGCACGGTCAGCCCCGCCGCCAGTCGGGCCCTGTCCATCCAGGTGCGGGAGCGAGGGGCGCAGATGCTGGACGCGCCGGTGTCGGGCAGCGCGGTAACCCTGGACGCGGGGCAGCTATCGGTGATGGTGGGCGGAGAATACGAGGTGTACGAGGCGATGAAGCCCATTCTCGAGGACATTGGGCCCACCGTGGACTACGTGGGCGAGAACGGGCTGGCGGCGACGATGAAGGTGGCGGTTAACCTGAGCCTGCCCATCCAGATTCTGTCTTTCTGCGAAAGTCTGCTGCTGGCGGAGAAGAGCGGCATTCCCCGGGAAGCGGCCATGACGGCCCTGCTGAACAGCGTGGTGGCCTCGCCGGCCCTGAAATACCGCTTTCCCCTGGCCGTGGACCCGCCCGAAGAACCCCTGTTCGACGTGACCATGATCCAGAAGGACCTGATGCTTGCCCTGGACATGGGCCGAGACCTGGAGGTCCCCATGCCCACCAGCGCCACCACCAACGAATACCTGAACGTCTGCCGCGCCCAGGGCTTTTCCGACCAGGACTTCGCGATTCTCTACACGGTTATGCGAAGGATGGCAGGGCTGGGGGAGTAAACCCGCAACCGCCTAATCGTCATCGGGTAGGTCGAACAGAGATGGATGCCATCGCCAGACGGTGAAGTCTTCGAATTTGGTGTGGCCTGCTTCTCCGTAGCCTGGGCCTCTTGATGTAGTGTCAAGAATCAACAAGTCTATCTCCTCTGGATTCGGTATGTCGCCCAGGCTGAAGTTGACGATGGTCACTCGCCTGTCGTTCACGTACACCCACCCTGAGTCGCCCACAACGATAATACGAACGTGGTTGGTGTCTCCTTTCTGGAGGTTGAGACCCACCAGGTCTTCTGACAATCGGCCCTGGAGCCTTGAGTCGGGACCAGACAAGCGCCAGTGGTTTAATCGACCTCCGAACTCTCCGGATATTTCAATCCAATGGTACGTGGATGGGCGGTCGACATCAAACTGAATCCCGAAATTCCAGTGGGATTCGTTAGGGGCAAACGGCACTTCAAAAGTCACTTCTACCATCACGTCACCAACCACTTCAGGGCCTTGGTACTGCGCGAACAACCCGTCGTCCGAATCGTGAAGTATCCGACCGCCTACGGGGCCGAAGACAGGGATTAACGGATTGGGAGTAGGCGTGATTGTGGGCGTAGGAGTGGCCGGCGGCACATAGCCTGGGTCTATCTCCGAAAAGTCTCTATACATGGACGAGTCCCACTTCCAGACTGCCGCATCCTTGAAGATCGTTGCTCCCTCGAAGTCATCGTCGGCGATGAGCCAAACTCCATCCCCGCCCGTGTCAAGGTCCACACTAAATGACCCCGCAAAGGTACCGTTTACGTAAGTCCAGGCAATACCTCGGACGAGAGCGACCTGGAGCAGGTTTTCTGCTCCTGACTCGGTGTTGATTTCAGGCAACGGCCCATCCCAAAAGCCAATGACGCCTCTATCTCCCAGTCTTGCATAGTGCTCCCAGTCCTCAGTGCTTTCAAGGGTTGTGCTGTAGAAGCGGCTCGAACCACCGTACTTGAACAAGAAGCCGTGCTCCCATTTCAAGCCTGGGTCTGGATACGGGTTCAAGAATGTAGCTTCGATAAGGATATCTCCTGGCGCCTCAAGAGCACGGTAAAACTCTAAAGTTCGGTTGTCCGGATCGTGAACGATCTCACCGTCGTACGGCCCGAAGAGAAGGAGCGATCGGTCGTACTTCAGCGGCGGCAAGGGCGTGTTGGTTGGCCGCGGCGTCGGCGTTGGCCGTGGTGTGTTCGTCGGCCCTGGTGTAGGCGTGTTCGTCGGCGTCGCAGTGGGTGCTGCAGTAGGAGTTGCCGTCGGGGTTGGGGTTGGGGTTGGAGCGGGCGTGGCAGTTGGCGAGGGGGTGGCGGTGGGTACGGGCGTATGGGTGAGAGTTGCTGTCGCCGTGGGGGTTGGTGTATTGGTAGGAGCAGGCCTGTCAGTGGGCCTGGCCGCAACGGTCGCAGCCATGCTCGCCTCAACCGTGGCATTAATGTCGGGAGTAGCGGTTGGAACTGGCGTTGGCGACTGTTGTTCGACCAGAATCGCTACAGTGGCGGGGACTTCCGGGGTGGCGGCCACTACGACCGGTTCTCCTTGACCCTGGCACGCCACCATGGCGGCAAGGGCCAAGAATGCCGCCAGTCCCAACAGTCTGAACATCGGCCACCTCTGAATTTCGGAATTATGAGATCAGCGGCAGTATAGGCTACCCCTCCAGCAACCTTGCAATACCTTGCTTCACGAGGTTGTTCGCCATAATCACCTTGTAGCCGTTGTCGGTCATGGGGCGGGCGTCGGGAATGGAAAGGGACCCGGCGTGGGCTGCGTCCACCTCGGACACAGCGCGGCCAACCAGGTATTCTTCCACCTGTGTCGCCCGGTAGGGAACCGGGGCAACTCCGCCCAGGGCCACCGCAGCCTGGCGGACCGTTCCGTCAGCGACTCCCAGGCGCACGGCCACGCTGACCAGGGCAAAGTCCCCTGCCTCCCGTTCCCGGGCCTTGAGGTACAGGCTGCGGGGTGGCAGCCCGTCGGCGCCCAGATCAGCCGGGCGGGGCAGCGTAACACCCGAAACAAACTCTCCGGGCTCCAGGACCGTCTCCCGCAATACGTCAACACCGGGGCCGGCAAAAAAGGCGCCGATGGGCAAGGCGCGGCTGCCCGCGCCTCCGCTTACTTCAATGGAAGCGTCAAACACCGACAGGGCTACCGCGGTGTCGGAGGGGTGGACAATGTAGCAGCGGTCGCCGCCGGTGACGCACAGGTACTTGGTGTTGCCGACCAGGGCAAAGCAACGGTCGCCGCCCTTCTTCAGGCACTGGGTCAGGGGGTGGCGGTAGTACCAGCAGCGGGGCCG
Organism: Chloroflexota bacterium; assembly: GCA_028875055.1. GTDB lineage: Bacteria > Chloroflexota > Dehalococcoidia > Lucifugimonadales > UBA3495 > Bin22. The sequence continues at coordinate 149,748 of JAPPGG010000066.1, forward strand.
CTGGTTAAGGTTGCCACCCAGAGTGCCCACGTTGCGGATTTGCGGGGTGGCCAGCCCGCCGGCCGCCTCGGCCAGGGAAGTGTAGGCCGCGCGAATCACCGGATGCGCCGCCACGTCGGCAATGGTGGTCATGGCGCCGATGCTCAGGCCCGCGCCGGTCTCGGCAATGCCGGCCAGGCCGGGGACGGAAACCAGGCTCACCACGCTGGCGGGACTGATAATACCCTCCTTGATTTCGTCAATCAGGTCGGAACCGCCGGCAATGATGTGGGCGGCGCCACCCTGGTCATCAGTTAGAAGGGTTGCCGCTTCCTGCAGGGTCTGCGGCTCATGGTATTGGAAGGGATGCATGGATTGCTCCTGTGCCGTTAGAGTTTCAAGTGGGGAATGTGCTTTCCCTGCGCCTGAGAAGTCAGGCCTGTTCGCCCTGCATGGCCCGTATCACCCGGTCCGGGGTGATGGGCAGTTCGGTCAGACGGAGCCTCAGGGCATCGTAAACGGCGTTGGCAATGGCGGGGGCGACGCCGGGACAGGGCACCTCGCCCAGGCCCTTGGCCCCCATGGGTCCCACGGGATCGACAATGTCCGCGAAGATTACCTGCAGGTCCGGGTAGTCCATTATGGTGGGACTCTTGTGTTCCAGGTAGCTGGCATTCAGGGTTACGCCGGTGGGGCCGTCGGTGACCAGTTCTTCAGAGAGGGCAAACCCCAGCATCTGGGAAATGGCGCCTTCAACCTGGTTGAGGGCCATGCGAGGATTCATAATCCGGCCCGAGTCCTGGGCTGCCACGTACCGGACCACCCGTACCCGCCCGGTATCGGTGTCCACCTCCACCTCGCAGAAGTGGGCGCCAAAGGCGTTGACAATGTAGTCGGCGCTGCCGGGGACGGGGATGGTAACCTCCTCGGTAATGGCGTCCTCGTCCATGCGGGCGGCCACGTCGGTCAGGGCCATGCTGCGGGAGGGGTCGTCGGTGACGAACACCCTGCCGTCGCGGATATCCAGCTGCATTACCGGGGCCTCCAGCCCGTCGGAAGCCAGGTCCAGCAGCTGGCGCCGGACCTCAGCGGCGGCCCGCACCAGGGCGCTGCCGGTGGAGAAGGTGGCGGTGGAGCCGGCGGTAATCGGCGCCTCGGGCGTAGTGGCCGAATCCCCAAAGACGGTAATCACATCCTCGGGGCTGACCCCCAGAATTTCGGCGGTCATCTGGGGCAGCACGGTAGTCGCGCCTTCACCCACGTCCATCAAACCGCTGAGCAACGAAATCTCGCCGGTCTTTGCCACGCTGACAGTGGCGGCGGAGGTGGAGCCGGGACCGCCGCGATAGATCATCATGCTCATGCCCTTGCCCCGCTTCTTCGACGGGTCGGCGGGCTGTTCCAGGGGCTGGTCCCAGCCGAAGGCGGCCGCGCCTCGGGTCAGGCACTCCTCCAGGCCGTTGCTGGAAAAGGGGATGCCACCCTCAATGGGCTGGCTGTCAACTATCTGGTCCGGAGGCGACAGGCGGGGGCCGGGCTGGCCTTCCGGCGGCACCCGGTTCCGCTGGCGAAACTCCAGGGAGTCCATTCCCAGCGCCTCCGCGATGCGGTCCATCAGGGTCTCCAGGGCAAAATGGCCCTGGGGAGCGCCCAGCGCCCGGTATGAACCGGCAGAGGGGCAGTTGGTGTAAGCAAGGTAGGACTCGTAAAGGACGTTGGGGCAGTGGTACAGGTAGATGATGCCCTGTCCGGCGCGGCGAGCCACCCCGGGGCCGGAAGCGGCGTAGGCTCCGGTGTTGAGGGTTGACGTACCGTGGATGGCGGTAATGGTCCCGTCCCGCTTCACGCCCACCTTGAGGTGGATGCGGCCGGCGTGGCGGGTACGTCCGGCCACAAATTCATCCTCCCGGGAAAACTCGATGCGGACGGGCCTGCCCGCCTCTCGGGCAAGCAGCGCCGCAAGGGCAGCCAGGCGGGACTCGTCCTTATTGCCGAAGCCGCCGCCCAGGAAGGGGCCAATCATCTGGATGTTTTCCATCGGGATTTCCAGCGCCTGGGACAGGGCCACCTGGTCCACGTGAACGCCCCGGGTGGACTTCCAGACGGTGACGGAGTCGCCATCCCAGCTGGCCATGGCCGCCCGGGGTTCCATGGGCGTGGCCGAGTGGCAGGCGATGTCGTAGGTCTCTTCCATTACGAGGTCGGCCTGGGCGAAGCCGTTCTCAACGTTGCCGCGCCCGATGGACAGGGGCGGGTTTATGGCCAGGTTTCCCCCGGGGTGAATGTCAATGGCGTCGGGGGCCAGCGCGGAATCGGCGTCGGTATAGAAGGGCAGGACTTCGTACTCAACCTTGATGAGGGACAGGGCATGGAGCGCTGCGTCATCGTCCACGGCGGCCACGACGGCTACCTCATCGCCCACAAACCGCACGCGGGTATCCAGGATGCTGGTATCCAGGGCTATGGGCGCCACCGCCCTGCGGGGCACGTTGAAGGGAGTGATGATTGCTTCAACCCCTGGAAGCCGTTCCGCTTCGGAAGTATCGATGCTGACTATATTGGCGTGGGGATAAGGACTGCGCAGAACGTGGCCGTAAAGCATCCCCGGCAATTTCAGGTCCGCCGAGTACCTGGCCTGGCCGACCAGTTTTTCAGGAAAGTCGCGGCGCGGTACGTTCTGTCCAACAACTGAAAGGGTTGTCATGGGTGGCTCCTCAGGTTCTAGGCTTGGTCGTGCTCCGTCTCCAGGCCATTTTCGGGCGCCAGGGACTGTATCACTTCAATGTGACTCAACAGGTTCTCGTGCAGCCGGTCAATCATTTGCGGCCAGTTCTCCGAGTTATACGCGTCGAAAGAGTCCCAGTTGGATATGCCCTGCTCCTCGATGGCAACCCGGTACTCTTCCGCATACCTGGCGCTTTCGCTGTGGGGTTCCCCCCGCCTTCCGTTGAGCACAATGCCCACACCGTCCTGGGCCAGGGAAAGGGAGGCGGTGACGTTGGCGACGGGGATAACCACGCTGTTGTTGATGTGGCCAGGGCTGATATTGGCGTCGGATGGATACCGCTGAGCGTAGGCTCTCCAGAAGTCGTTGCGGATCTTTCGCAGGCCGATCAGCTCGCTGCGGGGCTCGCCCATGACCCGGACCTGTTTTTCCCACTCGTTGGGGCGTTCCAGGACCTCAAACAACGCGGCCACCGGGGAGCTGCCGATCCTGACCGCCTTGACCTGAACGGCAAAAAAGCTGAAACGGGGGTCGGTGTTCTCGTTGAGCCACCGGATAGCCAGGCAGTCATGCTCGGAGAAACTGGGGGCCATCCATACCGCCGAATCGGCGCGGAATGCGGCCATGTAGGCCAGGACCTGGCCCAGGTGATGGAGGTCGGCGGTTTCCAGCTGGCATTCAATCAGCACCAGCCGGTCGGCGTGGGTGTCACGGGCGATGAGGTCCGCCCGGAGGGGCCCGGAAACAACCTCCCGCCCTTCCACTTCCAAGGTTATGCCGAGGGCTTCGGACAGCCTGGCGATGTTCTCCTCCAGCCAGGGGGTGAAGTCCAGAGCCTCATTGGGCCACGCTTCAGACAGTTCAACTTCTCTAAGGTCTCCGAACTGCAGCAAACCGACTGTCTCCTTGCCTATCCGGCGCCCCGACTCCGGGGCGCGCTTTGACTTGTGCCAATGCCATTGGTATGTCCAGAGGGCGGGTTACCGGAAACCCGCCCTCGCTGATTGTCTCCTGTTCCTGACGCGGCTGGCCGCGACGCCGCTAGAGGACGTGGTACATCAAACGGTGGTCGCGGAGGACGTCGGCGGCAAAGTCATTCTCGACGTCCCGCCACACCGAGTGGATGTGGTTAGCCCCATCCTGGATGTTGTCGAACTCAATCAGGAAAGTGCCGCCATGGATGCGGTAGTAGTGGTCGCGGCTGCGGTCGGTGGCGCCGGCCCATACGATGCGGAAGTGGTCCAGGCCCTTATCCCTGATCTCATCCAGCCTTTCGCGGGCCACGTCGGTGCGCACCTGGTTCACGTACTCGGTAATCAGGGCCAGGAGCATCTCCTTCTGCTCGCCGGTCATGTCGGCGGCGGACAGGCCCTCGCCTTCGTGGACCGGAGCCTTGGTGGTGTTGTAGGTCAGGATGTCCCAGGGGGCGTTCTCGTGGATGACGGCCTGGCTTCGCTGTTCGTCGGTCAGCGAGGCCATCAGTTCGATGGCCAGGTCCTCGCGGTGGCCCAGGATGCGGAGGCCCTTTTTCTCGCCGTGGGGAACCTCGGCGGGATTGGCGCCGAAGAAGAAGGGGGTTACCGCGGTTACTTCCTCGCCCCAGACGCTGAAATGGAGGGATACGTGGTGGCCCTCGGCCCGCCAGCCCCAGGGCTCCTCGCCTCCAGGCTCACCGAATACGGTCCAGTAGTAGAGTTCCGGGTCGCGCACGAAGGTGACGATGTTCCGTTCCTCTTCCAGGGGGCCAAGGATCAGCTCGTGCTCGATGATGGCCCTGGCCTGCTGGTAGGCCTGGGGATCCAGGGAGCTTTCCATGATGCGGAAAGCCAGTTCCCGCTGCTGCTGGTCCATGTCCCGCAGGGGCAGGCCGTGGCGGTTCAGGGGCGGGTAGTACCAGAACTGGCGCTCCCCGTCGAGGTAGTGGAAGGTGGCCTTGGCTTTCTGCTCAGGATTGAGGCTTTCCAGCCAATTGCGGCAGGCCTCGGCCATTTCCGCCGTGGCGCTGGTGTGTTCGTGATAATGGGCGTGTCGTATGCCGTGGTTGTGCTCAGCTGTCGCCGTCATGGTGCGTGTTTCTCCTTGCCGGTGTATGCGCGCCGGATGCGCAAAACTGGAATGAGTTTAGTGTTGGGGAGTTGAGAGTGTCAACCGGGGCTGGGACCACGGGTGTCCGTCAAGATTTTGGTAGAGCATCTGGATAGGGGCAGATATCGAAAGCGAAGGTAGGGGCGCAGGGCCCTGCGCCCCTACAGCGACGGCCTGCAACGGGGCCCCGCCAGGCATTCCCCAAAACTTTGACGGACACCCTGGGACCACGGAAGCTGTTCAGAGTTAATGAGGCAGGGACGCCTGGAACTCGGCATTCCAGCGCAGGCCGGAAGCCAGAAAGGCTGAACAGCGCATGCGGCTCAAGCACAGCAATGATTCCCGGATGCCGGCTTTCGCCGGAACGACGGGGTTGGAGGGGCTCGGAAAACCAACCAGCCGCGAACCCCGTACCTCGGTTCACCCCAGGGCAATCGCGCCTTTAGCGAACATTACAATGAGCCCTTCGGCCTGCCTCCGGGCAACATGACCATTGTTTAAAGCATCAGCCCCCATTCAAGACGCGATTGCCCTGCGGTTCACCCGGCTTGACACCCCGGCCAGCGGGGTTATGATTGGGGCTGTTCACCTACGCAATCCGGAGGTTTCCAACATGGCTTCTCATTCCCTGGGCCTTACCCTGCACCAGGCAGCACGACAGAAAGGGGTTTCCTTTTCCCGGGAGAATGAACCGGTTGACCGAAACGTGCGGGCCAACGGGATGAACTTCCACTACTTGGAATGGGGCCAGCCCGGGAATCCGATGATAGTAATGCTCCACGGAGGTTCCCAGCAGGCCCACAGCTGGGACTTTGTCAGCCTGCCCCTGTCCGAGAGTTATCACATCATTGCCCTGGACCAGCGGGGTCACGGAGACAGCGACTGGGCGCCCGACGGCGACTACGCCCTGGAGGCCCATCAGCGGGACATTGACGCTTTCGTCGCCGCCCTGGGCATTTCCGGATTCCACCTCATCGGCCATTCCATGGGTGGTCGCAACAGCTATGTTTGGGCCTCCCGCAACTCGGACAAGCTGCGGTCCCTGGTCATAGTGGACACAGGACCGGTGGCCCAGTCCCGGGGGCGCAACCGCATCCAGAATTTCCGGGAACTGCCGGACGAGCTGGACACTTTCGAGGAGTTTGCCGACCGGGTCCAGGAATACACGGGCCGATCCCGCGAGCAGACCCTGGGAGCGCTGAAGTACAGCATCCGCCAACGCCCGGATGGCAAGTGGTCGTGGAAATACGACAAGCTGCTGCGCACCCCGGGCCACCAGGCCCCGGCCTGGACCCCGGAGCAGCTCTGGGAAGCGGTGGCCAAAATCACCTGTCCCACGCTGGTGGTGCGGGGCGGCAACAGCGACATTTTCGCCGACGAGACCATGCAGCAGATGCGGCAGGTCATACCCCAGTGCGAGATTGTCACCGTGCCCGACGCGGGTCACCTGGTGGCCGGCGACAACCCGGTTGACTTCCTGACCGCAGTGCGCGGGTTTTATGGCAGCCTGTCGTAATTCAAGCGACAATTGTCCGGAAGCAACGTATGGCGCCGAAGGGAATGCCCGCAGCTCTTATCCCTGGCTCCAGGCGTCCTGAACCGGGCTTGGCTTGGCTGGACCGGCCGTTGCCGGTCAACAGGAGCGCAACGGGGCGGGGGTCTATCCGCCGCCCGAATGACGGCTGAGTCCCATCCCCTTACCGCAAACCGGTTAAACCGCTAGCTGAACAGGCGGGGCACCAGGTCGCCCAGCAGGAAGCCAAGGGCGGCCGAGACTGCCCCAATTACCAGGATTTCCAGGCCCTGCAAGAGCGGTGACTTGCTGACCAGCCTCCCCTTGCCCATCCCCAGCACAAACAGGCCCGCCAAAGCCCCGGCGATGGAGACGGCAATGGCGGTGGAGCCCTCGAGGAACAGGTACGGCACGATGGGTATGGCGGCCGCAACCACGAAGGAGACCCCCATTACGAGGGCGTCCTTAACCGGGCTGGTGGTCTCCTCGGAGCTTATGCCCAATTCTTTTTCCACCATGGAACGGAGCCACGCCTCCCGGTCCTGGGCAATCTCGGAGGCCAGGGCATTGGCCTCTTCAAAACTTCTGCCTTCACGCTGGAGAACCACCACCAGCTCCGCGAATTCCTCGGCCGGGTTTTCCTCCAGTTCCTGGGCCTCCCGGGCAATTTCAGCCCGCTGGACATCCTGCTCGGCGCGGGAACCCAGGTAGGCGCCGGTGGCCATGGAAATCATGCCGGCCAGGGCAGCCGCGATGCCTGCCACCAGTATCGTCGCGCCGTCCCCGATGGCCACCGCTACTGAGGTTACCAGGGCCACCGTGCTGAGAATGCCGTCCTGGGCGCCGAACACCACCTCGCGCAAGCGGCCCAGGTTGGCAACCCGGAAACGCTCCTTGTCCACCTCAATTGTGGCGGCGACGTAGGTATTCAGGTCTATCTGAGAGTCCCCCGTGCCGACCACCAGGTCGGAGTTGAAGACAAACTCATCCTGTCCCACCTCTTCCGGCCGGGCCCTCTCGACCGCAACGGGGGCTGGCTGGCCCGCCGCGCTGGCCCTGCCGTGCCGCGCCTCCATCTGTTCCAGGGCCCTGGAGAAAATTGCCTGGTGGTGCTGTTCCCGTTCCAGGGCGAGGGCAAAGGAGTCTGCCGCGTCCTGGCGTCCGTCCACCTGGGCGTCGCGAATCATGCGCGGGTACATAGTGCTGAATTCGTGGGACTCGCCTTCAATCACGGCCCTCAGGTTTTCCATGGTGCCCTTGACTTCACCGGCGACCTTCAGGTGGTTGAGGCCGTGGATGGTTTCGGCCCCGGCAACCTCCTGGAATACCTGGGCAACTTCGGGGTAACCTTCTTCGAGGGCCTTGTGGGCGAAGGCGTTGTACTTGAGGTGCGCCAGGGCCTCTCCGGCGATGGCGCTCCATAAATTGCGTTCGGTGCGCGTCAAATCCTGTGCGGATGAAGTCATGCCATTTTCCTCGTGCGGGCGGTTCTTCAAAGGGGAAATATTTACTATCATTATAGCCCACTCCGAGGGTCAGGAAGGGCAGAAGGCCCCAGTGGTCCCGACAGACTGAAGGACATCCTGAAGGTGCGGACTGGCACGCAGGATTCCGGAGAAGGTCATTCCGGCGCCAACGCTTGCATAGCTTGAAGTGCGGATGGGTCGGCGCGCCGTGCCACAGGTCCGCCTCCCCAAAGCATGTAGTTGCGGCGGGTTTCCCCCTACCCGATAATGGGAACGTTTCGCGAGATATATGCCAGTCTGGAACCCGATACCAGCAGAAGGGAGGAGTTGATGAAAGTAGGATTTATTGGCCTGGGAACCATGGGCGGCAGCATGGCCTATAACTGTCTGCAGGGCGGCAACGAAATGATTGTCCATGACATTCGCCGGGAAGCGGCCACGCCCCACCTGGAGGCCGGTGCGCAATGGGCCGACAGTCCCAGGGAAGTGGCCGAGGGAGCCGAGGTAGTCTTCACGTCGCTGCCGGGGCCGGTGGAAGTGGAAGCGGTTGCCCTGGGCGAGGACGGACTGATGGAGGGCCTGTCCCCCGGGAAGGTGTATTTTGACCTGAGCACCAACTCGCCGACGGTAATTCGAAAGATTCACCAGGAGTACGCCGAGCAGGGGATACACATGCTGGACGCCCCGGTAAGCGGTGGTCCCCGGGGGGCCCAGACTCGCAACCTGGCCATCTGGGTGGGCGGCGACAAGGAGCTGTTCGACCAGTACAAACCGGTACTGGACTCCATAGGAGACAAGGCCTACTACGTTGGACCCATCGGCTGCGGGTCGGTGGCCAAGCTGGTACACAACTGCTCGGGTTACATTATCCAGGCAGCCCTGGCCGAGACCTTTACCATGGGGGTGAAGGCCGGCGTGGAACCCCTGGCCCTGTGGCAGGCGGTGCGCCGGGGCGCCCAGGGACGCCGTAGTCCCTTTGAGGGACTGGCCGACCACCTGCTGACGGGGAATTTCGACCCGCCCGACTTTGCCCTGCAACTGGCCCGCAAGGACGTGGACCTGGCGGTGGGGGTAGGCCGCGAGTTCAATGTTCCCATGCGCCTGGCAAATATAACGCTGGCCGAAATGACCGAGGCCATCAACCGGGGCTGGGGCCAGCGCGACTCCCGGGTAGCCATGCTGCTGCAGGAGGAAAGGGCCGGAGTGGAGGTGAGGGTGGACGAGGAAGTTCTCCGAAGAGTCCTTGAGGAAGAACGAGGGTAGGCAACCCTTTGAGGAATTGCGGCCAGGGATCAGCCCCGGGCGTCGCCATGCGGCAAAGGGGTTCACGGACGTGGGCCAGCACAGTTCCCCGCCGCCGGGTCTATAATGAAATGAGATAGTCCAGACAGCGCGGGGACGGCGCAATGGAGACTATCCCAGATTAACGGAGGTGCACCATGGCAATTGAACTGAACCATACCATCGTACCCTCTCGTGACAAGGAGGCCGGGGCCAGATTCTTTGCCCGGGTTTTCGGGCTGATGTATGAAGGAACCCACGGCCATTTCGCCCCGGTCAAGGTGAACGAGTCGCTTACCCTGGACTTCGACGACCGGGATGAGTTTGAGCACCACCACTACGCCTTCCACGTCTCGGAGGATGACTTCGACGCGATCTTCGGCCGCATCAAGGCGGAAGGCATTCCCTGGGGCAGCGGCCCGCGCAGCCTGGAGGACATGGACATTAACCACCGCAAGGGCGGCCGGGGTGTTTACTTCAGGGACCCGGATGGCCACGTGCTGGAGCTGCTGACACAGTTCTGAGCGCCAGCCGCGATGCCAGCCATCCAGAATTAACCGGGCAGGACCGAAAAGAACCGGGCAGGGAAGATTCTCCCTGCCCGGTAGTGCTGCAACTGTTAATTCAGTTTGTCGAAGGCTAGATCAGGCGGTTGTCGTCAGCCAGGTCGCTAATCATTTCTTCCATGGCGCGGTCGCCATTGGAGGCAGGACCTGCCGAGCTGGGTCTGCCGTTACGGCTTAACCCCGGCGGTTCCGAATTGTCACTGGAGGCATCCTGACTATGGGAATCCGGGTTTTCGCGACCCCGGTTGCCGGACATTGCCTGCCGCATCAGCCCCATTGAATCGATGATGCGCGGCTCCAATGCGAAGCGGCGTTCCCTGCGGCCCAGCTCTTCCGAGAGGGTGTTGCCAGGACGCCGCACGTCCCGGTATTCGTTCAGCAGGTCCTTCAGGTTGGCGGCCAGGTCCAGGGTCCGGTCCAGGTCAACAAGTTCGGTAAGGGACTGGACCGACCAGAAGGAAGTATCCTGCTCCAGGAACTCCAGGTCCGACTCGAACTCCTGAATGATCTGGGTGTGAGCTTCCAGCAGGCTGGCCCGACGTTCCCGCTGCGCCGACTTCAGGGTCCGGATGCCGCTGACTGCTTCGACGAAGGCCGGCACCGCATCAGTCCAGTTGCGGTCTTCGGGACTCAGGGACGACAGAAACTCCATGCACTGGTTGAGGATGGCGGGCCCATCGAATTCGGTTGGCATGCTGAGGGGAGGCTGCGGGACAACCGCCGCGGGAGGCCGCACGACTGCCGGAGGCGGCTCAACCGCCGGCGCAGGCGCTTCCGGAGCACTGGACCCATCTTCCTCTTCCTGTTTTACCGTTTCAATGACGGTGGACATTTCCATGAAGGGCTCTGCCGGTTCTCCCAGGTCATCTTCGTCATCATAGACGATGGTCCTTCCGGAGACGTAGCAGAGCATCAGCGCCACATCTTCCTCGCTCCAGAGCTCCGCAATATCGACAATCCAGTCCAGCTCCCGCTGCCAGATTTCTTCGTCCCAGAAGCCACGGAACCGGTTGTTTTCGAAGTCGGGGTATTCGGTGGGGAGGCCCTGGGAAGCCAGGTGACCGGCAACCAGCTTTTCCAGTTCATCCATGGACTCGGCCCAAACGCGCAGGGCCGTGCCTGCCAGCTTTTCGGACTTGACAATGGATGCATTGACGGGCTCGAGCAGCGCCGATGAAATTGCGAGAGCGGGATTGGAATAGCCCACCAGGCGGATGCTGCCGCGTATGGCGGAGTCCAGGGCCCGGCCGGCATCGGTGGAAACGTGGTCCCGGGCGCGCAGGGCCCGCATTACGAGCGAAGTCCTGTATTCCGGAGTCAGGGCCTCAAACATGGCCGTGAATTCCAGCAACGCTCTGCTGGTACTCTCATCAAACAGCTTCCTGGTCATTGGAGAACCTCCGGGTTTGCATCGCCGGGCCGCCGGTATAACCGCCAGTTTCTGGCGTCCGGGAACCGGATTGCGGCTCCGGGATCATGGATATTTTAACACTGTGAACGGGTCTGTCCTGTCAACAAAGGGCTTCCGTCCCTGCCACAACGGGAAGGCGACGGAAAGTGAAGAAAATTGCATTTGTGAAATTGATAACTATTATAACACTAATAGAGGAAACTACATACCCTCAATCATAAATTTTATATTTCTACCTCTCAAAAAGGAATCCCCTTGCAACTTCGGAAGCTGCGAAGGGGATTCCCCGTACACGCGGGTTGATGTCGGAAAAGCGCCGGGCGCTGTGCTTCACTAGGCGCTGACCTCCCGGCCCCCACCGGGAACCGGGGATTCGCCCTCCGTGGAAGGGGAAAAGGCCATTTCCCGGGGCGTGCCCGGGCCGGGTTGACCATCATCCGGCCGGGTCGCCGTTCCTTGGACGGCGGGGGCGGGAGAACCGCTGGCCGGTGAGCGTCCCCATTGCTCGTCCTCACTGTTCCAGAGTTGCCAGGCGGTAATTCCTCCCAGCACCGCGAAGCTGGCGTTGAAACCGATCCAGACGAAGCCCACCACGGCGCCCGGCGTGTCGGGGCTGCCGTACAGTTCTTCAAACCAGTTGGCAAAAAACCAGATGGTGAGAAACATGGCGGCGAACAGCAGGAAGTTCTTGCTCAAGTAGGCAAAGCTGACGTTGTCGTCCTGTTGACGCCGGTCGAACTCCCGTTTCCTCTGGAAATGGAAGACCAGCGTTACCAGAATCCCAAGGGCAGTGAGCCAGTTCAGGTAGTCCCAAACCAGGTGGGGTTCCGGCATCAGCCCGCCATACAACTCTCCGCCGACGAAGTGAATCCCCAGCGCCAGGGTTATGGCGGCCAGCGTTACTGCAAGGACTCTTTTCAGGATGCCCATAGCCGCCTCTACACTCGACCGGTACTGGCGTTGCCTGCGCCGGGGGCGGAGTTGCGCCACATGCGGATGCCGGTCAGCCCCACCAGAATTGCCAGTATCGGGTCCAGGATGTACCAGATAACCATTGTGGCGGTGGACTGGTCGCCAATGGGACTGGAAGAAAGGAAGTCAAACCAGTTGCGGAAGAACCAGATGGCCACCACCAGGGACAGGAAGAACATCACGTTAGCTTCCAGACGCTCCCGGTTCAGGGTATCTGCGCGAATCCGGTCCGCCGCCCGTTTTCGCTGCAGCTGCACCGACACCGTGATAGCGATGGATACCGCCATCAGCATGTCCAGGTAGTACCAGACGGCCAACTCGGCCTGGCCGATGCCGCTGTAAATGGGACCGAGAATGAACTGCATTGATACTGCGATCCCGCAAAATATCAATAGCAGCCCCATAAGCATCCTGAGAACGTCCATCCCAACCACACTCCCCAGTTTCTCGAACGTTCCAATGCTAGCATTTTGGCCCCAAGTACTTCCCAGCGCTCGCGCTACGGATTACCCCCACTTTTTGAAATTCGCTGCGGCGTCGTAATCTGCGGGCGCTGCTCTCCCGGGCGCTGTCCCCAGCGCGGGCGCCGGGCCGGGCCACTTGGCGCACGCGGGAAGCGTTACCCTTCAGGGGGTATGGCACAGGCAATATGGATGAACTCCAGCCCGGTCGGTCTTGAAACCCTCCCTTCCCAAATTGACACTCGTTCGGGCTGGCAAATATAATTTCGTAAAGCTACAGGCGAAATCAGCAAGAGTTCAAAGTTGGTGGGATTTCCGGTCCAGCCAGCGCCGTCATACTGGCGAAAGCCGGTATCCAGGATTCCTTGCTACGCTTGACCCGTATTCACTGTCTGCCTGGCTGGATACCGGCCTGCGCCGGAATGACGAGTTCAAGGCCTCCGTGAATATCAACCCTGAACTGGTACCGAAATCACGCCGGTACTTTTCTGGGGCGGCGGGCAATCGAACACTGCGTGCCGCCCTTAATGCAAGAGTTATGACCATTCGAGAAAGACTGGAAGCCGACATCCTGGCAGCCATGCGCAACCGCGACCAGCAGCGCCTGGATGCCCTGCGCTACCTGAAGAGCGCCATCAACCGCGTCGAAATAGACCGCCGGACCACCCTGGACAACGAGGGAGTAACCGAGGTCGTTGTGCGCCAGGTCAAGGACCGCCGCGACAGCATCCGCATGTTCGAGGAGGGCGGTCGCCAGGACCTGGTGGAGAAGGAAACGGCCGACCTGGTTATCATAGAAGAGTACATGCCTCCCCAAATGGGCGAGGAGGAACTAATGGCCCTGATTACGGAAACCATCAGCCAGGTGGGGGCCGAGTCGATGCGCGACAAGGGCAGGGTGATGGGTCGCCTGATGCCCCAGCTCCAGGGAAAGGCCGATGGCCAGCAGGTAAATGCCATCGTAACCCGGATCCTCGAATCCGGGGGTTAGGAGACCCGCCGAAAGCCCGATCCTCCGCCGACTAATCCCGCTTACGCCTTCCGGACTGATTCTGTTATGCGTTTTGGCATCCTCGTTTTTCCTGGCACCTGGAGCGACACCGACTGCTATCACCAGGTAAAGACTGTCCTGGGCCAGGAAGCAGACTACGTCTGGCACCGGCAGAAGTCCCTGGCCGGATACGACTGCCTGATTGTTCCCGGCGGCTTCTCCTACGGCGACTATCTGCGCGCCGGCGCGTTGGCTCGCTTTGCGCCCGTTATGGAAGCGCTGGCCGGCTTCGCGGAGAGAGGCGGCACGGTGGTAGGCATTTGCAACGGCTTCCAGGTGCTCTGCGAGGCGGGGCTGCTCCCGGGCGCATTGATGCGCAACGCCCACCTGGAGTATCGCTGCCAGTGGACCAACCTCCGGACGGAGCGCACCGACACCCCATTCACGTCCAGGTGCCGTCCCGCCCAGGCCCTGCGCATTCCTGTTTCTCACGGCGAGGGCAACTATTACGCCGACGAAGCTACGCTGAACCGGCTGGAGGACAACGGGCAGGTCCTCTTCCGGTATTGCGACGATGCAGGCCAGGCGAACGAGGCTGCCAACCCCAACGGTTCCGCTCGCAACATCGCCGGAATCCTTAACGATAAAGGCAACGTGTTGGGAATGATGCCGCACCCGGAACGCAGCTGCGAACCCCTGCTGGGCAGTGAAGACGGCAACCTCATCTTTCTCTCCCTGATTGACCACCTGGCCTGAAGCAGCCGCTCCCGGGGCCCCGGTTGCCCCACCGAAACCCGCAATGGAGGGGCGCAGCGTCAAATACCCCTGGAAACCAGGCCCGACAGCGTTGCGCCCGTTGGCGAACAGGCATTAAACTTTCGTTTTCCAGTACGTGCCAGAGCAGGGGCTGAATATGCTTCCAAAAGTATTTATTGACGGACATACCGGCACAACCGGTCTCCGCATCCACCAGTGGATGGCAGGCCGCGACGATATCGAACTGCTGACCCTGCCGGAAGAACTGCGACGCAATCCTGAGGAGCGACGGGGGCAGATAATGGAGGCGGACGTTGCCGTCTTATGTCTGCCCGACGACGCGGCCCAGGAGGTGGCAGGCTGGGTGGCAGAAGCTGACACTCGGTTGATCGATGCCAGCACCGCCCATCGCGTTGCCGAGGGCTGGGCCTACGGCCTGCCGGAACTGGAACCGGGGCAGCGGCAAGCCATCCACGATGCCAAGCTGGTATCCAATCCCGGCTGCTATCCGACCGGGTTCAGCCTGCTGGTGCGCCCCCTGGTGGATGCCGGTCTGCTTGCTGCGGGAGCGCCCGTTTCCGTCAACGCCCTTTCGGGGTACTCAGGCGGCGGCAATTCCCTGATCGGCAAGTGGGAAGACCCGGGGAACGGGCTGGACAGCCTGCCCTACGAGGCGCCCTACTCCCTCTTCGCCAGGCACAAGCACATCCCTGAAATGATGAAGTATGCTCACCTGGCCCTGGAGCCCCAGTTCATTCCGGCTGTGGGACCCTTCCGGTGCGGAATGAGGGTGCAGGTACCCCTTCACGCGTCCATGCTGGAAGGGGACGCCACGGGAGATCAGGTCTGGGAAGTCCTCTACGAACGCTATCAGGGTGAGAGGTTTGTCGAGGTTGCCCACCTGCCCGAACCGGGCGCGGTGAACGAGCGCAGTTTCAATCCCGAAGCCTGCAACGACAGCAACCGGATTCAGCTGCACGTCGCACCCCATCCCTCGGGCCACGTCCTGCTGGTTGCCCTGCTGGACAACCTGGGCAAAGGGGCCTGCGGCGCGGCCATCCAGAACCTGAACCTGATGCTGGACTTTGACGAAGGCGCCGGCCTCCCCGACCAGGGCTAGCGGCCTGTCGAGGCCGGGGCATTTTCGGCAAAGCCGTCCAGGCGGCTCCCGAACCTTGCTGCCCCTCCACCGGGAACGTTCCGGTGGCGAAGGCAGGCATCCAGGACTGTTTGGTCCTTCACTCCCCCACAGGACGGATCAGGACTTTCATGCCCGTTTCCAAAGAGATCCTTGACGAAATAGCCCTGAGCCAGGCCGAATATGACATGATCGTGGACCGCCTGGACCGGGAACCCAACTCCGTGGAACTGGGAATGTTCGGCGCCCTCTGGAGCGAGCACTGCGGCTACAAGCATTCCCGACCTCTGCTGCGCTTTTTCCCAAGCCGTTCTCCCCGAGTTTTGTCCCAGTCCGGCGCTGAAAATGCCGGTGCCGTGGACATTGGGGATGGTCTGGCCGTGGTCTTCAAGGTCGAGTCTCACAACCACCCTTCGGCGGTGGAACCCCTGCAGGGTGCGGCCACCGGCGTGGGCGGGATAGTACGCGACATTCTTGCCATGGGCGCCCGACCCATTGCCCTGCTCAACTCCCTCCGGTTTGGGCCCCCCGACTCCAGCCACAACCGCCACCTGTTCCAGGGCGTCGTGGAGGGCATTTCCTGGTACGGCAACTGCATCGGCGTCCCCGATGTGGCCGGCGAAATCTATTTTGACCAGTCCTACTCCCACAATCCGCTGGTCAACGCCATGTGCGTGGGGCTGGTTTCCAGCGACAGGCTGGCATCCGCCGCCGCCGGCCGGTCGGGCAGCGTGCTGCTGCTGGTGGGCGCGGACACCGGGCGGGACGGCATACACGGCGCCTCGGGCCTGGCCTCCCGCACCTTCGAGGAAGAACAGGAACTGCGGCCCACCGTCCAGGTTGGCAACCCCTTCCTGGAAAAGGTCCTGATCGAGTCCTGCCTGGAAGCCCTGGAGACGGGGTTCGTCACGGGGATTCAGGACCTGGGCGCCGCCGGCCTTACCAGCGCGGCCATCGAATCGGCTTACCGGGGACGGCGGGGCATCATCCTTGACATCGCCCAGGTGCACCGGCGCGAGTCGGGGATGACCGGTTACGAAGTTATGCTTTCCGAGTCCCAGGAACGCATGCTGCTGGTCACGTCACCGGAGCACGTCGCCGACGTCCGGCAGGTCTTTGACAAATGGGATGTCCCGTGCCGGGAGATTGGCCACGTTATTCGGGACCCCCAGGCCCACATCCTGGATGGCGACCAGGGCATCGCCCAGCTCCCCATCAAGCATTTGACCGAAGCTCCCAGGTACCGATTGAAGGGCCAGCCCAGCCGCGAGCAGCTGGAGCGGCAACAACTCAACATCAAGGACATCTCCCTGCCTGACCCGGGGGTTGGAGACATCCTCCTCAAGCTGCTTGCCTCGCCCAACATCGCCAGCAAGCGCTCCGTTTACCGGCAGTATGACCACCAGGTCCAGACCAATACGGTGGCAGGACCCGGGGGCGACGCCGCGGTCCTCAGAATCAAGGGCACAAAGAAGGCCGTGGCGCTGACCATCGACTGCAACAGCCGGTACTGCTACCTGGACCCATACCGGGGCGGGCAGATCGTGGTGGCCGAAGCCTGCCGCAACCTGTCCTGCGTCGGGGCCGAACCGCTGGCCCTTACCGACTGCCTGAACTTCGGCAATCCGGAGCGTCCCGAAATCTATTACCAGTTGGAATGGTGCGTACGGGGAATGGCGCGGGCCTGCCGCGTACTGGGCGTGCCCGTGGTCAGCGGCAACGTGAGCCTATACAACGAGTCCCAGGGGCAGGCCATATACCCCACACCAATAGTAGGCGGGCTGGGTCTGCTGGAGGACGTTTCCCAGCGCACCGGGTCTGCCTTTACCGAAGCGGGACTGACCGTATTTATGCTGGGCCAGTCCAACCTGCAGGCAAGAAGCTCCGACCTGGCGGGAAGCGAGCTTCAAAAGGAGATATACGGAATGGTTTCCGGCCGCCCGGCCATTGACCTGGCGTTGGAGCAGCGGGTGCAGGTCTTTTGCCGTCGGGCCATTCAGCAGGGCATAGTGGCCTCCGCCCATGACTGCGCCGAAGGTGGCCTGGCTGTGGCCCTGGCCGAGTCCTGCATTCCCAACGATGTAGGGTTTCGGGCCGGGCGGGCCCTGTCCCGGCTACCCAGCCGGTGGGACTGCTCGTACTTCGGGGAACGCCAGTCCCGAATTGTAGTCTCCACCCGTCCGGAACAGGCGCAACAGCTGCGGACGCTGGCCCTCGAAGCAAGAGTGCCCCTGATGGAGCTGGGCAGCACCGGCGGATCCACGTTCCGGCTGGGCGGCAGCGCGGACATTCCCCTGACCGCAATCGCGGAAGCCTGGGAAGGGGGACTGGAGAGGGCGCTGGGCGGCGCGGCCTGGACAGGTTAGCCGCCCGTTCATCACCGGAAACAAAACAAGGGAGCGGCGAAGTAGCCGCTCCCACTTTCTTGCCGACGCCGTCGGGCACGGCCTTGCCAGACTAGCGGGGCAGCACTTCCAGGTACCCCACTTCCAGCTCTTCGACGGATGAAGCGCCGCCGCCGTTATGATGGTCCGAGGAGGCGCCTGCGCCATTTGAGTGATGCCCGGCGCCGCTGCCGGATGCAGCAGCGGCATCAGGCGAATTCGGAACTGCGGAAGAGGCCTGGTGCTGTCCTCCGGCAGTGTCGTCCCCCTGGGGCATCTCATGCACCTGCACCGATACTTCCACGGGCTGGCCTTCCAAAGCGTAGGGCATGCCCTGGTTGTTCCGCAGCGCCACCGTGAAGGTGTGAGTCCCCTCTCCCTGCGCCGGCACCTGGAGCCAGGGGACGTAGAGCCGGTTGAATTCCTCGCCATCAATGCTGAGCACGGCGTACCCTCTGCCAGGCTGGTGAGGTTGGCCGATTGCCGGAGAAAACTCGAACCCCTTGGGCAGGACCCGCAAGTTGTAGCCGCCCAGGGGGTCCTCATACACCGCAACCTCAAGGGACATGGGCTCCACCGCCTCGATAGCCTTGGAGGCCCCGTGGTCCGTCGCGGAGATTCCCTCGGGAGCGGCGACGGAGGTCGTGGCTTCCAGCAGCGAGCCCTGCCAGGTCAGCTCACTGTGGTCGTTGCTGTTCAGTGAAACCTTGATTTCATGCTCTCCAGCCGCCAGATGCGGGATGTAGTGGTAAGGACCGTAAACCCGGCTCAGCTTTACCCCGTCGGAATAAATATGGGCGTGGCCGGCGCCGTCAGTATTCCCGGCGTTCACCTCTTGGGGGGCCCACTTCCACCCATCGGTATCAATCTCTACGTACAACCCCCCATCCACGGGCAAGGCGGAAACGGATATGGTTACGGGTACCGGCGATTCCATGGGCCCGTGGCCGCCGGAACCGCCGGTCTGGTCAGGGGCTCCATGAAAATTGACGCGGAACCGTCCGGTGGCGTTCGCCACAAACTGAAGCTCGCTTGACTCTCCCACCACGGCTTCCCGCTGCAGGTCGTAGCCGTGGATGTGGAAGGTTCCCGGGCGGTCCGTCTCCAGGTTCAACACAACATCATCGCCCTGTCGGACCTGGATGGTTTCGGGGGTAAGGCGGTCTTCCAAAAAGCTGACCGCCACCGTTGATGAAGGAGGCTCACCCGGCGACGCAGAACTTACGGGTTCAGAGGGGGAGCCGGTGCCACAAGCGGCAGCGAGGACCAATGCGGGAGTCAACAGCCCCGCCAATAGGACATGCCTGCCATTCCTGAAGAAACGCATAACAACTCCTGAACTAAAGCGTGGAACTACGCAATTGCCTGACGCGCTGGAGGCATGGGGCTCCCGGCTGGCCCGGGGCCCTGACTTCTAACGCAGGCATTGAACTGTCCGGAGTTCACACTTCGGACATTCAGGAGCTAGGTCGCGGGAGGCTTTCGGGGAGGAAGGATCAGGGCTTCGCCGGGGACAACGTCCTCGGCGGCAAAGGCAGCCAGCAGGGGACCATTACCGGGATCGGGGAAGCGCAGGGCTTCAGCAGATGGTCCGGAAGGCGCAGCAATCAACCCGCTCCCCGAGCCATCATAGCTGACCAGGAAGGAAAGGCTGTCGGGAAGCTGCTGCCCGTCCGACGGGTCTGTTGAGGGAAGGTGGCCGTGGCCTCCCCTGGAGTCGTACACGTGGACGTGGTAACCCCTGGCATCCCCGGCCCCGACACCCAAATAGACGTGGCCGTGATTGTGCTGCCACTCCACGTAATGGTGGTCCAGCAGGGGGCCGGCCACGGGCAGCAGCAACGCGTACAAAGCTACGACTATCAGGGGACGAAGGAGCTGTGACATCTATCTCAGGCGTTCACCAGGTTGGCCTGCGCCGGGGAACATCCACCAGGTCGAGAAAACCGCCTACCCGCTGGCCCGGCGGCGGCGTAGGCCCGAACGAACACGGTCATAGGTCCAGATGCCCACGGCAAGTACGGCCACCGCAATTGCGGCTACCAGGATCAGGTTTATGGGTCGCCCTTCCCGGACATCCATAGGCACGCTAATGGTCTCGTCCCCCAGTTCCGTGGTCACGTTGATGCTGACTTGCCACAGGCCGGGAGCGCTGAAGGGCAGGGTAGTCTCAAAAAATTGGGGAAGGACGTCGTTGTCGGCAATAATCGGCCCAAACTCGTAACCCAGGTGCGGACCGTCCGCTGAAACCCTTACTGAAGCCGCGGTCAGGGTCTCTTCGGTCTCCAGGGCAATGACTCTCAGGCTCAGGTGGGTGTTGTTGACAATGGCCCTGCTGGGCAGGATGGAGACCTCGAACCGGTAGGGACCCTGTTCCTGGGTGTCAATGAGCGTGGCCTTGCCATTGGCTAAGGCCGCCGGGGCAGCCAGGAAAGCAGCGCCGCCGAGGATAGTGGTGCCAACCAGGATAACGAGGAGCAGGAATATCCGGCTACCGGGGAAGGAAGATAGCAAATTCAATTTCCAGATAATTGCAGTGTCCCAACATTCTAACACGCCCCCTTGTACGGCAACAACGAACCCTTGCCTGAGAAACAGGGCTATCGCATGGATGGATTGGCGAACTGGAGGAGCAAGGTTGTCAGGAAA
>JAPPGG010000053.1:0-32237 GCA_028875055.1 Chloroflexota bacterium
TCTCGGTGGCGGCCCAGCTTCGGGCCTTGAGAGACTACGCCAAGAACAACGGCTACTCCGTGGCCCGAGAGTACGTGGACGAGGCCGAGAGCGGCAGGATCGCCGACCGGCCCCAGTTCAGGGAGATGATCGAGGAGGGCAGCAAGCCCAAGGCCCCCTTCCAGGTCATTCTTGTCTGGAAATTCAGCAGATTCACCAGGAAGCGGGAGCACGCCGTGGCGTTCAAGGCCCAGTTGCGGCGCAAGGGCATCCGCGTGGTGTCCATCACCGAGCAGGCCGAGGACAACGCCACCGGCCGGCTGCTTGAGGGCATCATCGAGTCGGTGGACGAATATTACAGCGAGAATCTTGGGCAAGAAGTGACGCGGGGAATGCGGGAGGCAGCGTCCCGGGGTTTCTTCCTGGGTTCCAAGGCCCCCTTCGGCTACACCCGCGTCAAGGTCAGCGATGGGGTGAAGGAGCGTCCCACCTTGGAGATCGACCCGGTGGCCGCTCCGATAGTGAAGGAAATCTTTGAGAGTTCCCGCCGGGGCAACGGGCTGGCGGAAATCTGCAAGGAGCTGAACGGCAGGGGCATCACCAACCGGGGAAGGCGCTGGCAGAAGAACGTCGTCCACTACCTGCTGACCAACGAAGCCTACACCGGAACGGCGGTGTGGGGAGTCAAAAGCAAGGACGAGAAGGCCGGGGAGCCGGTAAGGGTGGCGAACGCCTGGCCCGCCCTGGTGTCAAGGGAGCTGTTTGACGCGGTGCAGCAGGGACTCCACCAGCGGGCGCCCACGGTGCAGCGGCCCGCGCGGGTCGGGAGCCAGTACCTGCTCAGCGGGTTGCTCCGCTGCGGGGTGTGCGGCAGGTCCTACTCGGCCCAGGGAGCCAAGAGCGGCCAGTTCGCCTACTACGTCTGCTCCAGCCTGTTCCGGGAAGGGGCCGGAGCCTGCACAGCCCGCTACCTTAATGCCACGAAAGTCGAGGACCTGGTGATCGAGAAGGTCAGGGAGCGGATTCTCACCGAGGAGACCATCACCGAGCTGGTGACCCTGGTGGCCGAGGAGATTGATGCTTTGGCCGGCGAGGTCAACGGCAGGCTGACCGCCATCAACAGCGAGCTGTCCGACGTGGAGACCCGGTTGGAGAACCTCTACCAGGCCCTGGAGACCCAGCAGTTGCCCATCGAGGTACTCTCGCCCCGCATCCTGTCCCTGAAGAGCCGCCAGGACCAGCTAGTGGCGGCGCGGGAGGAAGCCGAGTTCCAGTTGGAGCAGCGGCGGGCGGAGTTGCCCACGTCGAAGGAGATCAGGGGGTACATGGCGGACTTCCGCGCACTCTTCCAGGACGGCACTTTCCCGGAGCGGAAGGCGCTGATTCGCAACTTCGTGCAGGGCATCGAGATCGTGGAGGACGAGGCGGTCCTGACGTACACCATCCCCATGCCCCAGGACGGGGTGACCTCGGAATCTGCCTCGGTTCTTGATTTTGTCCAGTCCGGCCCACCAACCTGCACGGTAGATAGAACGGAATCGGGAAGGGCCACCGTCTCGGTGGCCTTTCCCGGTATCAGGGAATCGTCGGGCATGGGAACGTTGTAGCGCATCAGGGCGTCGCCGGGCACCACGAGAATATCCTTGACGAAGGTCTCGATGAAGGCCCGCCGCTCGGTCAGTTCGCTCTTCTCCAGGAAATCCTTCATCTCCCCGGCGTAGGCCGCGATGGTCTCCACATCGTCGAGAACCTTGCGGCGCTGGGCCAGGGCGGCCCTGGCCTCCTGCGCCGAGCCTTCCAGAAGCTCCTGCCGTTCCCGCAGTTCCCGGATGCGGGGCCTGAAGTCTTCGATGTCCATGTCGGTGGTCTCCACCAGGTTGTAGAGCCGGCCCAGCCGCTGGCGCACGTCGGCCAGTTCCGCCTCCACTGTCTCCAGCCGCTGGCGCTGCTCCCGGGTCACCCCGCCCATCTCCGACTCCACCACCTTGACCAGGGCGCGGATGCTGTCCTCGGTGAGGATGTTGGAGCGAATCTTGTTGACCACCAGTTCCTCGAAGCGGCGGGCGTTGAGGGTGGGGGTGGGGCAGGCATCCCGTCCGACCTTGATGTTGGTGGGGCAGACGTAGTAGGCGTACTGTCCGCTCTTGGCGAACCGTCCGGTGAGGGGGGAGTTGCAGGCGCGGCACCTGGCCAGGCCGCTGAGCAGGTAGGAGCTACCCACCCGGCGGGGATGGCTGAGCCTGGGGGCGCGGGAGCGCATGAAGCGGTTGACCCGCTGGAATTGGGCCTGGGAGATGATGGCGGGGAACGCCTTCTCCACCCTTACCGGCTCCCCCTGGTCCTTGGCCGTTTCGCCCCACACCAGAGTGCCGGTATAAGCCTCGTTGGTGAGGACGCCGTGGATGCTGGTCTTGCCCCAGAGCTTGCCCCTGGGGCTGGGGACGCCCTCCTGGTTCAGGATGCGGGTGATTTCCTGGGTGCCCTTGCCGGCCTCGGCCATGGTGAAGATGCGCTTGACGATGCGGGAGGTATCGGGATTGACCTCCAGGGTGGGGCGCTTCTTGGGACCATCGGGCACCATGATCCGGTTGTAGCCGAAGGGGGCGTGGCTGGCGACCCAGAAGCCCCGTGAGGCGGCCTCCCGCATTCCCCGCAAAACCTCGGTGGCAAGATTTTCGCTATAAAATTCGTCCACGGACTCGATGATGGCCTCCATCAGCTTGCCGGTGGGGGAATCGTCGGCGTGCTCGGTGATGGAGACCACGCGGACGCCCTTGCGCCGCAGCATGGACTTGAAGGCCACGGCGTGCTCCCGCTTGCGGGTGAACCTGGAAAATTTCCAGACTAGGATTTCCTGAAAAGGAGAGTCGGACTTGCTGGCCTCGTCGATCATCCTGCGGAACTGGGGTCTATCGGCTACCCTGCCGCTCTCGGCCTCATCCACGTACTCGCGGACCACCGCGTAGCCGTTCCTGGCGGCGTGGTCCCGGAGCGCCCTGAGTTGGGCGGCGACGGAAAGGTCCACGTCCTGGCGGTCGCTTGAGACCCGGGCGTAGAGGGCCACGGGGGTGTGGTCGTGCAATTCATTCATCTATCTCATCTCCTTCTGCGTGTTGGTATCCGTCCTGGCGGGAGCGCAGGCGTTCCCGCCGTTGCTGGCGGCGAAGCTTCCTATCTTCCATGTACAATCGGAGGGCCTCGCGCACCAGTTCGCTCATGTCGCGGCCCTCCTCCTCTTTCACCCGCTGCACCTGCTGGAACATGGCAGGAGGGAGGGAAAAGGTGATGGTCCTGGAAATGCGGCGTGGGGTCATGGCCTCTCTCTTTTTTGTCTCTCTGTGTATGCTTTTGTCTTACTATCTATCATCGGGCATCCGGCCTGTTCCTGTCAAGACGCGGCGCGTCTCCATGGGGCAAGGAGCGGCGGCCCAGCCATCGCTGGGCCGCTTTCCCTTCGTGCCGCTCCTCTTGCCCGTCAACGGGCAATGCCAGGGCATCAGTCCTCGTCCTCCTTTGTCGGTTCGGCGCCGGCCTGGGCTTGTTCCCCCTGCTGCCGCATATAGGAGCGGATGGCGACCCGGGCCAGGATGCGCAGGCCCTTGATGATGGCCCGGCGCTGCTGGGGGGTGTAGGCCGCCAGAGGGTCGTCCGGTTTGTCGCCGGACTTGTTCGTTATGTTCGGTTTCGTGGTATCTTTCATGTTGCGCAGTCGCAGCGGCGCTTGGCGGGCCGCTGGCCTCTCGTTAGTGGTGTGCGGCCCGGGGCCGCCGGCGCCGATGGAAAGGGCGAACGCCGGCGACCCCAAAGCCGTTTCAGACCCCGCCGTACCGCCGTCGCGCCTGCGCCCGGCGGGGCCCTGGGTTTAGCAATCCGGGGCTCCCTGCCCGTCTTCCTCGTTCACCTCCTGTTCCTCCCCCACGTTCACATCCGCGTCGTCGTCCTCCACGTCCTCCTCCTCGTCGAAGAAGCCGGCCTGGCAGTCCTCGCCCATGAGGATCTCCTGGCCGCCGGGCATCCGGTACCCGAAGCGGTGGATGGAGTGCATGGCTCCGCCGCAGGGCTCGACGCCCTTGCGCCAGGGGCCCAGGCGCTTGGGGTCCACGCCCAGGGCCCGGGCCAGGCCGCGCCAGGAGAGGCCGCTGGCCTCCTTGAGGCGCTCCAGGCGCCGCCCGAAGTCCTCGGGCAGCACGCCGTCCTCCATGGGCTGGTAGCCCTCCGGCTGGCGGTGCCGCCCCTGGGACCGGTTGGGCTTCTTCCCGTTGTTGTCGCCGGGGTTGGGGTCGCTATTGTGGTTCATGTTTGACCTCCGTCTTGAAAAGCTGGCGGGAGCGGGTAACTCCCAGGGCCCTGAGCATCCGGCGGCGGATGCGCCCGGAGGGCGAGCGCCCGCCGTTGACCAGCATCGACACGTAGGCCGGTGTGACCCCGACCTGCTTGGCCAGCCAGTTCTGGGAGCGGCCCAGCATTTCGAGCCGCTGGAAGAGGGCCGCCGCGTCGAGCCGGACCACGGTCCGTCCATCGCGCCTCCGGTGGCCTTTCCGCTGGCGATGGTTCCGTCGGCGAGGGTTCCTTGATGGCATGGTTCTCTCTTTCTCTGGTCGTCCATTACCGGGGCAGGATGTACTGGGCCGGCTCCGGGTCGGCGGGGGTGCGCCAGGCCAGGCCCAACGGCCCCAGTTCCTCGACTGCCTCCCGGTGGGAGACCCACAGGGGGACGCTCACGCCCGCGGCCTGCATCTCCTCCCTCGCCAGTCTCAGGAAGTGGGTCTGGGCGATGTCGTCGTCCAGCACCACCAGGACGGCGGGTTGCGCGCCGTGATCGTCGGTGGGGCGGAGGGAGGAGTAGTAGCGCAGGTAGGGGGCCAGCCGGGCCGACATGGTGGAGGGCCTGACGGCGCGGCGCTCCCACTCCAGGAAGAAGGGCCAGGTGGTGTCGCCCCTGCTGAGCAGGCCGAAGGCGTCGGGGCTGACGGCGCGCATCCCGCCCTGGTGTCGAAAATAGCGGGAGGCCCGCCGGGGCGGGTCCAGCTGCGTCACCTCCCATTCCAGCTGCGCCGCCTGGGTGGTCATGGCGGCCAGGAAGGCGTGGACGGCGGCGGTGTGCGCCAGGTTGCGGAGGAGTTGCCGGGTCTGCCTGCCCGAGACGTTGGTCCAGTGAAAGGGTTCGCCGGGGAACAGGGGAGCGGCGCTCCAGCGGCTCCTGGCCATGCTCACCGACGTGCGGTCGCGGCGGGCAAGCATGGCCAGGGCCCGGTCGGCTAGGGCCAGCCGCCCGTTCGCCCCTCCGGGCCGGACAACGAGGTTCAGGGCCTCCAGGGGCAGCACCACCTGGGAGGCCCGCTGCGGGGAGACGCCCGTCATTCCGGCCAGGTCCTTGATGGAGACCCAGGGCCAGTCGCCGATGAGGTCGATGGCCCTTTTCTCGGCGGGCCGGAGGACGGCGGGCAGCAGGCAGTCGGGAACGCGCCAGCCCGGTCCGGCCGCGGCCAGGTCGCCGGGCAGGATGGCCCGCTGCGGCTCCGCCTCTACCGGAAGCTCCCCGCCAGGTTCCAGCCGTTCCAGTACCTGGCGCAAACTCACGGCGGCGTTCACCGCCTGGGGGCTCCACACCGGGTCGTCAAGTGTTGCCGATACCGCATCGCTTTCGACGGCCAGGAACAGGGGGACGGGAAAGCCGTCCAGCATCCGGCGGGAGTGGCGCAGCCGCACCGCGTCGGGCATCAGGACCAGCACCGCGCCGGGCAGCGGCCCCTGGCGCAGCTTCCACATCCGCTTGGCGAAGGGGGTACGGTCGGTGGTATGGCCCCGGCGCACGATGCCTACGGTGCGCCCGTCGGGCAGGCTCACCACAGCGTCCAGGGGCGCCGCCCGGAACCACTGGAACGATATGGGGTGGGCCAGCCCGGAGAGAACGGCGGCCAGCCGGTAGACGGCGGCCACGGCGTCCAGGCGTTCCAGCAGGATGGTCCGCCAGCGCTCCGAGACGGGACGGGACCGGAGCAATTCATCCGTGGAAATCCCCTCGCCGTAGGCCAGCCGTTCCAGCCCGGCGGCGGTGAGGTGGAACCGCTCGACGGCGGGAAAGTGGGCGCTGGCGTGGGTCACGGCGTCGCAGAGGCCGTGCCGGTCCAGGCTGGCCACGGCCCCGTGGACCGCGCCCCGGGATCGGCCGGTGATGGCCGCCAGGCCGGTGCGGTCCAGGAAGGGCATCTCGGCCAGCGCGCGTAATATCTGCGCCTCGCATCCGGCGGGCCTCATGGCTTCGCCTCCCCGCCGCCCTCACCGGCCTCTCCGGCTGCGTCCCGGAACTCGTCCACCTTCCGCTGGTCCTCGGCCCCGGCGAAGGCCAGATCCCGGTCCGTCAGGGTGTAGGCCCCGGCGGCGGCGCGTATCCGGTCGGCTATTTCTGGATCGCCGTCCTCGGGCCTGCGCACCATCATGGAGAAGGCGGGCATCCGCTCCTTGTCCACCGTGGCCCGCACGTAGCAGTGATGCACGTCCAGGGACGTGATGTCGTCCTCGGTGACCCGCTCCTTGCCCAGCTCCCACACCAGTTGACGGGCGTCGCTGCCCGCCACCTGGAACACCGCCAGGCAGCCCACGTTGGCCAGAATGGTGTCCCGCATGGTGGGGGACAGGTCGTCCAGCTTGGCCAGGCTCTGGGTGGCCAGGATGAAGGACGCGCCGTACTTGCCCAGTTCCGAAAGCATCGACTCGTAGTCGACGCCGGGCATGGACTGCATTTCGTCCACGACGATCAACGCGCCCCGCCTCTGCGAGAGAGCCACGCTCTCCTGCTCCCGGATCACCGAGTCCACCAGGTTGAGCAGGGACGCGCCCACCAATGCGGCCACGTCCCGGCCCACGGCGCCCTGGGCGGTGGACACCAGCAGGATGCCGCCGTCAAGAATCGTCTCCCGCAAGTCGATGGTGGATCGGGGCTGGCCCAGGATGGCCCGCGCCCGTTTGGACGAGGCGTAGTAGGACAGGCGGGTCTGCACCGGGGCCAGCGCCTCGGCCCGGTACTGCTGGTGCCAGCCGCCGAAGTCCCGGGCCCACCATTCCAGCAGGTAGGGGTCGGAGACCCGCTTCAGGACTTCGGTGCGGTACCTGTTGTCGGAGAGCAGCTTCAGCCCGTCCAGGATGGTGTGCTGGCTGCCCTGGTCCGTCTCGGGATGGTCGTTGGCCTCATGCAGGGTCTTGACCGTCTGCTCCAGGATGGACTGCATCCTGGGTCCCCACTGCTCCCACAGGCCCCTGGCCACCCTGACGACGGAATCTGCGGTGCGGTCCCTATCGGCGAAGACGCGGGTGTCCAGCAGGTTGATGCCGGGGGCGCGGGACCGGTCGGCCAGGTCTATCAGCTTTACTCGGTCAACCAGGGACTCGGGGACGTGTTCCAGGATTCCGGCCACCAGGTCGGCGTGGGGGTCCACCACCACGATGGCGTCGCCGTCGCGGCCCTCGGCCTTTTCTTTCAACTTGTGGGCGACCACGTGGTGCATCAGGGTGGACTTGCCCATGCGGGTGCGGGCCACGTAGAGGTGGTGGCGGCGCAGCAGGTCCTCGGGGAAGCGGATGGGACGGGGCTTGCCCGCCGTGGTGTCGCCCACCAGGGCCCCGCCCCTTACCCCTTTTGCGGAGGGGAGCAGCGCCCGGGACCCGGACCGCTCCACCAGGGGCGTCTCGTCCCCGGCCCCCGGCGGGTGCCACAGGGCGGCGGCCTCGCGGACCCCCAGCACGCTGCGCTTGCCGAACAGCCCCGGCCCGGCGGGGTGGAGGTTCATAATCGGCACAATGGACCTCACGCCGCTGACCTTGAATCTGGCGCCGGCTGGGTGGTCGAAGTGGCGGTAGGCGGCGGCCACCGCGCCCAGCAATTCCTCGGCCCTTTGCGGGCGGGTGGCCTCCGGCAGCACGGCGATGACCTGCAACTCGGCGTCAAAGGCGATGCGGGAGACCTTCTCCCTTATCAGCAGCGGGTCGTGGACCCGGCTGCGGGCCTGCTTCCACCGCCACCAGCCCCAGCCGGCGACCGTGGCGCCCAGCACCGAACCGGCGGCCAGCAGCGCCGTCTTGAGGTACTCGCCGTCCTGCACCCACAGGTAGCCCCTGAGAGCGGCCAAGGCTCCGGCGCCCAGCACGGCCATGGTCACGCCGTCCAGTTGCAGGGGTTTGGTCTGGTAGGTGTAGGAGGGTTCCCGGTTCTCGGGCACCGCCCGTTTGTGGGCCCGGGCCTGGTGCTGTTGGGACCAATCGGGACCCAGGGAGCGCAGCAGCAGGCGGCACAGGACCCGCTCCCCCTCCTCAAGTTCCGACAGGGCGCCCATCAGGGCGATGAGGGGGTCGGAGCCCGGGTCCAGCAGGTCGTCGTCCCGGAAGGTGCGCAGGGGCACGTACTCGGGGCCGTCGGCCCGCAGGGTCATGCCCCAGGCCCGCTCACCCTCGTGGACGAAGATGGGGTCCTCGTCCACCGGCACCTGGCGGATGCGGGCCTGGGGGTAGTGGGCGGCGAGCTGGCCTCGCACCACCTGGTCGTCCTGGCAGCGGGCCAGCAGGCTCACGCCGTCCATGTCGGCGGCCAGTTCCAGGGAGAAGGGTTCGGGGACGGCGACGGACTGGAGCAGGTTCTCCACCCCCAAGAGGGTGCGCTCGCCGGTGCGCGGCGGCGTCACCGCCAGCAGCGCCGGGGGGCGTTTCCTCTGTGCGTCGCCGAACAGCAGTTTCCTGACGTTGGTATTCATAGTCGGTTCCTCGCTATCGGTAATCTTTGCGGCTGATGCCGGACGCCCGCGTAGGTGGCTTCGGACCGGCTTCGCCTAATGTCTGGGTCCGGGCCGCCACTCGATGACCTCGGTCTCCTCCGGCGTGGCCTCGATGCGCACCGGAAAGCGCTGGCCCCGGGCCAGCAGCAGCCCGTCGCCCCGGGGGCAGGACAGTAGCCAGCGTTGCAACTCCTCGGGCAGGTCAAAGGCTTCGCCCACGGTGCTGACGGCGGCGGCGTCCTGCTGGAGCAGCAGCTTGAAGGCGGCGTTCTGGAGCAGGGCCCTGCCGGAGTGTCCGGTGATGGCCCGGGAGGAGTCCTCCGAGAGGAGGTCCTGCACGTCCTGGGTGATGAACTGCAACCCTAGCCGGTGCTTCCTGGCCCGCTTGGCCACGGAGACCATGAAGGCCGCGCCTTCGGGGTGCTGCATGATGCTCCACACCTCGTCCACCACCAGCAGGCGGGGCCGGGGGTCCTGGGCGGCGGCGGCCCACACTGTCTCGGTGCAGACCATCGCCGCCGCCGGTCTCAGTTCCGGTTCCAGCAGGTGCAGGTCGAACACCGTGACCAGGGCCTCGCGGGCCAGCAGGTCATCGCCCTCGTCGGAGAGCAGGTCGCGCAGGCTGCCGGTGGCGAAGGGGCGCAGCAGGTGGGCGATTTCCGGGGTCTCCCCTTCCAGGTAGGCGTAGAAGTCGCGGAACCCCGTGCGCTCCCGGCGCTGGGCGTAGTAGGAGGCCAGGGCGTGGTCCAAAGAGGATCTGCGCTCGGCGCTGAGCCTTTCCCCCACCATCACCTCGATGAGGCGGCGCAGGCTGCCGATGCGCTGGAGCAGTTCTTCCGAGTCGCCCCGGTCTATGACGAAGGGGTTCATGCCCTGGCCGGGGACGCCGGGGGACAGCACCCGCCCACCCGCAGCGCGGGCCATGTCGGTGTACTCGCCCTCGGGGTCGATGATGTAGGCCCGCACGCCCCGGCACAGGCCCCGCAGCACCCCCAGCTTGGTGGCGAAGGATTTTCCAGAACCGGACCTCGCCAGGACGGCGGTATTGGCGTTGAGGTGGGTGCCGTCGAAGGGGTCGTAGACGATGGGAGCGCAGGCCCTCAGGTCAATGCCGTAGAGGGTGCCGCTGCGGGTGTCCAGGTCCGGCGGGGAGAAGGGGAATAGTCTCGCCAGACTGGAGGTGTCCAAAGTCCGCCACACCGCCACGGCGTTCAGGCCCAGGGGCAACGTCGAGAGCAGGCCCTCGCGCTGGCGGAAGGTCAGGTTGTCCAGCTTGCCCAAAGTGGCGGCGAAGTGGGCCCGGGCCTTCTGGGTCAGGTCCTTCAGGGTGTCCTGGTCGTCGGCGTGCAATGTCACCGACAACGATGCGTGAAACAGCCGTTCCCGGCCCCGCTGCACCTCGTCCCGCAACCGGCTCACGTCCTCCAGGGCGATCTCGGCCTCCGGCGACATGGAACGGCCCCGCTTGAAGGAAAGACTCTGGGCCGACTCGAAGCGGACCTTCTGCCATTCCAGGGTTCGGGCCGCCTGCTCCGTGGGGATGGCGCCCAGGTGGACCGACAGGTCCATGGGGGCTCCGGCGGCCATCAGCCCTTGCAGAAAGCCGGGAGCGAGACTGCGGGGCCACTTGCCCAGGTGCAGGGAGCGCACCAGGCGTCCGCCGATGCGGATATCGCGGCGGTTTACCTCCACTTCCAACTCAGCGTCTTCGTCGCGCTCGGTGGGCGAACCGCCCAGGGCGCAGGCCAGGAGCAGCAGCTTGAGAGTATCGCCATTCAGGGGAAAGACGCCAAGACCGGCCCGCACCAGCAGCGCCCGCAGCTCGTCGGCGCGGGCGTGCTCACAGACGGCGTAGAAGCGCCGGTCCAGGATGCCCTCCCGGTTTTCAAGCGTGGTCAGCAGCCGTCCCAGACTGTCGGCGGCATCCTTTGTCTGTTGGGGCAAATCGTCCGGCTGCGCCGCCGTCAGGTTGCTGCGCAGGGTGGAAAGCACCGGCGGGTGCTGGCGTACCAGCAGTTGCACCGGGAAGTCCACCGCGTTCAGGGAACCGGCGAAGGCGCCCAGCTTGGGTTCGTCCAGCTCCAGCCCCATCACCTCCAATACCGCCAGCTTCACCCCGTCCAGGCGCACCGGGCCGTCGTCCTCCAGGTGGGACAGCATGAAGAACAGGGGCAGCGGGGGCGGCGGCGGTTTGGGTTCCGCCACCGCTTCGTCAGTCTCATCAGGTTGGGACCGGCCTGGCGGCCAGCGCCGGGCCAGGTCCTTCAGATTCGGTAGTGTCGCTTTCATTTCTCGTTGCTCCTCTTGCCTGCTCTATGGGATGGGAAATACCTCGACGATGCGGCTGTCGATGGCGGCGGCGATGCCCTTGGCCAGCAGCACCAGCACCAGGCCCACCACGGCCATGATCACGGCGTTCCTGGCTCTGCCCCTTCCCTCGCCCTCGGCGCCTTCGGCCATCAGGACGAATCCGGCCCAGACGATGGCGAAGAGGCACAGGCCGACGCCCGCATAGGCCATGCCGGTCAACACCGCGTCGAAGGCGGCCAGCATCTGTTCCTTCTTTTCCTCCGGGGCCCCGGCGGCGACGGAGGCCATTGCCGCCGCTGGGGACAGGAGGATGGCCTTGACGCGCCCTACCACGGAAAACCCCACCAGGAGGAATCACCCACCGTGGTCTGCTCCGCCCTGGGCGGTTCTGGGGTGGGAGGGGGCACCACCAGCCCCGCGTAGGGGACGTCGGCCCCCAGGCCCAGGGGCCGTACCTGCCCGGTAACCGGCGCCGGGGCCAGGGCAATGCTTTCCGTCCGGGTGGGGGTGACCGGGCTTCGTTCACTCTCCACCGCCCGCACGTGCTCCGGGTGGTGGACGTAGATGCGCAACGTCTTGACGGTGGAGCTTTCGCCGCAACGGCACGTGACCCGCCGGGTGTACACGTCGGTGCGGGCCGGGTGGTGGACCGTCTGGAGCATGGGCGGACGAGGAACGTTCAGCGCCGCCGTCAGCGCCGCCGTGATCTCCAGGTCGTGGACCGCCTTCCCGTCGGGTACGGCCAGGGTGAAATTGGTCTCGCCGCCCTGGACGAAGGTCGCGCTGGTCGCGTTGGAGCCGGCGGATACGCTGACTGTGCCGGTGATGCCGGTGACGGATGCGTCCAGCAGGGCGGGGACCGACTGGCTGAAATGGCCGCCGTACACCGGCAGGTCCACCTCCTGGCGGGTCTCGGCGATGCACTCCGAGGCGATGACGCCCGTGATGTTGCCCGGCGTCCACCCCAGGGAGGTCATTTCCAGGTCGCACAGCTCCCCGTCGGCTTTTGGCAGGGGATAGGGAATCTGGTTGCTCTTCAGGGAC
Organism: Chloroflexota bacterium; assembly: GCA_028875055.1. Classification (GTDB taxonomy): domain Bacteria; phylum Chloroflexota; class Dehalococcoidia; order Lucifugimonadales; family UBA3495; genus Bin22. The sequence goes on from JAPPGG010000053.1 coordinate 12,099, forward strand.
ACCGCCCCGCTGCGGCCCAATGCGTCCACCCAGGAGAAGGTGAAGGAGGGGGACGGGCCGTCCAGGGAGAGGTTGTAGCTCTTGGACTGCCCGGCGCTCATGGGAGTGTTGAATCCCATTCTCAGGGTCCGGCCGTTCCGGCCGCCGTAGGCCCTCCCCCGCAGGCGCAACTCGTGGGCCGCTCGCAGGGTGACGTTGGCGTGGTTGGCGGTTACGCTGAGCCTCTCGATGAAGACGCGCCGCCCCGGCACCGGGTCCGGCGGGACGAAGTAGATTTCGTCCAGCCGCCAGGCGTCGCCGTAGGGCCGTTCCTCGGTTTCGTCCTCGGGTTCATCCTCCGGGTCGTCGGCCAGGGCGATGTTGGGCAGCAGCACCAGGGCCAGCGCCGCCAGGGCGCCCACTCCCGCCACGACCAGGAAGCGGTTCCAGGGTTTACGGTGTTTGACAATTTCCCGTTCGGCCCTGGGCCGGTTGGCGTCGGCGTCCCTGGAACGGCGGCCCTTGCCGAACCAGCTGTGGGGCCGGAAGGGGGGACGACCCTTCTTTCGCGCCGCCCTGACCGCCTTACCGATCTTCCCTGCGGCCTTCTTCGCCAGCAGCCGCAGCGGGTCGGGCCTGGCCTCGAGCTGGGGCGGCGGCTCGCTGATGGCGAGCTCCGCCGGACACCCGGCGTAGCGCCGGGCGCCCAGCTTGAATTTCAGGAGGTCGGCGGCCACCAGGGGCAGCCCCCGGCCTCCCACCTTCCCCACTACAGCGGCTAACCCGACGGTGCCGAGCAGGATGGCGATGCCCAGCTTCAGCCCCGAGGGGCCGAGGGGAAAGTATCGGTAGACGCCGTAGGCCACGGCGCAGGTCGCCACCACCGCCACGATCTGGGGGAAAGTGAACCACAGCAGCGCCTTGTCCTCGGCCTGCACGTGGGTCGGTACTTCGTGCTCTCTCATTTCTTTCCTCCTAGCCGTCGCCGTCATCGCCGCCGCTGGGGTCGGGGACGGTGGGGTCCACGGGGCTGCCGACCACGGCGTTCATCACCAGTTCGACGACGCCATAGGCGACGAGGGCCAGCACGATTCCCGCCAGGGCGGTCATCATGGCGCTCTTGCCCCGCTCCATCTGGTTGGGCGCTCCGCTGGCGGTCAGGTACATGTAGGCGCCGTAGATGAAGTAGCCGACGCCCACCACGCCCACCAGGCCCAGCAGGATGCCGACGAGGTTCGATATGGTCTGGGTCAGGTCGTCCATAGGTTTCTCTCCTTGCGGGTTGATTTCTTGACTTGCCTGTCCATTGGTCTTCTTTTTCGTAGCCACCAACTGCTTACCGGCACATGGCTCACCTCCCGGGATGGTTGACGGCGCGATACGGGTCCGCGCCCGTAGTTGTCGTTCCGGCTACGGCCCTTGGCTTCTGGGCGTGGGCCCGCCCTGTCCCGCCGGGGTAGAGTTCTGGGCCGCCGAGTTCACCGCGCCCGTCGCGTTGCTGGCCGCGCCCGTGGCCGCCGCAGCGGCGGCAGCGCCCGCCGGTCCACCGGCGGCACCGCCCGCAATCAGCCCCAGGGCGCGGCCCGAACGCACCATCGAGCCGGGTAGGGACATGCCGAAGTAGAGGGTGTGCAGCCAGGCGTCGAAGGTGCCGTGATTTCCCAGCATCGAGGGGATGCGTCCGGCCAGGTACATGAAGGCGATGGCCATCAAGAGCATCCACACCAGGTCCTGCCCCGCCTCTCCGCCGCTGATGTCGGCGAACTGTTCGAGGAAGGCGAAAGCCAGGGCCACGGCGATGAGCTGCACCGCCTGCTGGAAAACCGTGGTCATGAACAAACGGAGCCAATGCCGGCCCCAGCCCGCCGTGTGCGGCAGAATCCAAAGGCCCAGGGCAATGGGTGCCAAACAGAGCAGGATGTCGATCAGGGCCAGGCGGAGGACCATCTGCACCAGCAGGTAGAGGACGAAGAAGCCGAAGACCAGGTAGAGCAGGGCGATGAACACGGCGAGGCCGGTGTTGGCGGCCATCACCGCCGTGAGCAAAGGGTCCAACGGGGCGCGCAGCAAATCGCCGGGGGTGACCTCCAGGGACGCGGCGATGAACTGGGATACCGCGTGGGCCACGTCGATGACCAGGGCGCACCACCAGAGGGAAGACGCGGCGGCGGTCAACCCCAGCACCAGCCGGGGCGCCATCTCCCGCCAGCCCGACTGGTGGCGGCCCAGGTGCTCCTGGACGATGAAGCTCAGCCCCATCCAGCCCAGGATCACCATCAATGCCCCTGACGTGACGGCCCACACCGCCGTCCACGCTTTCCTGATGAAGGGATGTTCGTAGGTCAGGTTGGGCGGGGTCCCGGTGAGGATGTCGCCCATCAGGCCCCGGGCCTCCCCGTCGCACTCGGCGATTTCCGTTCCGGTGATTCCCTCCACCACCCCGCACAGGGTCCCGTGGGCGCCCTGCACCAGCCAGCCGGCGGCGGCCCTGGCCCAGCGGGACGGGTCCAGCGCGCCCAGCACCCGGTCCCACAACCCCTTGGGCTGGTGGACGGGTACCAGGGCGTGGAAGACGTGCCGCTCCCCGCCGCCGGTGCGGGGCACCCCCAGCACCAGCAGGAAAGCCTGCTCCGGGTCCAGGTCGGGCTGCTCGTCCAGGGCCGGGTACTCGAAGGTGTACTCCCAGCCCTCGGAGAGCCTCTTCCCGCTGCCCTGGACTCGGTAGGTGTTGGTGACCCACTCGCCGGTGTCCGGGTGGCGGATGGAGTAGTAGAGCTCGCTGACCTGGCGGCTGAAGATGGGCCGGGCCACGAAGTCCCCCTCCTTCTTCCGCTCCACCATCTGCCGGTCCTTGTTGACCAGGGTGATGTCGTCGGCAGGCGGGGACTGGGCCAGGGCGACGCCGCTGGCGGGTATGGCGACGATGACTGCCAGCAGCAGCGCCGCCAGGAGCGACGCGGCCCGGCGCGGGAGCCGGGGTCTGAATCTCTGGGTCAACTCGTTCACCTCTCTCCGGTTTCGACGCTGGGCCGTTAGGCCAGCGCCGCCGGAAAGTGTGAAGAAAATCGGCGCCGAAAAAGACCCCTTATAGAGGGCCGCACGGATGCGGCCCTTTACAGGGACTCTTTTTTTCCGCCCGCGTCCTGCATCATTGGGGGTGTACAGGAATTTGGTGTTTGTAGTGACTCGGGAAAAGTGCTGGTTTCAAAGCTGAAACAGGTACGAATCGAGGGGAAAAGCGGCCCAAACCTGTTAACACTTTGTTGAAAGGTCCCGGTTCAGCCCCGGTACGCAAAACCGGGGTAGGGGGACAACAAGAAAACCGGACGCCCCGGCGGGAAATCCTGCAAAACCCCCTATAGGGGTCAGCAAGAAGACACCCCTGGCGGTGTGGCCGGGGTCAAGGTCAGGGGAGACGGAGGCTGGCTTATGGAACGACAGCGGGATGGCGAGGGCATCGACGGCAGCAAGAGCGTGCGGGACATGCACCACCTGCGGCTGATGTCGCTGTTGCAGGAGCAGGAGCGCAAGCACGGGCGCCGGCGGGCGGCGGAAATCCTGGGGGTGGACCGCCGGACCCTGGACACCGCCCTGGACCAGGGGATGCTGACCCGGCGCATCCGGGGGGCCTTGGAAAAGGCGCTCCAGTCGGGCGTGGGCTCCGCCGCCGCGCAGCAGCGGGACCGCAACGACATTCTGGAGGACCGGCTGGGAGACCTGGAGGAACTGGTGGAGGAGCAGGGCAGGGAGATGCGGGTGGGAAGGAGGGCCGCCGAGGACGGGATCAAGAAGCTGCGGGAAGAGCAGGCCCAGGGGCTGCGACGGATAGAAAAGGCGCTGGCCGGGCAGAACGCGGCGGGTAGCAACGGCGAAGGGGAGGCGAACGCGTCAGGCGTTCAGCCCGGAAAGCCGGTCAATCTCAAGCGGGAATACCCCGAACTGGTGACCCTGGAGCCTGCCGACGACGACCAGGAGGTCTTCGGCGACGCCTGGAAGTTGGTCCAGGAATGGCGGAAGCTGAAGGACAGCCACCCCAATGAGGGCAAGGGCCTGGACTGGCTGCTGGCGGAAGAACGGTTCCTCACGGTGGAACTGGAGTTGCTGGAGGAATACGGCCTGACCTTGCCCCCGGCCCGGTTCCCCCTGCGCGGCTTCGACCGGTCCGGCCAGGTCAATTGGCGCCGCAAGGCCCTGGAGGACACCCGCCGGAAGGTCAGAAGGAGGAAGCTACTGGCCGGGGCTTGGCACGCCCTGACCCTGGAACGCTGGCGGGGGTAGACGGGCCTGACGTGGACCTTCTTGTCAGCAATTTGGGGAAAATCGCCAGGGGGGCGGCGCAAGGGGTCTTTTTCTGTCCCGGCGCCTGTGATAATGGCCGTGTTGTCTGGATTTTCCAGGGTTTCCAGCCATAGAAATCCTGGGGGCACGATCCCCTGTTGCCCGGGTTGACCGTAGGGATGATTCGCTCTCCTGAAAGTCCCCAAGAGGGAATGCTGCCGCTGCGGATTCGACGTAGCTCTCCGCAGGCAGCGCGGACCGGGCCAGGCGGAGTTGATACAGTCCTCCGTCCCCGTTCCAGTCCGGCGGTTGGAGTGTTTAAGTCCTCCGGCCGCCGGGCAACGGTTCAGCGGTTGGGAACTGATCCTTCCCGTCGCTGGACACCCGTCCGGCGAGTTGGAGTTGACCGCTCCGGTCGTTGGACACCGGGGACGCGGCGGTTGGTCCCGCTGCGTTCTCACCTGGCCGAGGCGTTGACGGCGCTGCTGGCGGCGCCCCGGCCGGAACCCAAACCAACGGCGCAACATAGTTGTCAAGGAGGTGGCGCACAGGAACCTAAGATATCCCTAACCAACGGCGCATCATCATCGTCAAGGAGGTGACGTACAGAAACAGAACGATATCCCGGATTCCCCTAACCACCGGTACCACGCTGCGGAGTGATAGCAGGCTCCGCTCCTACTTCCCACTGCGGTCGGAGCGTTGGAAACGCCCTGGCCGCTTCCCTACACCTGCGGCAAGGACGCTTAACACCGACAGCGGCGCCGCGGCTTCGACATGCTCCGGTCGTCGGAAACGACGGACCGGACGCTTACCCCTGCAACGCGGTTGCCACCGGCGCCGTAGCTGACGGCCTGGCCGGTTGCCGCGCTGCGTTCCTGACCTTCACTTTCTCCCTCACGTAGCGGTTGCCCAGGAACGACACCCCCGTATCGAGTACGGGGCAGGCTCTGGCCGAACTGCGTCCTTCGCCAATCCCCCATACGGCATTGCCCATTGCGCTATTCCGCCCTGGGCGCAGTGCGTCCAGCGCCGGGCGGTTGGTTGGAGCAACTGACCATCACCCTGGGCGAACTGCGCGTTCCGCCAGCCCTCTTCCAGGCATTTCGCGATGCGTTCCTTAGCCGGGCCGCAGTGCGTACGGCGCCAGGGGTAACTCCAGTTTCACACGGCGTTCGCAAGACAAGGGCGGCCGCTTGAGCCGCCCCTGACAAACAAAAATTTGCACACAAGAGGGGCCGTCTCCCAATGCGGGAGGCGGCCCCTCTCGCTGTTTTCGGAGGAAGCGACATGACCACCACTACCAGTATCAGCATCAACCGGGCGAACCAGGCAGAGACCACCGGCAACGCCGACGCCAACATCAAGGGACAGGTTGACGCCCTCGACGACACCCTGCTGGCTCAGCAAGTCCAGGCGAATGACCAGGGTAAGAAAGAGGCAGCGAACAGGGGCAAGCCGGAGAGCGAACTGCGGGCCGCCGCCCGGCGCCAGGGCCTCACCCTCAAGGAACTGGCCGCCCTGATGGGCGCCAGCTACAGCCACCTGTGCTCCGTGGCCAACGGACACCGCCCCTGGACTCCCGACCTGCGGGAGAAGGCCATGGCGGTCCTGGGCGAAGTGCCGGGACAGGGCATCGTTTACCGCCAGGGCGGCGCGGTCACCAGCGAGAGCAGCCATATCCGGGAGCGGGCCAGGGAAAAGGGCATGACCCTCAAGGATCTGTCCCTCATGGTGGGAATGTCCTACCGCTACATGACCCAGGTGGCAAGGGGCCAACGGAACATGAGCCCGTCGATGCAGGTCAGGGTGGAGTCGGCCCTGGGCGGACCGGTGGAGGTCGCCCCCGCCGTGTGCGCCAACCGGCATGGGAGCATCGCCAGCGGCGGCAGCAGCTACCTGCGGGAACGGGCCAGGGAGAAGGGCATGAGCATGGGGGAACTGGCGGACCTGGTGGGCGTGAGCCCCGGGTTCTTGTCCGACGTGGCCCGGGGTCGCCGGAACTTAAGCCCCAAGATGCAGGCACGGGTGGAGCAGGTCCTGGACGCTCCCGTCAGGGTTGAGGCCGCGCCGGTCCCCACCGTAGACCCGCGACCCCTGTGGGAGCGGATGGATGCCCACAAGATCAGCCAGAACGAGGCGGCGCGCCGGGCCGGCATCAGCCCGGCCCATCTCTCCCAGATCATGAACGGCCAGCGCACCCCTTCGGCCAGGGTGCTGCGGAGCCTGCACGGGGTCTTGTTCGCGCCGACTCCGGCGGAACTGGTGGCGCCGGTGGAGCTCAGGGTGATGGCCTGTAAGAAAGGCGGGCGGAACGGCGTGGTGGTCCAGGGCGCCGGCGGGCCGGGCGGCGACACCATCCGCACCGGCGGGCGCGTTCCCTGGGGCGCCGAGGTGGAGTTCGCCTATACCAGCGGATACGACAGCCGGGGCCGGGTGTCGGTGAACCACCTAGTGGACGAGCGAGGCTACAGCGTGATGCTCAACAAGCCGGAACCCGGCGACGCTTAGTCGGTCCGTCACGCAAAAGGAGGGAGACAGGCACTACGGTGGTGCTTGTCTCCTTATGTATTGCCATTCCTACAGGCCCGCACTGTCAAAAACTCTCGCTACTCGGACAGCCGGCGAATCTCGACAGCTGGTTATTACTACATCGAAAAATTTTTTCGCCGCAAAGTTCTGATGCCATTCTTGAACCCTGGAAGTGAGCCTTAGGGGATACCTTAGCAGCAATCTGCAAGCTGGACAGCGTGCTTTATTGCAGATTCACCGCCTCCAGCAAGTGGGGAATCTGGGTGATGTCGCCGCGGTGGTAGGGGACGTCGGCCAGGTGCCGGTGCAGATCAGTCCGGGGCGGCGCCAGGTCAATCGACATCACGTCCTCGCCCCGTTCCTGCAGCTTGCGAATAATGCGAAACCCGATAAGGTCGTTGCCCTCGGTTACCATTACCGTCATTGTTGTTCCTCCGGTCTTGGATAAAGGTTTGGATCATTTCAAACCTCTCGAAACGAAAATTGGTGGGAATAGGCCACCAGGGAAACGTTAGGCACAGCCTTGGCAGCGGCGACTAAACGTGGATCGAAATCGCTGGCGATTAGGATTCCCCGGACGGCGCTGCATTGTTCGCTAATCTCGCTTCCCATGTATGAAAGCAATTGTCCAATAGCGGCGAGATTAGCTCTGCCCGCCTTAAGCTCAATAACTACCAAACATCCCTCAGAGTCTTTAGCGGTAATGTCGATTCTCCCAGTCCCTACACTCTGTTCAGAACCGCCGTCTATTATTTTCAACCCAGCCTCAAGCTGCTGTATATTGGACCTCAGCGCCTTTTGCAGATCTCTTTCCAAGCGAAATCGAGCCTCGTCAGAGGGATCCTCAATATCAGTCTCGGGTACGTAACGAGTAGTTTCAGGGACCGGACTGGCGACGTAATAGGGATTTAAAGTGGGATTCTGCCGAAAAAAGACGTTGCCAAGTGTGTTCAAATTTTCAACGTTTCCCGACTTTGCTTCCGTGGAATAAGGGTTCTGAAATTCACCCTCCGATGTTAGAAACCAATCTCCTTCCGTGGCATAGAGCCGGGTAACCTCATGAGTATTCATCCAATTGATTAGTGGCTCTACGCTTAGGTTGGAGAGAAACAGGCTTCCCTCACGGAGAATGCCTTCACTGGTTAGTTCATCAACTGAAAAACGGGTCAAGAATTCCTTGATGTGCAGTTCGGTCATGTCTTCCTTCACGTTAGCCCAAATCCACCGAATAGATGAGGGTGGCGGCGGATTGAGTGGGTAATAGAGTGGTCCTTTCCTTGCTGGGACAATGGTTTCTGATACGGGAAACCATCACCAGGAGAGGAGTGCCTAAATTAAGGCCAGTGTGGGATGTACATTTGCCGTAAGGACGGATTTCAAACCCGCCTTTACAATTCATACCTCCCCCTTGCGATTGTCCGGCCCCATTGATGTGGAAGGTGGACCTCGTCTTGTGCAGATGTAGTTTTCACTCTGGGCTAGGTCTAGTTCCTGCGCTTCTCACCTTCGTTTCATTGTAGTTTCTGCCTGCACAAGCCTGAACAGGGGTGTGCGAACGGAAAGACTTGTGCCCGGCAAGGATTTTCATGCTGTTGGCTTTTGGTCATATTTGGCGAGGCATTCAATTATGGCCTTATGGATGTCCTGAAACTTCCTTCTGTCAAAGTCGCGGACGTCCAGTTCGAGCTTTTGACGAATTCTTGCTGGGTCCCAAACCTCGAAATCCTCCTTATCCAAAAGGCCCCGCTCAACGGTAAAGGTAAACCAGGGTCTCGATGGGTCAAATTCCTGCTCCCGCGCTTCCAAGCCGCCAATAGTCTTTAGACTACCGTGTAGGGACTCTCTGATTTCCTGGTTGGTTCCAGGTCCGATGGAAATGTGCAGCTCTAGAGAGTCTTTGTAGCACCAAAATTCCAGAAGTGTTACTGCTTCCGAACTTCCCCAACCTTTTCCCGTGCGAAACGTTCCTGAGGATTTCCAGTCTTGGTGCAAAAATCTCGTGAGTCTCCGGCCATCCCCTGCCTGGAAATTGCAATAGCTAACTTCCCAGCCATTGATGCCCTGAATGATCTCCTTCAAAATCTCTTCAATTTCGGCGCTTCTGGCCTGATGGTTAGGCCGGTTAGCCACGATAAAGTCGATGGCAGTTGGGTGCTTACGGTAGAGTTTCTCAACAAGTTCCCGCGCTTCTCGATTTCCCAAAATTCGCTTCTCCAACGTGGCAATATACTGATGCAAAAAGAACCGCACTTCTTCGCTGGTGGAACTATCGCAAGCCTCTAAAGTCTCACTGACAGACTTACGGATGGCATCGTAACCCACCGTTATCCAATGGCCTTGTTCCTCCGGCGAACTGGGTTTGGTACCCCTCGGGGACAGGAAGACATACCTTCGCTGGAAATTCGGGTATTTCTCCTCCACTGCCCGCCGATACCGTGTCAACTGGTTGCTATGTTCCTCGGACCAAACTTTATTTTCGATAGCGCAAAGGAAGTGTCTGCTTTCCTCCGTCACCAGCAGGTCCAAGCGCCCATTGATGCGGTCTACAGTATTGTACCATTCTTCGTGAACTTTCGCGTCCGACCAATCTCCAATGATATTTTCGCTAGGGAAAGTGGTCTTTAGAAACTGCTTCAAAAATCTATCGCTTATGCCGTGATTCTCTTTCGGGGACAATAGCCACCCTAGTATTCTGCTGTGAATCGGTTCCCGCCAGTGCAGGTCTAGGGTGTCAAATAGGTTGAACTGGGAAAGCAACTGTCCCAGTATATTCAGGTCATGCTCAGTACTGAACTTTTCCAAAGCGGCATATTGGTCTTGCGCTTTCATAGGACTCCTTCTGGGCTTCAGATCCTCTATAGGGGATGCCGCCTCCCAGCGAATACTCCATGACAACCAAACGGAACCGGTGTCAGGCAAGTGAACGCAGTTCTAGCTTTCCCTACCTGAGGTGGAACCCATTATTTGGACAGGATCAGGGCCGAACTAAGTGAGAATCCCGGCTCTCCTGCCGGTGATTCGGTCTCCTGACTCGGTGAACACCTCCTTCCATAAGAGTCGCCTTCTACAACGTCCTGCTCTCCGTGGAACACCTCGGCCGGAGTCCGGTAGCCCAGGGCCTGATGAGGCCTGAGCCCGTTGTAGAACCGGAAGTAGTCTTCCAGTCCCCGCTGGGCCTCCAGCACGCTGGCGTAGGCCTTCAGGTAGACCTCCTCGTACTTCACCGTCCGCCACAACCGCTCCACGAAGATGTTGTCCTGGGACCTCCCCTTCCCGTCCATGCTGATCTTCACCCCCCGGTCCTGGAGGACCTGGGTGAACTCCCAACTGGTGAACTGGCTGCCTTGGTCGGTGTTGAACACCTCGGGCTGTCCCTGACCCAGGGCCTCCTCCAGCGCCTCGGCGCAGAAGCCGGCCTCCATCTTGTTGGACAGCCGCCAGGCCAGCACGTACCGGCTGTGCCAGTCCATCACCGCCACCAGGTAGAGGAATCCCCGGGCCATGGGCAGGTAGGTGATGTCCGCCGCCCACACCTGGTTGGGCCGGGTGATTCTGACATTTCGCAGCAGGTAGGGGTAGACCGGGTGCTCCGGCGACCTGCGGCTGGTGCCAGGCCGCCGGTAGATGGCCCGCAGCCCCATGGCGCGCATCAGCCGCTGCACCCGCTTCCGGCTCACCGGCATTCCCCGCCGCTCCAGCCAGGCCTTCATCCGCCTGGACCCAAAGAAGGGCGTCTCCAGGTACTGCCGGTCGATCTCGCCCATCAGGGACAGGTCCTCGGCCGAGGCAGCCCGGGCCTGGTAGTAGAGGCTGGAACGGCTGACCCCCAGCAGCGCGCACTGCCGCACCAGGGAAAGGGATGGATGCTGCCGGTCCACCATCTGCCGCCGCCGGGCCGGACTCATGGACCGGACCTCTCTGCCAAGAAATCCCGCTCCACCTTCAGCTGGCCGATCTCTTGGTACAGGCGGGCGATCAGGGCGGCGTCGTTCCTGGACTTCTGCTCCTTGCCGTTGCCGAAGACACCGGAGGCTCCCTCGGCAAGGGCCTTCTTCCAGGCTTGAATCTGCCCGGGATGGACTTCGTAGCGGGCGGCCAGCTGGGCCACCGTCTCCTGGCCCTTCAGCGCCTCCAGAGCCACCTTGGCCTTGAAAGCCGGGCTGTGTTTCCTGCGTCCTTGTGACATTTCCTGCTCCTTCCGACAGCAACAGCTGTCCTCAGTTTAGGAGCGGAATTCTCACTTAGCCACCTGTCCAAATTTCCGGGTCCACCTCAACCCGCAGAACGATATCGACACCGAGAAAACCCCCAGATAAGTGACGATGAGGGTCGTTCCGCTGATTATTGGCTTCTGCCGGAAGACTGGAAATCCCGCCAGTAACATCCCAAAGGCAGCGATTGTGAACAGAAAGCTGACCACCGCCAGAATCAGTATGACTACCATTTACTGGGTTTTCACCGCCGGGAATTGGGTATCAGTTATCCGTTCAACATCAAAAAATCATATATTGATCGGTGGCTGGACTTGATGATAGTTGACCTCTGTGCGGATTGACAAGACAAACCATTGGGATTCAATTGGCCCCTCGAGACGCCCCAATCTGTGCACTTTTCGTTGGGACGCGTCCACGCCAGTTTGTGATGTCAATTTCAGCCTCCCCCAGCCTCTGCCTCTTCCTGTGCGGCCTGTCTCTGCTGGCGGACCGAGGGATCGTCCGGTTCCATGTCGATGATGGCGTCGTAGTCTCGCACCGCCTGCTCCGGCTCCCCCAGGCGGCGGTACAGCGTCGCCCGGTTCCGCAGCGACGGGATGTGGTCCGGCTCAAGCTCGATGATGGCGCCGAAGTCCTCGACTGCTTCCTCGTACCGCTCCAGGTGCGTCAGCGCCGTGCCCCGGCTGTAGCGGGCGCGGGTGTCGCCGCCGTCAAGGTCGATGATTCGGCTGTAGTCCTCCGCCGCCAGCTCGTGCTGCCCCAGGCTGGCGCGGGCCAGTCCCCGACCCGCCAGGGCCTCGCCGCTGCCGGGGTCCAGTTCCAGGGAGCGGTTGAAGTCACCTATCGCTTCCTCGAAACGCTCCAGGTTGCCCAGGGCCACGCCCCTCCTCCGCAGCGCGGCGGCGTTGTCCGGGTCTAGGCCGAGAACGGCATCGAAGTCGGCCAGCGCCTCGGCGAAGGCCCCTGCATTGACGTAGGCGATTCCCCGGGCGTAGTACGCCAGCCCGTAGTCCGGCTCCAGATCTATGGCGGCGCTGAAGTCCCTGGCGGCCTTCTCCAGCTCGCCCAGGTCGTGGTAAGCCAGACCCCGGAAGTAGTGGCTCTCGGGCAGGTCCGGTTCCAGCTCGATGGCCCTTCCCAGGTCTTCCACCGCCCTCTGTGGTTCGCCCATCTCGGCGTAGGTCAATCCCCGGTTGTAGTGCGCGCCGGCGTTCCCGGGGTCCAGGAGGATGGCCACGTCGAAGTCGCTGATGGCCCCGGCCAGGTCGCCCAGCTCAGCCTTGCATCCTCCCCGGCCGGAGTGGGCCGCCGCGTTACCCGGGGCCAGGCCGATGGCAACGTTGTAGTCCTCCACTGCCAGGCGAAGCTCTTCCATTTCGGCGTAGGCACGGGCCCTGCTCAGTCGGGCCTCCGCATTGCCGGGTTCCAGGGCGATGACGCGGCTGTAGTCCTCGGCGGCGCGGCGGTGGTCCCCCACCTGCTCGTAGGCCAACCCCCGCACGGACAGGGACTCGGTGTCCTGGGGATCGGCGTCGATGATCCGGCTCAGGTGCTTGATGATCCGGCTCAGGCCCTCCCGCCCCAGGGCCTTCATCGCCCGCTGGAACTCGCCGTAGTCTATCGAAGGCTCCTCCGGGTTGTTCTCGTCATGTTCTTCGGTCATTGCACTACTCCCCCGGTCCCGCCGTATTTCCATGCCCTTACAGGACCCGCGCCAAAGTTTGCATTTATGATGGGACAGCCCTGCTCGCAATGCAACGCCCGGCTGTCAGTGGCACGCTGCCCTAGCGGAGGTCGGCACGGCCGGGAGCATGGCTTGGAGAAGGGCGCGTATAAGGTTGTTGCCTACGTCAGGTACCCCAGGAGGGTCGCTCCCATCCGTCCGCGGGGTTCTGTTGCAATCCACCGGGTAGGGTCAACGGCAAACTGAGTTGATTGATTCCCTGAATCCAGTCGTGTAGAAAATATATGCCTCTTTCGTATCCTTTTCGGGATGAAGAGTTATCTCCAACTTCTGGGTTCCAGGTAGCGCTTCAATCAGAGCTTGCGCAACTCTGGGTGGCGCTGTCCAAGATAGGTATCCATTTTCCTCGACGTATATCCACGGATGCACGGCACTGTCCTGCCCATCCAAACTGTACTGGATATCTACCTCGAACACTTCGTAAGTTGGCTGCTAAGGTAAGTATGTGGTCTTTGACAGCAACACTTCCTTCCCTGGGAGACCGCCTTCTTGGCAGCCGGGCACGATGATAAGGTGTGTAAACCTGTCAGGTGGCGCCGCGCGAAGGTGTATCTCGAAATCGATTATCCAATCTCCAGTTGGTTCGCTCGTCGGCTCAGCTGTTGCGGTTGGCGTCGGCTGCGGCGTGGCGGTTGAGAGGCCAGCCACCACGCCAGCCACTATCGTGGCGGGAATGTCTGGTGTAGCTGGTGAGTTGGCGTCGTCACAGGCGATGCCGAGAGACAGGGCGACCGCCAGAAGGAAGACCATAGCTTTCATTGTTGTTCCTTTTCTGCCCTGCCAAATTCAACAGAACCGCCAGCGACCTTAACAGCTTAGTAAAGGGTGGAGGATGGCCACCTATGCCGCCTTCCATGCGTTTCAGCTTCAGCGGCAGCGCCGCCCTATCCTACTTACTCGGTGAACAGGTGGCCCAGGCCCAAGGAGCCGGCCAGGGTCAGCAACGCCAGCAGGTGCTTCCCCGTGGGGCGCACTCCCTTGTCCCGCCAGCGCCTCACGGTCTCGGGATCGGTCCCGAGGTGACGGTTCAGCTCCGCCCACGTGAGACCAGACTCTTCCTGGAAGCGCACCAGCCGCCGGGAGAAGTCGTCGGGGTAGTCATGGTCTACCCTGCTGTGGTGAATGCGTTGTCTCGGCATTGAATCATGGTCCTCCCTTGGGATGATTGGAAGGCTCCCTTCCCTCTTGGCAACGTCTGGCAGGTCCAGGATATTGAGGGATGAAGGCCCTGGGGACTTCCTGAATATGGGCAACGCATCGGGTTGGCTGGTTGGAATCAGACGGAGACGATGCCCAATGAGCAGACTATGCGAATGTCGGTGGCCACTCCCTTGTTGGATTCAACGGTTGGCGTTGGGGTCGGCGGCTCAGTCAGCGTTTGGGATAGTGGTTTCTGATACGGGAAGCCGCCTGAAACGAGGAACGCTCAACAGATGCTACCACGCAACCGCCTCCATCGCATCCAATTCGCCTTTGGCGACAGGGCCATCGCATTCTAAGCCTCAAGCGCTTCACTACTGCGAAAGCAGGTATCCAGATTCCCCATGGTAACTGATTCAGGAAGAATCCTTACGCATTCGTTTACTGGATTCTCGCGAAGGCGAGAATGGTTGAGAGGATGGGTTGACCCTGAGGATCGCACCAGGTTCCGATGCATGATCTGAACACCTCTGATAAGATTGATTGAGCACGCAAACCTTCTCAAGAATTGACACTTTGCAGTGATTACTAGGGTACAGGGACGGCATCACCCCCCCGAAGAATGATAACGGAGGCACTATGAGCACCGGCGACAGTTCTCCCCACCGTGAAAGAGGGCCTGCCCAGAATGCATCATCACCCAACACTTTCTCAGAGTCTAGCGACCTCGAGAAAAGGCTGGCAGAACTGCGGGAGCAGGGAATCCTGAGCGGAGGCGACGGGTCAAGGGAAACCCTGCGCCCGGTCGCTCACGTTCCTGGCGCCCTGGAACGGTTCCTTAAAGCCCGAGCCTAGCCATAGGTGACCAAAACCTATGACGCCACAAATGCCGTTGGTAGCGTATGTAGACCCTTCCGCGTTGATACCCGAAGTTCTGGGCGAAGAACTCTTCCAGAGTTCCACGCGTCGGCGGCTCAGTGCGTTTCCCCATCTGATGTCATCGGACTTTCTTGAGGCGGAACTGCGGGTAGCGTTCAAGCGGGAGCAGGAGGACTTCGACACGAGTTCGGTATCCAGCATCGCTTGGATTTTCCCGAATCGTAGGATGGACGCTGAAATGGCGCGAGTGTTGGAAATTTCCGAACTTTCCCCTGCTCGCGTTTGGCATCTTGCCACGGCGCTGTTCTTTGCGGAAGTCTTGCAGAGTGAGATGGCTTTCATAACACTGGACGAGCAACAGGAAACCGTGGCCCGCGAGCTGGGCTTTCCGATTCCATAGGGAGAGCAGCTATGCCTACGCTGGACTTCAAAGGCAAGCAGCACATCTACGCCCACCACCTGACTGTTCCTTACCGGCCGTTGGTTCCCGACGCTGGGCGGTCACTTAACCCGATGGAGGCTGAAGACAACCTCATCATCCACGGCGACAACCTCCACGCACTGAAGGCGCTGCTACCCCACTATGCAGGCAAGGTCAAGTGCATCTATATAGACCCGCCCTACAACACGGGCAACGAAGGCTGGGCCTACAACGACAATGTGAACAGCCTCCTAATGCGGGAGTGGCTGGATAAAACCGTAGATGGCGAGGACTTGGAGCGCCACGACAAGTGGCTCTGCATGATGTGGCCAAGGCTCCACCTTCTAAAGGAATTGCTGGCTGAAGACGGGGTGATTTTTGTATCCATTGACGACAACGAGCAACACCATCTGCGGATGATGATGGATGAGATTTTTGGGGAGGAATCCTTCCTGGCGGAGTTGGTTTGGAAGAGTCGTCAAAACAGGGATAACCGGAACGTCACTGGTGCCTCAATCGACCACGAATACATTCTCTGCTATGGGACCTCTATACGAGGCGACGAAAGAAAAACCGGCCTATACTCGAACCCAGACAATGACCCCAGAGGGGACTGGGCTAGTGGCAACATGGTTGGCCTTGCAACCGTGGAGGCCCGTCCCAACTTACATTTCGACCTAATCGATCCAGAAACGGGAATCAATTACGGCTGCCCTCCCAGGGGTTGGAGATATGACCAATCTCGTATGGCGGAATTGGCTTCAGAAGGCAGAATACTCTGGCCAGAGAATCCCGAAGGCAGGCCGCGGGTAAAAGTTTTCCTGGATGAGTTACAAAATACGTTCACCGGGTTTTCTTCGATAGTCGCTGACGGGATATTTACAAGGAACGGAACGCGGGAAATCGAGGAGATTTTTGGTTCAAGAGTTTTTGAGTTTCCCAAGTCCTATGAACTCATCCGTCAGCTAATTCTCCAAGGGTGCCCGGATGATGGGATTGTATTGGACTCCTTCGCTGGTTCGGGCACAACTGCCCACGCTGTTCTAGCGTTGAACCAAGGGGACGGCGGCAATCGCAAGTTCATCCTCGTGGAGTGCGAGGACTACGCCGACACCATAACAGCCGAGCGGGTGCGGCGGGTTATCAACGGTGTGCCCGACGCTCGGGACACCGCGCTCCGAGAAGGTCTGGGCGGCTCCTTTACCTACTGTACGCTGGGCGCCCCGATTGACGTAGAGGGAATGCTGACTGGCGACGAACTGCCGGAGTATTCGGCGCTAGCGGCCTACTTGCTCCATACGTCGGACGGGCTTTCCGCTGGCACCTCAAAATTGACTCCCCAGAACGAGGATGGCTTGTTTTACAGCAGCGACTCGACCGACTACCACCTGCTTTACGAACCCGACCTGGATTATCTGAGAAACAGCGACGGAATGCTGAACGAGGAACGGGCGCGGCGCATCAGCCAACTCGGCAAACAGAATGGCAGGAAAGCCGTTGTTTTCGGGCCTGGGAAGTACATCGGGCAGCGGGAGTTGACATCCCTGGGGATCATCTTCTGCCAATTGCCTTACGAGATTCACAAGGCGGCGCATTAGAGGGCTTGGCGATGGAATTGAAAGACTACCAAGCCAATACCCTCGAAGCCTTTGCCGCTTGGCTGGAAGCGCTCACTTCGGCCCGGTTGCAGTCCGAGGCCGCCATCAATGCCCTGAAGCAAGCAGGCCCCGCTATCACGATTTCCGAGGAGCTATACAACTATCCCAGGATTGCCTGGCAACAGTTGAAGGATGCTGGGCGTGTTGCGGATACCGCCGGTGAGTACGTCAGTCGGACAGATGACGCCAATAGGCCCATTCCCCATATCTGCTTCAAGGTTCCTACGGGCGGGGGTAAGACCCTGCTGGCCGCCGCCGCGTTGCAGCGACTCCGGCGGCAAACCGGCCTGACGCTATGGGTAACGCCAACGCGGGCCATTTACGAACAGACCAAGGCCGCACTGCGGAGCAGGGAGCACCCGTACCGGCAAATGTTGGAAATCGCCAGCGCAGGACGGGTCAAGCTGCTCGAAAAAGATGACCTGTTCACCAAGGCGGACATAGAGAACTACCTTTGCGTGATGCTGTTGATGCTGCCTGCCGCTAACCGCCAGCGCGGTCGTGACTTCCTGCGGATGTTCCGCGACTCGGGGCGGTATCCCACCCTCTTCCCGGACAGCGACGACTTGCTCGGCGACGCTAGGCTGCTCAATGACTATCCTGATCTGGAGCGGATTACCGACGATGGGCCGGTAAAGCACAGTCTATTCAACGTCTTCAAGATGCTGCGCCCGGTGGTGATACTGGATGAGGCGCACAAGGCTTATGGCGCTCGCAAGTTGGAGGCCAACGAAGAGTTTGCGCGGTCGGTCAGCCGCCTGGACCCCAGCCTGGTGATTGAACTTTCTGCCACGCCCAACAGGGGAATCAGCAACCTGCTTGTTGACATTACCGGCGTGGAACTGAAAAACGAGGAGATGATTAAACTGCCCGTGCAGGTGACGTCGTTCACCAACGCCGACTGGCATTACACCCTGGCCCAGGCCCACGACGAGTTGGAGCGCCTTGATACGGAAGCGAAGTCGCTGCAGATGAGCGAAGGCCGCTACATCCGCCCCATTGCAGTCGTGCGGGTAGAGCGCACGGGCAGGGACCAGCGGGACGGCGAGCGTGTTCACTCGGAGGACGTAAGGGATTATCTGACCCAGAACCTGGGTGTTCCCGAAAACTCCATTGCCGTTAAGTCCTCCGAATTGGACGAATTGGGACGGGATGATCTGCTGTCGGAGTTTTCGCCAGTGCGATGGGTTATTACCAGGGCCGCTCTAATGGAGGGTTGGGATTGCCCCTTTGCCTACCTGTTGGTGATGCTGGACAACACTCGCGCCCAGCGAGCCGTCACGCAGTTGGTGGGCCGCGTGATGCGCCAACCCCACGCTCGGCGTACCGGCAGGGACTGGTTGGACCAGTGCTATGTCTATTGCTGGAACACAAGCGTGGGCGATGCTGTGGCGCAGGTCAAGCGGGGTCTGGAAGAAGAGGGCCTGACGGGACTGGGGGATGAGGTGACCAGCGACTCGACTGACTTCAGGCGTATCACAATACAGCGCCGGGAAGGGTTTGAAGGGAAGGACATCTTCCTTCCTCTGGTTCTACATCAGCATGGTGAAGGGTGGGGTGAGTTGGATTACCAGGCTCATATCCTACCGGAAATTGACTGGGACGCGATTGAATCTCCCGACCCAAAGAGCAGCTTCCCCGACCGCGCTGTCCGGCAATCGGCAAGCGTTGACGTAGGCGATGCGCTTCCCATTTTTCATCCTGAGACAAAACTGAACATTCCCAAGGAGGTCCAGATAAACTGGTTTGCCCGCCGATTGTCGGACGTGGTTCCGAATTCGTGGCAAGCAGCTCGTATCGCACGGCAGTTTGTAATGAAACTTCGAGACGACGGCGACCCTGAGGACGAAATCTATGACCGCCGTTCCTACCTGGCATTCGCTTTGAGGGACCATGTGGCGAATCAGTTGCAACTTCAGGCAGAGAAAGCCTTCCGCGGCAAGTTGCGCGACGGCCAGATACGCTTTGACCTGGAGGCGGGACAACCGAATTTCCGTATGGTCGAAAGCTACGAAATACCCGTGGCTAGCGATGCGGCGCTCCTAGCGGGGAACGGCGGGAGACAGGTACAACTCAGCCTGTTCGAACCTGTATATGCGCAGCAGTTCGATTCAACTCTGGAACGTGATTTCGCCCGCTACCTGGATGAACAGAAGGCTCTGAAATGGTGGCACCGGGTGGCAGTCCGGCAGCGTGGCGACTACTATCTCCGGGGCTGGAAGCAGGAACGGATCTGGCCTGATTTCGTGGCTATGGGCGGTGAGACTAAGGGCAAACCCCACGTATTGGTCTTCGAGACCAAAGGTGAGCATCTGCGTGGCAACCCGGACACCGATTACAAGCAGCGAGTGCTTGAGACGCTCCAAAACGCCTTCAACTGCGGCACGATGACCATCAAGGACGGCCCGACGAAGGGTACATTCCGGCTGGTGTTCAACGAAGCAGAGTTCCCCGAAGCGTTGGCAACTCTTCAGGCGGCTTACGACGCCTGATAGCGTTCAAAGTCAAAGATCATATCCGATAAAAGACCAGTGGAAATAGCTATCGCCATCAGGACAACAGCGTAATACCCGCCTTGTCTCAGTGGAGCCTTCGTCCGCCGGTGTTGGAAATGTAACCTGAAGGAATTTCCCTCGTCGCTTACAGATTCTCTTCAATGGGGCAACCACTTTTCAGCGATGCAAAGCTGGCTCAATGCCCAGCCGCGCCTGCAGGGGAACCCAATATAGGGTCTCATCGTGTTTTCCCTGTTTCGGGTCATCCCCGCACCTGCGGGGGAACCGCGCCAGAGTGTGAAGGCTGGAACGGAGGAGTAGGGTCATCCCCGCACCTGCGGGGGAACCATATGAAATGTCCAAGTGTAGGTTGCGCCGGGGGGGTCATCCCCGCGCCTGCGGGGGAACCGGGCGGCGTGTCCGGCTGCTCGCCGTCGGCGCAGGGTCATCCCCGCACCTGCGGGGGAACCACCCCAGGCCAAGCCCGAACACGATAAATCCGAGGGTCATCCCCGCACCTGCGGGGGAACCGCGTGTTCCAAGCCCAAAGCGGTCCCGTAGGACGGGTCATCCCCGCACCTGCGGGGGAACCGATATGCGGACGGCGGTGGCGGAAGCCGAGGAGGGGTCATCCCCGCACCTGCGGGGGAACCCTTCACAATTGCGGTGAGAAGGGCCACCGTGCCGGGTCATCCCCGCACCTGCGGGGGAACCGAATGCAGCGCTGAAGTGACCACCCAAAGCGCCGGGTCATCCCCGCACCTGCGGGGGAACCGAATGCAGCGCTGAAGTGACCACC
>JAPPGG010000053.1:32337-45132 GCA_028875055.1 Chloroflexota bacterium
GCCGGGTCATCCCCGCACCTGCGGGGGAACCGAATGCAGCGCTGAAGTGACCACCCAAAGCGCCGGGTCATCCCCGCACCTGCGGGGGAACCCCTCTATCAGCCGGTCTTCAAAGGACATGTCGCGGGTCATCCCCGCACCTGCGGGGGAACCGTGTACCGGCAGCCTGGGAAGAGCAAGGCAACCGGGTCATCCCCGCACCTGCGGGGGAACCCCTCGCCTGGGAGTCTAAGGTCTGAGCGTCGGGGGGTCATCCCCGCACCTGCGGGGGAACCCGAAATCCAGGAGTTGGTGGAGGACGCCCAGGCGGGTCATCCCCGCACCTGCGGGGGAACCCCTACGAGCATTATACAGTGTATTATAAGCTCGAATTATTTATGGTTATTCCCCATCAGTGATATTTCACCAAGTAGACTCCGTCCGCGTCTACGATTTCCCTCGGTGCCTCGCCCAAGGTTCTGATCCTTTGCTCTGCAACTGCTTCTGGGTCCCTCCATGTCATCACTATCGTTCCGTTGCCAAGTTCGCTGTGCCATGCCGTTAGTGTTTCCCAGATCCTGTCTCTTATGCCTGAGGTTATCATTGGCGATGTGTAGACTCCCGGGGCAATTTCCAGCATGGCGGATCCTAGGAATCCCCGGTAGCGCCCTTCCACGTTTATCGTTACAACTACCGTCATGTCGTATCCTCCTCCGGTTCCTGCCCGGACTCATCTTCCTTCTCCCACAACGGCGGTATGTCTTGGAACATCGCCTTGATGCGGTCTATCATTTTCGAGATCACTCTTTCCGTCCGCAGGGTGTCGCCGACGGTCCGCCGGGTTTGGCGCTCGACATCCAGTCTTGGGTTGTCGATGATGGCCCTTGCCGACTTGAATGCTGCCGGAAGCAGCACCGTGTCCCTGAACAGGTCGGCTATGTCCAGAACGAAGGCCTCCCCGCTGTGTTCGTGGATGAATCCCAGTTGCGGTATCGCTCCCAGTGCAGTTGTCGCTATGGCCGCGGCGGCGGTGACCGCGACTGATGCGTGGTTGACGCACTGGTTGGGTATGTCGGCCCAGTCGGGATCGTTTCTGTCGTAGCGCCTTGCTTTCCAGGGGACTCCATACTGTTTGGATATGTTCTGGTAAGCCCTTCTTGCTCTGGCTCCTTCCATGCCGCGAAGGGTGTTCAGGTTCGCATGGGGAAATACCTCACCCATTCTCAGGGCGTACATCTTCCTGGCGACTGCTATTCGGCTGCCTTCCGTGTCGGCCCATGCCCTCATCTGGCGGCGGGCAGTGTCCGAGGTGTCGGGCATCAGCGGCGGCGCGGTGTAGCACCGCACTCCGTCTTCACCCACGGCTACCAGGGCTGTTCCGTGCCGTCCCATCAGTCTCAGCGCATCGTGGCTTACGGTGGATCCTGGACCGAGCAGTACCATTGACAGTCCTTGGAAGGGTATCCCGTACTCGCCTGCGTCCATTGAGCTCTCTGCGTCCGGTTTGGCCTGTCTCTCGAACCTCAGCGTCCCGTCCTTTACTATCAGCGCTCCTCTCGACAGCCAGAGGAGGCCGTGGCGGTCTACGTGGGGGATGCGGGCCGTTTCCAGTCCCAGTCGGCCTCTCAACATTTCGGCTCCTCGCTTTGGTCAGTTGTCTTCCATTGACTATGACTTCCTTACCTCTGGGCGACGTAGCAACAGCATACCGTAGCCGTATCCCTTGTGCCTTCCCAGTCCTTTGGTCATCGCCTGCTCCATAAGTTCGGGGTTCATCACCTTGGCTGTTCCTACGATGGTGACGTCCGGCGCGGTGTGCCAGCCCGAGGCGTTCTGACGTCTGACTCTCCTGAGAGCCAATCGCTTTACGATCATGTTTTCTGGATCAGCCGACAGGGCTCCCTGTCGGCTCATCGTTGAGGCCAGCCATGTGCAGTAGATTTCCGTTCTGTTGGAGCCCTCTGGGGACGCCAGAAAGAAGTCCTGCTCTTGCCCATGTTGACGGTTTGAGCTGCGCTTTACGGGCCTGACCCTGATTTCAAACTCGAGAGTTTGCCCCTCTTCCCATTCGCTGGGCGTCCGCACGGTTCTGATGGTTTCCGGGTCCAGGACTGCGGCGTGGGCGAGTCTCTGGTGCCTCTCTGCTGATTCGCGGAGTTCCTCGGCGGTCCGGCAGGTGTATGCCAGGAGGCTTCCCTGCGGCTGACCGTTTTCCTCCCTTGCCATGATCACGAATGGCCTTGGGGCGGCCTCCGGCCCGAAGGATTCCACTAGGAGGCAGTGGGCAGTTCTATCCGGGTCGCTGTGCCTCTCCTCGGCCGCCCACCTTGCCATGTTAATCAGGCTGAGATCGGCCTTCATCAGGTAGATTCCGCTCATGTTCCTGCTCCTGCCTCGTGAGGCTGGGCCACGGTCAGGGTCTGGACTCCCCGTTTTACCAGGCGGCGACCGACGTGTATCCCGTTGTCCCAGTCTTTGAGATCGCTGACCCAGGTTTGGTGGGTCAGTTTCACGCTGTCGTGTTCCTCCGGTTCGTCCCATTGCACTTGGGCGGAGGCCTGTCCGGTCACTGCGGGGGTCAGGTGCAGGGCTTCCGTCGCGCTTTCCGCATTGATCATTCTCTCGAAGACTGGCCGTTCGGGAATGCAGCACTTCCGTCCGATGAACAGTGGTCTCGCGGGCTTTTTCACCGCTTCCAGCAGTTCTCCCAGCGACGGGGACTTCGACGGGTCCCTGAGGGTCAGGGCGACGACGCTGGCGGTCTCCGCCAGGTAGTGGACCTCGCGTGTCTCTGTAACCTGCGGATTCTTCCTGTCGCCTGCGCGTCCTTCCGGTTTTCCGTAGGTGGTCCAAGCCCGGTCATCGATTCCCAGCCGGGCCGTGTGGAAGTCCCGAATTCCGTTCAGGTATTGGCCGGTTTCCGACCTGGCTGCGTACTCTAACCGTCGTTGCAGGTCTTCCAGCTTGTCGGCGTCCTGGCGGCGGTATCCCAGGGCGTTGCCCAGCAGCCCGGTGAGCATGGACTTCCCCGGGAGGCTGTCAGTGGGACGCCTCCGGTCTATGGCCTCGTCGCCGTAGGCGATGAGGGGAGCTTGGAGCACCAGAATCAGGTATTGTCTGCTCACTCGGCCTCTCCCTCCGTGACTGTCTGGCGTACCCATTGGACTATCTCCGTCAGGGTGTTGTCCTGGTTTTCCCCGGGAACATTGGTCATCGCTCTCCGGACCTCGCTCCCTCCGTAGTTCCGGTCGTTGCACTCCAGTTCTTCCCGCAGTTTCTCCAGAGCGTCCCTCAGTTCCGGCTTTGACGGGGTCCGGTAGGCCCCGGACAGGCTGCGTGGCTGATGTTCTCCCGTTTCGACCGTCATGTGCTTGGCGTGTCCGTAGGGGGCGGTGGATCCCTTCTTGGCTCCTGGGGATACGGTGGCGACCAGTCCTACTAGATTGGCTGCGGTTTCCGCGGCTATGGCGCGGTCACTCTTTAGCCACTCCTCCGGCGGCCGGCCGGTGGTGTTGGCGACCAGGGACCTTACGTCCACGCAGAGGTAGACGTAGTAGATGCCCGAGTTGATCTCGGTCTCTCCGATGTGGGCTGCGCCGGGTTCGCCGGAGAGTTCCTCCATGGCGGTGAAGTAGTCGATTTCCTTTTCCTCTCCGTGGGTCGTGAAGGCGTGGGCTACGTGCACCGCCGCGTCGATGTTGGCATCGGTGTCGCTGGTCATCATGCGTCCGAACATGGCGCCGATGATCCCTGCGGGCATTCTCTGGCTCTGCCGGAAGGCCGCGAAGTTGTCGCCTTCGGCCTTCCTGTCGAACAGTCCTTTCACGGCGGCGGTTGCTTGGTTGTGGTTGCATTGATCCTTGAGGACGCCGGCTACCTTCCGGCTGAGGTAGTCCACTTCGCTCCGGCCGAACAGTAGGGGCTGGCGGCTGTTCGGGTCGTTGCCCTTTTCTCCATAGAGTCCTGTGTTCAGTTCGCTGACGACGGCTTTTGCCAGTTCCTCGTCGATGCCCGTTATCTGTTGTCTGACCTGTTCCATTACGGCGGCTTCCGCCAGTTCCTTGGTTCTGACGGGGTCTGGTTGGATGTTGGACAATGAATACATGCCTTCGGCTGTGCGCCAGTGCCGCTTCAGGCACTGGGAGGAGATGCGAGTGCGGGTGACGCCTCCGTAGGGCATGGTTTTGGCCAGGCCGGAGTCATCCCGGTTCAGCAGGGTGCCGGTGTAGTTGTGGAGGGCGTGGATCTGGATGAAATTGGGTATCGTCATTCTCGCTCCTTTTCGCTAGTCTTCTCTAGGGCTCTCGGTGGGTTGGTTCAAGTCTTCTGATTTTCCAGTTGCGAGTGGGTTTCCCTGTAGTAGTCTCGAGCTATTCTCATGCGGTCTGCTTCCCTGCTGGCCTGAGTCCGGTGTCCGGTGAGGGCCAGGCGGGCTGCGTCGTTCCAGTTGAACTTCTGCGTCTTGGAGTAGAGGAAGGCGACTGCCCGCTCCAGAGTCTCAATGACGGATGTTCCTTCGGCGTTCAGGAGGGCCTTGAGCCGGCTCTCGCTGTATCCGGCTGTTGCCAGGGCTTTTCCTAGCGGGATGTTGCCGTCGTGGGGCCCGTCGGCTCTTTCTTCCGTGACCTTTGTTCCCTTGGCGATCATCCCGGAGATTCTGGCCCACGTTGTCGTCAGGCCCTCCCCGGCTTGGTCTATTCCCAGGTCGATGCAGGTTTCCCAGAACACCTTTTCAGTGGGGTGGTTGGGGTTCATTCTCTTTAGTTTGGCGATGTCGCCGGGAGTGATCCCCGGCTTGGTGAGGTGTCTGGCGACCCGGGCAGCGTTTCGGTGGTCGGCCGGGTGCAGGGTTTCTTCCGTGAGTTGCTCGGTGGTCATCTGGCGGGTTACTCCTTCTCCTCCGGTTTTGACGGCAGCTTCTTGCTGGTTGCCGTCCTGCGCTCGAACAATCCGGTTGCCTCTGTGATTGCCTTGTACCTGTCTGCGTGGCGGCACAGACCAGATTGACACACGGACGCGAGTATTTCCCGGGCCAGTTGGACCGGTACTTGTTGTGACCATTCCCATTTGGTCCTTTCCGGTTCCTGGCTGTCGAGTTCATCTTGAAGGTCCTGCCAGAAGCGCTGGTCGACTGCTTGTTCCAGTCGGCGGCGGGCGTTGTTTATCACCTCTTGGTGTTCGTTCTTGGTCTTCCCGGCGCTCTTGCCGTTTTGCAGATAGGTTTTCACTGCGTGACCGAGGATGCTCTGGACTTCTCCCACGTATTTCACGCGGCTCTCTGCTATTATGTGCAGTTGGCGCTGGGTGGCGGGGCCTCGCAGCATCCCTGTCGCTTTCCGGTTCAGGGGTATTATCCGCTCGTGGTAGCCTTCGGTCTTGCCTTGCCCTCTGGCGAGTGCGCGCGCTACTAGGTAGGTGTCCGTCTGTCCGTCTGCCTGAGATGGCTTGGCCAGGACCGGGAGGGTGCATTTCCCCGGGTTGAGGTAGTTGGTCACTTGGCGGTACCCGAAGCCCGCACTGGCTACTGTGACTGCCTTGTCCGTTTCAGTTATGGTCCATGGGTCTCGAGTCAGTCCCTTGACTTCCTTTGCATGGACCCGCGGGCTTTCGCTGGTGGCGTACCTGGCGGTTATCCTGTCCTGCGGGTCGAGCTCCAGCCGTATTCTCCGGGAGACGTCAACATACAGTTCCAGGGGTGTCAGGCTGTCCAGCGGGATTTGCTCCTGCTTGGTTCCATCCCAAGGTCTGGTCCACAGCAGGAGGTTTTTAACGTCGTTTGCTTGGCACAGGTGGGTCAAGACGCGTATGTCCCGTCTAATGTGAGGCCCCCACCGGGTGGAGGGAGTCAGGCTGAAACCGTGGCGGTTCCCGCTACCGCTGTTCATGCGGGAGACTTCGTAGAGCCTTGGGCCGTCGTAGCCTCCTCCGGCCTGCCGGGCGGCGAGGGCGAAAAGCCACATTTCGGGCGTGGCCTGCCTTATGTCGAGTTCTCTGAGGTCGTGGTGCTTCGACGCTACGGGCAGATCCAGTCCGGTGGGAGTTTCCAGTATCTTGTTGTAGTCGCTGATTTTTTCCGCAGCACTGGCGGGTGATTGCAGGAAGGCCGGTCTGGTTATATCTGGGTTCACCATGCGCCAGGGGTCGTCGTCCGGGAACTGCTCCCGGGTGAGGTTTCTCAGTACCTCTTCCCACTCTTCGGGTCTGTGAAGTAAGTCTGCTGGTCCGGCGTTGACCATGGCAATTGTCCCTATCTGACATAGCGTGGTGTGCCAAAAATGGCGCTGGTGGGGGCGGACGTACGGGAAGTCGTCCACTCTGTCGTTGACAAGGTCAGCGTAGACTTCCGGGAGAGTCTTGCTTGAAACTCTGCCGTTGAAAGCGACGCTTATGACCGGTTGGCGCAGGATGTTGCAGCAATAGGTTGATCTCTTCTTGGTGGTTTCCCTGTCCCAGGGCTTTGGTTTTACGAACAGATCCGTTTGCATGGTCTCTGCCTCTGTCTTGGTTCCCCGCATCTGCGGGGCAATGCTTTCCGGAGGGCATTCTCATGGCTGGCAAATGGGTCATCTCCGCACCTGCGGAGAGACCAGCGCGCTGGCGTCGTGCTCATTCATTACATCTGGCTGATATAATAAACTTTGCTAGACAGGAGAACATTATATTATTGTTCTTCGGTTGTCAAGGGCCGTTTTTTGCTGGCGGGACCTCAGCCCCATCCTTGTGTAAGTGAATTCCCTCCCTGTGGGAACTCTGAATTTCAGGCCTTCTGGCCCCTGTTCCGTAATGATGGCAGTGTTGTCCTCCAAGTCGGCGGCTTCTTCTCCTATCAGTCTGCATGGGATATTTATCTTCGTGATTTCGGTTCCGAATGGTCCTTTCGTTCCTTCCGGGAATTCTATGTCTATGCTGGGGTCCGCCAGTCTGGTCATGGCCCTGTTGCTTTTGAACAGCACTTCGTCGTTGCGTCCGGTTTCCGGGTCGTAGAAGGGTTGCTCCCATCTCACTAGGATGTTCTCGACGCCATCCGGTCCGCACTGGCCTGTACCCGCATGGCATTGTGGTGCTCGGTCCATTGTCCGGGGTTATCGTCCACTATTTCCTTGAGCCTTTCTGAGTGGGTGGAGTCCTCCACCAGTTCCCGGTTCATTTCGGGGATTTTCCATACCTGTCCATCTTCTATCCTGCGGCGGGTGGCCTCTATTACTCGCAGGTCCACGTAGACGTGTCCTCTGGGCCCCAGTCCCGTTGCAGATGTTTTCCTCATCAGGTCTGCGGTTTCCTGGGTTGGCATGATGACCGTGCACTGGGCCGTGCTATATTCTTCGGGCCTTTCCCGTCCGTGTCTCCTGTGGAGCCTTCCGATGCGTTGGAGCAGCACGTCCATGGGGCAGAGGTCGGTGATGAGGTAGTCGGCGTCTATGTCCAGGGACTGCTCCAGCGTCTGGGTTCCGGTTACTACTATGCCTTTTCCAGGGTTTTCTGCGGAGAGTGACCTTTCTGCGGCTGCGTCCAGCAATTTGCGATCCTCGGCGGCGAACCGGCTGTGGTGTGGTGCCGGGACTCCGTTGACCGTCAGAAGGGCGTCGTCTGGTTGCCAGTGCGTTATTGCTTCCAGAGCCTGTACCGTTTCGGAGGCCAGCCTGGTGGTGTTTCGGATGACCAGGACCTTGGCTCCGGCTTGTTGGGCCCGCAGAGCTTCCTTTGCGACCTGTTGGTGGGTCTGCTCCAACGGCATCATCGTGATACGGACTTCCTTCGGCTGACCGTTGTCTCCGGTGCCGGTGGTGGCGCTGACAGTGGATATGCAGGGGTACGGGAAGTGCTTGAGATTCTTTGACTCGTCCAAGGACGGCTGGCTTTTTCCGAGGTATGCTGAGCGGGCTGAAGACCCCAGTGTCGCGGACATCAGGAGGGTGTATCCTCCCCGCATCGTGTGGTTGCGGACGAGCTCCTGCATGATGCCGTGCATGTAGGTGTCCGAGGCGTGAACCTCGTCGATTACCAGCAGGTTGCGGGACAGGCAGGCGGCTCTCATGTGGGCGTGCTTCGTCTGCATGACGGAGAGCATTGCTTGGTCCACGGTGCCTACGGCGACTTGGGCTGTCAGGAATTTCTTGGCGCTCTCGGCCGCCCAGCGGGTTCCTTCGTCTGGATGGTCTTCCCAGTGCACCCGGTATTCTGGTAAAGGCGTTCCCTCCTGTTCGCCTGCCTTGATGTATCCTGGTATTGCTAGGACCGGCTCTACCTTTGCTTCGGGCATGATCCGCCTGATGGCTTGAGTTACTCTATGGTGGATTTGGGTCGCAGCCGCCCTGATGGGCAGTGCGAAGTAGACGCCGTCCACCAGTCCGGCACGTCTCATTCGCTGGAACCTGAGGAGGGCTGCTTCCGTTTTGCCGGATCCTGTCTCGGATTCGATTACGATCACCTTTTCATTCAGGTCTGTTTCTGTCACTGCCTTCTGTATCGCGTTCGCTTCAGCGTTCGGTTTTCCGGCTATTTCGGCGAGGGTCGCTGGATGGTTGGGTATCGGTTGCTTTCTTGTATCCAGCCCGATTGCCCCAACTGCCTTCCGTGCTTGTGGCAGTGCGGTATTTCGGTAGTAGCTCTTGTCCGGTTCCGGCTGGAACTTGAACCATCTGGTATCGGAGCCGATCCAGTCGGCCAGCATCAGTAGTCCCAGGAACTGGTGTTGGAAATCGGGGTTTTTGGGCAGGGGTCTGGCGTCTTCATGGAAGGCGTCCGGGAACCACTCTCTGACGGAGAGGGCTATCTCTCGCATCTTCTCAAATGGCTCCGCTTCGTACTCTCCTGACTGGTTCTTCCAATGTTCCGGGCGGGGTTCGTGGCCGTTGTGCAGGTTTTCTGGTGTGCCGTGGTGGGACAGTGCAGCGATTATGAGACCGCATACTGTGGCCCCGTCGTTTCGGTCCCACGTGGTCAGGGCCTCGTTGAGCCACTCGACAGCCGTCATCAGGTGCTCTTCGCCTTTCGGGTCGCGTTGATTGAGAAGCTGCATCACGTCCTGTGTGTGGCTGGCCGTCCTGCCTCGTTCTCGCCTTGGCTTGGACTTGGCTTGGAAACCTAGGTTTACCTTGCCCATGTCGTGGAGAGCCGCGAAGACGCACAGACGGGCGGCGTCGCTTGACCGAAGTTCTGAGAGGTTCCCCGACCTGGCTGTCGCTTTGCTGATGCTGGGGATGCTCAGCAGTACCTGCATAACGGCTCCCACGTCTGCTAGGTGATGTTCCAGTCGGTGGATATTTCCAGTCTCTTCGGAGAACTTTGCCCAGTACGCTCTTCTTCCGTTGTTTGCTTCCTGCTCTCCTGTTTGGTTAGTCATACTTCCTCCTTGAGTTGGATTCACCATGTGTGAACTGTAACTGCTTTGATTTCAGTTATGCCTTCAGCCTCAGATGAGTTAGAATTCGGGCAAAAATGATGAGGCAGGTAATGCGGACAAGATGCAGAACCGGTTCGGGCAACCTTACTTTCAATGCTATTGATGTAGAAACCGCCAACTCGAACCCAGTAAGCATATGCCAGATTGGAATTGTCCGTATCAGGGGCGGAGAAATCAAGGAGCAACTTTCAGTGCTAGTCGACCCCGAAGCGCCGTTCAACGATTTCAACGTCCAGTTGCACGGGATTGACTCGGAGGCGGTTAGGGGCAGTCTCACGCTGCCGGAGATATATGGGGGAATGCGTCCAATTTTGGCAGAGGAGCCGTTGGTGAGTCATACGGCCTTTGACCAGGGGGCACTGAATGGAGCGGCGGAGCGTTACGGGCTCAGGCCGATTCGTGCTCACTGGTTGGACAGTTCTGTGATTGCCCGCCGAGCTTGGCCAGGCAAATTCGGGCGCCGGTGGAGCCTTGCGGTCGTGGCGGCGGAGTTGGGTATTGTATTCCGGCACCACGATGCAGTGGAGGACGCCCGGGCAGCCAGTGAGATCGTGTTGCTCGCTTGTCTGCACACCGGGGTGGATGTTGATGGCTGGCTTGAGAGG
Organism: Chloroflexota bacterium; assembly: GCA_028875055.1. Lineage (GTDB taxonomy): Bacteria > Chloroflexota > Dehalococcoidia > Lucifugimonadales > UBA3495 > Bin22. The sequence continues at coordinate 42,325 of JAPPGG010000053.1, forward strand.
GGCTGACAAGTCGAGGCGATTACCTTTCCCTGAGTGGACTTACGATTTCGGACGGGCCTGGGCGCAAACTGGAGATTTTCAGTAGGATACTTTTTCGGCGATGCTCCTCTTACCTTCAAATATACAGTTGCTAACAATACAACGACACTTTTCTCAGAACGTAGGCTTACCATTCCTGATCAGCTTGGATTTTACTGGGGATAGATCCCCGTAAGGCTCCCTCCGCAGATTCCAATTTGCCACCGGAATCCTATGGCGAGACAATCCTTCCTTGTAGTAATAAAGAGCCGTCCAGAATTTGAGAGCTGGACCCCTTACTTTGGCTCACCAATGTGTCTCGGCTATAGACGATATCCAAGACAGAGCTGGTTACTTGGCATTACTGGAGCATAATTTCGGCGTCCGGTCGGCCTGACGCTTGTTCCGCTGCCGTAGATTCTCCGTATTGAAATAGATTCTTAATGCTACACCTTGCGCCCTTTCGATGCGGCGATGGGCGCTTTATTGATGGTAACCGCCGAGAAGCAGGGCAAACGCATTCTAGTTTTGCCGACAGAATTTGACCGGTAATAAGGGCATTCCCAGCTCCCTTTAAGTGGTTTTCGGCTGGATTAAAGGCTCTTTCGATGGTGATTTGCCCAGTTCACCCCTTGGTTGAATGGTCTGGAATAGCATCCCAATTTAGAATGCGTTTGCCCTGCGCCGAGAAGCGGTAAAATGGCACTTGTAGAAGCACGCTAGAAAGCGGGGAAGAAATGAGAGATACAGAAACACCGTCCCGGAAGCGCAGACCCCGCAAGGAGGTGGTTCGCCTGGGCAAGGACATTTACCAGCGGCACGTCCTGCCGTAGATTGAAGCCGACCACTTCGGCGAGTACGTCGCCATCGACGTTGAAACGGGGGACTGGGCCGTCGCCAACACCACCCGGGTTGCTGTGGAGCGCCTGCGGGAACAACGCTCAAGTGCGGTGGACATCCTGTGTGAGATGGACGGTTACCGGGTGCTCCGCAGTTTCGGGGCTAGCTCTTTGTGAGGGACCGGGTGATCCAAGAGGTGGCGAAAGCAGCCCATGAGACCGTCTTGACCCTTCCCTTTCAGGGGCCGGAGGGTCTGACACGGGAAATTGAGGCGGTAGTGGACACCGGCTACAGCGGCTTCCTGACCCTGCCGCCCCGGTTGGTCGGTGAGTTGGGGCTACCCTTCGACTACATAGGCCAGGCGTTCTTGGCCAACGACGCCGAAGTGGAGTTCGACGTTCACTACGTAACGGTGCTCTGGGACGGCCAATCGAGAAACATCGAAGTCGAGAGCGGGGCCGCGTCGCTATACAGGCCAAGACGTAGCCGGTGAGAGTCGGCTTGCCATGGCCGGAAGCTCCCGACGGAGAGTTCGCGGTTCAGTGTGGTCCGGCCCAACCCGAGGAGTCTTGAACTGCCAGTTTGGTTCGGCGGTTCCAAGGACTCACGGTGCTCCCAGCCACATCTCGAAGACTGTTCCACCTACCGTGCCCTTAGGCCCACCAAACTGGATAAAATCAAGAACTTTCCACATCAGGTTCGCCCTGGACTTATAGGCGCATTTGGCCGGGCCCACTGCGAGGCAGCGTTAGGCTTGCCGATGTGAAAGCTCGTCAAAGCGGTTGCAATCGGCCAATCACCGCACGGCAACCAAGCGAGACCGCCCCGGCGGATTGCCGGGGCGGTCTCCTGCCGGTCATGCCGGCAAGGAAGGACATTGCCGTTCCCCTGGCCGCGCCGGGGGCGCTGGGCCGCCACGTCCCCAGGTTGCCTTCCCTGCCGCGTGGCAGGGCAATGACCGCCTGCGAATTCGCCGCGTCCCGCAAGCCGGCTCACCGGCAGGTTCGGGGCGCTTCCCCGCTCAGCCGGAGCGGCGCATCCTTGCCCACAGCCGGAGCGTCCCGCCGGCGCACACCGCCGCCAGCGTGGCCACGATCAGTATCGTCTTGACCAGGGTGAACGCCGCCGCCAGCCAGGCCAGCGGAGACGGCGCCCCGTCGTGGCTCAGGGCCAGCGCGGCCACCGTGACGTTCTCCAGCACGTCCGCAAAGGCGAGGGCCAAAGGCAGCAGGTACAGCGGCGCTCCGCCGCGAAAGAGCCGGAACAGCAGGACGGCGAACAGCAGGCCGTAGCAGGCCGGAAACACCATGTCGATGGTCAGCGCGGTGGTGGCGTAGACGGCCCTGGCGCCGGCGTCGAGGCCGTCCAGGGCGTCGAACAGGGCCGCCGCCTCCCCTGGCGTGTACCAGCCCCGACCGTCGAGCAGGTCCAGCCCTCCCAGCCTCGCCTGGCGCCAGGCCAGGCCCGCCACGCAGCCGGCGACGCCCGCCAATGCCGCCGCCGCCACCCTCCAGTTGGCGCATCGCTCCACCGTCCCGCCAACCGACAATGCCATCATCTCCTCCCGACCGGCCGTGCCGCCATTCCCAGCGAGTTTCGCTTCTCCGCCGCCTTCCGCCGGCGCTGGGCCCGGAGCGACCTGCCCGCGACCACGCCCGCGACGGACGGGGTATCCTCAGTCTATCACGTCGGCGCGACCACCGGGGCGCGCCGCTCCGGGTCTCGAGGCCGGCCATCGCCGCCGCCCGGGACGGCGGCGGGCCGCCTTCCCCGGTCCGGCTTGCCCTGCCTCTTTCCCGTGCCGCCGCGGCGAGGCTGAACGCTGGCTCATGCGCAATGCAATGCCGGGTCATCCATTCAAAATGCCACAGCCCCCGAAAGGAGGCTGTGGCGGGTTTCCGTCGGGGATGGACGGGGTGAGATCAGCGAGTGGTGAGCCGGCCCTCCGCC
>JAPPGG010000015.1 GCA_028875055.1 Chloroflexota bacterium
AGCTCCATTCAACACTTAATAGGCCTGTCTTTACCAGTTTGACCGACTACTAGGAACTACTATCGGCGCCTCTTGGTCGTTGTCATAGTCGGGCTTCTTGAAATGTCCAGGAGCAACCTTAACGTAATTTTTCCGCTTTAAGATGGCGTAGATCGCACTTGACGCCAACCGATAGCTAGATGATACGCCTGCATTGAATGCTACCTTTGCAAGCTCCTTGACTACCACTTCACCACCATGTTTTTCGGCCCAATGCTGGACCAATTCAGTTGGCCCCATATGTGAGTATTCGGCTTCCAGAACTGGACTGGGTGATGGAGGATGTGGAGGCAAGCCATGCGACCTCCGGTAGTCTTCAAGTGCGAACATCCAGTGTTCTACCGCTTGTTCCGCATCAATCATTTCCTTATGTGCGGCTTCCAATTTACGCTCCGCAGCTATTTTGGCCGCTTGATGCTCGTGGAGTTTGGATGCAATCACTTCCTCTATTTTGTCGTCGTAGACGCTATTCATTGCAATCACCTCCGTTGTTGACCAGTTAATAGCATGATAGCACTTGAAAATTCGTCCATGATTGTTGATACATTTTTAGTTGGTGGAGGGAGCGGGATTCGAACCCGCGAGACCCGGAGGGGCCCACCGGTTTTTGAGACCGGCGCATTCAACCACTCTGCCATCCCTCCATACGAGAGCCGGTCGGGTGTCGAACCCGATTAACGTGATCTCCAGTCACGTGCATGTCCGTCATGCTCCCGGCTCTTATGTTGTTAGGTCGGGGGTTGCATTTGGAAGGTTGCCCCCGGCCAACTGTTATTATAATGGCAACAGCAATCGACAATCAACCATCATTGCTTGTTGACCACAATTTTCGAGCCTAAAGATAAACAAACAGCGCCGAATTCTGAGATTCTAGGTACTCTCAGATGCAATCCCTGTATGTTTGAAAGTGTGGTTGATGTGTTGTTATGACCGCCGCAAAAAGAAGAAGATCGGGAGTATCCAGGAGAGGCCAGAGCCTTTACTCGAGTATCCTGGTTATTTTGGAATAGAATTTCCTACTCGAGGGCAATTACGAATAGCGGGAAGCCACCTTCTCCCGGTTATCATGAGTTTGCCGGAGAATGCGTCTTCACCTTGGTTAATGTTCGACAAGTTCATCGGCAGCAGTTCGCGATGCTGAAACAAAGGGTATCCCCTCTCTATCTCCCCTCCTTGATGTAGTCCGCCAGCTTTTCGGCAATCATCAGGGTGGTGGCGTTGGTATTGGCCCGGATGCAGTCGGGCATAACCGAGGCGTCGGCCACCCGCAGTCCCTCAACGCCCCGGACCCTCAGGCGCTGGTCCACCACCGCCAGGGGGTCCGAGTCCGGCCCCATCTTGCAGGTGCCCGACACGTGGTGTGACGTTCCGGAGTTGCGCCGCAGCCAGTCATCCAGCAGTTCGTCCGACTCCAGTTCCTCGTCCGAGGGCATAATCCGCTCCAGCAGCATGTCGGCAAATCCGGGCTGCTCGGCAACTTGCACCCCCAGCCTTATGGCCTCCCGCATCCGCCGCAGGTCTTCCTCATCCTGGTAGTAGTTGTAATTCAGCCGGGGCTGCACGTGGGGGTCGGCCGACTGCAGGGTCAGTTCTCCCTTGCCCAGGGCCAGTTGCAGGCTGGCGCTCATGCCGATGTAATTGAGGTCGTCGTCTATGTCCACGTGGGCCGGCCGGTGCTCGCTGGTCATCAGCATGGGGCTGAGCTGCATGTCGTTGCTCAGGTTCGAACCCTCTACGGTGTAGCGCAGTCCCACCTGGATCACCGGGGCCTGCACGTCGGGTTTCTCCCCCGCCGCCAGGTACAGGACGGCCGCGGCGGGGTGGTCCCTCAAATTCTGCCCCACGCCGGGCAGGTCGTGGACCACGTCAATGCCGAAACTGCTGACCTGTTCCGCCGGGCCAACGCCCGACAGGAGCAACAGGTGGGGCGAACCGATGGCCCCGCTGCTGACCACAATCTGCTCGCCCTCCACCGTAAAGACCTCTCCGCCGCTTTCCGCCTCTACGCCCACGGCCCGCTTGCCCTGGAAGAGAATGCGGCGGGCCGTAACGCCGCCCCGGACCGTCAGGTTCAGGCGGTGGCGGGCCTGTTCCAGGTAGGTCAGGGCCATGCTCATCCGCACCCCGTCGATGGTGTTGCGCGCCCGGGGAGAAATGCCCGTGGACTCCGGGTGGTTCTGGTCTTCGCTGATGGGGTAGCCCAGGGCAACGCAGGCCCGCTCAAAGGCCAGGGCGTGGGGCATCCACTCGCTGCGGGGAGAGCGGCGCACCGGCACGGGACCGCTGGAACCGTGGAAATCGTCGCCCCCGAAGTCCAGGTCCGTTTCCAGCTTGTTGAAGTAGGGCAGCACCTGGGTATAGCCCCACTCGTCGTTGCCCCATTCGGCCCAGCGGTCATAGTCCTCCGGGATGCCCCGGTACATCACCTGGCCGTTCACCGCGCTGGAGCCGCCGGTAGCCTTGCCCCGGGGAATGATCAGTTCCGTCTGTTCGGGCGTAATCTGGGCGGTGTAGCCCCAGTTGTGGGGGCCATAGGCCGACAGCCACACGTTGTTGCCCTGTTTCAGGTCGTCGGGCAGGGTCTCAAAGTCGGTATAGTCTGGTCCCGCTTCCAGCAGCAGTACCGACCGCTCCGGGTCTTCGGACAGGCGGGTGGCGATGGCGCACCCCGCCGAACCCCCTCCTACCACTATCACGTCATACTTCATGGTTGCCTCCCTTCCGGTTACAGGCTGTTGCGGTGTATTTCCGTTGGCACGCTATTCAGCCCAATCATAATACAATCCCCAGGGGCCCGCACCCTGCAGGAATTCGACAATCTTCTCTCCGCAAATTACGACACACGGCAATAGCTGCGCGGCCAGTACCAATTCAGGACTGAGGGGAATGCCCTCACCCCCCGGCCCCTCTCCCATAGGGAGAGGGGTGATCATCTCTGATGGTGGATTCGTTCCATTCAATTGCCTCTGTATTTGGTAACCCATCCGGCCGCGCCTCTCGTAAGGAGAATACTTCTTCCCTCTCCCTGAGGGAGAGGGGCAGGGGTGAGGGGGACACCCCAACTCTGAACATTTACCGCCGCCCGTTCCAGGATGACAGCCCCCGGTGTTGGTGTTAGAGTAAGCCGAAACTTGCAACTTGATACATTCTCGATGGAAAGGGAGACTGACTGATGACTATCGACGCCGCCACCGGCATAGCTCGAATCCTGAAACAGGAAGGGGTGGAGTGGGTTTCCACCTTCCCCGTCTGCCGCGTTAACAACGCCCTGGGCCGCGAGGGCGTACCCATGGTTATGATGCGGGACGACCGTTACGCCGTGGCCGTGGCCGACGCCTATTCCCGCATTACCGGCGGCCAGAAGATCGGCGTCTGCACCTTCCAGGGCGGCATCAACGCCGCCGGAACCCAGTACGCCTACGCCGGCATGGCCCAGGCCTTCGAGGACGGTTCGCCCGTGCTGTGCATTACCGACGGCGTACCCGCCGGTTCGTCCAACAACAGCCAGTACGACGTCTTTAACGCCCTGTCCACCGTATCCAAGTGGTACGGCTACATAGACCGCCCCGAGCGGGTTCCCGAGTTTATGCGACGGGCCTTCACCATGCTGCGCAGCGGCCGGCCCGGGCCAGTGGTCCTGGCCGTTCCCGATCCCACCGGCACATACGACGAGACGGCCGATCCCTACCAGCCGGTCAAGGGCTGGAAGCACGGTCCCGTGGGTGAGGACGTGGTCCACGCCATCAACCTGCTGACCGGAGCCCGGAACCCCCTGATCTACGCCGGTGAGGGCGTCATTTATGCCGGCGCTTCCGAGGAACTGACAGCCTTTGCCGAAATGGCCAACGCTCCCGTGGTCACCACCCTCAAGGCCAAGGGCGCCTTCCCCGAGAACCACCCCCTGTTCGTGGGCGTCCGTGGCGGCCAGGTCAACAACTTCCTGGAAAACTGCGATATGGTCTTCGCCGTGGGCACCAGCCTGTCACCGGGCCGGTTCAGCCACCGCATACCCAACGCGGGCAGCAAGACCATCGTCCACTGCGACGTGGACGACCTGCACGTCAACAAGATTTACAACACGGCCGGCGCCGTCATTGGCGACGCCCGCTACACCCTCCAGGCTCTCACCGAAGAACTTTCCACCCGCCCCGTCAAGTCGGCCCGCTCCCGCGAGGACGTGGCCCTCGAAGTCAAGAACGAGCGGGACGCCGGCATGGCCCAGTACGTTGAGGCCATGGCCTCTGACGACAAGCCCATCAACCCCTACCGGGTTTACGCCGGGCTGATGGAGGTGCTGGACCCCTACAACTCCTTCGTTACCCACGAGTCCGGCAACACCCGCGACCAGTTGAGTACCGTCTATGACACCCTGGTGCCCCGGGGCTTCCTGGGCTGGGGCAACGTGTCCACCCTGGGCTTCGGCTGGGCCGGTTCGGTGGCGGCGCGGCTGGCCGACCCCAACCGCCCCGCGGTGACCGTCACTGGCGAGGCGGGCCTGGGCTACATGCTGGGCAACCTGGAAGTGGCCCTGCGCCAGAACCTGGGCGTAACCGTGGCCCACATCAGCAACGGCGGGTTCGCCGGCTACGGCCCCGGTTTCTGGGGCCCCGGCCACGACCCCTTTACCCACTCGGTGCTGGGCCCCGACGAGGTGGACATGTCCCGGGTAATCGGCGAGCTGGGCTACCATACTGAGCGGGTCTCGGAACCCTCCGAGGTGGTCCCGGCCCTGCGCCGCGCCCTGGAAGTCAACCAGTCCAACCGCCCCGCCTACATCGAGTTCCTCTGCAGCCAGTTCCCCATCTACGGCGACTGGGTGGGGCGGTAACCAGTCCCCCAGCCCAGCCTCGTTCTTTAAAGAACTGGCCGGTTAAGGGGTCGAATCGAAACGGTGAACTTGTCATTCTGGCGGGGGGGGGGGGGGGGGGGGGGGGGGGGGGGGGGGGGGGGGGGGGGGGG
>JAPPGG010000016.1 GCA_028875055.1 Chloroflexota bacterium
CTTCCCAAGCTAATTCCAAACCAATTTTGACCCTTACATACCCCTGTCAGCCCGTCAAGGGGGAAGGGATAATCGAAAGACCCTGGCTCCCTGCCCCAATCCCTTAACATCGGCTCGCGGGCGGTGGTATGCTCAACATTCCATTGGCAAGTCAGCGGAGGACGACATGCAGCAAAGACCCTTCGGCAAACTGGGCTCCGTCAGCGCCCTCACCCTGGGGGGAGGCGGCCTGGGGCAGGTATGGGGCGCAACTACCAGGGAGGAATGCGTCGCGACAGCGCGGGAGGCCGTGGACTCCGGCATAACCCTGCTGGACCTGGCGCCCACCTACGGCAACGGCGAGGCGGAGAGCGTCATCGGCGAGGCCTTCGACGGGAACCTGCCCGACGGAGTGCGGATTACCACCAAGTGCCGGGTTGGCGCCACCCCGCCGGAGCGGGTTTATGACCTCATCTCCGGAAGCCTGGAGGAAAGCCTGCGACGCATGAAGCTGGAACGGGTTGACGTTATGTTCCTGCACAACGCCGTCACCCTGGCAGAAGAGGGAGGCGAGCGATTGACCACCGTAGCCACGGTAACCAATGCGGTGGCGCCCGCTTTCCAGCGGCTCGTAGCCGAGGGCCGGATAGGCCACTGGGGATTAACCGGCATCGGCGAGGCGGATGCCCTGATTCACCTGCTGACCAGCGGCCCCTGCCCCGACTACATCCAGTGCATCGCCAACCTGCTGGACTCGGCCGGGGCCCTGCCCCAGGGAAACCAGCCCCTCCGTCCTCGCGACGTCATCGACGCAGCCAATGCCAGCGGAGCGGCAGTCCTGGGCATACGGGCAGTCCAGGCCGGAGCTCTCACCGACGCCCTGGACCGGCAACTACCCGAGGGGCACCCGGAGCTGGCGGACTTCGCGAGGGCGGCCCCCTTCCGCGCCATTGCCGCCGGACTGGGCTGCAGCGCCGCGCACCTGGCCCACCGCTACACCCTCACCATGGAGGGTGTCTCCACGGTAGTCCTGGGTGTCAAGAACCGCCTGGAGCTGCGGGAATGCGTGGCGGCCGAGTCAGCGGGACCGCTGGACGCCGCCCTGGTGGCCCGCATCGACGCCGCGGTAAGTCCCCGGGGTTGATCCCCATTCATCAGCTTTCGGACCGGCATCTACCCCTGCGCGATCGCAGATCTATACCACCTGACCTGGCACACTGACGCTGTCCTTTTCGAAGGCCGCATTCCCAGGTTTACGAGCCAGGAAACAGTACAGCGGCGTAAAAATACCGGCTCTGCCGCCGGCAACGTAGGCGTCGGCGGTATTGTCCAGCAACGCAACAACCTCTGCGCAGCCCTTCGGGAACATACCCAGCATCTCAGACAGCCTGATGGTCCCCTGTAGCAGCTTGCGACCCAGGGGAGTCCGGTACAGGGCATTGCCCCGGGTTCCGCGCCCGGTTGCCATTGGCTGATACCATGGGGTGGCCAATTCACTGTCCAATACGGCCAGGTCCTGCCCTTCAATCAATTGAAACCCCACCGTTTCAAGGGCCTGGTTCACCTGGTGTGTGGTCGCAATATCTTTGAGCGCAATGCCGCGCATCAGGTCCCGTTTAATGTCGTGGTGCCGGCGGTCGCCGGGGTCGAATTTTTCGGTAAGGCACATTTCCTGGCCCCAGAAGAGGGCCCCGGGTTTCAGCACACGGTAGATCTCGGCGAATGCCCCAGCTTTGTCCGGCGCGTGGCAGGTGGATTCGATGGCATATCCACGATCGAAGGTGTTGTCCGGTATGGCGCCCATGTCCATGAAGCTGCACTCCAGATAGTCAACCATGTGGCCAATCCCTGCGGCCTCATCCAGCAATTTCGCCTTCTCTAACTGAATTCCATTGCTGTTGATTCCCAGGACACTGGCGCCGGACTCCCGAACGACGCGGCGCATCGGACCTCCGACTCCGCAGCCAACATCAATCACCCTCATGCCCTTGCTCAACTCCAGCCTGTCAATCATCAGACGCTGGTGCCGGACCTTGGCGTCTTCCAGGCTTTCTCCGGACGAAAGCGGGGCGAAGTGAAGGCTATCGCCCCAACCAAACTCCATGAACTCGGTGCAGAGGTCGTAATATTCCTTGACGGTATCGGCATGGTCGTAGCCGGTTGGGCCGGAATTCCCTTCCTCCGCCCTTTCCACCCAACCATCGAAGCCCTTCACGCGATGGCGAACGTCCGACCCTCGGTACGCAGCCTTCAGCCCGCTGGATAGTTTTCGCAGTTGCATGGGATGCTCTTCTTCAGATGACGTTCCGTCCGGGGCGGTTTCGTGAGCTGGGGAGGGGGCCGCCGCCAGCCATGCCCCCAAGCTCCAGCAGCATTCTAGCACCCAGTTCGGATGCTGCCACTCTACAACGATTGCTGTTCACGCTCGTGGCGGCGGTGGGCGGCCTCTATTTTCGTGTCCGCTTCCTGGGCCCAGAGCCACATGGACTATCATCCCCTACCCGAGCGCAGGATCATTACTCACATATCCGGCGGGGTGAAAATCGGTACCAGCGACGGGTCGGAAATAGTCCTGCGTGCCGGAGACATCCGCTTGATGGACGACGTGTCCGGCAAGGGCCACAAGCACGATGCCCTCTCCAACCAGATGCGGTGTATGCCCTGCTCGCCGACTGAGCGGGGTTGGCGGCAGAGGCAATAGTACCGCCACCAAAGCTACAGAATGCCAGTTCCGCACCCTTTCCACTACCCGTGTTAACCCCTCGGGTACGTTCACGGTGAGCGTGCCGGACCGCGAACGGCCAGCCCTGCGACAAGTCCGGGGCGTACGGAAGAGCGGGTTACACGCCAATGACGAAAAGCCCCTGACCCCCGGTTTCCTTGCACCTGACCTGCCAGGAAAAGAAGGCCGCCAGGGCGACTCACCCTGGCGACCTTCTCCAGCTTCTGCCAGCTTGAGATCTAGTCGTCGGCCGGCGCCGGCGCGGCCACCCGGTTGTCCACCAGATCTGCGGTGCAGGCCGTTTCGCTCAACAGACCCCAGCGCACCATCCAGTTGTAGGTGTCTTCCACAATTTCCGGCGAGTAGTAGGTATCCTTGGTGTAGCGCAGGCGCGGCAGGTGGAAGTCCTCCGGGGAAATGCCGCCGTACCTGGCTGCCACCTCGGCAAAGCTGGGCTCATCGATCATGTAGTGAAGGTACTTGCGCTTGTCGGCGTTGAACATATCTATGGCCCGGCCCACTGCCCGGTTGATGGCAGCGAAGGTCTCCGGGTCCATGTCGTCGCTGGCGTTTTCGGCACCCAGGTAGTGGCCTTCCGCCAGGGACTTACAGCCCAGCTTTTCGCCCAGCGAAATCCAGGGTTCCATCACCACGCAGGCGTCGGCCTCACCGTTCATCATCGCCTCAAAACGCTTTCGTGGCGAACCAAAGGACACCAGCTTGATCTTTTCGTTGGGGATGTAGCCCTCCAGCAGGCGCAGGGAAACATAGTGGGCGGCGGCGTGGAAAGACACTGCCACCGGCCGGTTGCCCAGCGTGCCCGGATAGTTATGGGGCGAGTCGGGACGCACCATCAGCGACTGGCTCATCACGGCGGCGCGGAGGGATATGATCTTGGTATCTTCACGCTTGCTCTCATAGGCCCGACGGACCTGACCCTCTTCTCAAGCGCGGTAGATGGACACCATGTTCTGTTCGTAAGGCACGTGCCCCAGGATGGGGTCCACCTCGTTCGGGTCGTAGGCAACCCGGTTCTCCCGGTCGCCCTGGGCCCGCACAAAGGTCATATCAATGCCTTCTTCTTCAAAAAGGCCCTCGTCCTTGGCGATCAGCCAGGGAATGGAAAACACGATACCGCTGATTTCACTGACTACTTTTTTCATAACTCCCTGAACCCTCCCGTTGGGACTGTGGGGTACTTAGGGCGCCGACCGTTAATCTTCCGCAGTCAAGTCTCCCGCGGCCAAATCTATCTCGGCGTTGATGGCATTCTACTGCCCGCCCGGCCGCAAGGCAATGCCCCGCTCGTACCGCCAATACAGGTGGTACGTACAGTTGGCGTAACGTCCTGTGGAATTCAATCGCCCCGGCCGCCGCTGCCACTACCTTGACAACCGTATCCTCCCCGCGTTTAATGCTCTCCATATCTCCGTCCTTCCGTCAACAGTCCCATCCTTGCCCCGTATGGCCAGGTGATTGTGACCACTTTTCCTTCTGATGCCGGAACTTCCCTGGACGCTCCCTCATCGCCATCACGCCTTGAAGTAAAGGACCTTCAGACCTGGTTCTACACCGGTCGCGGCGTGGTGAAGGCCGTGGACGGTGTTAGTTTTACCCTGGAACCTGGCGAAACCCTGGGCCTGGTTGGAGAATCAGGTTCCGGCAAGAGCATTACCTGCCTCTCCATCCTCAGACTGGTCCCGGAGCCCGCCGGACGCATAATCGGTGGCGAAATCTGGCTGGGAGATACCGACCTGCTTCAACTGTCGCGCCATGAAATGGAGCAGATACGGGGCCGGCACGTTTCGATGGTGCTTCAGGACCCAATGACCTCCCTGAATCCCGTTTTCAACGTGGAAAAACAGGTGGGGGAGGGCTCTATGTACCACCTGGGCCTTCACGGGTCCGGCCTCAAGGACAGGGTACAGCAACTGCTGCGCTGGGTGCGCATCCCCGCCCCGGAAGTTCGGGCCAACGACTACCCCCACCAGATGAGCGGTGGCATGCGCCAGCGAATCGTGGGCGCTATTGCCCTCTCATCCCAGCCCTCGGTGCTGATCGCCGACGAGCCTACCACCTCCCTGGACGTCACAATTCAGGCCCAGTACCTCCAGCTGCTGAAAGACCTGCAGGAAGAGCACCGTTTCTCCATGATATTCGTTACCCACGACTTCGGAATTGTGGCCAGGGTATGCGATCGGGTGGCGGTAATGTACGCCGGCAGGATAGTTGAGATGGCCCCAACCCGGGAACTGTTCGGTTCACCCCGTCATCCCTATGCCAGGGCGCTGATCCATTCCCTTCCCGACCCGGATACCGAAGTTGAGTGGCTTACCACCATACCCGGTCAACCGCCTTCCCTCTACGACCTTCCTCCCGGCTGCCCCTTTGCGCCCCGCTGCTCCGAGGCCATGGATATCTGCACGCAGGAGTATCCCCCAACCTTTGAGACGGGAATTGCCGAGTCGGGAGCCGCCGGCCCTCCCGCCAGCCATACGGCTGCCTGCTGGCTTTATGGAGACAAGAGCAGATGACGGCGACGGCAGGAAGCCCGCAGCCGCTGCTGGACGTTCAACACGTACGGAAATACTTCCCTGTGAACCAGGGCGTGCTGTTCCGCCGGCCGGTGGGCTACATCAAGGCGGTGGACGACGTGGCCTTCACCATTGCGCCCGGTGAAACCTTCGGCCTGGTGGGAGAGTCGGGCTGCGGCAAGTCCACACTGGCCAAGCTGATACTGCTGCTGGAACCCCTCACCGAGGGCGAGATAGTATTTGAGGGCCAGTCCTTGACACGCCTGTCGGGAGAATCGCTGAGAAAATATCGCGGGACTGTGGGGGCTGTCTTCCAGGACCCCTTCAGCTCCCTTTCCCCGCGCATGAGGGTCCGGGACATTGTTGGAGACCCCCTTACCGTAACCACCGACACCCCCAGGCGCCAGATTGAGGAACGGGTGGCGGAAGTGCTGGACCAGGTAGGGTTGAATCCGGCCACCGCCTCCAACTACCCTCACGAGTTCAGCGGGGGGCAGCGGCAGCGCATAGCCATTGCCCGCGCGCTTTCCGCCTTTCCCAGGCTGGTAATTCTGGACGAGCCCGTGTCCGCCCTGGACGCTTCCATTCGCGCCCAGATCATCAACCTGCTCAAGGCGCTGCAGCAGGACCTGGGCCTCAGTTACCTGCTCATCGCCCACGACCTGGGCACAGTGCGCTTTCTCAGCGACTATGTGGGGGTTATGTACCTGGGACAGCTGGTTGAGAAGTCCACCTCCAGGCGGGTCTTCACCAACCCCCTGCATCCCTACACCCGCGCCCTCCTTTCTGCGGCCCTGCCGGTGCGACCGGACGTGGCTCGGGAAGAAGTAGTCATTTCAGGCGAGGTGCCAAGTCCCCTGGATCCTCCCTCCGGATGCCGGTTCTTCCCTCGCTGCCCGGCGGCAATGCCCGTCTGCGAAACGGTTCAGCCCCTTCTGGCTCCGGCCGAGGATGGTCACGAGGTGGCCTGCCACCTTTACCCCACCAGCGTCCCCCAGGGCGCGACCGTTCCCGGAATTCAGGGAGGTACCTGATTGAGCGGAAAGTTGCGCTTGCGCGGCGGCGCCCGCGTTGCTTATATTTGCCCAGACAAGCACTACGCCCCGTCGGGAACGGCCCCGGCCAAGGGTCCGATAATCAAAGGGAGAAGTTATTGACATGAAAACAGGAAGATTTTTCCGGCTGTTGGGAGTTTGTCTTTCGCTGATGGCGCTGGCCAGCGTGGCCGTTGGCTGTGGCAGTTCGGCCACCCCGACTGAGGCCCCGCCACCCGCAGCCTCCGAACCTGCCGCATCCGCTGCCCCGGCTGCGCCGGCCGCCGCCCAGCCGGCCGCTCCGGCGCCCGCCGGCCAGGATGCCATGACCGGGGCGGAACCGACCCAGGCGCCGGTTCAGTCCCAGGCGCCGGTTCCTGCCGCCGCCGCCCAGCAGGAAGGCAGCGTTACCGCAGAGCCTACGGCCGTACCTGAACCCGTGGATTCGGTCCGTGTCCCCGAGGGCATTTTGACCGTATCGGAGTTTGATTACGATACCGAGTCGTGGCTGCCCTGGGAGGGCGTTACCCAGCGATTCTACTGGGAACGCGTCATGGAAACCCTGCTGCTGCTGGACCCCGTAACCTGGGAATTCAAGGCGGGCCTGGCTGAGGAATGGTCGCTTTCCGAAGACGGCCGTACCGTTACCTATAACCTGAAGGAGGGCGTTCCCTTCCACGGCGGCTATGGCGAGTTCACCGCCTCCGACGCCGCATACAGCCTCGACCAGTGGCTTTACAACGAAGAGTCCACCCACCCGTCGGTGGCTGCCCAGCTGCAGGCCGAACCTCAGGTGCGGGCCCTGGATACCTACACGGTCCAGGTGGAATACACCAAGAACCCCTTCCTCACCGCCTTTATGGACCTTTCCTCGGGCAATAACGGCACGGGAATGATGTCCCGCGCCTTCGTCAAGGAAGTCGGTCTCGACGGCGCCCGCCGCGAGGCCATCGGCACCGGCCCCTACGAATTCGTGGAACACAAGCTGGGCGAGTCCATGGAGGTGGAGGCCACCGAGGGCCGCCACTGGCGCATAGTGCCCCAGTGGAAGACCATTAAATTCCGGATTACTCCCGAGGCCTCAACCCGTCTCGCCCAGGTATTGAGCGGCGAGGTGGACATCGCCCTTCTGCCCGGGTCCTTCAAGCGCCAGGCGGAAGCGGCCAATGTGCGCACCATCCTCAACCCCGGAGTTGCCGGCGTCTTCATCGTGCCCGTGGTTTACATTCCGGGCACCACCGGCATAGATGCGCCGGACCCCAACAACCCCAATGCCGACCCCGTATTCCGGGAAGCCCTGAGCCTGGCCATTAACCGCCAGGAACTGGCCGACGTCGTCTTCGCCGGCGGCGCCGTACCTACCGGCATTACCGACCTGTCCCCCATCTCCCTGGGTTACGACGCCCGCTGGGAAGAGCCCGACCCCTATGACCTCGAACGGGCAAAGCAGTTGCTGGCCGAGTCGGGCAAGGCCGGCCTGACCTTTGAGTTCCAGCAGCGTCCCCTGGGCGGTATTCCTGAAGGGCCCCAGTTGGCGGAAGCCATTGCCGGCATGTGGGAGGCCGCAGGCCTGGACGTGGAACTGAAGCTGAACCTGCAGGGCAGCGCCCATTCGGCCATGCGCAGGGCCAGGGAGCTGGAAGGCAAGATCTGGCTGATGCGCCTGGGCCACCTTACCGACACCACCAGGCGGCTCATCTCCCAGTATCGCTGCACGGCCGAGCGCACGGCCCTGTTCGCCTGCAATTCGGAGCTGGAAGCCCTTACCCCGAGAATTCAGGCCTCCACCAACCTGGAGGAAAAGGACGAGCTCATTCGCGAAGCCTACGGGATACTACTGGACGAGCGCACGGTTATTCCCGTTGTCCAGACCGCCAGCCTCTACGCCATCGGGCCCCGGGTTGGCAGTTGGTCGCCCCGGCTGGGCGAACGCTTTACCACTGAACTGGAAAGCGTGGGACACGCCAACTGATACAGATCCAGACTTACTTCCGCGTCTCCCCGGGGAGGTTCCGCTCCGGTACGGGGGACGCGGGGGTCTTTTTCCATCAAGGATGCAGGTCCTGAATGCGTAGATACATACTGGCCCGCTTCGTCCAGGCGCTGGTGAGCATGGTTGCCCTGAGCCTGATCGTCTTCTTCCTGGCCCGCCTTACCGGCGACCCCAGGGACGTGCTGCTGGGCGACGATTACTCCCAGGAGCAGTGGGACAAGATGGGCGAACTCTGGAGCCTGGACGAACCCATCTACGTCCAGTACGCCATATTCCTCAGGAATGCGGCCACGGGCAACTTCGGCGAATCCATATTCTGGAAGGAACCGGCGGTGGAAATGCTGGCCCGACGCATACCGGCCACCGTCCAGTTGACCCTTACCGCCATGTCCCTGAGCGTAATCATCGCCATTCCCATGGGAATCCTCTCCGCCGTAAAGCGGGACACCTGGATTGACTACGCGGGCAAGACCATCGCCATGCTGGGCCAGTCGGTGCCCGCTTTCTGGCTGGGCATCATCCTCATCTGGGTGTTTGCCGTATCCTGGAGCCTGCTGCCCACCTCCGGTCGCGACGGGCCCCTCCATTACGTGCTCCCTTCAGTCACCCTGGGCTGGTTCACCGTGGCCGGCATCATGAGGATTACCCGCTCGGCCATGCTGGACGTGCTGGACAGCGAATACATCAAGCTGGCCCGGGTAAAGGGTGTGCCGGAGAACGTCGTCATCTGGAACCATGCCCTGCGCAATGCCGCCATTCCGGTGGTCACTTTCCTGGGGCTCATCCTGGGCAACTTCCTGACCGGATTCGTGGTGGTTGAGACCATCTTCTCCTGGCCGGGCGTCGGGCTGCTGGCCATCCGGGGAATTCAGTCCAACGATTTTGCCATCATCCAGACGGTGGTCATGTTTGGCGGCCTGCTGTTTATTACCATCAACTTCCTGGTGGACATCTTTTACGGGTACCTGGACCCCCGGATCCGCTACGAATGACCACAACGGCAATAACCAACCGGAGCGCAATCGAGTTGAAAACAGTGGAAGGGAACGGTGGCTGACGCAGGAACCACCCCGCGGCTGGTCAGGGCTCGGCAGGTCAGCGGGTTCTGGCGGCAGCTCCGAAGGGCGCCCCTGATCCCGGGGGTAATACTGCTCGCCGTGGTTGTATTCGCCGTTTTCGCCCGTTCCCTGGCTCCCGAGGCGCCAACCTTCGGCAAGCTGGCCGATGCCTTCATACCTCCGGCCTGGGTGGAGGGCGGCAGCTCGGCTCACCTGCTGGGCACCGACAGCCTGGGCCGCGATGTTTACAGTCGCATAGTTTACGGGGCCCGCGTCTCGCTGATAGTGTCCATCTTCGCCATTTTCATTGCCGGCGGCATTGGCACGGTTCTGGGACTGGCCTCCGGTTACTTCGGCGGCCGCATGGACGGAGTAATAATGCGCCTGGTGGACATTGCCCTGGCCCTGCCAACTATTCTGATGGCCCTGGTCCTGGTTGCGGTGCTGCAGCCGGGCATCGTGACCGTAATAATCGTAATCGGCTGCCTCAACTGGGCCAACTATGCCCGGCAGATCCGGGGTGAGGTTTTGACGGTCAAGGAGCGGGACTTCGTGGTGCTGGCCCGGTCCATAGGCTCTTCTCCCGCCCGCATAATGTCCCGCCACATCCTGCCCAACGTATTCAATACCATCATCGTGCTGGCCACCCTGCAGGTAGGCTCCGTGATTCTTCTGGAGGCTACCCTGAGCTTCCTCGGGCTGGGAGTACCGCCGCCCGAGCCCTCCTGGGGTCAGATGGTGGCGGAGGGCCGCAACTTTATCGTGGTGGCCTGGTGGATGGCCCTTTTCCCAGGCATGGCCATTATGCTCACCGTCCTGTCGATGAACCTCATGGGTGACTGGCTCAGGGACTTGCTAGACCCCCGTCTCAGGCAGCTCTAGGCATTTCCTGCCTGGGCCAGCCTTGCCGGGCAACTGTCAGCTGGGGCCCTTCTGGTATATTATCCAAACGCCATTCCAAAACCGGCAATGAACGGAGCGTCCTTATGTCCCAGTCTCAACCGGCTCGCATCGACTCCCACGCCCACATAGTGCCCCCTTCGCTGATTGACGAGGCCCGAAAATCCGGGGCCACCCTGGGGGTGTCCGTGGAAGACACCGATCGGGGCCCCGCCCTGCAGTTCGATGGACTGGTCCACCTGAGGCCGGTCGGCGGATTGGCCCGCCTGGAACCCCGGCTGGAGTGGCTGGAACAGCAGGGCCTGGGCATGCAGATCATCGGCTCCTGGCTGGACATCCAGGGCTACACCCTTTCCGCCGAAAACGCCGCCACCTGGGCGCGCCTGTTCAACGAGCACCTGGCGGGGATTGTCCGTGCCCATCCGGACCGGTTTGCCGGCCTGGCCACCGTACCGGTTCAGGATGGCGCCCTGGCAGCCAGGGAACTGGAGTACGCGGTGAAGGAACTGGGGATGCTGGGTGCGATGCTGGCCACCGACCCCATGGAACAGGACCTGGCCAAGGAGAGCTTCGAGCCCTTCTGGGAAGCGGCCGAGGACCTGGGCGTTCCCCTGGTGATGCACCCGCCCACTCACGGCTTCGGCGCCAGCATCCGGCCCTCCTACCTGGCCTTCTCGCTGGGCCGGACCCTCGACACCACCATCACCATGGCCAAGCTCATCCTGGGCGGCCTACTGGACCGGCGCCCCAACCTGAAGATGATGCTGGTGCACGGAGGCGGTTATCTTCCCTACCAGGCCGCCCGCATCGACAATGGCTACCGCAGCGGCGCCGGACGCCCCGTGGACCTGCAGCGGGACAAACCCTCGGACTACCTGCCGCTGCTGTACTACGACAACGTCGCCGTGTCGGCCCCCGCCGTCCGCATGATGCACGATATCGCCGGAACCGAACACCTGCTGCTGGGCTCCGACTATGTCTTCGCCGGCTCGCGGGAACCCATATCGCAGAATATTGAGGAAGCCGGATTCTCGTCCGAACAGGTCAACCTGATCTGTTGCGGCAATGCCCGCCGGCTGTTCTGGAACGAAGGCTAGCCCGGGCCGGACGCAGATGGGGAGAGCAGAACGTTATCCCCGGCGGGAAAGTCCAGGAGCGACGCCGTATCCGGAAGCCACTTCAAGATTTCTTCCCCTCTGACGGGGTAAGTCCGGGGTGGGTGTGACGCATTGCGGAAATCCCCTGTCCATTTGTCCACTGACATCCGGCGAAAGGGCGGCCTGTTCCTGAAACGGCTGCTACGTCCCGATCCGCACCGGGTCCACCGCGTCGCGCACCGAGCGAATGATGGACAGGGCGGTCAGTCGGCCGGTCTTGGGGTTCTCCGAGGGAATGTTCTCGATATGCACCCGCAGCAGGCCGAACTCCCCCTCCACCGTAATGTCGTGGCAGTTGCGGGTCAGTGAAGGGTCGGCAACTATCCGGACCATCGTCCGGTCGGCCCCGATTCCCGCCAGGCTCACCGCCGCCGACACGTTCAGGTTCGAGGGAAATCCCCGCACCGCCTCCCTGGCCGGGCCGTAGAAAACTTCCCGCTCTTCGGTAAGCAGCCTGATGGGAACCTCGTTCTCCACCAGGTAGGGCGCGCCCTCCAGGGCCTCGACGGGCTTGCGGGACACCATCTCCACCCGGTCCACCCGACCCTGGCAGGCCGACTTTATCCCGTCCAGGCCCGCAATGGCCCCCGAAGGAGCGTAGAGACGGCAACCCGTCGCCCGGGCCTGCTTGATAATCTCCGGGTACTCCAGCAGCGCGCCAATGCTGATGACCATGAGGTCCTTTCCCGCCGCAAAGGCCGCCTCTGCCAGGCCGGGAACAACGTGCCCGCCGGCCGTTTCCACCAGCAGCGACGAGCGTTCCACCAGCTCCGGCAACTCCAGGTAGGGCGGCGGGGTATCCAGGGTGGCCAGGAACTCCCGCGCCGTGGCAGACGTGCGGCTGGTAACGCCGGCCACGGGTACGCCCAGGGCGCCCGTATCGCCCGCCCGCAGCAGGGCCCGGCCAATGGCTCCGCAACCTACAATCCCTATAGCATCAGTCCCTGCGGCATCAGTCATAGCGCTGCCTCCGGCCCCAACTCTACCACACTGCCAGCCCCCGGTTCCCGGGAAGGACTGGTTTGGCGCGGATGGCGCGATTGCCCTCATATAGCCCCCAGGTTGACACCCCCATACCCCCTCAATACACTGCTGACTTACCGGTACCATAAGACCGGTATTCCCAAAAGCAACACCGTTCCGACTCGGGTCAATAGCCGGACGGAGTAAAGGCCTGCTTCCGGATTACGCGGGAATTGCGGGGCATATGGGGCGGCGTTCGGAACGCATTCATGAGTTTTGCGGTCAGGGGCCAGAAGGGATATGTGGCAGGCTACTGAGGATGTGCTGGAGGCGGTTGCCATAGGCGCCGGAATTCTGGGTACGGGCGGCGGCGGCAACCCGTACATCGGGCGGTTGCGGGCGCGGCAGGCAATGCGCCGGTGGGGTCCGGTGAGCGTAATGGCGCCGGAGGAGGTTCCGGAGGATGCCCGGGTAATCTGCGTGGGCGGTATTGGCGCGCCTACGGTGGGCATTGAGAAGGTGCGGGACCTCCAGTCTTACCATGCCCTGCGCGCCATAGAGGAGTTCACCGGCGAAGAGGCCACCGCCCTGATCTCCAACGAGATTGGCGGCAGCAACTCGGTGGAGGTGATGATCGCGGCCGCCAAGGCCGGCCTGCCCATCGTGGACGCCGACGGCATGGGGCGGGCCTTCCCCGAGTTCCAGATGAAGACCTTCTTCGTGTACGGCGTTCCCTTTTGCCCCATGGCCATTGCCGACGAGAAGGGCAACTCCATCATCATCCGGGAGACCATCACCCCGGCCTGGGCCGAACGACTGGCCCGGGCCGCCACCATCCAGATGGGCTGCGTGGCCTGCTACGCCGTGGCTCCCATGTCCGCCGAGCAGGTCAGGACCACCGCCGTTCCCAACACCCTGACCCTGGCCCGAGACCTGGGCAACGCCGTAATGCAGGCGCATGACACCGGCGACGACCCGCTGCAGGCCATACTGGGAACCTGTCCCGGCAGGATTCTATTCTCGGGCAAGGTGGTGGACCTGGACCGCCGCACCACCGGCGGCTTCGCCCGGGGCACGCTGGCCATCGACGGACTGGACGATTTCGCCAGACAAAGGATGGTAATCGACTTCCAGAACGAGAACCTCATTGCCCGGGTGGACGGAGAAATTGTCTGCACCGTTCCCGACCTTATCTGCGCGGTGACCACCGACGGGGGCGAACCGGTGACCACGGAACTGATGCGGTACGGCCTGCGGGTGACCATTCTGGGCTTTCCCGCGCCCGCGCTGTGGACGACACCCCAGGGTCTGCACGAGTCCGGCCCCAGACACTTCGGATACGACACCGATTACATCCCCCTTCAGGTGGCGGCGGACTGATATGTTCATTGGCGTGGACGTGGGGGGCACCAACACCGATGCCGTCCTGATGGACGGCAGTCAACTGGTCGGCGCGGCCAAGGCGCCAACCACCGGCGACGTCACATCGGGCATCGTTGACTCGGTAACCGAACTGCTCAGGCAGTATCCAACCCACACCACCGACGCGGTGATGGTCGGCACTACCCACTTTACCAACGCCCTGCTGGAACGGAGAGAGCTCTCGCCCACGGCGTCGCTGCGGCTGTGCCTGCCGGCAACGCAGCTGCTGCCGCCACTGGTGGACTGGCCTGAGGAACTGAAGCAGGCCATTGGGGGCCTCACCTACATGGTGGGCGGCGGCAACGAGTTCGACGGACGGGAAATCTCATCGCTGGACCGGGCGAAACTGCGGGCGGCGGCAAGGGATATGGTAAGCCGGGGAGTGCGGGCCGTGGCCGTCTGCGGAGTATTTTCCCCGGTTGACCCGGCCCACGAGAGCGAGGCGGCTGCCCTCATACGAGAGGAAGCGCCGGACTTGCGGGTGTGCCTTTCCCACGAGAACGGGCGCATGGGCCTGCTGGAGCGGGAGAATGCCGCCGTCCTGAACGCCTGCCTGGGCGAGCTGGCGCACCGGACCGTCCGGGGCATTGCCGAGGCTTTGAAGCGGCTGGGCATTGACGCGCCCCTCTTTATGAGCCAAAACGACGGCACACTGATGGATACGGACTTTGCGGCGCGCTTTCCCGTGCTGACCATCTCATCGGGTCCCACCAACAGCATGCGGGGCGCGGCGTACCTGTCGGGCATCACGGACGGCATCGTGGTGGACGTGGGGGGCACCTCCACCGACGTGGGCGCGCTGGTGAAGGGATTTCCCCGGGAGTCGGCGGTGGCCGTCCAACTGGCTGGCGTCCGGACCAACTTCCGAATACCCGACATGGTTTCAATAGCCCTGGGAGGAGGCACCGTGGTAACGCCCGACCCCTGGAGGATGGGTCCGGAGAGTGTGGGGTACCGGCTGACGGCGGAGGCGCGGGTCTTCGGCGGGGACGTTCTGACCACCACCGACCTGGCCGTGGCCGCGGGACGGGCCAGTATTGGAGACCCCCAGCGGGTGGCGGAACTGGATCCATCGTTGGTGGAACGGGGCATGGGTGAAATCCAGGCCAGGGTGGAGACCGCGGTGGACCGGGTGAAACTCAGCGGCGAAGACGCGCCGGTGGTACTGGTAGGCGGCGGCAGCATTCTGCTGGGGGACGCGCTGGCCGGAGCTTCCCAGGCGCTGCGTCCGGAACACGCCGGAGTGGCCAATGCCATCGGGGCTGCCATTGCCCAGGTGGGCGGGCAAATGGAACGGGTCTATTCGCTGGAGTCGGAAGGCCGCGCCGAGGCCATCGCCGACTGCTCGGCCGGGGCGGTACAAAGAGCCGTGGCAGCCGGAGCGGACCCTTCAACCGTTGAAGTGGTGGACGTGGAGGAGGTCCCCCTTACCTACATCCCCAGCAACGCTACCCTGGTAAGGGTGCGGGCCGTGGGAGACCTGGCGCTCTGTGGCGCCGGTAAGTAGCCCAGCCACGTAGGGGCAGGAATTACAACCGGTGTAAGGGTTGGCGTCTCCGAGGATAGGTCCAGGGTCGGCGCCGGCCGGTGAAGGTTCCGGAAAGACCTGGCGGGAGGCCGGTCGGTCAGGCGGCGGAGGTGCGCTGATGCTGGCCGATGTAGCCAATGACCACCTTCTGCAGCTGACGGTCCCAGTCGAAGGCAATGCGGATAGTGCGGCGGGGGTCGAAGCTGTTGCCCTTGCCAATGTGCTCGCCCAGCCAGATCCGCCGTCCGTCAACCCAGGTGCTGTAGGAATCCCTGAACTGGGTCATGGTATTCTCGTGCTGGCTGGTCTTGTACCACATGCCGCAGGCGGAGCGGCAGGCCTCGTCCATGTCGCCGATGGGGTTTCGACCCAGGTGCGAGGTGAAGTAATCGGTGGCCAGCCAGCGCAAGGCGTTCCAAACCTGCTCCGGCCACTTAAAGGAACTTTCATCCGCATTCGATTCGGCGTTCAGCTGGAACAGCAACTGGCCCGGGTAACGCTCCCTGGCCAGGGCCACCGCCGCGCCGACTGAATCCAGCTCGGGAGTATCCTCGGTCTCTCCGGGGTTGTCCCGGTATGCTACCGCCCAGCGCAGGTTTTCCTCCTGGCTGCGACTCTCGTACAGCCGGCGCTCCAGGGCTTTAACCTGCTCCTTGAGTCCCGCGTTCTCATGCTCCAAGTCATCGGTCTCCTGCTCCAGGTCCTGGAGGGACAGCAGCAGCAGAATATGGCCATCGATGTCGCAGGCAGGCGCCGGGGTTTCCTGGTCCAGGCTGCCGGGGGTTTCCGTATCGCACTTTTCGCCGTTCCGATTCCGGTTGTCGAGTTCAATCGCTGCGGCGGCGGATTCCGCCTGGACACTGGAAATGGCACTACACACGGGCTCCGTGTCGGCTTCGAGCTCCTGGTGGTCCTCGCCGCCGTCCGATACCTCAGGGTCTCCAAAGATGCGCTGCAAGAGGCCAGTTGCGTCCAGGATTTGCGGTACTAGTTCCGCCCGCCGAGCTGCTCGGGCCATTTCGTCGGAGACTACAGGGGCCCTGTCGTAGATGGGCGCGTATTGGGCCAGCAGTTCCCGTAGTTTTACTGCTTGGAATTGAAGCTCTAAACAGGTGTAAGCTGGAACAAGGTTCTTAACTGACCAGGCCGATGGTTCACATTGGAAGAATACCAGCAGGTTAGAATATTCCGACTGGATTTCCTCAAGAAGAGCATCCACCGAGGACGCCATAGCTCTCTGCGTCTGCTTGGTATCGGTAATACCGGAGAGTGATCTGGCAAAGCTTGGTATGACATTTTCCCATTCGGGCGCAGAAAATGGCAGGTTCCACAGGGTTGACAAGGTAGAAGATAGAACCTCCCCAATCTCGGAGCTACTCCACAACTCGTCAGGATCCTCTAGATCCAGTTCTTCTTCACCATCGTCCTCTAGGTCAAATTCATTACATTCGAGGTTGCACGCCACCGCCTTGCCCGAAAGAAGTTGCAACATCAGCATCACCGCATTCGGGTCGTAGTCCGGCAGTTTCTCCACACAAGCCAACAGTGCTTCAGTGACTGTAGTATCCTCGTATTCGACCTCTAACGGTTCTGTTAAGGCGTGGGGTGCCCGAACTGGAATGTCCAGTAGCTGTAGCTCTGCCGTCACTGACTGGGCCAGCTCTTGCTGTGTCTCGTACCAGGCACGCAATATTGGCGCAGCCATTCGATGAGATGACTGCACCAATTCGCTCACCCGCCGCAGGATGACGGGCGTGGGAGCTAAACGGGCATTGCGGAACCCATCTACTTTCCTTATGTGGCTGTCTATGGCCTGGTTAAGGACATCGCGGATACGGCCTGGTAGTTCTCCCCGTGACTCCAGGGCCACTTTTACGGCCTCTTCCAGAATGTCGTCTTCCAGCATTGCAAACAAAACAGTCAACGGTAATTCCCTGAACTTTTCGTCGGAATTGCCCTTATGGTCCATCATTTCCAATTCCCGATCCTCTCGTGCTTTTGCCGCGCGTTTTTGCCAAGAAATACGCTCGCCTTTAGAGATTATCTTGGTCAGTTCGTCCTTGTCCCACAGGTTCGGGAAATTAATCCTGATAGGCCGGTCGGTGTGCGGCCGAGCCATATCTCTAGATATGAGTCCCGCTTTCTCCAAATGCTTGATGTGGTAACGGACACCGGATCGAGAGCAGCCCAGGTAATCAGCCAGATTCTGCAGGGAGTACCAGCACTCACCTTTCGCGTCTGCCTTATCCCGAACCGCGAGGTAGATGCTCAGGGTCTTATTGAAGTCGGGCGGTGCGGGCATAAATCCTCAAGTACTTTAGCTCGACTCTGGTTTGGATGAGGGGGTTATAGCACACTTTCGTCGATTGTGCTATAAACATTGGATCTAAAGATCTCCAAACAGAGGTAGTAGAGTAGCACAATGGCACAATGGGCTATTCCTATGCGCTATCACCCGCCCGATCTGACAGGTGATAGGTAGGTTGTACCCTAATCCTCGTCCATGTCGGGCATCAGGACGAACTCGGGGTAGGACTCCATACGGAGTTCACCGGCGTCCTGGCCCAGGCGTTCCACGTCGTAGGAGACGCGGGTCTTGATGGTGATTTCCATCAACTGCCAGAGCCCCCAGGAAACGGAGAACACGAAGGCTCCGATGGACAGGATGCCCAGGGCCTGGATGTGGATGGGCGCGCCCCCGGTAATGCTAACGGCCAGGGTCCCCCAGATTCCGGCGAACAGGTGGGCCGGCACCGCGCCAACCACGTCGTCCAGCTTCACCTTTTCCAGCAGCTTCAGGCCCAGGACCACAACCAGGCCTCCTACGGCCCCGATTATTACCGCCCAGTAGTGCTCGGTAATGTCGGGACGGGCAGTAATGGAGACCAGGCCGGCAATGGCGCCATTGAGAATGGCAAAAAGGTCGATGCGGCCCAACAGAGGGCGGGACACCAGCAGGGCAACCACCACGCCGGCCGCCGCCGCCAGGTTGGTGTTGACGATGACGATGCTCATGGCAACGGCGTCCTTGACGCTGGCGATGCCCAGCTGAGAGCCCCCGTTGAACCCGATCCAGCCAAACCAGAGAATGAACACTCCCAGGGTGACCACCAGGATGTTGGACGGGGGCGTGGCCCGTACCGAGCCGTCGGCGCGGAACTTGCCCAGCCGCGGGCCCACCACCAGCATGCCGGCCAGGGCGGCCCACCCGCCGGTACTGTGGACTATGGTGGAGCCGGCGAAGTCGGAGAACCCCAGGTCGCTGAGCCAGCCGCCGCCCCAGGTCCAGGCGCCGACGACAGGATAGATGATGCCCGTCAGTACCAGGGTGAAGAGCAGGAAGGACCACATCTTGACACGTTCGGCCAGGGCTCCGGAGACAATGGAGGCTGCCGTGGCCACGAAGACCATCTGGAAAAACCAGTCGGACATGGTTGCGTAGCCGGCGCCGTTGGCCAGCACGCTGGCAGCGGCCGAGTCGTCGCCCCCCAGCAGGGCCACCTCATCGCCGGTGGGCCCGTACATGAACCCGGGCATGCCGATGACCTGCATTACGTCGGTGTACATGAGGTTGTACCCGATGAAGAAGTAGGCCAGGGCGGCGATGGAGTAGAGGCCGATGTTCTTGAGACAGATCATGCTGGCGTTCTTGGTGCGCACCGACCCGGATTCCAGCATGGTGAAACCGGCGCACATCCACATCACCAGCGCGCCCCAGATGAGGAAGGAGAAGGTGTTGAATACGAAAGCAGCATCCTCGTCCACGCCGGCGGCGTAGGCAACCGACGGCCTGACAAGCAAGAGGGCCACCGTGGCAATGCCGGTGGCGGCGGCAATTACGGCGAGACGCGGCGTGGGAAGGGAATTGAGCAGTCTGAACATGATTCTCTCCTTTGCTGGCTACGCAAATTGCGCAGGCACTTCAGGCTGAGGCAAGCGTCCGGGACACTGAGTTCGGGACTCCATATTCGGCGCCAGCGTGTCGGGAGAGAAGGGCAGGGAGGGCGGCTCAGAGGAGGGCCCTTCCCGTATCCGGTTTGCGCCGTGGCGGCACGGCGTTACCGGCACGGTCCGCCGGCTCGAGACACTTACGATGTCGTCTCAATTATATTGGCAAGCCGGGCGCTTAACCATAACCGGTCCGCCCCCCGTGCCCGCGCAGCCTGATTTTGGGTACGCGGGCGTGTTAATATAGGCTATCAACCCAGAATCGGGGAGGTTACGCGTCCCATGTTCAGCTACATAGACCGCCTGGAGTGTACCCAATGCGGCAAAACGTATCCCCACGACCAGGTAAGCAAAATCAGTCCTTGCTGCGGGAAGGTGCTGTTCGCGCGCTATGACCTGCCACGACTGCGCCGCGAGGTAAGCCGGGACGTTTTTGCGGGCCGCGACTCCAACATGTGGCGTTTTTCTGAACTGATGCCGGTGACCCAGCACGACAACGTGGTCACCCTGGGCGAGGGGGGCACGCCGCTGCTGGCGGCCACCAACCTGCAGAAGAAACTGGGCCTGAAGAGCCTGTTCATCAAGGAAGAGGGCCTCAACCCCACCGGAACTTTCAAGGCGCGGGGAATCTCCGCCGCCGTTTCCAAGGCGGTGGAGCTGGGCATAAGCGGATTTACCATGCCTTCGGCCGGCAACGCCGCCGGCGCCGCAGCGGCCTACGGGGCCCGGGCCGACCGCCCCATGAAGGTATTCATGCCCCAGGATGCCCCTTCCGCCAACAAGAAGGAATCGGTCATGGCGGGTTCGGAGCTTAACCTGGTGGACGGACTGATCAGCGACGCGGGCCGAATCGCCGTGGCAGTGGCGGAGGAACAAGACCTGTTCGACCTCTCCACCCTGAAGGAACCCTACCGGGCCGAGGGCAAGAAGACCATGGGCCTGGAAATAGCGATGCAGCTGGGCTGGAAGATGCCCGACGCCATAATCTACCCCACCGGCGGCGGCACAGGCATCATCGGGATGTACAAGGGCTTCCAGGAACTGCTGGAACTGGGCTGGATTGAAGGCACGCCGCCCAAGTTCATTGCCGTTCAGCCCACCGGTTGCCAGCCCATAGTAAAGGCATTCAATGACGGCGCCGACACGGCCCAGATGTGGGAAAACGCCGCCACGGTGGCGGACGGCCTGCGGGTGCCCGGCCCCTTCGCCGACTACCTGATCCTGAAGGCTATCCGGGAGACGGGCGGTACTGCCCTGGCCATCGAGGATAACGATATGGTGGAAGCCATGTACGAAATCGCCACGGAAGAGGGCATCATCGCCTGTCCCGAGGGAGCGGCCACCCTGGTGGGCCTTAAGAAGCTGCTGGAGCAGGGGTTCCTGGGCGCCGAGGAGTCCATAGTCCTGCTGAATACGGGGTCCGGTTACAAGTACCTGGACCTGATTCGCGACAGCAACTAGTGGTTTGGCGCCTTGTATTAACAGGTAAAGTGAGTCCGTTCGCGGTGAGACCTTCGACAGGTTCAGGGCGAAGGGGATACTTCGATACCCCGGAAGACGAAAGGAGTTGAGGGAGGGATGGTCATGGAAGTGGTACTCTGCTCTCCTCGCGGCTTTTGCGCCGGCGTGGTCCGGGCCATCCAGGTGGTGGAAGAATGCCTGGAGCGGTTCGGTCCGCCAATCTACGTAAAGCACCAGATTGTCCACAATCCTTACGTGGTGGGGGAACTGGAAGCGAAGGGCGCGGTCACCGTGGAAACGGTGGAAGAGATACCGGAAGGGTCGCGGGTGGTCTTTTCGGCCCACGGGTCCCCTCCCGAGGACTTTGAACGGGCAAGGGAACGCAACCTGCAGGTAATTGACGCCGTCTGCCCGCTGGTTACCCGCGTACACAACGAGGCCAAGAAGTATCATCGTGAGGGCCGCCGAATCATACTGGTGGGCCACGACGGGCACCAGGAAGTGAAGGGCACCATGGGGCAGGCCCCCATGGAACTGGTGGACGAGAACTCAGACAATGGCATTCCTGTATGGGAAGATGATGTGCCGGTGGCCGTGCTGACCCAGACCACCCTTTCCACCGGCGACACGGCCGCAGCCATTGACCATATTCGGGAACGGTTTCCCCAGGCCGAGATACGCAACGACATATGCTATGCCACCACCAACCGCCAGGCGGCGGTCAGCAGGATGGCAGCCTTGGTGGACATGGCCCTGGTAATCGGGGCCCAGAACAGTTCCAACTGCAACCGGCTGCTGGAGCTGGCCCTGTCCCTGGGAATACCGGCCTACCTGATAAACGGGCCCGAAGAGATCCAGCCGGAGTGGATGGCCGGGGCAGCCAGAGTGGGGATCGCATCCGGAGCTTCAACCCCGGAAGTGCTGGTGGACGCCGTGATAGCTGCGCTGAACCCGGAAAAGGTGACCAACCTGGAGGTGGTGGATGAAGACATCAGCTTCACCATGCCCCGGGAATTACGGTAGCTCAGATCCTCGCCAACCTGGCGAAGGGACCGCAAGCGGCGCGCGCCTGCCGGAAATTTCGTGACCATGTTCAGTCAACCTCCCCTTCCCGCTAGTTTGGCCCGGTTATCGAAAGACAGGCACCGGCGCCTTTTCGCCCGCCATCGGGGCTGATTTGAGCCTCCTGGAGGAACGGGGAGCTCCCCGACCCCTGATCCGCCGTGTCTTTTCCCTGCCCACCCTGGTGTCGCTGGCGCTGGCGGGGGCCTTCCTCGCCTTCCTGTCCACCCGCCTGGAGGTTGACTTCGGAGCAACCTGGCAGCACGTGCGTTCGGCCAATGCCTGGTACCTGGCGCTGGCCGTGGCGATTCACTACACTACCTTCCTGTTCCGGGGCCTCAGGTGGAGGCTGCTGCTGAACAACAGCCGGGACGGGGACGGAGAAGCTGCCGGAGTATGGCAGTGCAGCCAACTGGTTTTGCTGGGCTGGTTTGCCAACTCGGTGGCCTGGTTGCGGCTGGGCGACGCCTACCGCGCCTACCTGTACCACGAGGAGCGCCGCGCCCCCTTCGTCCGCACCATGGGGACCATCCTCTCGGAGCGGCTGCTGGACATCACCACCGTGGCGCTGCTGCTGGCCGTTTGCCTTCCTTTCGTGGCGAGATCGGGCGGAGGCGGGGCCTGGACCGTGGTGGCCACTGCCGCCTCCCTGCTGGGGCTGCTGGCCATGGCGTTGCTGGCAATTGCCGCCACCCGGGACAGCGGCGGAGGGCTGCTTCGGCGCCTTACTGCCTGGCTGCCGGACCGCCTGGCAGGGTGGATTCTGGAACGTTACAGCCAGTTTCGCGACGGTGCCCTGCTCAGCCTTCAGCGGATACCCCTGGCCGGGGTTTACGGGCTGCTGGGATGGCTGGCGGAGACAGCCCGGCTGTACCTGGTAACCCAGGCGCTGGATATTCACCTGTCGCCGGCCCTGATCGTGTTTACGACCCTGGCCAATTCGCTGCTGACCCTGGTACCCACCCCGGGGGGAGTGGGAGCGGTGGAAGCGGGCCTGGCCGGCCTACTGAAGCAACTGTCCACCCTGTCCACGCCGGCGGTGGCGGCCCTGGTGGTGGTGGACCGGTCCATCAGCTATTTGAGCGTCATTGCGGTGGGCGCCGTCCTGTTCCTGGTCAGGTGGGCGGCTGGGCACCTGCGGAAAACCGAGCCTTCTACCGCCGACGCAGAGAACCCCGCGGGGAAGGGTGGGCAGGCATGATTTATACGGCCAGCTACTATGACCCCCAGGACTGGATGGGGCAAACTTACCGGGTTTCCCGCGCCCATCCGAGGGGCCGCAAGACACAGTGGGAGACGCTGCCCTTCCTCTACCCGCCCCTTGCGCTGTTGAGGGCATACCGGCAGGGAGACCTGGATTTCGAGGAGTTGAGCCGGGAGTATCGACGGGAGCTGGACCAGAAGCTGCTGGTGGATTTCCGGATGAGGCGCTGGCTGACGCAACTGCCGAGCATGGGAGACGTAACCCTGCTCTGCTTTGAGCGGGGCGAGGAATTGTGCCACCGCCGTATAGCGGCCCGATGGCTCCATGAACACGCGCCAGGGCTGGAAATGGGGGAGTTGAGGTAGTTTCCGGTGCGGGCCAGGGGCGCGGAAGAGGCCACGCCCGGGCAACGGACCTCCCCAGGGATGTGTCAGGTGGGAAGGCAGGCGGAGTGGAACACGTCATTGCGGAGCGGGCCGAAATCCTGCATGGCCAACAGTGCACACCGGTCAGGCACAGCAAGGACTCGAGGCAGGGCTATCGCATGAAAGATTCTTCCTACAGCCGGCTAATATCCACAAGGCAAAGCTATGTCGCCCTGAGCTTGCCGAAGGGCCTGAAATCCTTCCCCACGGCCTCGCTACGGTCCGAAAGCCAGTTGGCAGGGAGGAGTTTAGATTCTTCGGCAAGCTCAGAATGACAATTTACTTACTCATGCGATTGCCCTGGGACTCCTGGATGCCGGCCTTCGCCGGCCGGCCGGGGCTGGCCGGCACGGAAATCGCGCCAACTCGGAACTCTTGCCCTTAGCAGGGGAACGTTCCATTCGAGGCAGTACCGCCCAGGCGGAGCGATCGAAATGTAATCAGGGCGGGTTTGAAACCCGTCCCTGCCTGTATAGACCACCCAAATCGCAACGCCGACCCGCAGTCGGTTGGCATTCCCTTAGGGCCGGGATGTCTTGTATAATCTGTTTACCGGTAAGGCTGGTGGTCGTACATCTGGCGGCAACAGACCCAATCTGGAGCAGGTGGCGGGGTAGAAATGCCTGACAGGTATCAGGACGAAATAGAAGAGATTCTCAAGGGCATTGAGGAAGATGAGCCTGCCCGGCCGGCTCGCCGAACCCAGCCTATCATCGACGACATGCCCCGGGAGGCCCGGCAGGAACCGCCCCTGTACCGCGACCAGCCCAGCTCCGGCGACGGCTCGGCGTCCAGGTGGAAGCACGTAACTCCCGGCAGGGTAGCCCTGGCCGGATTCGCGCTCCTGGTACTGGGCCTGGCGTTGAACTCGGTGGGGTTTGGCTGGCTGGTGTGGCTGGGTTTGCTGGGACTGGCCGGCGCCTATCTGCTGTTCTTCGTCCGCCCCCGTCCGATAAACCAGGACAAGCGGTGGCGTGGCAGGTCGGTAGAGTCGCAGGGGCCGTCACCGTGGCAGAGATTCAAGCGCTGGATGAGCGAATAATCGCTGGGACCAGTCAGTCCTCTGGAAGGTACTCCCGAAGCGCGAAGCTTTGGGAGTTTTGCTTTTCACCTGCCACCCAGACGCCGTGCCTTCCCCCGCCGGCATTCTGATACAACTGCTTTCGCATGTCGGCCAGTCCTGCCGCGTCTTCCAGGCGCAGCAGGTGGGTGGAGCAGCGGCAGTCTGACGAACCGAATCCCCGGGCCACTGCCTCTCCGCCCATGCGCGCAATGGCTTCGGCCCAGCGACATTCCCAGCGTTTCCCGCTGACCAGCCACCAGACTTCGGATACCCTGGCCGAAGCAGTCAGATAGTCAATGTGCCAGTGGAGTTTCTTGTCCTGGCGGAGATGGCGGCGGACCCGACTCTGGAGGCCATTCATGGCGCTGCCGCAGTAGAGGTAGAGGCCGGCGGGAAACTCGCAGGTTCCCAGCCGGCCCACTTCCAGGCTCAGGCTTTCCGCCAGGTCAATGACCAATATGTAGCTGCCCTTCAAGACCGGCCGAACCCGCAGGAGAGAGGCTTACTAACCGGACACCGCCTGCTTGAATTCTTCAATGGCCTTGATGTGGGCATCGGGATTGGGCAGCCCGGCCCGCATGGTGTTGATGGACAGGTGGGTGGCCCCGCACTCGGCCCAGGCTTCGGTGGCACGGTTCCAGGCCTCGGCGCCATCAGCGTAATTGAGACGCCCCTCGATGCCGATGCTGGCGGGGTCCCGGCCGGCCTTGGCGGCCAGTTCGCGCATCTGGCCGATGCGTTCCTGGCCGGCGCTGTCAGGCTGGAACTGGGGGAACCAGCCGTCACCCAGCCTTCCGATGCGGTCCACCACCTGGTCGGCGCCGCCGCCGAACCAGACGGGGATGGGCTGCTGCACCGGCAGGGGGTTGATGCCGGCGTGGGTGACCTTGTGGTACCTACCCTCGAAGTTGACGATATCCTGGGTCCACAGGGCCCTCATCAACTCAATCTGCTCCTCGCAGCGGCGGCCCCGGTTGCGGAAGCTTTCGCCCAGGGCCTCGTATTCCACGTCGTTCCAGCCGACGCCAATGCCCAGGCGGAGCCGTCCGCCGGTCAAAACGTCCACGGCGGCGGCCTGCTTTGCCACCAGGGCGGCCTGCCGCTGGGGCAGGATGAGAATGCCAGTGGTCATCTGCAGCCTTTCGGTGATGCCGGCCAGGTAGCCAAAGAGGACGAAGGGTTCGTGGAAGGTGTCCACGTGGCTGTAGGGCCGGTTCCACTCCTCGCGCTTGCTGGCATCGGCGCCAAGGACGTGGTCGAACACCAGCAGGTGCTCGTAGCCCAGGGCTTCGGCGGCCTGGGCATAATCGCGAACGGCCCCGGGGTCGGACCCGATTTCAGTCTGGGGAAAAACAACGCCTAGCTGCATATGGGGGGCCTCCTATAACTTGTGTGGTTTTGTCAAAATTCTAAAGGACATTCTTGTCTTTGCTTTTGTCCTGGTCAAAGACCTCTACGGGGCCACGCCAACCATTACGAGCGGCACAGCAGGGACGCCACGGCCCTGCCGGACTACATTCATCAAATCCCGTTCATAGTAGGGCACCCCAGATGACATCTCCTTTTCCAGTTCTTTCATGGGCAGAAATTGGGCGCCAGCATTGGATAAAATGGCTGGCGACCCGCTCTGCGAAACCGTGATCCACGGAATCCATCTCCATAGGCACCTAGCGTTCCAGCATTGTATCGGGAGGCAGAATTTTGTCGTTAACAACGCTGTTATCGGATGCCATCATGCCCTTTCCCTGAGAGTTCTCGTGTTGAGTTAATGCAAATTTGACCGTGAATTTCGCCAACCAGACTTCCAAGATATTCCCACAAAGAGTTGACCAGTTCAAGCGCAAACCATCAGCAGCCCTGGTCTGAAGCAGGTCAATGAACCCTGGAAAAAGACAATAGCAGGACCAACGGCCTGAATGGAGGCTGAAAGGTGTTGATGGCTGGGGATGGAGGGTTCGAACCTCCGCTTCCTGATCCAGAGTCAGGCGTCCTACCACTGGACTAATCCCCAGCGAGGAAGAGCGGCTGCCCGTCGCTGGTCCGGAAACACTCGGACTGGTCAGGCGGGTTGCCGGAGGGTATATTCCATACTATTAACCGCCAAGCTGACTGTCAAGTGAATTGGCAGGTGACAACCCCCAGCCCCAGGGCGAGGGCGCCGGGAGAGAACAGGAACAACAGGCGTGAAGTCTGCTTCACCAGCAAACGGGGAGGAGAATGCCAATGGCACGATTTGAAGAGTACGCGGACCGGTTCCAGTACGCCAGGCTGGAACGGGAGGACGGCATACTGCAGATGACCCTGCACAGCGACGGCGACACCCTCCAGTGGGGAGCGGGCCCGCACACTGAACTGGTGGAGGTTTTCCACGCCGTGGGGACAGACCCCGATACCAGGGTAGTGATAATGACCGGCGCAGGCGACGGCTTTACCGGGCCGGCCGGTTCCAGCGATACGGTGCCCCGTCGCACTCCGGCCCAGTGGGACGCCACCTATTGGGAGGGAAAGCATCTGCTGGGCAACCTGCTGAACATCGAAGTTCCGGTGATTGCGGCAGTTAACGGGCCGGCCCTGCGCCACTCGGAGCTGCCACTGCTCAGCGATATAGTGCTGGCGGCGCCCCACACCACCTTCCAGGACTCGGGCCACTTCATGAGCGGCCTCACCCCGGGCGACGGGATGCACATCATCTATCCCCTGTTGCTTGGGATGAACCGGGGACGCTATTTTCTGCTGACAGGGCAGCAACTTGACGCGGCTAAAGCGCAGGACCTGGGACTGGTGGCGGAGGTGCTGGCGCAGGAGGAGCTGCTTCCCCGAGCGTGGGAACTGGCCCGGCAGCTGGCGAGACAGCCTCGGCTGGTGCTGCGCTACTCCAGGACGCTGTTGACTCACAAGCTGAAGCAGGAGCTGCACGACCTGCTGGGGTATGGCCTGGCTTTGGAAGGACTGGGTTCGGCGCAGGACTACCTGGACCGGGGACAGGGCAGGTAGGTAAAGCCTCGGAGGGTGAGCCAATTGTTACGCCAGCGGTAGGGCCAGCGAGGAGACAGGAGCTGTGGCTGCGGGACGGAACGGGGGACCACCGGCATGAACGGCGACTATAATCGGCGCCCTCGCACCCCAAAGCGGCAAGGTTTCTTTGCGATACGAGGTATTACTATTGACTGGCAATTAACGGAATGATAGAATTCGTAACCGACATTCACGAATCCGATAATCTGAGAGAATTTAGGGAGGATACGAAAGTCTCATGAAAAGAACACTACTATTGTTCGTGGCGCTTAGCGCCCTGGTGCTGGTACTGGTCGGGTGTAGTGACACATCCGCCCTGGAGACGGAGAATGCCAATCTCAAGGCGGAGAACGAGGCCATGAAGGCCGAAAACGAGGCTATGAAGGCCCAGATCGAAGAGGGGATGGCCATGCTAGCCGCCGGCACCCTGCCCATGGGAGACGGAGAGAGCCGCTTGAATACCGTCAGGGAGCGGGGCAAGGTTATCTGCGCCAGCCGCGACGACGTCCCCGGTTATGGCGGAATTGACGCCGCAGGTAACAACGTGGGCTTCGATATCGACCTGTGCCGCGCCCTTGCCACGGCAGTGCTGGGAGACCCCAGCGCCATCGAGATCCGGCTGATCACCGCCGCCGAGCGCGGCCCTACGATCCAGTCCGGTGAAGTTGACATGCTGGTACGGACGGTAACCTGGACCTCCTCCCGTGACGCCGGCTGGGGCAACTACGCCCAGACCATGTTCTATGACGGCCAGGGCTTCATGGTGCGGGCCGACTCGGGAATTACGGACGCGCTGGAACTGGAAGGCGCCACCGTCTGCGTAACCCTGGGTACGACCACCGAGCTGAACCTGCAGGACTTCAGCGACCAGAACGGGCTGGGCATAACCGTGTCCACCTTTGAGGACACCGACGCGGTGGTGGCCGCCTACGACGCGGGCCAGTGCGACTCCTTCACCAATGACAACTCGCAGCTGGCCGCGCTCAGGACCGCCCTGAGCAACCCGGCCGACCACGTGATTCTGCCCAATACCATCTCCGAAGAGCCGCTCGGCCCCGTGGTGCCCCACGGCGACGACCAGTGGTTCGATATCGTGAAGACGGTAATGGCCATCCTCATCTACGGTGAGGCCTACGGGGTAACCCAGAACGACGTTCCCAGCGCAGCTACCGACAACACCAAGGTTGACCGGCTGCTGGGACTGAGCGGCGCCTTTGGCCAGGAAGAACTGGGACTTAGCGAGACCGTAGCCCAGGACGTGCTGAAGGCCGTCGGCAACTACGGCGAGATTTACGACCGCAACCTGGGCCCCAGCGGCATTAACCTCCCCCGGGAGGGCGGCCGCAACGCCCTGTGGGCCAATGCGCCCTGCACCGACTGCCCCAAGGGCGGTCAGATTTACGCTGCGCCGCTGCGCTAGGAATGCCATAAAAGCAGCGTGAAAGCCGAGGCATTTCCGGGGGCGGGCCGTAATGGCCCGCCCCTTTTCCTTTTACGTGGGCAATCCCCCGGCAAATGCGCTACAATTTAAAGCACTTTCGGCAGCCCAAATTTCCAATGACTTTGATTTAGCACGGAGATATGGACACCGCCTCACGATTACTAAGCTACCAGGGCATTCCGGTCTGGCGACACGTCCAGATCATTCAATGGGCCGTCCAGATAGTATCGGGTATCCTGGTGGTGGCGTTGGTGGTCTGGTTCTTCTCCAACATGGTCAACGCCATCCAGGACCGCGACATTCCCTCCGGCTTCAGCTTCCTCTCCCGCGAATACCAGACCCCCATCGGCGAGCACTTCCTTCCCTACGAATCCTCGGACACCTTCCTTTATGCTCTCTTTGTGGGCATCACCAATACTGCCATTGTGGCCGTGGCCGGCGTATTCCTGGCCACCGCCCTGGGCATTTTCATCGGCGTTTCCCGCCTGTCCAGCAACTGGATAGTGTCGAAGCTGGCCATGGTATATATCGAATTCTTCCGAAACGTTCCATTGCTGGTGCAGTTGTTCTTCTGGTTCTACATCGTGCTGGAACTGCCCGCCATACGGGAAAGTTTCGTGGTGGCCGACGCCTTCTACCTGAGCAACCGGGGCTTTTCCATGCCCTGGCCCAAGGCCACAGACTATTCCATCGCCGGGATCTGGCTGGGACTAGCGGCGGTAGCCATCGTGGCGGGATGGCTGGTGTACCGGAGACAGTCCCGAATGGAGGAGCAGACCGGGCGTTCCGGTTACCCGCTGATCTATTCCTTGGCGACCGCCCTAGTTATCGGGGCGATTGCGTGGCTGATCCTGAGCTTTGCCGGCGGCAGTTCGCCCTTCTACATCTCAATACCCGAGCCCCAGGGACGTTTCGGCAACATAGTCGGCGGCTTTACGGCGCGGGCCGGGTTGCTGGTGCTGCTCACCGGGCTGGTGATGTACACGGCCAGCTTCATCGCCGAAATTGTGCGGGCTGGCATCCAGTCGGTGGGTCGAGGCCAGACCGAGGCGGCCCGTGCCCTGGGGCTGTCTCCCATGAGCACGCTGCGCAGCGTTACATTTCCCCAGGCGATGCGGGTTATCATTCCGCCCCTGATCAGCCAGTTCCTGAACCTGACCAAGAACAGCAGCCTGGGCGGCGCCGTGGCGTACAGCGACCTGACCAACATAGCCGTGACCATGACCCAGACCGCACCGGCAGTGTCCATATTCATGCTGATAATGGCTTCGTACCTGGCCATGAGTTTGACCTGGTCATTAATCGGCAATCTGTACAATCGACACATCCGGTTCGTGGGAGGTTAGACCGTTGGCTTCTCCACCCCTCAGCCAGCCGGAAGGAATGCTGCCGCCCCGCAGCGAGGTGGGGGTAATCGGGTGGCTGCACGCCAACCTGTTCAGCAGCTTGTTCAATTCCGTGCTGACCCTGGTTTCCGGGGCATTGCTGGTTACAGGGCTTTGGTTCGGCTTGAAATGGATTTTCCTGGCCGCCGACTGGACGGTTATAGCGGAGCTGGGAGGCAGGTTCCTGCTGGGACGGTACAATACGGAGGCCGCCTGCGAGGGCCAGAACTGCTTCTGGCGACCCCAGGCGGCCCTGATAATGGTGAGCTTGCTGCTGGGCGCCGCGTGGGGGCTGCGGGGCAACCGGGTGGCCCGCACAGTAGCCTGGCTGGTGGCCGGGGTTTCGGCTGCCTTCGCGTTCCTGCCCTACAGCCTGGAAACCATGGGGCTGGACGTACGAATACTGCTGCTGCTGAATTTGCCGGCCGTTCCGCTGGGGTGGGCGCTGGCCAGGTACACGCCCATGGGCACCGGGACCCGGGTGACCATTCTGGGCGTGGCCATTTTCTTCCTTACGCTGATATTGCTGCGGGGGCTGCCGGCGGTGCCGTTCCTGCAACCCGTGTCGGTGGTCTATTGGGGAGGACTGTCGCTCAACCTCATACTGGCGGTGGGGGGCATTACCCTCAGCCTGCCCATCGGTATCGCCCTGGCCCTGGGGCGGCGCAGCAACCTGCCGGTAGTTAAAGTCCTGTGCGTGTTCTTCATTGAGGTATTCCGCGGGGTACCGCTGATTACGCTGCTGTTTATGTCGCAGACGCTGGTGCCCCTGGCTTTTCCGGAGGACATGCCGCAGAACTCGCTGTTCCGCGCCGCCGTGGTAATTACCCTGTTCAGTTCGGCCTACATGGCGGAAAATATCCGGGGCGGCCTGCAGGCGCTGCATCCGGGGCAGGCGGAGGCGGCCCGCGCCCTGGGACTTCCCGGCTGGCAGACCACCATGCTTATTTCCCTGCCCCAGGCCATTCGCAACGTCATTCCGGCCATCGTGGGGCAGTTCATCGGCCTGTTCAAGGACACCAGCCTGGTTTACATCATAGGCATGCTGGACGTGGTGGCTATTGGTCGCTCCTTCATCCAGAGCAATCCCGAATACCTGCCCAGCGCCCGGGAACTGTTCGTTTTCCTGGCGGCGGTGTTCTGGATTTTCACCTACGGCATGTCCTACATCAGCGGGAAGGTGGAGGACTACCTGGGGGTGGGCCGCAGGTAGCGGACGGGGCGGCGCGACAGCAAGCGCGGACGAATCAGGATGACAGCCAAGTCAACGACAGGAGGGCGTCATGGCGGTTGAGGAAACCACCACAGGCCAGGAAATAGAGGACATCATCATCTGCCGCGACGTACACAAATGGTACGGCAGTTTCCACGCGCTAAAGGGGGTGTCCACCACGGTCAAGCCCGGCGAGGTGGTGGTAATCCTGGGACCTTCAGGGTCGGGCAAGTCCACCCTTATCCGGACCATAAACCACCTGGAGCAACACCAGCGGGGCGACATCATCGTTGACGGCATTGAGCTTAGCGGCGACATCCGCAACATTGACGCCATCCGGCGGGAAGTGGGGATGGTATTCCAGTCCTTCAACCTCTTCCCCCATCTTACCGTGATGCAGAACATCACCCTGGCGCCCACCAAGGTGCGCCACTGGTCCAAGTCACAGGCCGAAGAGGTGGCCAACGAGCTGTTGACCCGGGTGGGCATCCCCGAGCAGGCGTCCAAGTTCCCCGCGGAGCTTTCCGGAGGCCAGCAGCAAAGGGTGGCCATAGCCCGGGCGCTGGCAATGCAGCCCAAGGTTATGCTATTTGACGAGCCCACCTCTGCCCTGGACCCTGAGATGATCAAGGAGGTGCTGGACGTAATGCGGGAACTGGCCAGCACCGGAATGACCATGCTGACCGTAACCCACGAGATCGGCTTCGCCCGGGAAGTGGCCGACCGGGTCATTATGATGGACGAAGGCAACATCGTTGAGGAAGCGGAACCCAACGAGTTCTTCACCAACCCCAAGAACGAGCGGGCGCAGATGTTCCTCTCCCAGATTTTGTAGGGAGATGACGGCACAACCGCCGCGTTATACGCAGGCGTTGCTACGCCAACCAGAATCGCTTAAGCCCAGGTGAGTCGGCTGTTTTCCCGCACTTTAATCGTCGCGTTAGTGGCTGTAGTTGTCGCCCTCGGCGGCCTCTTCGTCTATTCCACCCTGGTCATACCCCTTGTACCCGGAAACGGGGGTTATGCGGGCCGGCCGCCGGAATCTGCTTCGGCTCCCACGCCGGAAACGGAAAAGACGACAACGGCGCCAGTTCCCGCTTTACCTGCGGCCACCGCGCCGCTTCCACCTGAACTTTCCCGTCCCACCAGGCGTCCGGCCAACTCCTCGGGTTTCCATTCATTGCAGAACGCCGTCGTGCTGGAACAGCGCAGCCGGTCCGCGGCCCGCGCCATCCGGTCATTGCCCTGGATCTCCGACGGAATTGACGACTCCGAGCGGGAAGCTGCCGAGTCCCTCGTTTACCTGGCGGCAACCCAGGGTGAACTTTTCGATAAGCTTTCCAGCAAGCCCTGGATTGCCGTGGGCGACATTTCGCAGGGGGCGCCGGCAATAGTTGCCTTCAGCTATATCGCGGAAACAGCCCGAGCGGCCGCCGCGAGACTGATCGACATGCCGTTCCTGGACACGCTTGAGGCCCCCGATTCCCTGGCGGTGGAGTCCCTTTCCTACCTGGCCTTCGGGAATCTGCCGGTCTTCAGCAGAGTTATGCTGCACCCAGCCGTTCTGGATGGAATTGATGACGAGGAGGCCCGGGCGGTTGCCCTGCTGGAAGGCGCAGCGCAGTTCGACCCGTCGCTGGTGGGCGTATTGCTCGACCCCTCCAGGACTCATACGGAACAGAGGACGGTGAACCTGCCGCTGTCGGGGCCGGTTACGCTGGCCATTACGCGTACCAGTCCCGGGGCCGCCCGCAGCATGGACCTGCTGGAGGAAGCAGTAAGGACTACCGAGGCAATTATCGACCGCCCCTTTCCCACCAGGTACGTGGCATTGCTCTTTGAGAACGCCGTTCCCGGGTATTTCGGCGGTACCCACAACGGCCTTAACCTGACCATAGTTCCCGACTACGACGTGGACAATGGCAGCTACGAAGCGGCCACCACCGGGCGGGTTATTGCCCACGAGGTGGCCCACTACTACTGGCGGCACTCGGAACCGTGGCTGGACGAAGGGGCGGCAGAATTCACGGCAGCCCTGGTAGAACACATCCGCACGGGTCATCCCCTGGAACCGGTCAACTACCCGTGTCCCTCCTCGACAACCATAAGCCACCTGGACCGGCAGGGACTGCAGGAGTCCGATGCCGGCTACGCCTGCAATTACGCTGTGGGGGAACGGCTGTTCCTGGACCTGGACAGCGCGCCGGGACAGTACCCATTCATTCAGGGATTTCGCCACCTCTACGACATAGTCTCGGACGCGGGCGACAGCCAGGAGCCCCGATTGGCCGGAATAGACGAACTCCGGCAGGCCTTTGCGGGTACGGCCGAAGCCAGCGTCATCGACCGCTGGTACACCGGGCAGGGATCCGGAAGCACGTATGGGCCAGACAAACGGCCCGTAGTGGCCGAACTGCCGGAGGTAAACGGCTGGATCAACCGCGCCTATATTTCGTTGGAAGAGGAGGGAGAGCCGGTCAGGAGTTTTTCCGCCGCCAAAGCGGGCGATTGGGCATGGCTGACTCTCGACTACTCCCACGACTACGCCGGCCCACCGACGGAACTGACCTTTGAGGTAGTGGAATACTACCAGGACGGTTTCCCCTACCGGCGAGATACCCTCACCATTGAGGCCAGCCGCCTGTATTCGGGGGGCCTCCAGTGGCTATCCGTGGGGCCCGGCCCGGGGCAGCAGTGGGCGACGGGCCGCCACTGGATTTCGGTGTTCCACGAGGGGCGCAAAGTGGCCCAGGCGGAATTTGAGGTGACGCCTTAACCCGGGGTGGGGAGGACCGGCAGTTGATGATAGCGACTTCGCGGCTGATACTGCGGGAGTTTGTGGAAGAAGACTGGGCCGCGGTGCTGTCTTACCAGCAGGACGAGCGTTATCTGCGCTACTACCCCTGGACTGAACGTACCGAGGCTGATGCCCGGTCCTTTGTCCAGACGTTCCTGGAGTGGCAACGCGAAGTCCCCCGGCGCCGGTTCCAGCTGGCCGTCACCCTCAAGACCGGCGGGACTCTGATCGGGAACTGTGGCATAAGGCGCAAACCGGACAACAGCTGGGAAGCGGACATCGGCTACGAGCTGGCGCCGGAATACTGGGGACGGGGATATGCCACGGAAGCCGCGCAGGCACTGGTAAGTTTCGGGTTCCTGGACCTGGGCTTGGAACGCATTTCGTCCTGGTGCATTGCAGACAATGCCGCCTCGGCCGGGTTACTGGAGCGGCTGGGTTTCAGACAGGAGGGGCGCCTTCGCAGTAACGAATACTTCAAGGGCCGATGGTGGGACACCCTGCTATTTGCCCTGCTGAAGGGGGAGTGGGAGGGACAGGGAGGATACCGGCAGGCCTGACCTGCAGAGACTGACGCACCGGCAAGAGGCCAACAATCGAGGAAGAAAGGACGGGGCCGCCGCATAAACCAGCCAAAAACTGCCGTCGATGAGCGGGCAGTTCCGGCCGGAGTGCAACGACCCCGCCAGCAAGGAGACCTTTCTTCCCCCACCGCTTCCCATGCGCCAAAGAGGCGCCCCCGGCCTCCGGGAGATTCAGGTTATGGTTTGAGCATCCGGTAGCCCACGCCGTGCTCGGTAAAGATGTATGTGGGCCTCCTGGCGTTGTCTCCCAGTTTCTGGCGCAGTGTCTTTACGAAGGCCCGCAACAGCTGGATATCTCCCATGTATTCCTCTCCCCAGATGCGGCGCAGCAGTTCGTCCTGGGTCAGGACCCGTCCGGCCTTGGTGGACAGTTCGTAAAGCAGCTGGTACTCGGTGGCCGTGAGGTGCACCTTCTTGCCCGCCACGGCGACTCTCCGCTCAGGATAGCTAATGGACAGGTCGCCGACGACGAACTCCTCGCGCGCCAGGGCGTGACGGTTATCCGACCGCTTGCGGAAGGATGCCCTGATCCGGGCGACAAGCTCGGAGGGAGAGAAGGGTTTGACGATATAGTCATCAGCGCCCTTTTCGAAGGCTCGGACAATGCACTCGCCGTCGCCCTGGCCTGAAAGGACGATGGCCGGAACCCCGTAATCCTGCGTGACCCTTTGAATAACTTCAAAATCCCTGGCGCCGGGAGCCGTCAAGTCCAGCAGCACCAGGTGGGGCTTTTCGTCTTCAATCAAACGCTCCAGGTCCGCGTAATTGAGGGTACCAATGGGAACGTAACCACAATGGGACAGAGTCCGCTGAATGGCGCTGAGCATCCGGGAGTTCTCAACCACGGAGAGTATGCGGGATTTGCCACCCTCTACCGGATGGGGCCTTTCGGGAGCGGGCCCGGACGGCGGTACGGGCCGGATATCAGCTTCAGCAACCGCCGGCAGGGAAAACCCCACCGTCATGCCCTGGCCCGACTCGCCACATTCCGCCCAGAGCTTGCCGCCGTGCGAATTCAGCACGCCCTTGCAGACTGCCAGGGCGATGTCCTCGTTGCTCTTGCCGGCAAAGCCGCCCTTTACCTGGTCGCGGGAGATTTCCTGGATGGTCTCGTACAGTTCTCGGTCGGCCGCAACCGGCCCTTCGGTGGAAATCGTCACTTCGACCCGTCCGGCCTGCCTTCGGACTGAAACCTTCAGGGCCGAGGCGGGAGACGAACACTTCAGGGCACAAAGCAGCAGGGTGTTGACGGCCTGTCCCAGCCGCTGCCGGTCAACCATGACGGTGGGCAACGGGGCTGCAATCTCTACCAGAATGCGTCGACCCGGGTGGACACGCTGGAAGGCGGCGCAGACATCCTTCAGCAGGGATGCCGCGTCGCTGGACTCAAGGCTGATGGCCAGGGCGCCGGCCTCAATGTTAATCAGGTCCGTGACTCCGTTCAACTGGGCCCGCATCAGGGGGTGTCCGTCAAATTTTTGGGGAATGCCTGGTGGGGCCCCGTTGCAGGCCGTCGCTGTAGGGGCGCAGGGCCCTGCGCCCCTACCTTAGCTTTCGATATCTGCCCCTATCCAGTTGCTCTACCAAAATCTTGACGGACACCCCGCATCAGGTCGGCCTGCAGGTC
The DNA here is from genome assembly GCA_028875055.1 of Chloroflexota bacterium. GTDB lineage: Bacteria > Chloroflexota > Dehalococcoidia > Lucifugimonadales > UBA3495 > Bin22. The sequence goes on from JAPPGG010000016.1 coordinate 36,516, forward strand.
AATTATCTTCAAGAGCTGGTGAGATTCGGACGAAGTGGACTGGGACAGCGCATCCGCCAAGGCCGAAACGGAGCCCTTTATGGTGGACAGGGGGGTGCGCAGTTCTTTGCCGACCAGGCACAGATAGTCTCTCCGTTCCCGGTCAATCTCCTCAATCGGCGTCAGGTCCTGGGCGGCAAAGGCCACGGACATAACCTCGCCTTCATCAGAGTAGATGGGCGCCGCGTTGGCCAGGATGTGCATGGTCCGGCCATTGGGAAAGTTTATGAAGAGCTCCTGGGCCCGAACCGTCCGACCAGTGCGGACGATGGGGGCCACCAGTCCTTCCTCCATGCTGACTTCACTTCCGTCAAGGCGACGGATAGACATTGCCCTGACAGCCGCCTCGGGATGGAGTTCTTCCAGTCCCGTAAAGGCCGCAATGCGCTGGGCTTCCCGGTTATGGGACTTCAGTTCGCCCGTGTGGGCATCAATGACAAACACGCCCATGGGCGAGGAATCGAGAAGGGCTTGCAACTCCGCCCTGGCACTGACCACCTGGTCATACTCGCTGGCGGTGGCCATGGCGGCAGCGGCCTGGGCCGCAAAAGTGGTTATAAGTTCTTCGTCTTCCTGGGTAAATTCGGCGTGGGTCTGCTTGTCGGCCAGATACAGGTTGGCCAAGTGCCTGCCACGGAAACGGATGGGCATGCCCAGGAATGACACCATCAGGGGGTGATACGGGGGTACCCCCACCGAATCGGGATGGTCGTCGATGTTTCTGATCCTTACCGGTTTATCGGCGTTGTTCAGGGCGCCCAGTACCCCCCGGCTTCCCGGCGTCGCGCTGATGAGACCGGCCTGCTCTGGGGCCAAACCGCTGATGACGACGGCGCCGGCGTTGCCCTCTTCATCAAAGCAGAGCAATGCCCCATATTTGGCTTCCGTGAGGAAGCGGGCCTGATGAACAACCTCCTGGGCTACTGGCCCTCCTTCCAGATGTTCGCTGATTTTAAGGCTGGCCTCTCTCAACCGGGAGAGGGCATCCAGAGTGGCATCCTGCTGCAGCTTCGTACAATCAGTTTCCCTAAGCATATTCAAACACTTTCATAGTATCGGGCGCCTGGTTGATAACTGTATTTATCTTGACTTATAAATACACTACATCACACCGCTAGGTAATATAACACATTGATTATACTGGAGGCACGTCCATTATAAAATCTTCACTAATCACGGCCGGTCCGGAGCAGGGAAACCACTAAATTGTGAAGAGTAGTACGAATGCCGTAATGCAGTAGCCGTTTTACGTCGACTCCGACCACGCGCCTGCCGAGCAGTCAGCGAAGGGCCCTGACCCCGAAGGGCAAATGTTCAACTGGGGCGGAACAGGCGCCCCAAGGACAGGTCTTCCGGAGAGGTCCGGAAGCAAGGAAGGCAAGTTGGGCCAGGGCCATATTTAGAGGCATGGGCGCTGGGTACCGGCTTTCGCCGGCAGGGCGGTTTCGGGAGGGGAGAACCTCCAAAGAGTGGACTGTTACGATGAAGGTGCGCCGCTACCAGACCCCCCCTTTTCTTGGTATAATTCGTCGGGAAGAGCGCGGGCGTAACTCAGTGGTAGAGTGTTTGCTTCCCAAGCAAAAAGTCGTGGGTTCGAATCCCATCGCCCGCTCCATTTTATTCAGGGGATTGCTTGAGGGCAGGCTTTGCGCCTGCCCTCTTTAACTTTCGCCAAACCCCCGCTACGAGTGACAACCCTGTTCCCAGCGGTTACCATTGCACACAGATACGGGTCGGACAGAGAGAAGGCCGCGGGCTTTGGGCCTGCGCCGCTGCCGAACCTTCCGGGTTTGATGCGCGTTCTGGCTTCGGGGACGAATTGAACACTGACAAGAATAGATTCCACAGCGGCGACATGGTTTTGCTGCAGGACCGCAAGGACCGGCGCTACCTGACAACGCTGGCCGACGGACAGGTTTTCCACAGCCACCTGGGCCGCCTTTCCCACGACTTTCTCATCGGCCACAGCGTGGGTGGCTGGTACCGGACTGACCGCGGCCACACCCTGCTGGCGGTGCGTCCCACTTTGGGCGAATTCGTGCGGCAGATGCCCCGGGGCCCGCAGATCATCTACTCCAAGGACCTGGGCAACATTGTGGCCTTTGCCGACATTTTCCCCGGGGCCACGGTGGTGGAGTCGGGCCTGGGTTCGGGCGCCCTGACCGCCGCCCTGCTGCGGGCCGTGGGAGAGCAGGGCCGCGTCATCACCTACGAGATTGACGAATCGGTGACGCCCAAGGCCATGGCCAACATCAGCAGGGTAATACCCAACCCCTCCAACCTGACGGTCACCATCGGGGACATTTACCAGGGCATCGAAGAGAGGCAGGTGGACCGGGTGGTGCTGGACGTGCCGGAACCCTGGCAGGCGGTACCGGGGGTGGCGGAAGCCCTGGTGATGGGCGGCATCCTGATCAGCTTCCTGCCCACCATTCTGCAGGTACACCAGTTGGTGGGAAAGCTGCAGGAGGACGGGCGTTTCCAGATGGTGGAGACGGTGGAGACCCTGCTGCGGCCCTGGCACGTTACCGAGCGCAGCGTGCGTCCGGCCCACCGGATGGTGGCCCACAGCGGTTTCCTGACCACGGCCGTCCGCTGCCTGCCCAGGGTTATCGGAACGGTGGACAACCCATCGCCGCCGCTGAACGCTGAACCGGATGAGCCGCTGAGCCCCCGCGACTGAGGGCACGGGCGGCTGCCAGGAGAGGTACCCGCCGGGCGGCGCAGGCCATTTGCTGGAGAGAGCCGTTATGGACGTAATGGATAGAGACCATACCCTGGAGTTTCTGCGGGAGCACGTCAGGACGGACATGCTGATGAAGCACCTCTTTACCGTGGAGGCGGCCATGCGGGGTTACGCCCGCAAGTATGGCGAGGACGAGGAGCGCTGGGCCATTGCCGGCCTGCTGCACGACTTCGACTGGGAGATATGCCCTACGCCCGAGTCTCACCCCACCTTTGGCGCGGATATCCTCAGGGAGCATGGGTACCCGGAGGACATCATCCGGGCGGTGCTTACCCACGGGGAGCATACCGGCATACCCCGGGAGTCGCTGATGGAGCACACCCTCTTCGCCGTGGATGAGCTGTCGGGCTTCATCCGGGCCGTAACGCTGGTGCGGCCCAACAAGAGCCTGGACGAGGTTACGCCCCGTTCAGTGCACCGCAAGCTGAGGGACAAGAACTTTGCCAAAGACGTGAACCGGGACGACATACGCAAGGGCGCCGACGAGCTGGGGGTGAACCTGGACGAGCACATCAGCTTCATCGTGGAGAGCATGAAGCCGATTGCCCAGCGCATCGACCTGACCACGGACGGGTAGCAGAGGGCCTTCCGCTCCCGAACCGGCATTACCCTCGCGCCGCCGTCAGAAGCGGCTGGACAGGGAGAACTCCAGGTACCAGGTGAAGCCCAGGGGAATGACGGCTATCAGCCCGGATATGGCGACTACCAGCATGGCCCGGCCCGTGCTCTCGTAGTCCATGCCCTGCCGGACGCCCAGGACCGCTGCGGCCACAGACCAGAAGATGGCGGCCCAGAAGAAGACCCAGTCGGCAAAGGGAACGCTGGCGAAGATGGCCAGGATGCCGGGGGTGAGGGAGAAGCCAAGGATGCGGCCCATTTCCGCCCAGCTGGTCTCGGTATGGTGGGTGCGGAGCAGGCCGCCCCCCACCAGCAGGACGATGGTTACCCAAAGGGCCCACCGGATTATGCCGAAGGTGAGGCCGACGGCCAGCTTCAGCAACACCATGCGGGCCGTGATGTCTCCCAGGATGTCCCCGGCGAGGCCGCCGATGATGGTGCAGAAGGTTACCAGCAGCACCACGGCGACGGCCTGCACCATAGTGCCGGGGTTGGCCTCGATTTCCTCGTAGGTGTGGGCGTTGAAGAAGGCCGCCCCGGCCATCCGCTTCAGCATCAGTCGCCTGTACCCTTCCCTGATTGCCCTGCCGCCGACTCCAGCCAGTCGCTCAACTGCGCGGTTTTCCTGGTCCGCTTCTCGTATGCGGGGAGCCGGGAAAGCGGCCGGAAGGAGGGAAAGAGGTGGCCGCTTGTGAAGGGGAAGGAAGCGTCCTTCCCCTCAACTTGTACGGTTCAAGCCGGGCGGTTCAGGTAGCGAGAATGGCAGCCTGGATCACCCAGAGGATACCCCAGGGGATGAAGCCGACGATGCCGGCGACTACCACCACCAGGATAGCCCGGCCGGTGTTGTCGAAGTCCATGGCCTGGCGCACGCCCATGATCGCAGCCGCCAGGGTCCAGAAAAAGGCGACCACAACAATGAGCCAGCCTATGCCCGGAATCCAGGAGAAGATGGACAGCAGGCCGGGGGTGTAGGCGAACCCCAGGACCCGGCCCACCTCCGACCAGTTGGTCTGGGTGTCGCTGGTCCGCAGCAGGCCCCGGCCCACCATCAGGATGACGGTGACCCACAGGGCCCAACGGACGATGCCAAAGGCCAGGCCGATGCACAGTCCCACAAAGAGGCCCAGGGCCGTGGCGCCTTCGAGGATATCGCCGACCAGGCCACCGATGGCGCCGCAGATGGTGACCAGGACCACCACCGTAAGGGCCTGACCCAGGGCGTTCTGGTCTGCCTCCACTTCCTCGTAGGTCTGGGCATTGAAAAGGGCCGCGCCGATCATTCGCTGCAACATCGCTCCACCTCACCAATCAGGAATCGTATGACCACGCCCCGGATTATACCGATTTGCGCCGGGAAATGTACCCTGAAGGCATGCGGATTTTGTGGACGTTTTGGGCCGGCGGCCGGTGGTTGGCGGGGCGCCGGGCGGGGTTGGCGGGGCACGCCGGGAGGAAAATTGCCGTTTCGGGGTAATCTGATCTCATTTGACCTCATTTTGTAGCTGGGGAATCGGCGCGGGAGCGGGGGATTTTATAGATTTTGAGGTTTCCTGTCATAGCTGGAAGGGAGTTTGAGATGATTTTCTGTTGATTTTTGAGTACACCTGGTTATGGCGCTGAATTCCGGCTCTCGCCGGACTTTGGCAAGTTGGGTGGTATGGCACAGGCAGAACGGTCGAAATTTAGACGGGGGCGGGTTTGAAACCCGCCCCTGCCCGTTGTGAACCACCTGAATCGCCAGGCTGCCGTTTGGTTCCTGGTCGGGTATTTTCTGTCGGGTATTTTCTTATGGTAGGCGGCGGTCAAGCAGAATGGGAAGGGGGGAGGGTCAGGGGATCAGGTATCGCCGGTGAAGGGGCTGGACCAGAGGTCGGTGAGGTCGAATTCCTGGACGTGGGGCTGGGGCCAGCCGGCGGGGAGGGATATGTGGTCGGGGGAGAGCAGGGGCAGGGGCAATGCCGCCACCAGCGGGCGGACTTCGGGCGATGGGGACAGGCCCCACAACTGCGGCGGTGCATCTGAACTGCAGGGCAGATTCCTGCCCTGCACCAGGACCTTGAAGTCGCCCAGGCCATCTGGGCGGGCCAGGGCCAGCAGGCCGGCCCGGTTGGCGGCCCCTTCCTCAACGGGCAGGGGACAGGAGGTAACGCGGCGGCGCAGGCGGTCCAGGTCCAGGTTGCGCAGGAATTGGGCCTGGGTCGTATAGCCCAGGGGGTCCAGGCCGGCGCGGCGGCCGGCGTACACCAGGGCGGTGAAGTCCACCTGGGAAGTAATGTCCTGCTGGCCAATACGGCGCAGGGGAGCATCGGTCTGGGTGTGGCGGTAGTAGGTTACCAGGGCGCCCCGGGGACGAAGCTGGGCCGAATAGAGTTCGTCAGCAGTCCTGCCGTAGTCAATGGTCAGGACAAAGCCCTGGTCAAGAGCAGACGCCGCGGCCGCTGACCAGGATTCCAGGTCCAGGCAAATTTCCGCAGTCTGACCCTCTGCCAGGGTAATTTCCAGCTCCTCCAGCCGGGCGGCCAGGGCCGGCGTGGACGGGTCGGCCAGGGTCTCGACCAGCGGCGCATCCCCCGGGCCGCCGGCGGTTTCCAGGGTGACAAAGACCTCCCGCAGCCGGCCATCCACGAGACGCACCTGGTGGACGGGGAAGGCGTCGATTAGCTCGTTGGACAGGATGCAGCCGCGCAGGCCCCGCAGGGGAAGGCCGCTGGCGGCGATAGCGGCGGCCGGTGGCGGTCCGGGCGTTGTGTCAGGGGGATGGCGGTCCAGGCAGAGGTAGCGGAGGGAGTGGGAGAAGGCTTCGGGCAAGCCGCGGGCCGCCGCCAGAACGTCGCGGGAAAGCTGGCCGTTGCCCGACCCTGGTTCCACCACGTGAAAGGGGGTGGGCCGGTCCAGCAGCAGCCAGAACTGGTAAAGCTGGACGGCCAGGAGGGCCCCAAAGGCGGGATGGACCACGGGGGCGGTGTAGTAGTCGCCCCGGGGGCCGAAGGGCGTCGGGGAGTCGCCGGCGGAGGCGGAGTAGTAGCCGCCGTCGGGCCAGTAGAGGGCGACGTCCATGAACTCGGCGAAGGTGATGGGGCCCGCCCGGGCGATGCGACGGCGGATTTCGGCTTCGGGGTTCATGCTGGAGGGATTATACCGAATTGGGGGACTGCCCTCACCCACGGCCCCTCTCCCGCGAGGAGAGGGGGGGACGGCCCTCACCCCCGTGCCCCTCTCCCGCGAGGAGAGGGGTGAATTGGGGAAGGGCGGGGACTAGTCGGGGGTGAAGGGTATGGTGTGGCGGAAGCCGCGCAGGTCAAGAAAGTCCGGGGTTTGGGTAGCGGGCGCGGCGGCGGTCCCGGGGGTGGTCTCTGCGGAGGGGCACAGCCGCGGGCAGTCGAGGGCGGACGCGGCCTGAGAATGGCGGGAGGCCGTGGGGATGTCTGCCACGGCGTGGAGGAGGCGGTATTCGTTGACGGTGATGCCGACCAGGGCGAGGGCCGCCACGAGGATGGCCGCGCCCAGCAGCCGGCGGGCCGGGGCGAGGGCCGGAGGGAAGGGCGGCGGCTTGATTTTCGTAAGGTTTTTCAGGTCCATTTTATGCCTGTGGACATAATTATGAGTAATATATGAGGACTCTTATATTCAGTTTAATGGGGTAATAGCGTGACAGTCAATACCTAGTATCACGATAATGGGGGGGTGAAGGTCAGGGCTATCGCATGAAAGATTCGTCCTGCAGCCGGCTAGTATCCATAAGGCAAAGCTATGTCGCCCGGAGCTTGCGGAGGGGCCTGAAATCCTTCCCCACAGCCTCGCTACGGGTCCGAAGGCCTGTTGGTGGGGAGGAGTTTAGATTCTTCGGCAAGCTCAGAATGACCATTTACTCTTTCATGCGATAGCCCTGGGGTGAGGGGGGGTGGGGGGCTGAAAGGGGTATGTAAAGGGTATTCAGGGGGGCACGTGGCAGGTAATTTCCAGT
>JAPPGG010000074.1 GCA_028875055.1 Chloroflexota bacterium
GGGCGCTGAACCTGAACCTGCGGTGGGAGGAGGGCCGGCTGGTGTTCCGCGACCCCGCCACGGGGGAGCCCATCGCCACCCTGGAAAGTGAACGCAACCGCGCCGAGGCAGCCGAGGCTCAGACTGAGATTGAGCGGCAGTCGCGTATCCAGGCCGAGATCAGAGCTGGCACCGCCGAGGCACGCGCCGATGCTTCTGATAGCCGTGCGAAAGCTGCCGAGGTGCGGAACCGGGAGTTGGAAGAGGAACTGCGCCGGTTGCGAGAAGGTTGAGGAGGGTTAGCCATGACCATTGCCAATGGAGCGGATTTGCGGGAGACCTATCGTCCTCCGGCGCCCCGGGCGGCGCAGAAGGTGCTGGACCGGCTGGACGAGCACTGCCGGAACTTCATTGCCCTGTCGCCCTTCTGCGTGCTGAGCACCAGCAACGCCGCTGGCCAGCCCGACGCCTCGCCCCGGGGCGACCCGCCGGGATTCGTGCGGGTGCTGGACGAGAGGACGCTGCTGCTGCCCGACCGGCCCGGCAACAACCAGGTGGACTCCTTGCAGAACGTGGTGGAGAATCCCCGGGTGGGCCTGTTGTTCTTCGTGCCGGGGATGAACGAGACGCTGCGGGTGAAGGGGAGGGCGGAGATCGTAACCGGCCAGGGGCTGCTGGAGCCCCTGGCCGTGGGCGGGCGGGCTCCGCTGTCGGGGTTGAGGGTGACGGTGGAGGAGGCCTTCCTGCACTGCGGGAGGGCGCTGCTGCGGGGCCGACTCTGGGACCCGTCGGCGCGGATAGAGCGGTCGGCCTATCCCAGCTACGGGCAGGTGCTGGCGGACCAGATTACCGGGGCCGACGCCGGGCGGATTGACGCCGAGGAGGAAGAGGCCAACCGGGAGCGGCTCTACTGAAGGGCCGTGATCTATCGGCTGAGGGACATCGAACCGGCTGTCTCAAGAGAACCGCCCACCGCGGGGCTGCCCCCGGCTCATGAGCTGGGGGGGCGGAACGTCAGGATCAGGGGAACGGGCAATCCCAGGAATGGGACGAGCAGGACAGGTTCCAGCGGGCCTCAAGGCTGTCCCGCTGGGTTCCGGTAGGAGATACCCCCGGCTACTCTCTGGCTTGGATCATGACGCGCCCGCCGTCCCCGACCTGGGTTTTCAGGTCATGCCCGTTCAGGAGCAGCATACCCACCAGCGGCGTGCTGCCCGTTGCGTCGGCCTCGATGTCTCGCGGCTCTCCATCCCACAGGAGTGTAACGTCATGAACGTGGAACTCCACCTGATCATCGTTGGCCAGGAAGGCCCGGCCAACGTAAGCGAAAGGTAACTCCAACTCGTCGACCAACGCGGGCGGCAGGGTCAGGAAGCCGGTGTAGCCGGTGTCCACCACGGCCTCGATGTCCTGGGTCTGTCCTTCTGCGCCCTGCAGGGAAAGGGAGACCACCGCTTCATACGCCGCGTTCACCATCCCTTCGATCACACGGTCCTCCGCAGGGACCCGGCCCCTAAGCTGCGCAGCGCCCGGTATCCGACGCGCTCCATCAACACGTCAACTGCGCCGGGGCGCCGCGCCCGCAAACGCTCCAACGCTTCCCGCTCACCGGGGGCGATGGCCCAATCCCCGGTCTCAACGTCGATGGCGACGTATTCCCCGTGGTAGTTGTCCTCCAGCTTTGAACGGATGTCCCGCTCGTAAATCTCCTTGCCCAGGCGGGCGATCTCCGCTGTTGGGCGAGTTGGCGCGTTCATATTAATGCCCCCCATGCCAGCGTTCCTGTTCGTCCATAGTCTACACCGCCGGGCGATCTGCGGACAAACGGAATCGCCACTCCCCAGGCTGGTAATGACACAGGACGATTGCAAAGTGGCTGTAGTGGGTGCCTGTCGTTCTGAGCGCAGCGAAGAATCCCTGGCTGCAGGAAAAGGACTCTTCGCTTCGCTCAGAGTGACAGGGTGGACTTTGCAATCGTCCTGGGTAATGACACTTGCCTGATGACCGCCACGCTCCCGGTCTGATACGCTCGACACATGAGCGTCTCCGACCGGGAATTGCTGCACCATCTCAGCCTCATGCCCTTCACCGACACGGCGGAACTGGCGATGATCACCGGGGAGGCCCACGTCGCCATCCACCGGGGCCTGGCCGGCATGATGGCCGACGGCATCGTGGAGCGCGTCGGCCACGGCACCGCTCACCTGCCGACGAGCAGGCGATACTACCTGACGAGGAAGGGCGTCGGCGAAGCCGCCGGAGTACTGGGCTTCGATACGCCCTCGGACTACGTGCGTGCCTACCCGGTGTCCCGGGAGTGGCTCGCCCTGCTGGTCCGCCGCATGGACGCGGTGGCCACGGTATACCGCCTGGCGGCGTCCCTTTCTCCCGGAACGGACGGGCGCTGTTCCCAGGTGGACTTTCACCGCCGGGGCCGGTTCGACGCGGTGATCACTCTCCACGACGGGCTCACCTTCGGGGTGGTGCGGCAGGGTCCGGCGCTACGGCGCCGCTCCCTCTACGACCGGCTGCGGGCCATCGCGGAGTACGGGTACCGGCGCCGCCCCGGCACGGTCCTGGTGCTGGCCCCCAGCGTCTGGGAACAGCGGTTTGCGACCAGGTTCTGCGAGCGGCTGAACATCGACGACTGCTACGTGGCCGTGGAGTCCAGGGATTCCCTGGAGGACTGGAACAGCAACGCCTGGCGCTATGCCTCGTGGCTCTTCGGCAGCCTGCCCTATTCATTGGAGTTCATCCGCACCCGCGGCAGCCCGAACCGGGGACCCTTCACCGAGCCGCCGGAGCGCAAGCGGGCCTCGCTGCCCGACGCGCAGCGGATGGTGCAGGCCGCGCCCACCTTCGGCCTGACTTCATCGGAGAAGCGGACGCTGGACCTGATCACCGACCATCCGATGATACCCCGGGAGCATCTGGAACGCTGGCTGGGGGTTACCGAGGGCCGGGTCAGCCAGATGCTGCGCAATCTGGTGCGCACCTGGGGTCTTGTCGAAGGCCACGGCAAGCAGGGCGACATCCGCTACACCCTGACGGAGGAGGGCATCCGCTACGTCACCCACCGGGACCGGGCGCAGCTGCCGACCACCCGGGGAATATGGAGCGCGGAGCTTACCACCGACAAACACGGGAGGCGGCGGCATCTGGGCCACCGCATCGAGACCTGGGCCAGGCAGACCAGGCACGCCGACGGGGTGACCTGGTTCCTGTCGGAGCTGGCGGCGGAGGCGCGGGCGACGGCGGACTCCCAGCTGACCTGGTCCGTCCCCACGGCCAAGACCGACCGGGCCTTCAACTGGGGGGAGTCGGCCATCGCCCCGGACGCAGTGGGACACCTCATCGCCGACGGACTGCACATCCCCTTCTACCTGGAGCACGAACTGCGCGCCCGCCATCCCAAGGGAGTGCTGGCCCGGCTGCGGCCCTACACCGACTACTACCACTCCAACGCTCCCGAGACGGACATGACCCCCTTTCCCGTGACCCTGTTCGTGGTGGCCAACGAGGAGGTGGAGGAGACCTACGCGAGGACGGCTTCCAGGATGAACCTGATGACGCTGCCCATCCTGGTATCCTGCGCCGGCACCCTGACGAGGAACGGGCTGCTGGGCCGGTCCTGGCGTCCCTTGTGGGCGTCCCGACCCAGGCGGCTGGCGCTGTCGGGACTGAGGGCCTACCGGTGGGACTCGCTGCGGCACCGGATGCGTCCGGTAGAGGGGGAGACGTGATGGGGCAACTGACGCGGCCCCATCTGCCCATTATTCCCGCGACGAAGGAAACGTCAGGGTGGACCACGTAGTTCTTGTCGTGGTGCCAGTAACCCACGGCGGAGCGGGAGGTGGGCAGCAGGTCCAGGACGCCGTAGTCACGGGACCGGGCGCATTCGGCGGTGAGACCGGCGGCCAGGGTGGTCAGGGCGGCGTGGTGGTCCGGCTGGGATGCCATGGAGCGTAGGGCAGTCCCGACATAGACCTGCGGGTTGTTGAGGCTGGGACCAGCGGTCCAGCGGTCCAGGACCTGCCCCACGGAGGCCCGGTCCCTGCGGACCAAGTGCGAGCTGCTATCACGGGACAACACCACCAGGTGACTTGACACTTAAGTGACAGAACAACCAGCAGTCGATTCGCAGCTAACGAATTGCGATAACACCACGTCGCAAGCACTGTTTTTCCTACGACATGGGCGGGCACTACCCTAGAGTTCCTTCCATCGGTAGTGCCCGCTGCCCGTCACTATCCGCACTTTGTGCCATAGGCGCGGGGATCCTCGACTCCTTTGAGAGGCCACCGACACCAACCGAATAGCCGAATGCTGGATCAAGAGCACCCCAGCCAGCAATATCATCGCCATAAGGCCCTCGTGTGGCCAACCTGTTGCCAACAGGCCGCGGGAGGCTACCGGAAGGGCACATATCAGCAACAGCAAGAGGGTCAGGGCAATGGTCGATGTTTTGCGCCGCGCAATCCGATACACCACGACGACCGCCGCCAGCAGGGCGGCGATTGGGACCCCGACCAGCACCCCCGCCTCCACTGGAGAAGCCAGCCACAGGTAGGCAAAGGTGGGCGAGGCCAGCACGGCAATCAACTCTGCCCCGCTACTGGACTCCTCTACGCCATCCAGTTGGACCCAGGGCAAAAGGAATGCACCGAACATCAGCAGAGCCACGACGAACCCGGCAATGCGGACGGCTAAGGTGACGGTCTCTTCCCCACTCGTCGACGAAACAATGGCCAAGTCGCTACTCCGCGAAGGGGGACCGGGTAATGGTCCGTATGTTCGCCGTAGCCTCTTCGAACTGTTCCAACTCCCCCTCCAAATCCGTCAGTGCTGCCGGCATGTCGCTGAAGCGCGTGGCGTCGAAGACAAACTCAGAAGTAAGCTCCAACTTCCTGAGGGTCGTGTCCATGTCCTCCAGCCGCAACAGAATGCGCCGGGCGTTGTCCCTCGTCTCGTGGGCCCGTTGCCGCCAGACCCGATACAATTGCTGGTCGGCTTCGTCCTGCCGCCGGGCCGCAGCTTTCTGTTGGAGGTCATTGAATCGGTCCGTGAGAGCCGACTGTGCAGCAAAGTACCCTCGGGCCTGATCCTCGGCAAGGACAATAGCGGCGTCGAATCGCCGGTAGGCGTCCTGGGCCTCGGCGTACCGGGGTATCCATTCAGCCACCAACTCCGGAAGCGCCTGAATGTCCCGAATATCCTGCTCGACGACACTGTGCGTCGCAGCTACCGAGGCTCCCATGCGATTCGTCTGCTGCTGCACCATATGGACGCTGGCGTCGAAGGTCTGGGCCTCCGTAGCGCGCGTCTCCCCATAGACATGGACGGCGATAACGACCAACACAGCAATAACAACGGCTGTGGCGGCCAACCGTAAGTATTTCTGCATCTGTGCCTCGTCTGACGGAAGTTATCAATTTGTAGTCCTAACCCCATAGGCGGAGTGGAATCAAGGAAAAAACGGGGCGCACGATCGCCGCGACCCGGAAGTTCCTCAGTTGGTTCCTGCAGGGGGTCAATCCCGTGCGCTCCATTCAGCACCGTGCATTCGGTCTTGCGCCCCGGTGCTCGCCATCTATCGCTGGGCAGGCCATGCTACAATCGGACAACAGGATTCGAGGCCCAGGTTCACTGAGGGAATGAGGTGGACCCGGAAATGTGGCTCTTCCGCAATTTTGGTGAAGGTGACCGAAAACCTTGCAGACAGTCAAGACGACGTAGGATGATGGCTATCGAGCGCACTGGTTCAATACCCAATTCCGCTTTAATGTTGTGCCCCTATCCGACGTTTATCAAGAATGCGGAAGATCCGGGAATTGGTACAGGTGGCGAAGTGAGAGTTCCAATCCCAGAATGATAGGCTTATTTCTGGATAACGAATTGCTATAATCTCAACAAGAATGGCTTCAAGGAAGGAAGCATGTCATTTAGAGTAAACATCGACTATCCTACTAAGATTGGACGGATTCATCTAGGCACGCGTGAGCTTGAGCAGAAGAAAGAGAAAGACGGCTATTGGTCAGACCTACTTCCAACCTCCAACGAAGCGGAAGAGTTAGCCAAGAAAGAAGGAGCAGCACCCACGTACTGCAAGAAGTGTTTCTAGCAATATAGAGGATACGAGGAGCGTGACCCTCTACTTCCTGAAGGACAGGACTGCCTTCGATTCAAGGCAGTAGAACCGAACTCCCAGAGGCAACGCTATTTGTCCCGTAACTGGGGTCGGCGCGCCGGTTTTCTGGACGTGAAACGGCGGCCTGCACTTGTTCCACTATGAGTGACCGAATCGTCTTAGTGTATGTGGCATTCGTACTTGAAGGTTGCGATCCGCTTTGGTTCCTTTTGCTCCCAACTCAGGAACGCTGCCAGCATCCTCCAGGAAGTTAACGCGAAAGGAAGTCAGAACTGCTCAGTTCGCCGGACACTACGCCAGCGACCAAGCAAATCAGCGGACGCCGTCGATGTTACCGCAAACGTGCCAAGTCTTTTCAGGGCGATGGTCGCCGGAACTTCGACCAACTCATAGCTTTTCGGGCCGCTGCCCGACCTCTTGTAACGATGCCTCCCAGCGCGATGGCCACCAAACCGGTGGCAAACGCCATCACGACGCCCAATACGACGGCACCAACGACCGTCCTTATTGCGAAGCCTGACACCGGGTTGGTTGCGGCGTAGACGACCCACAGGGCCGCCATGAGTACAGCGAAAACGCACGCACAGGCGAGACTCCGCCGGTTAGCCTACACGAGCCTCGTCGCTTCCTCTGCCAGCCGGGTGGGGCCAAGGACGGCGGCCACGAATCCCGATACGATCAGCCACAAGCTGAGAAGAAACAGCAAGGAGATAATCGCAACCGTCGTGGCCTGCCTGTCGTCGAGGAAGCGTGTGCTGCCCATGGACATGAGCAGACCTGTGTACCCAACTCCGACCATAACGGCGGGCGCGAGGGGAAACCAACGGATTAGGCGTGCCTTGGCCGGTTCAGCTAGCGATACCCACACGAACATGAAGATCAGCTTGGTGCCGTCGGTGGGTATCTGGGTTTGTAGGAATTCGGAAAGAAGATTTGCCAGGTCGCCGATCATAATCTGCCCCCTAAGCTTCCCACGTCGCGGCGGTCGCGGGAAACCCGGGCGTAGGGGGCCGCCGGGGTAAGAGGTTTGAACTGTTTCTTCATATACGCTCCCATTCTGCTTGGTCGTGGCGGAGGTTGTCCTGCTGGTCGGTCGTCCCGCTGCGGGGTTGACGTGGAGGCGGCAGCCCGGGGACCGCAGCACCCGAAGCACGGTGTTGAATTTGGGGCCGGCCTCGGAGCGCACAGATTTGTACGGCTCTTCCCGCCCAGGCCGGTTTCCCGGGCCACCCTCAGCATTCGGTGGGCGCGGACCATCTGCCTCATTATTCCCATAACCCGTCCAGGTCTCCCACTTCCAGGGCGGCGTTCAGGGCAGCCGGCATCTCGTCGTACGCGACCGGGTATTCAGGCTTTTCTTCTTTGCAACGCATCTGCACCTGTTGACCTCCGCAATTCCTGGCCATCAGTTTCATGTACTGGCCCACTGGATACCTGAAACGCAAAGGACAACGGTCAGCAAGCGCCGCCAATTTCGGCAATTGCCGGCTCCCCTTCATCATCCGGCGTCAACCCGGCCCCTGGGTCCCTATCTCAGCACGAACCACCACAGGAGCACGACGCCGAGCAGCAGCATCAGCAGCACCACGGCGGTTACCCGGGTCTCGATGAGCGCATTTTTCGTCTCCCTGTGCTCGGCGACCTCCTTCCGGTACTCCCTTTCAAGCTCGTGGTAAGGCCGGTTGGCATCGGCCGCCGACTCCCTGGCCGCGTCCCGCTCCCGCTCCAACTCGGATGCTCTTTGCTGCCACCCGGATACGCTCTGCTCCAACTCTCGCACCGTCCGCCGAAGTTCCTCCTCCCGGGCCACGGACCGGCGCAGCAGTTCCTCGGCGCTCAGGTACTCCGGCCCCCTGCATCCGCACGTACACCCGGCGGCCCTCCCTGGCAACCTCCACCTCTCCCCTCCGGATCATCCGGTCCAGGGTGGACATGGATACCTCAAGTTCCTCCGCCGCCTCCGCCTTGGACACCCAGCGCACTGACTCTTCCATCGCTTTTCACCTCGCCATGGGCTGATACGTCGGGCCTCTGCAAGTGGTACAATTCCGGTACATTCTACTCCCGGGATTTTAGTCCCGCTTTTCAATTTTCCCTCTGACTTGTCAGGGGATGCGTCAACCCCGTTTTGTACCTGAAATCGAGGGTTTTGGGGCCTTTTCACCCTCCCCGGATGACCGGAATCGGGCCTGCCGGGACGGTTTTGGACACCCAGCGGGGATAATGGGGAAATGGGGCCGCGTCAGTTGCCCCATCACGTCTCCCCCTCTACCGGACGCATCCGGTGCCGCAGCGAGTCCCACCGGTAGGCCCTCAGTCCCGACAGCGCCAGCCGCCTGGGTCGGGACGCCCACAAGGGACGCCAGGACCGGCCCAGCAGCCCGTTCCTCGTCAGGGTGCCGGCGCAGGATACCAGGATGGGCAGCGTCATCAGGTTCATCCTGGAAGCCGTCCTCGCGTAGGTCTCCTCCACCTCCTCGTTGGCCACCACGAACAGGGTCACGGGAAAGGGGGTCATGTCCGTCTCGGGAGCGTTGGAGTGGTAGTAGTCGGTGTAGGGCCGCAGCCGGGCCAGCACTCCCTTGGGATGGCGGGCGCGCAGTTCGTGCTCCAGGTAGAAGGGGATGTGCAGTCCGTCGGCGATGAGGTGTCCCACTGCGTCCGGGGCGATGGCCGACTCCCCCCAGTTGAAGGCCCGGTCGGTCTTGGCCGTGGGGACGGACCAGGTCAGCTGGGAGTCCGCCGTCGCCCGCGCCTCCGCCGCCAGCTCCGACAGGAACCAGGTCACCCCGTCGGCGTGCCTGGTCTGCCTGGCCCAGGTCTCGATGCGGTGGCCCAGATGCCGCCGCCTCCCGTGTTTGTCGGTGGTAAGCTCCGCGCTCCATATTCCCCGGGTGGTCGGCAGCTGCGCCCGGTCCCGGTGGGTGACGTAGCGGATGCCCTCCTCCGTCAGGGTGTAGCGGATGTCGCCCTGCTTGCCGTGGCCTTCGACAAGACCCCAGGTGCGCACCAGATTGCGCAGCATCTGGCTGACCCGGCCCTCGGTAACCCCCAGCCAGCGTTCCAGATGCTCCCGGGGTATCATCGGATGGTCGGTGATCAGGTCCAGCGTCCGCTTCTCCGATGAAGTCAGGCCGAAGGTGGGCGCGGCCTGCACCATCCGCTGCGCGTCGGGCAGCGAGGCCCGCTTGCGCTCCGGCGGCTCGGTGAAGGGTCCCCGGTTCGGGCTGCCGCGGGTGCGGATGAACTCCAATGAATAGGGCAGGCTGCCGAAGAGCCACGAGGCATAGCGCCAGGCGTTGCTGTTCCAGTCCTCCAGGGAATCCCTGGACTCCACGGCCACGTAGCAGTCGTCGATGTTCAGCCGCTCGCAGAACCTGGTCGCAAACCGCTGTTCCCAGACGCTGGGGGCCAGCACCAGGACCGTGCCGGGGCGGCGCCGGTACCCGTACTCCGCGATGGCCCGCAGCCGGTCGTGGAGGGAGCGGCGCCGTAGCGCCGGACCCTGGCGTACTACCCCGAAGCTGCGGCCATTGTGGGCGGTGATCACCGCGTCGAATCGGCCCCGGCGGTGAAAGTCCACCTGGGTACATTGCCCGTCCGTTCCGGGAGAAAGGGACGCCGCCAGACGATATACGGAGGCCACCGCGTCCATCCGGCGTATCAGCAGGGTGAGCCATTCTCTGGACACGGGGTAGGCCCGTACATAGTCCGAGGGGATGTTGAAGCCGAGTATATCGGCGGCCTCGCCGACTCCCTTCCTGGTCAGGTAGTACCGCCTGCTCGATGGCAGGTGGGCGGTACCGTGACTGACCCGCCCCACGATGCCGGCGGCCAGCAGCCCGGCCAGGCCCCGGTGGGTGGCAACGTGGGCCTCACCCAGGATCATCGCAAGTTCCGCCGTGTCAGCCAGGGGCATACGGCTCAGGTGGTGCAGCAGTTTCTGGTCGGAGACGCTCATGTATCGAGCGTAGCAGACGGGGAGCTTGGCGGTCATTAGGCAAGTGTCAGTGCCTCCGGTGTATGGAACATGGGCATGAGCAGCAGGTTTGAGTTAAGGGAATGGGGCCGCAAGTGCGAATGTCTCGGGCCAACCCAGGCGGAGAACGGTGGCCTGCGGATTCGGCGCCGCTTTCGCGGGTTGCTCATTCCTCAGCCTGATGGTCCGATGGCGCGGCCCAGGTTGACTGCCGCCTCAGGTGAGCGCGGGCGATGATCCGGGCCAGGATGCGCAGCCCCGTCTGCTTCTGCGCTCGCTCTTGCTCGGTATGGTTCGGGGATGTTCCCCCTGGGGTCTTCCGGCTGGCGTTGCCGGACTTCCGGTTGCTCCCGGGGGAACGCCCCCGTCTGTTTCTTCTGGTGTCCTTTCGCATATCCTCTCGTTGGTGGCGTGTGATAGGGCCTCCGCGTCTGGCTGGGTTTGCTGATTCAGGATCATCTCGTTCACCTTGTATTGGTTTGGGTTGGCGGCGTCTTTGCCGCTGCTGCCAGAGAGTGTGAGCAACGGGATGGCGGCGGGAAACTACCTGTGAGCGTTACCAACCTTGATAACCCTCACGGGTCCCCTGGCATCCGGCGCCTCCCCTGCTGTCGTGGGGGTGTACAGGAGATTGAGTTTTGCAGCGAACCGCCGGGTGGGTCGTTTCAAAGCTGAAACAGGGGAAATCGACCCCTTACTGGACGTGACCGGTGAACACTTCGAGTTAAGGGCCGGTTCCGGCCTGGAAGCGAAAAACCCGATTGACGTGGGGGTGCATGACGGGGCGAAAAACGGCGTTGACCTGGAAAAAGCCCCCAAAATGGCCGGGGATGTGCCGGTGCGTTACGTGCTGGACGGAACTGGTCCTGCCCCGGCGTTCAGCCCCACATGCAGCCTCTCCTACTCCAGGGCGGTGTGCTGCGTGGATACTGACGTGGACGCAGACTCCCGGCTCGATGTGTTGTCTCGTCTCTTCACGCATATCCTCTCGTCGGTGGTGTGCGATCGTGCCTCCGTGTCAAGCTGGGTCATCGGCTTCCGGGTCATCTCATTCACCTCGCATGGTTTCGGGTTGATTTGGGCCGCCGGCATCTTCGGCAGCGCCACTGGCGAGTGTGGACCATCCGGGCAGCGGAAAAGACCCCCCATAGGGGGCCGCACGGATGCAGCCCCTTTCAGGCTCTCGATTTTTCACCTCCCGCTTTGCGTATTGGGGGGTGTACACGAATTTGGTTCTTGTAATGAGACCGGAAAACTGCTGGTTTCAAAGCTGAAACAGGCGCAAATCGGGCGAAAATGTGCCCCGAACCTGTTAACACTTGGTTGAAAGGGCACAGTCCAGCCCCGGGACGCAAAACCGGGTTAGGGGGTCTGCAAGAAATCAGGACACCCCGGCGCGAAATCGTGCATTTCCCCCTCCAGGGGTCAACAAGACGCGGCCCTTGGCGGGACGGGCGGCCCGTGGGTGGGGAACCGGGTCGGAGTATCGGTCGCAGCAGCACGTCGTTCACCTCTCCAGGGCTGTGACGATGGGTCTGTTCGCCAACGCCGCCAGCCAGTGTGAACCACTCGGACGCCCGGCATAACCTCCCGCGAGGGCACGCATTCCTGCGGGGGCGCCTGGGGACCCGCATTGGTGCGGGGGCGCGCAGGGCCTTATGCCGGCGGCCCCTCCCGTGATGTCATTGGGGTGTACAGGAGATGGACGCCGGTTGTAGACATGCAATTCGGGCGGTTTCGTAGCTGAAATCGGGGGAAACAGGCCGCCTGCGGGGGATTGCCGGTTAACACTTTTCGTAAGTCCCCGTTCCAACCCGGAGTTGCAGAAGCCCTAGCTGAAAGTTGCATTTCTGCAACCCGTCGCCAAGGAGGAGCTAGGGATGGATGCAATGCAGACGGGCATCGACCGGAGCGCAGCGTGGAGGACCTGCGCCACCTGCGGCTGATGGCCCTATTGGACGAGTTGGTGCGCGACAAGGGGCCGCGCCGGGCGGCGGCGGACCTGGACGTGGACCACCGGACCCTCACGGCCAGCCCGGAGAGCGGCAGGCTGTCCCGGCGGATGCGGACGGCCCTGAACCAGGCCCTGCTGGCCGGGGCCGGGGTTTGGAGTGGCTGCGCGACGAGGAGCGGCTCATGCCGGTGGAGCTGGCGCTCCTGGAGGAACACGGGCTGACCCTGCCCCCGCAGACCAACTGGCGCCGCAAGGCCATGGAGGACGCCCGCAGGCGGCAGGACAGGCTCCGGTGGCCGCTGCGGACGCTACGGATGAAGCTCCGGCGCAGGCAGTGTCTGCGAAAGGGCCGGTTCCATTCCTGTTAACAATTTGCCGGTGGGGTGCTGCAAGGGACTATGCAACGGTCCTGGAGTGTGCGACGATTGAATGGTTATCTGGCTTTTCCAGGGTTTCCCGCCATAGAAACCTGGGGGCGCCCCCTCGAGCCCGGGTCTGACCGTAGGGATGATTCGCTCTCCCGAAGGTCCCCAAGAGGGAACGCTGCCGCTGCGGATTTGACGTAAGCTCTCTGTAAGCAGCGCGGACCGGACCAGGCGGAGTGTTTAAGTCCTCCGTCCCCGGTCCAGTCCGGCGGTTGGAGTGTTTAAGTCCTCCGGCTGCCGGGCACCCGTTCAGCGGTCCGGGGCTGATCCCTCCGGTCCGATGGACACCCGCCCGGTGGCATGAGCTAGTCACTCCTGCGACTGGACGGAGGGGACGGAGCGTTTAGCGGCGCTCCGTTCTCACCCTGGCTGAGGCATTCGTGAGTCCTGCTCGCGGCGCCCCAGCCGGAAACAATACCCAGGAAACGCGCGGCGCGTTTCACCAGGCAACCCGAACCCAGGCGGTATCCCGACCCAACGGCGTTCATCATCATCAAGGAGGTGGCGTACCGAAACAGCACGGCGTCCCGGATTCCCTATCCTTCGGTTCTACATAGCGGAGCGACGGCACGCTGCGCACTCTCTTACCCCTGCGGTTGGAGCGTGGACAACGCCTTGGCCGCTTCCCCACGCCTGCGGCGTAGCTGCTGAACACCGGCAGCGGCACCGCAGGATCAACATGCTCCGGTTCCCCGAAATGCCGGACCGGACGCTAACCATTGCCACGCGATTGACACCGGGCTGGACGCTGACGGCGTAGCCCGTTGCCGCGCTGCGTTCCTCACCCTTTCCCTCACGTAGCGGTTCCCAGGACTTACACCCTGGCCGAACTGCGTCTTTCGCCAATCCCCATTCGGCGTTTCCGTTGCGCCGCCCGACCCTGGCCCCATTGCGTCCTGGGCCAACTCCCGAAGCCCAGTTCTCCGTTGAGCCGTCCTGGCGAGTGAACCGGGCGGAGTCTGCTACGCCAATGGCGATTCTGACCCGGATGTCATTGACCTGGAGGGCGGTTCAAGGGCGGAGGACAAGGAACCCGGGACCGGCGGCGCCCGGTCGTCCCGTCTCGCTTCCGGTTGCGAAATCACCCCTCCAGGACCCCGCCAGGGCCGGGTTCGATGTTATACCCGTGTACATGAATTGACGCCAGTTGTAGAAATACAAGTCGAGGCCATTTTGAACCTGAAACGGGGCTGGATTGTGGCCCGAATGCCGAATTTGCGAGCAATCCCGTGTAAGGTCCGGTTCCGGCCCACTTGTATTTTTGCAAGCGGGTTGACAGGGCGATGGATCAGGCACGGGGACGGCGCCGCCACACCGCGAGGGTCTCCTTCCACCAACGCCGGCTGGGTAACGGCAGGTACCAGGGCGCTCTGACCTTGAGACGGTTGCTCAAGTCGATGATGGCCCCGGCGGGCTGGCCTGGTACCCTAAAAGCAGGGACTTGCGAGTCATCCCTTTTGGGACAGCGGATTTGGACGGGCCGCCGGGGTGTCATACCCGTGTACAGGAGATGGAGGTTGGTGGACAGGTGTCCAATGTTGTCCGGTTGAACCTGAAATCGAGGGAAACCACCCCCTTGTATCTTGGTTATGTGGGAATAATCTTTCCCATTGGGTGCGGCAGACCGAACCCCCTAAGGTCTTGGAAGGCCGTCCGATAGCGAGGGTCGCCGCATCCATCTCTCAATAGAGCCCGAACAGTTGCCTGGGCTAACCAAGCCCGCATCGTGCAAGGACGGGCCGGCAATCCACAGGAGGTGATCATGGGGCTTGAAGGAATCTACGTAGGCATTGACGTGGCCAAGGCCAAGGTTGACGTAGCGGTCCGTCCCACGGGTCAGAGATGGGTGGTCTCCTACGACGAAACCGGAGTGGGAGAACTGGTTTCCCAGATGGAGGGCCTGGGTCCCACCTTGGTCCTGCTGGAGGCTACCGGCGGCTTGGAACTGCCGTTGGTGGCAGCTTTGGCAATTGCAGGGCTGCCGGTAGTGGTCGCCAACCCGCGTCAGGTCCGGGACTTCGCCAAGGCCACCGGAGCGCTGGTCAAGACCGACGCTTTGGACGCGGCGGTCCTGGCTCACTTCGCTGATGCGGTTCGTCCCAAGGTGCGCCCGCTCCGGGATGCAGAGACGCAAGTCCTCAACTCGTTGGTAGCCCGCAGGCACCAGGTGATGACCATGCTGGTCTCCGAGAAGAACCGCCTGGGAACCGCCATCAGCGCCGTGCGACCCCGCATCGAGGCCCACATCGCCTGGCTGGAGCAGGAGCTGAACGACCTGGACCAGGGGCTGAGGCAGACGCTGCGCCGGAGTCCGGTGTGGCGGGAGAAGGACGACCTCCTGCGCACCGTCCCCGGAGTGGGTGAGCAGCTCTCCCTCACCTTGCTGGCCTGTCTCCCCGAACTGGGCACGCTGGACCGTCGGCAGATCGCCGCCCTGGTGGGCGTGGCCCCCTTCAACCGGGACAGCGGAACGATGCGTGGCAAACGCACTGTCTGGGGTGGGCGCGCCCGGGTGCGGTCGGTCTTGTATATGGGAGCAATGGTCGCCAGCCAGCACAATCCCGTCATCAGGGACCTCTACCAACGACTGCTGGCCGCTGGCAAGCCGAAGAAGGTCGCCCTCGTCGCCTGTATGCGCAAGTTGCTCACCATCCTCAATGCCATGATCAAGCATCACTCGCCCTGGCGCGACCTGACCGCTAATCTCGGTAATTCCTCTTGACATTCGAGACAGTTGCTATTGGACGGTTGCAGCTAGCACCTGGGTTCCAGAGCAGGTTCCAGCCCCGTTGGACAGAGCCACGTTCAGAATCGGACAGTTGTCCAATGGCTGGAGTCGGCATGATTGGACAGCGCTACGTTGGAAATTGGACAGTTGTCCAGCGGCAGGGCAAGGCCCGGGCGGTGGAGACTCTGGGGCCAGTCCGCGCACCTTGACCCGGTTCGAGGATGGCCGATGGCTGACCCCCACCCTGGTCGGGGCGTTGGAAAAGGCGCCTATTTGGAGGGGGCGGGTTGGCGGCGCCTCTCAAAGAGCCCGGACGATCTGATCGTGACCTGAACCGACTCGTGCTGCGGTGCTTCCTCACCTTCGGATTCTGGCGGAATTAGGGCGCCGGGGACGTGAGCGGAACGGCCATGCTGATGCTGCGACTCCAGAGCGAGCACTTTGTCTTGGATGGCCTGATTGCTGCGCTTTGCCCCTTCCCCGAGACGGCGGGCTGGGCGATACTGAATGTGTTGTCCGGCTTTTGCCAGTGTTTTCAGCCCAGAAAACTGGAGGGTCCATCCCCGACCCGGTTTGTTCGCTAGGGATCGAGCCCTGCTCTCCCGGCGGCAGACCATCAGGGGATAAGCGCCCGCCCGCTGCGTGATGCGGAACAGGGGTCGAGCATTGCTCCTCCGGCGACCGGTTCGATGCGGGACATCACACCAGCCTGGCGCCGGTCGTCAGCATCGCCAACATCGTCCAGGAGGCGAAGACTGGAACAAACGCGGTAGACCAGGACCTGAACCCTTCGCTCCAACTCACCGAGCGCACACGAAGTTGCGCTCACCCCTCATGCTGCGGCTGGACCGGGCTTCGCCGTCCGGCCGCTCCCTCACGTCTGCAACGTAGCTGCCGTACCAGCAGTAATCAGGCCGCAGGCCCCACCCGCTCCGGTTCGCCAACGGCGGCGACAGGCTGGACGCTCTCCCTGGCGACGCGGTTTCCACCGGCGCGCTGGCTGACTGCGTGGCTGCTGGCACTACTGCGCCCCTTCCACTCTCTCGCAAAACAGTTCCCGGACATCACGCCAAGGACGAACTGCGCCTTTCGCCAGCCCCAAATCCGTCGTTCCGAGTTGCTCCAACCTGCCTTGGGCGTAGTGCGTCCGGCACCGGGCGGTTGGATTGAGCGGCTGAGCGTTACCCTGGGCTGCCTGCGCCTCTCGCCAACCCTCATTCCAGCCTTCGCCATTGCTGCCCTCGACCCAGGGCGTGGTGCGTCATGCCCCACCTCGCCGACTCAGTATATCCGTTGCCGAGCCGGGCCGGACCGTGGGCGTAATGCGTCCAGCACAGCAGAGAGGCACAGGCTGATGCCGATAGCCGGTGGAATGGGGGCGATCCTGGAGGGTCAGAAGGTGCCCTTGGCCAATGCCCAGCGCCATTTTCATCACCAGCGGCAACCACATCAACCACGGCCAGAACGTCAGCGACAACGGCGACAACCACAACCATAACCACATCGAGGAGGTGAAACACAGCAACAACGAACATCCTGAGTCCCCGGCGGCCACCAAACGGTGGATCAATGGGTGAACCGGCAATAAGTCCCAAGTCCCGCCGCGCCACGCTTCGGGCGGCGGAGACCAGGGTGGCTGCGTGAGCCGCCACTGACAATCGAATAGGCGCCAACGAGCGGGGTCGTCTCTCCCAAGTGCGGGAAGGCGGCCCCGCTCTTCGTGTTTCCCAATCTGGCGACCACGACCAAAGCGGCTGAATGGACCGCACCCAACGACCTGCATCTTGAACCGGAGAGCGGGGTCGGTCCATTCGGACCGCCTCGCTTTCCGCCTTTCGGAGGAAGCGACATGACCACCGTTATCGGCAACAGCAACAGCACCGAGACCACCAATAACCTTGCAGTCACTCTCGACGGCCAGCGCGACACCAACGCCCTACAGGACACGGAGGCCCAGCCCCATTCGGAGAGCAAGTTTGAGAACCAGGGCAAGACCGAGAGCGAGCTCAGGGCCGCCGCCCGGCGCAAGGGCCTCACCCTCAAGGAACTGGCCGCTTTGATGGCCGTCAACTACAGCCACCTGTGCTCGGTGGCCAACGGGCGCCTGCCCTGGACTCCCGACCTGCGGGAGAAGGTAATGGCCGTCCTGGGCGAGGTCCCCGGCCAGGGCGTGGTCTACCGCCCGGGCGGCCGCGTCGGTGACTCAGGGAGCAACTACATCCGGGAGCAGGCCAGAGAGGTGGGCCTGAGCATGGGGGAACTGGCGGACCGGGTGGGCATCTCACGCAGCTACCTGTCCCAGGCGGCACGGGGAGACCGCCACTTCGGTCCCCAGGTCCAGGCGCGGGTGGAGGCGGAGTTGCAGGCTCCAGTCAAAGTCGAGGCTGCCCAGCGTCCCACCGTTGACCCCAGGGCCCTGTGGGACCGGATGGATGCGCTGGGGCTCAGCCAGAATGAGGTGGCGCGACGAGTCGGCGTCAGCAACGGCTACCTCTCCCAGATCATGAACGGCAAGCGCACCCCGTCGGGGAACGTACTGCGGCGGCTGTACGAGGTCCTGTTCCGGCCGTCCGGCGAGGAACTGGTGGTCCCCGCCGAGTTGAAGGTGCTGGCCTGGAAAAAGGGCGGGCGCAACGGCGTGGTGGTGCGCGGCGCCGGTGGTCCGGGGGCTGGCGGAAACAACCCCGGCGGCGGCACTATCCGCATCGGCGGGCACGTTCCCTGGGGGGCCGAGGTGGAGTTCGCCTACACCAGCGGCTACGACAGCCGGGGCCGGGTGACGGTAACCCACTTTGTGGACGAAAGGGGCTACGGCGTGATGTTGCAGCGGCGGGAGCCGGACCAGGTTTAGTGCGGGGACTAAGGGGATAACCCGCACCCTATCGGACAACGGGCGGGTAGGGTGCGCGTTTGGTACGGTCCGTTCGGGCAGCCATCGTCACGACTCACGTCGTCCTGGAATCGCCCGGTGGTGTACAATGTTCTTGGGTAGAACGCCTTCAGGGAGAGCCAAAGAGCGGCGACTCCCAGCCCTGCATCGTTCCGGGGCCGCCGCCAGCCGCCAGGTGCGAAATGATTACGCCCAACACCACCGCCAAGACACCCCATGACCCGGGCCGGTTCCGGCTGCCGGACCCGCCCCAGCGCGAGCCCGACGAGATGACCCAGTACGACCGCCTGTTCAAGACCGGCAACTCCCGCTACCTGGCCCTGCACCTGGGCAGACCGGAGACGACCCTGGTGGAGGCCGACCGCTGGATCGTGGCCGACCCCAGCTTCAACAGGGCCCGGGCCCGGCGGCCCGACCTGCTGGTGGCCTTTGGCGTGGACCCGGCCTTGTATGAAGCCAGCAATGGGTACATCATATCGGAGCAGCAGAAGCCACCGGACTTCGTGCTGGAGGTGGCGTCGGAGAGCACGGCGGAGATAGACGTGGGAGAGAAGCGGCGGGACTACGCCGCCCTGGGAATACCGGAATACTGGCGGTTCGACGAATCGGGGCGGTATCACGGAACTCGCTTGGCCGGGGAGCGGTGGTGGACGGGGAGTATGTTGCCCTGGACATCGAGGAACTGCCCGGGGCAGCTTGCAGGGGTACTGCGCGGCGTTGAACCTGTACCTGCGCTGGCAGAGCGGCCAGTTGGTATTCCACGACCCGGCCACGGGGCTACCCATCGCCACCCTGGAGGATGAGCGCGCCCGGGCCGACAGCGCCGAGACGGCACGCGATGCTGATCGCGCCCGCGATGATGCCGAGCAGACCCACGCCGATACTGCCGAAGCCCGGGTCCGGGAGTTGGAAGAGCGGCTTCGCTAGGGGCCGTGAGGCCGTACGTCCCCCTGAGCAGGTTGCGTAAGGGCTGAAACCGTCGGAAGACGGGGTTGGCGAGAACGGACACCCATTCCATGGAAGGCGCAGGGCCGCCGTCCACCAGGCTGGTGCGCTCCGCCCCGAGCACCGGCTGCTGACTGGTCCTGAACCCTGGCCCCATCTATATGCCCGACACCGCGTTCCAAACGGTCAGCCCACTGGTGTTCCCGACCGCGCTCCCCGGTATCCACAATTCCCCCGCGGTCGCCTCCCGCATCATCGCCAGAAGCTACCCCCTCCCGGAGTACGCCCAGAGATTCCAAGTGGCCCCGGCGGCGATGGGCCTGACGATGGAATCCCGCTTGTTGGGCAATACCCACCAGCCCCGGTCAGGTTGGCCACCTGCTGGACTCCGTGTCATCAGTGCCCGGCCGCTTCCCGTTTTTCCTCGGTGGGGAGGTCCAACCCCGGACGGCGGGACAACACCCGCCCGTCTTTACCCCGACTTTGGGGGCAATCCGGCGCCCAATCTCCGGCGTCCCGGCAGGGACTTAGACCACGGGGTCCCCGGCAACATGATGTTGTCACACCCCATGAGTGGGTACGTCTAGACCGCAACGTTACCTACGCCCGCACTGCGAGCGTGCTCATTCGTGTGCGGGCAAAGTCAGGACGCGTCGGCCCCGCCCTTCGCCTCTAAACAAAGTTCCCCCGCGCAGGGACGCCCGCAGCCGGTACGGTATCCACCTGACGGCCCTTACAACCCTTCGGGGGGTCGGCGCCAGAGGAGAAAACACGGTCGGGCCCAATTGCAGGACAGTATCGATATAACCTATCAGTTGCCAGGGCGGTGGGGGTTCAGATTGGCGTGTTCCGCCGCAATATGAGAACCGCACGCACTACGACTTGCACGTTTTGACTGCAATGTGATGGCCTCTTTCACATTGGTGCCGTTTCATCACGTACATAGGATTGTGTGAGAAACACAAAGTAAGAGTTGTAACGTATTGACATATATGTTATCGTCACCCGCACCGTGAAATTGCCTTTCGGCCCGCGCAGGCGTTTGTCCGTGCGGCAGTCATCCACAGGGGTCGCCGCCGCAATTCCTGGTCCACCTCAGCCAGGGCCGGGTGGTCAACTGGGTTCCATTAATTGCAGAGTAACAAAAGGAGCCTATATGACAGGGAGAATGATACCCACGCTTGCTCTCGTCGCTTTCGCGCTGGTGGCGGTTGCGCTGGTGGCGATGATGCCCGACACCGCAAGCGCACATACCGTGAGCAGGAACGAGCAACACGTGGACGTGGTGAAGCAGTGGAACAGTCTCTACTTCGCTTCCATCATCGTCCGCACCTACGCTAGCACCTCAGAGTACAAAAGCGAGAACACGATGCTGACGTATTACCACACCAATTCCGGGGTCGTGCCTGATGGAAGGTGCAAGTTCAAGTTCCAGTTCTGTTTCAACGGGTTCACCGACCCAAAGATCCGCTACTATCATTCGGGCAACAGTTATGACCTGACCGATTTCACCCAGCAGACCTGCATCATCGGCGGCAACGACTTTGGCAAGTGCTTCGAATCCAGCACGAACCTCGGGTGGTTGACCTGGCCCATCAACGCTAAGGCGTCTATAAGGCTGGGCCTGGCCATGAACAAGCAGGGTGAGATTTTCTTCTTCAAGAGTTGCTGGTGCTCGGTCAAAACTTTCACTATGAACGATTATGAAGTAGACTGAGGCATGGAGGAAGCGATGAAACGCTTATTCATCGGATCAACAATATTCGCGGCTCTAGCCGTTGCCGTTGGTGTGGGCATCGTGACCACCAGCGCCGCGCAACAGGGGCAATTCGCCCACATTAATGCCCAGGCGGAGGGAGACGACGCCGTTGTGGTAACGGTTTCTGGGCTCCCCGTCACTCGTGGCGAGGTCAGGAAGGCATCCACGCTTCGCCGTATCCACGACACGACGATGACCGAAGACCAAGCTGACGCTGCGACGATTACCCTTATAGTGAACGAGAAGGCGGTCCTCGCGGAGGGCATCGCCCGCGACCTCACCCCCACCGAGGATGAGCTTGACACCTTCATCGCGGCACATAAGGCCGATTGCGCGACCGAGGAAGCTCGCGCCCTCTGCGAGGAGGTCATTCGCGACACGGGGTTCTCGTATGACGAGTTCTGGGCGGAGGCCCGTCCCGACTACAGCGACGCACTCCTCAGCATGAAGGTACACAGGGACAACTTCGAGGAACTGGAGCTGACCGAGGACTCCACGAATGAGGAACTGCTCGAAGCAGAGCGGGCTTTCGAGGGCAAGGTTTTGGCAGCGGCTACCATTGTATGGGCGGACGAGCGATTGGAGCGTCTCTACGGGGAGGCAGTCGTAGAGTAACCACGAAGCCGCCAACATGGGCTCGGGACTGATTTGCGTAGGGCCGAGGACACTCTGTCCTCGGCCCTGTTGTGTTCCTCCGGTTCCTCCCCTTTGGTACAAACAGAAAGCTTGACCCGTCCCAAGCGGGACAAGGAGGTGGCCGCCAGATGGAGGAACCAATAGTGGCGCACTTGGTGCCAAACCATAAACCGCTAACAACGGAAGACCTCCGGCAGTAACGTCGGCCGCGCCCATTGGTAGGGGACGGGCCCGGATTTCTGTAGCCTAGCCACACGAAGCCTGTGCAGAACATCTGCGCGGTCACCTTCCCCCTGAAACCAGCAGAGCAGACCCCTCCCTCGCTAACAACTATGTGAATCGCTTGCAGGAGACGGTAATGCGCGTCTGTCGTACCGTCTATGGTTTTGCTATCGGGTTCCACCTCAAAGACCGTCAACCGCCCTGTTGTCCACAGCAGGACCTGAACGATAGAGTTACCCTAAATTCCTGCGGCCCAACCATCTGCAAAACGATTTGGGACGAGGCAACCAAACATGCCCCAAAAGAAGAAATTTTCAACCAACAACAACCGGGTACGTCTTCCATTCAGTGGCGTGGTTATAGCCGCTGTTATGAAGGCTCTTGAAGTCGAAATAGAGTCCCCGGACCCACGGACTGTCCGCCGATACCTTTCAGGGAAACCAATGAGCGAGCACAATGAAATGGAGTTCTTTCTGTCGTTGGGCAAAGCCTTGGTGGAAACAGGAACGCTTCCTATCCCACCGATTTTCGATGAGTATGACGTTTCGATGCCTGTGATTGCGGGCTGTGCCATCGCCAGGGCAGCCCACAAATGGGACCGCCTCGTCGGGATGCTTCAAAGCCAATCGACAAGGAGAATTGACACAGAAGTAGCTCTCCCCGGAATTCTCAGGCTGGTTGCTGTTGATGCAGCCCTTCGGATGTTCTCTCTGCTTCGTATGTGTCAAAGGGTTCCACCAGCCCCTGAGGTGCCGACTTGGGCAAGGGAAAACGGGGGCGGACTGGTGTTGAGGCGACTGTTAACAGAGGCGGGCCTTAGTAGAAAGCAACTTGTCGACAAGATGGGTGTCTCAGAAACCTCCGTAGACAATTGGCTGGATGGGAACAATAAGCCAAATCTATCGAGCATTCACATGCTCGGGGATTGCCTCGCCGGGGTTTTGCCCGGGCAGACTCCCGATTCATTAACCGCACAAATACGAGGGCAGTTCGCATTGGCTGAAATTGGTGACCGCCTGGCATGTGTCATCGGCAGGAATGCCGTTTTGGAATTGGCGGAGAACATCTACAGGTTCGTATGGTTGATGACGGAAGATGTAAACCACATGAACCGGCCGGCAATCACCGAAGCCGTCGGAGTTGAGTTCGACACGTTCCGTTTAGGGACGGAGCAACAGGATGCCCCCACACTACTACGCAATATCTCAATGGATGTACAAGAACCTGAATGGAGAAGTTATCTTTGGGCTGCGTCTATTGACTGGGAAATAAATTTCCAGACAATTGCGGCCACACGAATAGATGGCAGTGGTGCAGCCGGGTTAGCCCAAGATTTGTTTGAGCTTCCAAACATCTCGGACGAACAAGTCCAAATCGAAACCGCAGCGATGGATCAAATTAGAAGCCTAGCTCCGACCGTCGATGACACCATGCTCCAAATAGCCCTCCAAGACATTACAATGCGATCCCTCTTCTCCTACTTGGATGCCAACATCTCGTGGCGGCGCAAGATTGTAGACAACCATCCGCTCAGTGCCAACGCTCATTTGAACCTTGGTTCCTTCCTTGGAATGATGGCGAAATACATCCCCCTACAAGGGTACCTTGAGGAAGGAATCTCAGAGTGCAAGATTGCAGCCAACCTTATGACGAATTGGGACGTACCACTAGTACTACAACGACGACTTCAGGGTGGAGTATCCGGCCTGATGTGGCGGCGGGCGGCGCGGCGTCTGGCGTGAGAGTGGCTTGCTCGCTGGTTACGCAGCTGAGTCTCCTTCAGCCAGAGCAGCAACTCCTGGGGCCCGAACCGCTCTCGGGGCAGCATCTCACGCACCACCCGGTACACTTGCGGTCGGGTGATGGGGGGCATCTTTTTTCCCCCAATCCTGCTGCAACCCTAGCAGAAAGGCTCCGGCCAGCAGGCACATGGCTATGTGGTGATGCCAGCCAGCCCAACTCCTGGTCTCGTACTCATCCAGTCCCAAGTCGCCCTTGTCCGTCTGGAACTCCGTTTCAATGTGCCATCTGGACCCGCCCACATAGGCCAGGGTCTCCAGGGTAGTGTCTTCAGGAGCGTTGGACAGGTAATAGCGG
Source organism: Chloroflexota bacterium (assembly GCA_028875055.1). Classification (GTDB taxonomy): domain Bacteria; phylum Chloroflexota; class Dehalococcoidia; order Lucifugimonadales; family UBA3495; genus Bin22. The sequence goes on from JAPPGG010000074.1 coordinate 23,763, forward strand.
GGTTCGCTGTCGTCCAGGTTCCGGCGCCACACCGCCCACACCTCCTCGCCAGGCTTGTGCTTCCTGGTGGCCCGCACCCGCTGGGCGCTGAACTGGTAGACCCGGGGCCCCTGGCTTCCCTGGGCCACCGTGATCTCCCGCCAAGCCTCTTGGGGCAATTCGTCCCGGCCTTGCTCCATAGTCCGGCGTTGTCCCTCCTGTAGCTTGGGTTTGCGGGGACGTCCCGTCCCTGAATACTCGGGACGGGTCCAGGCTGGCTCCAGAGGCCAATAGGTAGTGTTGCCGGGAACGTCCAGCACGTAGCGCATCCCCAGGGCAGCCAGGTCGTCCCGCAAGGACGGAGACATCCCGAAGGCATCGTCTCCGGCTACCCACTGGGCCCGCAGATGGCCCAACCCCACGGCCCGTGTCAACAACTCCAGCGCCAACTCCGTCTTGGACCGGTAGCCCCGCCGCTCTGTCGGCACCCCGGCCGCCGCACACCGAGCTTCGTCCGAAGTCCAACTTTCCGGCAGGTACAACCCCTTGTCCACCAGAGCCCGGCCCAGGGGACTGACGTAGGCCAGAAACATCCCCGCCTGACAGTTGGCCACTTTGCCCAGGCGCCCGCAGTACTGCCGCGCCACGCCCGCCGACTTCCGTCCCTGTTTGGGAAAGTCGCTGCCGTCTAATACCCAAACCCCCTCCGGGTGCCCCAGCCGAAGGGCCAGGTATTCCTGCAGCCGACCTACTACCGCATCGTCGTCCCAGCGGGCCTCGGTGAGAAACCGCTGCATCGCACGAGCCGAAATTCCCACCGATTCCGACAGGTTCTCGGCGTTGCGCCGTTCTTCTCCCTGCACCAGCAGCGCCTGTAGATAATTCCGGCTGTGCTCCCGCCACTGCTTGCGCCCGAAAGCCGGCGCGCAAAAGGAATGAAACTCGCCAAAGGACTCGTAGACCCGCTGAAACTCCAACGCCTCCATCACACTCCACCACCCCGATTGCCTGCTTCACCCCGTCATATTACCAGCATAACTCGTCGTTGTAGTACTAGCTTCCAGGAGATTAACCAGTGGCATACATTGACGACCCGCACCCCATCTATTGCCCCACCTGCGGCCGGGAATCAGACCCCGACGCCCGCTTCTGCGACAACTGCGGCGCGGCGTGGGTCACGCAGGCCGGAGGGCCTACCTATGCGCCGAGGATGCCGTAATTCGAGCAGGGAGCCCAGAACGTGGAATACATGGGCTTCTGGATTCGGCTGGCGGCAGCGGTGATTAACGGGATACTGCTATCCATTGTCAACTTCGAACTGGGGTTGTTTTTGGGTTTAGTGGACAGTCCTCTCACAATCCTTGTAAACCTGGTGATTGGCTGGGCATATCATGTCGGCTTCATCGCTACCAAGCGTCAAACCTTGGGTACAGTGGCTCTGGGCATCCAAGTATAGGAGCTATAATCAAAGCTGTAGCCCGGAGGAGTACCGAGTAAACAGATGCATCCGACCAAGTCAGTAGTGCATGTGTCGGGCTTCACACCTAGATTGTTGAAGTCCGAAAAAGCCTTCGTGTGGATTGGTCTAGTTCTCAATGAAACTTAGGATTCAGTTCACCAAGAGAGTTATGTGTAAGAATCATCGCCTGTTTGCCTCCAAAATGGTTCACGGGCCATCTCTGGTTCCAGTCTTCGAACTGCCAGTGGGCAACCTGGGACGACGAATCCTACGGCTGACACAGCCAAATTGTGGCAGCATAGATGTTGCGGACGTGCCAAGGAAACCAGACCCAATGGCCGAGGAGAAACTATAGATGTTTTGTACTATCTGCGGTAAGGAAGTAAACGATGAGGCCCGATTTTGCCAGAACTGCGGCGCGCGAAATGTTCAGCCCGTGCAGGAAATCCAGTACACGCCATCTATAACCACCTATCAAACCACCGACACAAATATGGAGTTCATGGGATTCTGGATTCGGATGGCAGCCTGGACAATTGATGCCATTCCCTTGCTATTACTCGGCTTTCCACTCCCAGAGGCTGCCACTTTTGTCGTCTTCCTAGGTTGGATTTCTTATCGCGTCGTCTTTACCGCCGCTAGAGGGCAAACCGTAGGTAAAATGGTCTGTAAACTACAAGTGGTGAACATCAGCGGAGAAAAACCGACCTTGACTCAAGCTATTGGTCGGGAGTTGTTGTCTCCGTTCTCCATATACTTGGTCAATCTCTGGGTTGCTGCAGATCCGAATAAACGGGGCTGGCATGACCATCTCTGTGGCACCTATGTGGTACGTCTGCAAGCTTCGGGAATGCCGGAAGAAGCACTAAAGACTGCGATAGAAGGTGAGGTCGCCCGTAGGGAGGAGCAGCGCAGGCAAGAACATATACGTCGCCAAAACGAGAGAGAGCGGAAACGAGAGCTTGATGAAATTAAACGAAAAGAACGTAGTTTACAGAGCAGGGGTAGCCAAAACGCCCAGTCAATGCAAGTCGGAGACTTAGACGTAGACGAAGTGCTCGACCGGATCTTGACATGGGCTCCAATGTTCCCACAAGTTGCCAGCCAACTGACTGGGGGAAGAGTTTCGCGTGAACAAGCCACTCTAATTGTGGAAATTCTGGAGAATGTAAGGCGGTCAACTAATAGTGACGGTACTCTTAACGCTGCATTCTGGCTTAATTATTCCGTGATGCAAATGAGTTTCTTAGGTAAAATGACCAGTGGAACCATTAGCAACCAAGACATAGCGGTTCACCTGGTTTATAACTTCTTAGTCTCGAACAGGCTTTCTAATGATTAGAGGCAAATGGACGAAATCGAACGTATAGACCTCTGGTATGACAATGCTGGGCATTATCTGGACGCTTTGAGGTGGAACCCATTATTTAGACAGAATTAAAGCCGAACTAAGTGAGAATCCCGACTCTCCTGCCGGTGATTCGGTCTCCTGTCCCGGTGAACCCCTCCTTCCATTAGAGTCCCCTTCCACCTCATCCTGCTCCCCATAGAACACCTCGGCCGGAGTCCGGTAGCCCAGGGCCTGATGGGGCCTGAGCCCGTTGTAGAACCGGAAGTAGTCCTCCAGCCCCCGCTGGGCCTCCAGAACGCTGGTGTAGGCTTTCAGGTACACCTCCTCGTACTTCACCGTCCGCCACAGCCGATCCACGAAGATGTTGTACTGGTACCTCCCCTTCCCGTCCATGCTGATCTTCACCCCCCGCTCCTGGAGGACCTGGGTGAACTCCCAACTGGTGAACTGGCTTCCCTGGTCGGTGTTGAACACCTGGTGCTGTCCCTGACCCAGGGCTTCCTCCAGCGCCTCGGCGCAGAAGCCGGCCTCCAGGGTGTTTGACAGCCGCCAGGCCAGCACGTACCGGCTGTGCCAGTCCATCACTGCCACCAGGTAGAGGAACCCCCGGGCCATGGGCAGGTAGGTGATGTCCGCGGCCCACACCCCCGCCTACGCGGGGGCAGGCTCTGGTTGGGACGGGTGATTCTCACGTCCCTCAGCAGGTAGGGATACACCGGGTGCTCCGGAGACCTTCGGCTGGTGCCAGGCCGCCGGTAGATGGCCCGCAGCCCCATGGCGCGCATCAGTCGCTGCACCCGCTTCCGGCTCACCGGCATCCCCCGCCGCTCCAGCCAGGCCTTCATACGCCTGGACCCAAAGAAGGGCGTCTCCAAGTACCGCCGGTCGCTCTCCCCCATCAGGGACAGGTCCTCTGCCGAGGCAGCCCGGGCCTGGTAGTAGAGGCTGGAACGGCTGACCCCCAGCAGCGCGCACTGCCGCACCAGGGAAAGGGATGGATGCTGCCGGTCCACCATCTGCCGCCGCCTGGCCGGACTCATGGACCGGACCTCTCCACCAAGAAATCCCGCTCCACCTTCAGCTGGCCGATCTCTTGGTACAGGCGGGCGACCAGGGCGGCGTCCTTCCGGGACTTGTCGTTCCGGGACTTCTGGTCCTTGCCGTTGCCGAAGACACCGGAGGCTCCCTCGGCAAGGGCCTTCTTCCAGGCTTGAATCTGCCCGGGATGGACTTCGTAGCGGGCGGCCAGCTGGGCCACCGTCTCCTGGCCCTTCAGCGCCTCCAGAGCCACCTTGGCCTTGAAAGCCGGGCTGTGTTTCCTGCGTCCTTGTGACATTTCCTGCTCCTTCCGACAGCAACAGCTGTCCTCAGTTTAGGAGCGGAATTCTCACTTGCCTACCTGTCCGAAATTACGGGTCCACCTCATCGCTTAAGGTAGCGGCGACTCGCGCGGAGTAGCCGACATATCCGCCGCAAAGAGGCTGCACGCGATGGCATCCGCGCGATACTGGTCGGCTTGCGGTATCCAGAACACCCCCGCCGCCCGCTACTGCGTCTGCTGTGAGGAACCCGTTCCGGTGCCAGGTGTACCACAGCCCACCACCCTCATCCCGCGACGGGGAACGCGGTGGCGCAGGATTGGTCCAATAGCCGGAATTGTGAATTTCCGACAACATTGACCCACTAAAGGCCAATATTTCCCGCAACATTGACCCACTCCGAGCAGGAAATTTCCTGCAACATTGACCCACTCTTTGGGAGCCAATCGGCGACCATTGCTGCACTTCAGGAATGGAGGTGCAGGGATGGCGTACCGGGAGGTTGCCAGAGTGGAAATACAGGAGATTATCCGGCGGTGGAAGCTGGGCGAGGGACACCGCCGAATCGCATCGGGGACCGGTGCATCCCGGAACACAGTCCGCAAGTACCTCAGCGCTGCGGCAGCGGCGGGAATTTCCCGCTACGGGCCGCCCCCGACTCCAGACCAGGTCAGCAGGCTGGCAGCCCTGGGCCAGGCGGGACTGCTGAAGCCCAAAGTGACCAACGAGGAATTGTTGGACCCCTGGGCTGACCAGATCCACCGGTGGCTCACCGGCGACCGGCTGCAGATGACCCGGATCCACGAGTTGCTGGTGGCTCGCGGCTGTTCCGTGAGCTACAAGTCGGTGTGGGGCTTTATTCACCGGCGCCAGTGGCGACGGCCTCGCCGTGCCACCATCCGCATGGAAGAGACGCCTCCAGGCGAAGTCGCCGAGATGGACTTCGGCCGCCTGGGCCTGATCCCTGATCCTCAGAGCGGCCGTCGGCGGGTGGTATACGGGCTGATCCTGGTGCTGGGGTACTCCCGGCACAGCTTCCTCTGGCCCACCAGCAACCAGAAGCTGGAGGACGTCATCGCTGGCCTGGAGTCGGCCTGGGCCTTCTTCGGCGGCATCCCCAAGTACCTGGTCATCGACAACTGCCCTCCCGCGGTGGCCACGGCGGATCCCCTACATCCCGTCTTCACCCGGGGCTTTCTGGAATACTCCCAGCATAGGGGCTTCATCGTCGATGCGGCCCGGGCCCGCCATCCCAAGGACAAACCCAAGGTGGAGCGCAATGTCCAGTACGCCCGCGAGCGCTTCTTCAAGGGGGGCGAGTTCAAAGACCTGGCCGATGTCAGAACTCAGGCGCACCGCTGGTGTCTGCAAGTGGCGGGACAGCGGATCCACGGCACCACCTTCAGGCAGCCCCTGGTGGTCTTCCAGGACGAGGAGCGCCAGGCCCTGTTCCCCTGGGACGGCGAGCCCTACGAGATCGCCGACTGGCGCCACGCCAAGGTCCACCAGGACCATCATATCCAGTGCCAGCAGGCGCTCTATTCAGTACCGTCCAGCCTCTGCCCTCCTGGCCAGAAGGTGGAGGTCCGGGTGGACAGCAAGCTGGTGCGCATCTACCACCGGGGCCAGCTGGTCAAGACCCACGTCCGCCAGCCTAAGGGCGGAAGGTCCACCGACAATGCCGACTATCCCGCTGAGCTTTCCGCCTACACCACCAGGGCCCCCGACGGCATCAAGGCCAGCGCAAAGGAACTTGGTCCCTCCGTAGCCGAGTTCGCCGACCGGCTCTTCGACGGTCCCCTGCCGTGGGCCAAAGTCCGGCAGGGACACAAGCTGCTGCGCCTGGGGGAACGCTACACCGCGAAGCGGCTGGACGCCGCCTGCGGCCGGGCTCTGGAGGTGGACCTCATCGACGTCACGCGCCTGGAACGCATCCTGGTCCAGGCCCTGGAGGAGGAGACCACCCCGGAGTTGCCAGCGTCGCTACCCCAGGGCCGCTTCGCCAGGCCCGGATCCGTCTTTTCCCATACCAAGCAACACCGCCGTACGGCTTAAGGAGATTCCCCATGACCATGACTACCGAACTCACACCCCTGCTCAAGCAACTCAAGCTGGGCGCCATGGCCGACACCCTGACCGAGCGCATCGCCCTGGCCCGCAGGGAGCAACTGGACTATGCCTCCTTCCTGGAAATCATCCTCAGTGACGAGGTCAACCGCCGCGCCAACCGGCGCATGGAGCTGAGAATCCGGGCCGCTGGCTTTGAGGAGACCTGCCGATTGGAGGACTTCGACTGGTCGGCGTCCATCACCCTGGATCGCCGACTGCTGGACGCCGTCTTCTCCCTGGAATTCCTGGCCAAGCACGAGCACGTCCTGCTGGTTGGCCCCGCTGGTGTGGGCAAGACCTTCCTGGCCCAGGCCCTGGGCTACACCGCCGTCCGGGCCGGACATACCGTCCGCTTCCTTCACGCCGACGATTTCTTCAGGGCCATGGCCCAGGCCCGGGTCGACAACTCCCTGGAGCGCGCCTTCAGGTCGGTTCTCTCTCCCGACCTGCTCATCCTGGACGACCTGGGCCTGCATAAGCTTACGGCCCAGCAGTCTTCCGACCTGTACGAGCTGATCATCGGCCGTCACCGCTCTTCCAGCTTCATCATTACCAGCAACCGGGCCGTGGAGGAGTGGCTCAGTCTCTTCGAAGATCCCATATTGGGGAACAGCGCGTTGGACCGCCTGGCCAATGCCTCTTATCAGATCGTCATCGAGGGGAGAAGCTATCGGGAGAGACTCTCTCCCCACCAAGCTCTCCTGGGCACAGTGTCCAGGATTCTCACGAATAACGGGGATTGATTTGCCAATCACAAGGTGATACTAATTTATTGAACATGCTCCCAAAGAGGGGTCAATGCTTGGGGAAACCCCTGGGTCAAAGCTACCGGAAATTGACAGGAATTTTAGGCGTGGTGTTCAATCGCTATCGTGGTTATAGCCAGTCGGGATGGTGAGACGTTTAAGGCTTTCGACGACATGACCTGCGAGGATATGATAGACGACATAATCGACCTGAGCAAAGAACCAGAGCCGTTCAAGGTCGAAATTCTGAAAATCTACGTGCCGGATCATATTAGCAAATCACTGTTTCTGCTGGAATGCGAGGGGAAAGTGTCTACCTCACCTGGAAACGGATTGAAAGAGGTGAAGTTCAGACTGAAAAAGGACGCTGACGGCGAATTATTCGTAGGATACGAAATGGACCCGAGTTGACTTCCCTATCGTATGTGATTCACATTGGATAGAAGCTACGTTGGTCAGATGATGATCGCACGTAAAGAGAGGATGACAATGACGACGCGAGAAACAGGTTGGCAGGAAGCTATCGTCGCTGTTCTGCAAGACGCTGATGGTCCGCTAAAGTATGACGCAATCACGCAGATTATCGGCGAAAGAGGTTTGAGACCACTCACGGGAGCTACTCCAGCTACAACTGTGAGTTCTTATCTGAGCAACATGACCAAACCGAACCATCAGTGGTACGACAGTGGAGTTCGCAAAATCGGGCGCGGCATCTTTGAGTACGTTAGTGCCGATTCGCCGGCCCCATCTGAGGTTCTGGAAAGGGATCTTGATGATGACGAGACGGCAGACAATACGGATCAGATCGTCCGTGTAGCCGCGTTCGGTCTCTACTGGGTCAAAGACAAAGTGAAATGGAATTCTCGCCAAATCCTCGGGCGTCCGCCCGGTTCTTCTTCCTCTATCAATTTTGCCGACCAGCAAGGAGTCTACATACTGCACAAGGACCGTTCCGTTGCCTACGTCGGACGTACAACCACTAGCCTTTACGAACGGCTTCGCCAACACAACCGGGATCATAAGTCAGTGCGATGGAATAGTTTTTCTTGGTTCGGGTTCCGAGATATTGACAGCGAAACCGGCGAGCTAAAGCCCATGCCCGTAGGGTTAGACACAGTGCACCTCATCAACATTTTGGAATCGGTGTTGATTGAGGCGTTGGAGCCGCCTGTCAACGGGCAGCGAGGTGACTTCTTGGGCCATCAGTGTGAACAAGTTCCCGACCCTGAAATTGCTTTGCATCATAGTCGTGCTTTCCTGCAAAATCTGATTGGATAAGGTTTACAGTCGATCGGTCACGGTCGCGGCATTGGTCATATTGAATTTAGCGGGAAAAACGTGCAGCAAAGAGGATAAATTCAGCCAGAGGGCGACGACTACGGAGCTCAGTCGTGAGAGCAGTTTCATGGCTTGGCGGTGCTTCTTCCGGGCACTGTGCGGTAGCTTCTGGGTAGGCATCTCTGGAGTTTGTGCACTTCAAGCGGCGGCGGTAAATTGCAGGCAAATGAGTGTGCCAGGGGCGAGGGACCGGCAGATGGCTAAGGCCTTGATCCAAAAGCGCGCGCCAACAATGCGGCTTCCGCTTTGGCCAGCTACAATAGTGGATGCACCAGAGCGCCTAGTGGTTTGTCTTTATTGGGATGATGCGTGCTTCCCCCGTTCTTACTGAGCTTGTCAAAGGGCCGCCCGTGGTGGTTCGTCGAGTTCATCACGAACGGATTCCCGGTTTATCCATCGTTACAAGGCTGTACTACCATAACAAGGCAAAAGGATACAAAAGGGAGCAACAAGCCACTACGTTCGCAGCCGGGAACGACGGCGGCAGAAGGGTGCAGAACGAAGTAATTTCTCTCGCTTCGAAAAGAGGACACGTTCAGATGCCGAGATATGCCAAAGGCACATCTACTTGTGCGTTCAAAAGATACACTTCGGCGAGATCATGGCCATTATGCTAGCTCTTGAGGATATGCTGTCGCCGAAATCTGACACCAGCCATTCCATATGTTAAAGTCTGCGAGAGGCAATGCCCGAGGTCAAAGGCCTAAAGATGCTGGTTTGATGTCCGGCGATACGCGATCTTCGTAGCGACCCGTGATGGAAGAGGGTGCTGTGAACAATAACCATGCGCTGGTCATTTCGCTTCTTATAGCTAGGCCTGCGGGGGCAAGTCGACGAGATCGAGATGGTGATAGACTTCGGAATAGTTGTCTTTCCCACTTTGCCTGCGACAATTGCAGATCGCGATGAGACGCCGGAAATCGTAACTTTCATTATTCAGCCAGTGACAGGGGAACGTGAAATGGAAAGAGTTTTCATTTATTGGGACAATTCTAACATTTTCATCAGCGCTCAGCAGGTTGCGATTGAACGGGAAGGCGAAACCGCCCGGTACCGGGCCCGCATCCATTTTCGCAATCTCTTGCAATTGGCTCACGGAGGGCGGGATATCGAACACGCCATCGCGGTCGGTTCCATACCCCCTGAGCTGCGCCACGTCTGGAACGTCTTGGCGAACGAAGGTGTTACCGTACAATTGCTGGAACGCGGCGCAATGCAAGGCGGCGAACAGGGCGTAGATCAGACTTTGCAAACGGCGATGCTGCGCGACGCCTTCGACCACAACGGCGACCCCGGAATCGCGGTTATGCTGACCGGAGACGGGGCAGGCTTCGCCGATGGCGTAGGCTTTCACGCCGACCTAGAGCGAATGCACCGCCGAGGATGGCGCATCGAAGTGTTGTCATGGCGGCACAGTTGCAATCCGAGAATGCGAGAATGGGCGGAAGAGAAGGGTCAATTTATAGCGCTTGATGACTTCTATGACAGCGTTACATTTCTGGAGCCGCCTGCCCCGGGCCGCCCAATGGCGGAACCACGTGACCCTGTCCCGATTGACTTGACTCGTCGTCAGGGACTTGCCAATGATAACTTAGGGTGAGGTGGACCCGGAAATTCGGCTCTTCCGCGCTTTTGATGAAGGTGATCGAAAACCGCCACGGGCGGTTAGGGCCCCATAGGATGATGGCTATCCGGCGCACCGGTTCAGTACCCAATTTCGCTTAGGGAACTATATCTTTATGTACACAAAGTTATAATTCCCAAACATATTGTGCTTTACTCACTGTATCAAGTTTAACGGGAATCTTGCTGACAAATCAGACGCTTACGGCCATGAGCCATCCTTGGAGGGGGATTGATACACTTGATTTCACGAAACAGGCGCGAATGCCGATTCGCACTGAATCAGCAGGGCGCGTCACAATCGATGAATTGAGGTCAGTTTATATGCTTATCGGACTACCCGAGGACATGCCAACATTCAGCTTAGGGGATGCCCAATCTGTGGGAGTGTTTGCGAACGGCTACCATGGTGCGATAATTGGAGCACTTCTAATTGAGGCCAAGGTGACTGCAAGTGGCACCCAGTTGAGGAGTCTCATTGATCAAGGAGAGGTTGAACTGGTTCGAGGTGAGAACAGCGACGCGGCGCTTGGCGATGTCTTTAGTTACTCTCCCAAGAAGGTAATAAATCATTACAACCACATCGACGCCCTTTTCCCAGGGGACGTGATACGGGCTGGTACCCTTTTCGTCCGTCTAGTGGAGTAGCTCACTGGGTTGCGCTTTTTCGGCGGCTTTCGGTCTCGAAAACCATTTGTTAGTCCTAATCCACCGAAGAGATGAGTTGGTTTGGCGCGAACGCAAGCAACCACTCCTCTCACTAGGCGTAACAACGGGCACTACTACTCCGTGTTTATGCTTGTTTCCAATTACTTTGGCTGTGGCCGCAACAGCGGGTACAGGCGCTCCAGCTTTGACCCACTTCCCGGGGTATGCTACAAGGATTCTGAGCATCGTATCCCAGTCCGTAACAGTTATGTGGCCCAAATCGTCTAGACAGGCGACAAGCCACCCTTTCCCGACCACCGCGAATATCGGCAGCACGACCCTGTACGCCCAACATAGTTCCACCTTGGACGGGTCCGGGGAGCGCATGGGCTTCGTGGCCTTCTCAGGTAAGAACGATTAGACAAGAGCCAAGGTCCCTGCCGAAAAAGCAGGGGCCGTGTGATAATTGTAGGGTTTCGGCAACGCTGGTTGGCTTAGGTGTGGCTGCTAAAGCTCTAGCACGAACTGGACCACGAAAGTTCTTGATTTTATCCAGTTAGGTGGGCCGTGTGGGGATCGAACCCACGACACCCGGATTAAAAGTCCGGTGCTCTGCCAGCTGAGCTAACGGCCCGTAAGAAGAGGGTTCCCGCAGGCCAATATTGTAGCATAAGGTCCCCTTTCTACCGCCGGCTTCCCCAACTACGGCCATTACCCCCTTGCCAGATCGTGAAAAATGGTGCATACTCTTCACCGTTAAATGTACTTCCTGGTGGTTCTAGCGGGGTGGACCCACCCGTTCCCATCCCGAACACGGAAGTGAAACGCCCCAGCGCCGACGATACTGCTTTGGTAACGGAGTGGGAAAATAGGTCACTGCCGGGAAGTATATTTCTGAATGCCACAGGCGTCGGCCGCAGTCTCCCTTCAGTCCCACGGGGGCTGCTTCCAGGCTGATCGTAGTCACTCCTTCAGGTTGCTTGTCCCGCCCGGATATCGAATGCGGTTAAACTTGCGTGGCTCCGGGCAGGATCAACAGCTTTACATAGAACAAACAGGTGCAATATAATTCAGTCCAGTTTGATGTCGGGTAGTTTAAGCAACGGTTAAGGGAACCCTTTTCGTTCTTCAACGAACGGCCGGCTCCCTTTCTCGAAGACCCCTGAAGCAACCCCGTATTACCCGACAGGAGCGGTATTATGGGTAGCAGATTCGAAAAGTTCTCGGAACGGGCTCGGAGAGTTCTGTCGCTGGCTCAGGAAGAAGCCCAGCGCTTTAACCACAACTATATCGGTACCGAGCATATCCTTCTCGGCCTCGTCCGCGAAACCGAGGGTGTCGCCGCCAGGGTCCTTTCCGGACTGGGCGTTGACCTCAGCAAGGTCCGCTCCGCGGTCGAGTTCATCATTGGAAGGGGCGAAAAGCCCGCCCAGGGTGAAATCGGCCTTACCCCCCGCGCCAAGAAGGTCGTGGAACTGGCGGTAGATGAAGCCCGCCGCATGAACCACACCTACATCGGCACCGAGCACCTGCTCATCGGCCTCCTCCGCGAAGGCGAAGGGGTCGCCGCCGGCGTCCTCGAAAGCCTCGGGGTTACCCTGGAGAAGGTCCGCACCGAAACCCATCGCATCCTCAGCAACAGCTCCACCGGCAGCGGCAGCTCCCAGAGTTCCCGCACCGGTACCCGCACTCCCACCCTCGACCAGCTGGGCATCGACCTGACCAACGCCGCCCGGGACAACAAGCTCGACCCGGTGGTGGGCCGTGATTCGGAAATCCAGCGCGTGGTCCAGATTCTCAGCCGCCGCACCAAGAACAACCCCGTCCTGGTGGGCGAACCCGGCGTCGGCAAGACCGCCATCGTCGAGGCCCTGGCCCAGCAGATCTACAGCGGCGAGATCCCCGAAACTCTCCAGGGCAAGCGCCTGGTCACTCTGGACATGGGCGCCCTGGTCGCCGGCACCAAGTACCGCGGCGAGTTCGAGGAACGCCTCAAGAAGGTCATTGAAGAAATCAAGACCGCCGGCAACTGCGTCCTCTTTATTGACGAGGTACACACCCTGGTGGGCGCCGGCGCTGCCGAAGGCGCGGTTGACGCCTCCAATATCCTCAAGCCCTCCCTGGCCCGGGGCGAAATCCAGTGCATCGGCGCCACCACCCTTGACGACTATCGCAAGTACGTGGAGCGCGACCCGGCCCTGGAACGCCGTCTCCAGCCCGTCCGGGTCGAGGAACCCAACGGCGACGAGACCGTCGAAATTCTGATGGGCGTCAAGGGCAACTACGAAGAACATCACAATGTCGAGTTTACCGACGCCGCCATTCGGGCCGCCGCCGCCCTGGCTACCCGCTTTATCCCCGACCGCTTCCTCCCCGATAAGGCCATTGACCTGCTGGATGAGGCCGGTTCCCGCGTCCGCCTGCGCGGCAGCGTTACCCCCTCCTCCGTCAAGGACGCCATGGAAGTCCTCGACAAGGTCCGCCAGGAAAAGGACGCCGCCATCCAGTCCCAGCAGTACGAGGTTGCCGCCGAGTTGCGCGACCGCGAACTGAACCTGAACCAGGACCTGGACAGCCTCAAGGAGGAATGGCAGGAAGACCGGGCCAGGGGCCGCTCCACCGTCACTGAAGAAGACATCGCCGAAGTGGTCAGCATGTGGACGGGCATCCCCGTCACCCGCCTGGCCGCCGAGGAAACCGAACGCCTCATCCACATGGAAGACGACCTGCACAAGCGCATCATCGGCCAGGATGAAGCCATCGTTAATATCTCCAAGGCCGTCCGGCGCGCCCGGGCCGGCCTGAAGGACCCCCGCCATCCCATCGGCGTGTTCATGTTCCTTGGCCCCACCGGCGTGGGCAAGACCGAGCTGGTCCGGGCCATGGCCGAGGTGATGTTCGGCCACGAGGACAATATGATCCGCCTGGATATGTCCGAGTTCCAGGAGCGCCACACCGTCGCCCGTCTCATCGGCGCCCCTCCGGGCTACGTGGGATACGACGAGGGCGGCCAGCTGACCGAGGGTGTCCGCCGCAAGAACTACTGCGCCATCCTGCTGGATGAAATCGAAAAGGCCCACCCCGAGGTCTTTAATATCCTCCTGCAGATCTTCGACGCCGGTCAGTTGACCGACGCCCGCGGTCGCCGCGTGGACTTCCGCAACTCCATCATCGTAATGACCAGCAACCTGGGTTCCGACCTCATCAAACGGGACACCACCCTGGGCTTCGGCGTCAAGTCCGACGGCGCCCAGACCTCCCAGCAGTCCTACGAGCGGATGAAGGACAAGGTCATGGACGAGGTTCGCCGCTTCTTCCGCCCCGAGTTCCTCAACCGTATCGACGCCACGGTGGTCTTCCACCAGCTCGACCAGGAACAGATTCACGCCATCGTTGACCTGATGATCAACATGGTCCAGACGGAACTCAACGACCGCAACATCACCCTGGAAATCACCGACGCCGCCCGCGAGTACCTGGGCGAGAAGGGCTTCGACCCCGTCCTGGGCGCCCGCCCGCTGCGCCGGGTAATCCAGAACGAGGTGGAGGACACCCTGTCCGACGAGCTGCTCAACGGACGCCTCAACGACGGCGATGTCGCGGTGGTGGATGTCGAGGACGAGAAGATTGTGATTCGGCCCAAGGTGCCTGCCGCAGCATCCGCTTAACTCGGCCCGCCCCCCAAGCCCATCAGCCAGCACACTGACAGCAGGCCCTTCAAAGGGGCCTGCTGTTGTTATATTATGGGCCGGCATAGGGAGGCATAGTTATGAACCGGTCCCGGGGCCAGCAGCGAACCCAGTTTGTCTGCCAGGAATGCGGCCACGAAAGCGCCCGCTGGATGGGCTTCTGCCCTTCCCCTGCCTGCGGCTCCCCTCTGCCCCTCCAGGAACTGGATGTCAGACCGCCACCGGCAGGCAGTCGGACCTGGCTTCCCTCTGCCGCCGAGCCCCCCACGGAACTTTCCACCCTGGAACCCGAGGACCGGCAACGACTCCTGCTCCCCTCCGCGGAACTGAACCGGGTCCTGGGCGGCGGCATCGTGGCCGGGTCCGTGGCCCTGCTGGCCGGCGAACCAGGCGTCGGCAAGTCAACCCTGCTCCTCCAGCTTGCCAGGTACCTGTCCGAGGGAGGCCGACCGGTCACCTACCTCAGCGGCGAAGAGTCCCCCCACCAGATTAAGCTCCGGTCCGAACGGCTGGGCTTTTCCGGAGACCGCGTATTCCTGGAAACTGAGACCGATGTGGACCAGGCTCTCGCTCGCCTGGAGGAAAGCCGGCCCGCTTTCGCCATTGTTGACTCCATCCAGACCCTCTACACCCAGGACGCGCCCTCCGGCCCCGGCAGCGTGGCCCAGGTGCGCGAGTGCGGCCTCAAGCTGATGCGCTGGGCCAAGCTCCGCAACGTCCCCGTGTTCCTGGCCGGCCACATGACCAAGGACGGCTCTCTCGCGGGACCCCGGGTCCTGGAGCACATGGTGGACCTGGTCATGTACCTGGAAGGCCAGGAGGTCAGTTCCTACCGGGTATTGCGCAGCGGCAAAAACCGGTTCGGTTCCACCACCGAAATCGGCGTCTTTGAAATGACCGGCCAGGGCCTGGTGGAAGTCCCAGACCCGTCCCGCGCCCTGCTGGCCCAGCGCTACGAGCGCGGCGTGGGCGCGGCCCTGGCTCCGACCCTGGAAGGCAGCCGCCCCCTCATCCTCGAAATCCAGGCCCTTACCTCGCCAGCCTTCGCGCCGGTGCCCCGCCGGGTGGCCAACGGCGTGGACTACAACCGCCTTCTCATGCTGGCCGCGGTCGCCTCCCGCCGGTCGGGCCTGGAGCTGGGTGGGCAGGACATCATCGTCAACGTGGCCGGCGGTTTCCGCGTCACCGAACCCGCCGCCGACCTGGCCATCATCCTGGCCCTGGCTTCCAGCCTCTACAACCGTCCCCTGGACCCGCACCTGGTCGCCATCGGCGAAGTGGGACTCAGCGGTGAACTCCGCACGGTGCCCCAAGTTGAACGGCGGGTTTCCGAGGCCGCCCGCCTGGGTCTCCACCGCTGCATCCTTCCCGAAACCGCCCGCGACCGGCTGGGCAAACTGCCCGACATTGAACCCATCTTCGCTCGCACCGTCCGCCAGGCGGTCCGCGCCGCCCTGGGCTCCCCGAACAGGCCCGACCCGGAAATCAACGGCAACGACGGCGACTTCGAACCCGACGACCTGGTTTTCGAATAGTAACTCCGCCACTGACCCACAAACCCCGTCCTCACATCAACGCCACCCAATTCCCGGTAAGAGGTCAAAGTTGGTCGGACTTCGCTACCCGTCGTCCCCGTCTTACCGGCGAAAGCCGGTATCCAGGAATCTTGCCCTGTAAGCGCCGCTGGCACTTTAGATGCGGTACTCCTCCTCCGAATGTCTCGCTCCTGCCCCATCCCGACTTTTCAACCCTGAACATTCCCTACCTTCTGTTACCGTTGCGACTCAGGTGGTTTACAGGAGGTAGGGGCGGGTTTGAAACCCACCCTGGCTACATTTCGACCATCCTGCCTGCGCCATACCGCCGAAGTGGTACGCTTCCCGAGCCCCAGGGCTATTGCATGAGTGGGTAAATTGTCATTCTGAGCCTGCCGAAGAATCTAAGCTCTTCCCCATCAACTGGCTTTCGGACCCGTAGCGAGGCCGTGGGGAAGGATCTTAGGCCCTTCGGCAAGCTCAGGACGACATAGCTTTGCCTTGTGGACATTGGCCGGCTGTAGGACGAATCTCTCAAGCGATAGCCCTGTTCCCGAGCCCCACCGCATCTTGACACTGATACCTTGCCGGCCATAAACTTTAGATACGCCGCTGTAAGGCGGCCCACGTTTTGAGTGGCCCGGTGGTGTAGTTGGTTAACATACCGCCCTGTCAAGGCGGAGATCGGCGGTTCGAGTCCGCTCCGGGTCGCCACCAAGTCCAGACCCGCAAAAAATGCGGCCCGTGAAGTAATTCACGGGCTCTTTTCTTTCGGCCCAGGTTAACCTGTTGGGCATTCCCCATTCCGGCCTTCCGGCAAAGGCCGGAATCCGGTAACCATCCTGCCCGCTCAAGTTGACCCATAACGAGGGCCCCACTTCATATCAGGCAGTTTCACAGGAAACCAGGCAGCGATACACACGAGCTTCTGCCCCTGCCTCGTGGCAAAACCTCCCGTGGGACCGGTCCACCCCCGACATTACAGGCCTGTAAAACAAAAAAGGGAGCGGACACCTGGTCCGCTCCCCAAGCCTCTCATGCTGGAACCAGCCTACTGCTTCACGTACTTGTCCACGCCCACACCGTCGGGCACTCCCACGAAAATGTCGCCATTGGGAGCAATCCACGAGCCGTGACCGCCCCGGATAATCCAGCGGGCCAGCAGGTCGCCGTTGGCGTTCATCAGGCTGATGCGGGAATCCGTCTCCTCGGTCCAGCCCTGTCGCGCGTCCCGGCCGCCCTCGCTGATGCAGAAGACGCCGTTGTCGTCCTGGGAAATGTCCATGGGCCGCAGCACGTCGGTCCACATCCCCTGGTACTCGCCGTCGGCATTGAAAATCTGGATCCGGTTGTTCTCCCGGTCGCAGACATACAGCAGGCCGTCGGCGCCCACCATCATGCTGTGCACCAGGTGGAATTCGTTGGGCGCGTCCTTGCCAGGCTCGCCCCACGATGACTTCAGGTCGCCGTTGGCGGCAAACCGGTGCACCCGCGCGTTGCGGTAACCGTCGGCCACGTACATATCGCCGCCGGCGCCAGGCACCAGCTCGGCGGGGTAGTTGAAGGGACCGGCTGACCGCGGGCACAGGGTCCCGGGCACTTCACAGCCCGTGTCCGAGTGGACGCCCCGGTCGCCGATGACCTGCAGCGGCTTGCCGTCCAGGGTGTACCGCAGGCACACCGAGTCCTCGCGGTCGGTGATATAGACGATGTCGTCCTTGATGAAAATGCCGTGGGGGTTGCTGATGGCGTTCAGCCCCCAGGAGCCAATGAATTCGCCATCGGGATTGAAGATGACAATGGGCGGCTCCTTCCGCTGGAAGGCATACAGGTTGCCCTCCGAGTCGGTGGCGCAGGCGCTGACCATACCGAACTCTTCGCCCTCCGGCAGCTTGGCCCAGCTCTCAACAAGCTCGTAAGTATATTCTCCGCTTCCTACGGTAGTCATAGGACGTTTACCTCCAGAAAGTTAGGGTCATTCCTGCCCCAAGTATCCGTATTTGGCGGTGGGGAGTCAATAGGGATATTGGTCAGGGAAATCGCATCTCGACGAATTGGCATTCTGAGCGAAGCCGAAGAATTTAGACTCGACCCCTTAAGCCAGCTTTCGAACCCTCGCCGGGATTCAGACGACACAACATCAGGCTTCTGCGGAGATAGAAATCAAAGATTCGGTTGCCCTGGGAGCTTTGCACAGCTACAGCGTTTGACTTTGTTGATAAGCGTATAATAGGCGGTACCTTGAAAGTAGAATTGGTCGGAGAGCCGGCAGGAGCGAACTATGTCGTTGAACTTGGCAACCGTAGCGAAGGAATTCTCCCTCTCAGAAGCGGACTTGACCCGAGAAAGCATCCGTGCCTTCCTCGCCGAACAACTCAGGCTGCTTGACGCAGACCGCAGGGCTCGCTGCGCCAAATACGGAGTGGGAACCCTGGAAGAGATGGACGCCCTGATCCGACGTGGAGAGGTTGAGGAGGATGATATTCTTGAGGATTTCCAGGAAGTTGACTATCTCTACGACCGTATAGAACGGGTAAGGACTATGCTAGAGGAATCATAGTGCCCAATCTTTCAACACTTAGACGAAGAGCTGAAAGCCAGTTTCCGGATATCGTGACATCTACCGCTATCGTTGGCAACAAACTGCGAATAGAGTTGATTGACGGATCATATATGGACCTTTGGTGGTCCACCCAATTTATGGGCCGTTACGCCTACCATTGGGAGAGTACCCACCTTGACGGAACGATTTACCGGCACGATAACATTCCACATTTGAGGTGGAGGACCGCATCAACGTTTCCTAAACACTTTCATTCAGGGAACCGAGAAACGGTAATCGAAAGTCACATTTCTGACGACCCAGAAGAAGGGATGACGAATTTCTTGCAGTTTGCCCGCGCGGCTTTAGGGACGCTTGGCAGAGACACCAGTAACACAGGCTAATGGATGTCGCCATACGACTTGAACCACTACCTCGCCCTCATCCCCGCCCTGCGCCAAAGCCCGGCTGGCAACCTTTGGTCGTCTTATGACGAACACGGCGATGTCCTGTACGTCAGCTTCGACCAGCCTCGCCCGGCCACTGACAGCGAACTTACCGACGAAGACGTAATCCTTCGCTATGACGGCGACGACCTCATCGGCATCACCATCCTCCACGCCAGCAAGCGCTGATCATTCCGGCGCAGGCCTGGGTTTACCCCCTACCTCCCCTGAAAGGGGTATGTAAAGGGTATTCAGGGGGGCACGTGGCAGGTAATTTCC
>JAPPGG010000003.1 GCA_028875055.1 Chloroflexota bacterium
TTTCGATATCTGCCCCTATCCAGTTGCTCTACCAAAATCTTGACGGACACCCGGTTGCATAAGTTAGGGTTCAGATCTGGGGGAATGCCCTCACCCCCTACCCCTCTCCCTATGGGAGAGGGGTGATCATCTCTGATGGTAGATTCGTCCTAGTCAATTACCTCTGTATTTGGTAACCCATCCGGCCGCGCCTCTCGTAAGGAGAATATTTCTCCCCTCTCCCTCAGGGAGAGGGGCTTGGGGGTGAGGGTGACACCCCAACCCTGAACAGTTACCTGCGTTTCGGAAGGGTACAGAGTTGCTATCCACGGAGGTCGGGAACTCGTCGTTCCGGCGCCGGCCGGAATCCGGCAAGGCTGACATTGAGAACAGGTCCAGCGCATCAAGGGGAATCCTGGATACCGGCTTTCGCCGGTAAGACGGGGCTGGGTGGCCGGGAATTCCCGCCAATTCTGAACTCGATCATTGCACTTTAGGGCAATCGCATTTCATAGAATGTCAGGCTCAACCCCTTGGCAAGTTAAGAGTGACATAGTTCGTTGCCGCCTGGCCCGGCGCAATTCCGGCGGAATCCGAAGCCCATTGCCCGGGATTGCGGGGACGTATTCCTGCCATCTGGTAAGATACCGGCAGCTAAGGAGAAGGTACGGCCAATTTTACGACAGGGAGGCATGCCATGAATGCCGCCAGGCCCGATTACCTGGACAAGCTGGCCCAATTCGTGGTGGGCGCACAGCTGGAGGACCTGGGTGAATCCACGGTTGCCGCCGCCCGGGATGTGGTACTGGACACCATCGGCGCCATCCTGGCGGGCAGCCGCCTGCCGGAAAACGGCAACCTGGCCCGCCTGATGCCGACCCTCAGCGGGAGCGGCCAGGCAACTATCATGGGCCACAATGTCGGCAAGGTCCAGCCCGTGTTTGCCGCGATGGTTAACGCCACCGCCGGCGTGGCCCTGGAACTGGACGAAGGCAGCCGCCTGGGCGGTGGTCATCCGTCCATCCACGTTATGCCCGGGGCCATTGCCGTGGCCGAGGAACTGGATGCGACGGGCAAGGCCGCGCTGGAAGCGGTTATCGTGGGCTACGAGGTAACCTCGCGCATCGGTTCCGGCGTGCGGGCCAGGGCCGAAGTCCACTCCCACGGCACCTGGGGCACCATCGGCGCAGCGGCGGCGACGGCGCGGCTGCTGGGGTTCGACGCGGCGGCCATCCGCCAGGCCATGAACCTGGCCATGTCCATGAGCCCCGCCAACACCTGGGCGCCGTGCCTGGAGGGGGCCACCATCCGCAATCTCTACCCCGGCCGCTCTGAATTCCAGGGGATTATGGCGGCGTACCTGGGCCAGTGCGGCTTCACGGCCATCAACGACGGGCCAACCGACCTTTACACCACCATCCTGGGTGAGGGATTTGAGCCGGAGGCGGTAGTGGCTGGCTGGGGCGAAGCCGGCCCTGCCGGAGAGTTGCGCATCGAACAAAACTACACCAAGTACCATGCGTGCTGCCTTTACAATCACCCCATTCTGGACGCGGCCCTGGCCCTGCAGCAACAGGAGGGCTTTGAGGCGGGAGCAGTGAAACGAATCGAGGTTACCGCGCCGCCCATAGTGCAGATAATGGCCAATCCGTCGCCGGAAAATATGCTGTCGGCCAAGTTTTCCATTCCCTACGCGGTGGCCGCCGGGCTGGTGGGCGGCGAAACGGGGGCGCCCGCATTTTATGACGAGCGAGTGGGGAACCCGGCGGTGCGTGCCCTGGCGGAGCGGGTGGTGGTGACGCCGGACCCGGCTATGAACATGCGCCGGTACGACTATCCCGCCGCCCGGGTGGCAATAACCCTGGAAGACGGACGGACGCTGGAGGGTTCGGCCAGCGCCCACTACGGCGACAGCCACAACCCCCGTCCAAGGGCGGAATTGCTCGACAAATTCCGCACCCTGGCCGGCGACAGCCTGGGAGAAGAGGGAGCGGAGCAGGTGATTGCCGTTACCGGAAGGCTGGAAGAACTGGGCAGCATTCGCGAGCTGACCCGATTGCTGGCCGGGTGAACCGCGACCCGGCCAGGTGGGGATTGTCGCGTCAACCCGCTGGAAGAGCCAGTCGCCCCCGTTTCCCTTAACCAGGGAACGGGGGCGGCTTCATTGTGGCGGATGGGCGGCCAATTGTCGGGGTGGTTCAGGTAAAGATTCCGAGGGGATTGAGGGAACGTGGCACGTCGGTAACGTCCATATCTTCCACCCGCTTCATGAAGTTGACCACCAGGTAGGTGAGCGGCGTGGCCAGGGTTTCGTACAGGATTTTGACGATCCACTGGGCGAGGGCCGCGCCAAGAAGGGCCGTGCCGGACCAGGGGTCGCCCCCGAAAATGCCAGGAAGGAGGCCAAAGGCCAGGAAGATAAAGATGAAGGAATCCAGCCCCTGTCCCACCACAGTGGAGCCAATGGTGCGGACGAAAAGCAGTCGGCCTCCCATCTTGTATTTCAACAGCGCCAGCACCGTCGAATTGGAAAACTCCCCGATCAGGTATGCGACGAAGGAAGCGATCAGGATATTCGGTACCTGGCCGAGAATACGATCGTAAGAGCCCTGGTCCCCTTCTCCCCAGAAGAAGGCGCCGGGAAGAAGTCCGGCAATCCACAGGGCGATGACCACCAGCAGGTTCATCGCAAACCCCAGCCAGATAATGCCCCGGGCCACGCGGAATCCGTACACCTCGGTCAGCACGTCACCGACGATATAACTGATGGGGAAGATGATAATCGAGGCAGGCAGTATGATTGCCGGGTCGCCGAACCACTGGATGGGCAGAATGGTTATGGGCCTCACCGCGATGATGTTGGAGGTGATAAGCACCGTGATGAACAAGGCCACTACAATGACGAAGGTTCCGGTGAATCGCATAACTGCCTCCGAAAGGTTGGGTGTACGCC
The DNA here is from genome assembly GCA_028875055.1 of Chloroflexota bacterium. GTDB lineage: Bacteria > Chloroflexota > Dehalococcoidia > Lucifugimonadales > UBA3495 > Bin22. Next base: position 2,933 of record JAPPGG010000003.1, read on the forward strand.
GGGACCGCTGCAGCGCCAACAAAAAAGCCGGGGCTAATTCCCCGGCTCCTGGTACTCCACAATGACATCGGTGTGAATGCCGCCGCGGACCTTGTAGTCCAGCTTTATTCTCATCCGCCGGGGACGGCAGCAAGCCACCAGGTCCTGGAGGATGCGGTTGGCGGCGTGTTCCTGGACTATGCCCACGTCGCGGAAGGAAAGCAGGTAGTACTTGAGAGACTTCAGCTCGATGCAGCTTTCGCCGGGCACGTAGGTTATGGTCAGGGTCCCGTAATCGGGCAAGCCGGTCCAGGGACAGACGGCGGTGAACTCGTCGGTATCTATGATTACCTCGGTTTCCTGGCCGGGATACTCGTACTGGAAGGCCATCAGGCATTCGGTATCAATGGCGGCGTCCTGCCGAATATCAACGCGCCGGTCCAGGCCTTCGTATTGGTCCTTGAGTTCAGGAATGGTGGTCATAGCTTCACCTGCCCTGTTCGGGGAGAGTCATATTAGTTGCCATATATTAAATATCTTTTGTGTATGTGTCAAAAGGGAAAATCACGGTTGGTCGTGCCGAAGCAGCAACGTCTTTGACCCAATCTGCCGGTTTTCCGAATTGCCATTACGAAATCAGCGGCTATAATTACGTGCATGCAACAAATAACCAAGGAGGATACACAATGGCAGATTATGCCCATCCCGAGTCCCTGGTAAGCACCGAATGGGTGGCCGAACACGGGGGAGACGCCAACGTGCGACTGATTGAGGTGGACGTGGATACTGCGGCTTACGAGCAGGGTCACGTCGCTGGCGCCGTGGGCTGGAACTGGCAGAGTCAGCTGCAGCAGTCCCTCCGCCGGGACCTGCTGAGCAAGAGAGAAATGGAGCAGCTTTTGGGCAGCGCCGGAGTCGGCGCCGACACGACCGTAGTGGTTTACGGCGACAACAATAACTGGTTTGCCGCCTGGGCCTTCTGGCAGATACGCTACTACGGCCACGCCAACGTGAAGCTGATGAACGGCGGCCGGGCCAAGTGGGAGGCCGAGGGCCGTCCCATGACCACGGATGTTCCCAGCCACGCGGCGACCACCTACACCGCCAAGGACCCGGACGAGAGCATCCGGGCCTACCGGGACCAGGTGCTGGCAGCCGTGGGCGCGGGCCACACCGCCCTGGTGGACGTGCGCTCTCCCCAGGAGTTCAGCGGGGAACTGCTGGCGCCGCCCAACCTGCCGCAGGAAGGGTCGCAGCGGGGCGGGCACATCCCCGGCGCCGCCAACATCCCCTGGGGCCAGGCCGCCAACGAGGACGGTACCTTCAAGTCGGCCGATGAGCTGTCCGAACTCTACGGCGGCAAGGGCATTGACGGCAGCAAGGACACCATCGCCTACTGCCGCATCGGCGAGCGTTCCTCGCACACCTGGTTCGTGCTGACCCAGCTGCTGGGCTACGAGAATGTCCGCAACTACGACGGCTCGTGGACCGAGTGGGGCAGCATTGTGGGGGCGCCGATAGAGAAGCCGTAGAGGTCCCAAGTCGGACTGAAAGCGGTTTCAGCAAACGTCGGCGGGTTAGAGCTCTGTTCAGAGACGACCGCCGGAAGGGCGTGACCACCATTTTTGCCTTCCCCCGTTGAGGGCTGACAGGGGTATGTAAGGGGTTGTTACGTAGGGACATGGCGGATGACAT
>JAPPGG010000037.1 GCA_028875055.1 Chloroflexota bacterium
CAGCTCCATTCAACACTTAATAGGCCTGTCTTTACCAGTTTGACCGACTACTAGGTTAACGGGCCAATCGGCGGACAAGAGCAAGGGACGGGCTGAAACCCGTCCCTTTGTCTTTGCCTGAAACCGGCGCTGCCTTTCGCTTCGGCGCCGAGTTGGTTCAGTCCATCACATCCTTGTACCCGGTGTCGTTGGGGTCGAAGTCCTGGGGGAAGCGGGTGGTTTCGTCGTACTTGGCCATGTTCAAGTCCGACCGGTGCAGGCTGGCCTTGGCAAAGTTGGCGCCCCGCATGTCGGCCATTATCCACAGGGAGTCCCGGATCTTCGCCAGGGTAAAGTCCGCGCCGTCCATGGTGGCCCGGCTCAGGTCCGCGCCGTTCATGTTGGCTCCCTGGAAACCGGTGCTGGTGAGGTTGGCGCTGCGCAGGTCGGCTTCGATCATGGTGGCCTGGCTCAGGTCGGCGCCGGTTAGATCGGCGTTCATAAAGCAGGTTCGCATCAGGTGCGACGCCCGCAGATTCGTTCCCTGGAGGTTGGACTGCTTGACGTCGGCCCAGAACATATTGACGTTGTTGAGGTTGGCGCCGGACAGGTTGGAACCGGTCAGCCCGGCCCGGCCCAGGTCGGCGCCGTCCAGGTTGGCCCCGGAGAGGTTGGCACCGGGCAGGCTGGCGCGGGTCAGCTTGCAATTGGCGAGATCGGCTCCCTCCAGGTTGACGTTGCGCATCCGGACGCCCGACAAATCAACTCTGGACAGGTCGGCCCCCGACAGGTCCAGGATGGTATCCGGGTTGTCGGACAACCACTGATTCAGGGCCCGGCTACCCTGGCGGGCCACCTCAAGATGTTCCGAATTAGCCAAAATTAACACTCCATAAAAGCTGGTAACTTGCGGGGACTGCAGGCGGGTCGGTTAATGGGCAGTCAGGCCCAAAATCCGGCGCAAACAGAAACAGCCCTGCCTTGCGGTCCCGGGCTGTTTCTTCGAACACAACGCGAACCGGGCCCCTGCGGACCCTGGAAGGTCAGGAATCAGGCGTTGGCTACCGCTTCGTCCACCTGGAATATCTTTTCGTCGATATCCATTTTCAGTTCGTTGGCGCGGCTGAGATTGGGGTAAACTCCGTCCTCGTCCATGCGGTCGAATATCTTTTCGCCGTCCAGGTAAACTTCCAGCCGACCCTTGTCGGCGGGAGTCAGCTTGATGGCGATATCGCCGGGGTTCTGGTACTTGAGAAACTCTGTCGCCAGCCACATGGCAACTGCGTGGTAGCCTCAAGGTACGCAGTAAACAATATCCACTTCGACCTTACCGAATTCTGCTCCTGGCATGGTCTTCCCCTTCAATAGGATGGTTGGGTCTCCTTCGGAATCAGCCCGAACACAGCGGCTAGTTTAGCGCAACCGGGGTACGAGTTCAACCTGAGGAGGCGCGGCGGCAGGGCAATCGCGTTACAGATTCAGGCTAAGGAAGCACAAATTCGGCAGGCGAGGAGGCATGTCTCTCAGGGCCTGCCAGGGGTCGGCAGTCCCTATATTCAGCCCGGCTGCGGGTAGTGAAGTTGGGTCCACGGATAGATTTTAGATGCTTCTACTTCGCACGACATTACTTACCATAGAATGCAATACCCCGGAACGGGGGGCATCGAGAGGAGCCAGGTCGCGCAGGCCGGGCTGGCGCTGGGACGCCGGCGGATATCGCCGTTGACCCTCGTGTTCCGATTCACCTTCCCGTGGAGGCAGGGAGGCATTATCATACTCGGGCATCGGAATTGAGGCCGTCAGCCTACTTCAAGGAATGCTAGCGTGGTGAATAGCCAACTGACGCCATTGCGGGCGCTGAAGGAAAACTTTGGGTACGACAGTTTCCTGCCCCTGCAGGAGGAGATTGTCGAGAACGTCTTGTCGGGGCGCGACAGCCTGGCGCTGATGCCCACGGGCGGCGGCAAGTCGCTGTGCTACCAGTTGCCTGCCGTTTGCCTGCCGGGCATCACCCTGGTCGTGTCTCCCCTGATTGCCCTGATGAAAGACCAGGTGGACGCGCTGAACGCCAACGGAATCGGCGCCCGATTCATCAACAGTTCCCTTACGGCATCGGAGATTGAGCTGGCCCAGGCCCAGGCCTCCCGCGGACGGGTTAAGATCCTGTACGTCGCCCCGGAGCGGCTGGCGATTCCGGGGTTTCGGCGCTTTCTGCAGGGGGTGGACCTGAGCCTGATTGCCGTGGACGAGGCCCACTGCATTTCCGAGTGGGGCCACGAGTTTCGTCCCGACTACCGGAACCTTAGCCAGCTGCGGGCAGACTTCCCCGGGGTTCCAGCCATTGCCCTGACCGCCACCGCCACCACCAGGGTGCGGGAGGATATTGTGGAACAGTTGGGCTTGCAGCAGGGCAGGGTATTCCTGTCCAGCTTCAACCGGGCCAATCTGACTTACTCGGTGGAAAGCAAGGAGGGGTTCTGGGGCAAGCTGCTTTCCCTGCTCCAGTCCCACGACGGCGAGTCAGCCATAATCTACTGCTTCTCCCGGCGCGAGACGGAAGAACTGGCGGCCGACCTGAACGAGCGGGGACTGCTGGCCCGCGCCTACCATGCTGGGCTGGAACCGGAAATCCGCCGCCGCAACCAGGAGGACTTCATCCGGGACCGGGTACCGATCATTGTGGCCACCATCGCCTTTGGGATGGGGATAGACAAGCCGGATATTCGCCTGGTGGTCCACCACTCGCTGCCCAAGTCGCTGGAGGGGTACTACCAGGAGACGGGCCGGGCAGGCAGGGACGGGCTGGCCAGCCACTGCGCCCTGTTCTATTCCTACGCCGACCGGGCCCGGCAGGAGTACTTCATCAACCAGTTGGAAAACCGGGTGGAGCAGCAGAACGCCTATCTGAAGCTGAACCAGATAGTGGAATTTGCCGAGGTTCCCGTCTGCCGCCGGAGGTCCATCCTCACCTATTTTGGGGAGCAGTGGGACCAGGAAAACTGTGGGGCCTGTGATATCTGCCTATCCGCCAGCCAGGAGTTTGACGCCACGGAGATTGCCCAGAAGGTGCTGTCGGCGGTGATACGCACTGGGGAGCGCTTCGGCGCGCAGCACGTCGCCCGGGTTCTGCGCGGCAGCCGGGAGAAGCGGGTACTGGAACTGGGGCACGACCGGTTGAGCGTCCACGGTATCGTCAACGACTTCACTGAAGAGCAATTGCGAGAGGTCATGGGACTGCTGAGGGCGAATGGCCTGCTGGCGCGGAACGAAGGAGAATACGCTACACTGGCCGTCTCTCCCAGGGGACGTGAATTTCTGAACCAGCGGCAGAAACTGTCGCTGCCGGCGCTGAAGTCCGCGGAAACCGGACCGGATACTGCGGGCCGGGTCACCCGGGGAATTGCCGAAGGCGACGGCGGGGCAGGTCCTGAGGACTTTGACCGGGAGCTGTTCGAGGAGTTGAGGGCGCTCCGCCGGCAATTGGCTGAGGACCAGAACGTGCCCCCCTTTGTGGTTTTCGGCGATGTGGCGCTGAGGTTCATGGCGACTGCATTCCCCCAGTCGTTAGAAAGTTTCGGCCGCGTGCCCGGAGTGGGGAGCGCGAAGCTGGAGCAGTATGGCGACAGGTTCGTTGCAGCGATAACGACCTTTGCCCGGGCCCGGGGCCTGGAGGACCGGACCGGGGAAATGGGAAGAGCAGGGAACTCCGGGTCGTCGGGGAGAGCGGGTCGCCGCCGAGAGGGACGGACGGCGGGAAGGGGCTCAACCTACGAACAGACCAGGGAACTGTTGTCCCAGGGCCTGACCATTGATGAAATAGCCAGCCGGAGGGGCCTGGCCTCGACTACGATCATCGGGCAGATCGAACGCATGGCCTCCCAGGGACAGGAGCTGTCGCTGGAACACCTGCTGCCCCCGCCCGACAGGCTGCAGAAAATCAGAGAGGCGCTGGATGTCTGCGGGGACGAGTACCTGAAGCCAATTCGCGATTACCTGGGCCCCGAGTTTGCGTACGACGAATTGCGGCTGGCAAGATTGTTCCTGCGGGAGGTGGCCCGGCTTGAGTGATGATGATCCCTGCGCATGGCTCCTTCTGGCGAATGCCGCTCGGGAAGCGCAGGATAAGGCTGGGACCTGGAATCTTTTCCAATCCTTCCCTCTCTCTTGATGGGGAAGGGCTATACTGACCCAGGGTAAGAGCTGCACTTGCGAGAATACGAGGATTTCACTGTCACACGGACGAGGTTCGAAAACCCCCGGTACCGGCTTTGGCTGCGTTGGCACGGTCCCGACCGTGATGGATTGCCACCTTAGCCGGAGTTATGGGGCTGGCTGGCACGGAGTTCCCTGTTACTCTGAAGCATTTCTCAGGCCAGGGCTATCGCATGAATAGTGGTGGGAAACTAGAATAGGAAAACCGAAGAAG
>JAPPGG010000030.1 GCA_028875055.1 Chloroflexota bacterium
ATGCCAACACCTTAACTTGGTGTTGCACTTCGTTTGTGAGTTTAGCGAATCCAGGTATGGTTGGGAACAAGCCGCCGCAATCAAATTCGGGAGTCCTCGATGCCGGCGAAAGCCGGTATGAGGGCTGGACCTCTCCAAATGTAGTTCTCACCTCGGGCTTAGTTTAGAAATGTGCACATAACCGCCGGCCACCAGGACTCCACATTTCAACCCAACCCCTCCCAGTGGCCCGGTTTCGAAGAGTAAAAATCTGGATAACAGCCTTTCAGGACAATTCGGAGGTGTTGAAGGTTTGATGAAATCAGGTGACGCCTTTGCAATTCTGCGCCTGGGTAAATTCTGTCTGCTAGCGGGCGCGGTGTCCATCTCGGTGATTGCCGGCGGGGCAGCATGTGGCAACGGCAACCAGGAAGCAATCATCTCACCCAACCAGTCAGCGGAAACTGGAAGGGCTAACTCGGCCACTAATGTTGTCTCCCCAGAGCCTGGAAAAGTTGCTGAAAGCGGAAGCGCCCCCGCCTCCCAGAGTCCCACCCAGACCCTGACGCAATTGCCCCGCACCCCCGCCTCCGGGACCGGTGAAGTAGAACCAACCGTGGCCATGGCAGGCGATAGTGACTCCACCACGCTTCCAGGAGGAACGGCCACCCCCGTCATAGCCACGCGCCGGGACTCTTCGAATACCGTTGTAACTCCAGCAAACACCCCCGTCTCTGCCTCCCAGAATGCAGGGCTGACGCCCACTGAATTGCCGAGGTCTCCCGTTTCTGATAGCAGCGGAGAGAGTGAGGCCGCCGGCCCAAGCGCCCCGGAACCAGGCTATTCGGCCCTTTCAATCAGGGATTTGGGCTCAGTACCCAAGGGAGACTACCCCTGGGTAGTAATGGTGGACCCGGACGCATTCATCGCCGGCGACACTCCCTCCATGGTCGGCAAGGTCATCGGAATCCCCCACATTCCCAGTTTGTTAGCCGATGTTGCGGGTGTCCCTATAGAAGAAATGCGTGGCGCCATATCGTTGCTGGACGGATACGACATTTCTGCGGATTCCGTTGAAAAAGCAACCGTGCTGGGAGGGAACCTTGGCGATAACGGTCCCCTGGAATTTGCGGTAGCTCTTGAAGGGGATTTTGTTTATGCCGAAATTTTGAACATCCTGAAAGGAAGCGGCTACTGGCTCAGGGCAGAGGGGTCTGGCTTATGGTTTTACGAAAGTGATGTGACTGGAGTGGCAGCCTTTGAAGATGATGGGTACCTGATTGTGGGCGACCCCGATGACGTTGGCATCGCTTTTGACGCATTATCCAGGTCTGCCAACCGGTCGGATGTGACCTGGGCTGGTGAAATCGGCATATCCACCAGCTCAATCGCAATGGCAGCGGCCGTCTCCGACAACGACCGTCCATACTCCAATCGTGTTATCGCCCTGCAGGGAGATTTCGACTTTGCCCGTGTCAGGAACCAACTTTCAGTCAACGGCTATTCCGTTGACCCGGGAAACGAGGAGGGTTACGAGGTCTGGCAACAGCCCGACAACGTCATCATCATAGCCCTGGCCGATTACAACGACTACGTGCTGCTGGGCGACCGCCACCTAATTTCGGAATTGTTCCATCCTCCTTTCAGTCCACTGGTACCAGGCCGTATCCTGAGACAGGTTTACGGGCTGAAACTGGGGGAAGTAGATACGCTGGTCTCCCTGGGGGGAGGCATTGCAATTCTGGGGGACTACGACCTGGAAGTGTTCAGAACAGCGATGCAGGGTTACCAGAAGGTTGAAGGAATCACTTACGAAGCGTGGCTACCCACCGACCCCGTCACGTCAAAAGAACTTTACGCGGAACTCTTCGGCGACACTGTTTACACCTTTCCAGTGGGTATTCTCTCCGAGGCCGGCAGCGGGGTGGAATTGCGGGACGACTCCGGCAATCCCTTGATCAAGGCAATGGAAATAGCTGGACCAGGTTGGATGTTAGGAGCGTGGTCCGGTCCCTGGTATTGCAAGAAATTTACTTTTGACCTCAACGTGGACAGCTGCCAGGCTACGGGATTGGCAGCCCGGTCCGCTGACACCGGAGTTGTGGCTGCCCGCTGGGTCATCCTCATGGATGACCCGGAGGAAGCGGCCAGGGCCAGCGTTAATTTGGAAAATACTCTCGAGAGAAGGGAAGACCTGTTGTCCGTGGCAAGCGTACTTAGCCTGGGCCGGACGGAAGATGGTCTTCTGGAATACGAGGTAACCCATGAAGGAGGCTCGGTTCTGGTGGAAATAACGGTGACCTCGGAATACGCGGCCAGCTTCCTGTACCTGGTCCTGAATGAGATGGGAAATGCCATGGGGTGAAAATCCCACTGAGTTCAATGTATTGCCGGTAGATAGCTTTGAAGAATCTGTCAATGGGGGCGGGAATAGTGAGATTGCCTGGTAAGATTTTCGTATGCGCGGTTTCCGTTCCCCTGGTTGCGCTCGCCCTGGTGGCGTGCCAATTCGGGGCAGATGCCCCTGCCTCCCGTGAAAGCCCGGTTGTCCGGCGAGCTCCAGTGAAATCACCGGCAATAGCTGACCCTTCGCCGGTTCCGCTCCATGTGTCCGTTACTGCGGTTTCGCCCACAGTCAACGTACGTCCTACCCCGGATCTCCCGAGACAGGCGCCAGAACCCGCAAAGTTCAACCAACCCACTCCCACCGCAGCGCCTGCAGAGACCCCTCTCCCTCCTTCCTCGGAACGGCCCCAGGTTATAGCCACCGCCACCCCGGAACCCGGGCGCAGCATTTTCCACATGCCCTGGCTCCTGGACGGCGCAACGAGGCCTGAGAAAGTGGCAGCGAACAGCCTCCAGGCAATCAGGAAGAGCCAGCCCGCCGTGGCCCTGGCCATGCTGGGGTTTCCCTGGGTCGCAGACGGCATTTCGGATGCGGAAGCCTCGGCGCTCACCAGTTTCGCAGCCCTGGGCGAAACCGATCCCTTGCTGTTGGAAAGGGTCGTGAACCTCCCGTGGGTGGCCGACCCGCCCGACCTCGAACCGTTATGGTTTGTCAGAAGCCTTGCTGCTCTGGCTGAGCATGACCCTATACTGGCACGGCATCTGGCCGACCTTCCCTGGGCCAATGACGGCGCCTCCCCGCAGGAGACGGAAGCAATCAAGCATATTGCGGTAGCGGCCGAATACGATCTGCCGCTTGCCAGACACTTCGCTACCTTCCCGTGGATAGAGGACGGCGTAAATGAGATTGAGAGCGGGGCACTGGTAGACCTGGCCTACATCGGCCAGGCGATAGCCAGGCAGTCCCCCCAGCGCGATGTCCTGTTGGGGGCCCTTAGAGCTATATCCTGGGTGAACGACGGCATAAGCATGGAAGAACTCGCGGTGCTTTACAATATCAACCGACTCTCTGACCCCGAGGCTGTGGCAGCCGCAATTCTCAGCGCCCAGTCGTCGTCAAGATTTGCCGCCGCAGTGGTGCCCACCCCCACGCCAACCCCGCTGCCCCCTGGTCCGCTGGGGCAGATGCGGGGCGCTCCCTGGTACCAGGACGGCCTCACCAGGGAGGAGGAGTTCCTGGCGGCCACGATAGGATTCAGCAGCGTGGATTCGGAAAGATACGCCATGGACCTGGTTCGCAACCCCCTGGTGCAGTCGAAAACCCTAGTTCTGCCGTCAGGCGAGGTCACGTTGATAGTCATAAGCGCCCTCTCCTGGAATCGGGGCGAGGAAGCCCTTGATGCACTGCAGACCGCCGTCGAAACCATCGAGGAGTTCATGGGTATACCCTGGCCCGATTCGGAGGCACTCCTCCTCCTGTTTCCCCATGCAGAATCAGATTTTGAGAGACTGGGCCGCATGACAACGACCAGGGGAGGCTATAGGATGGTCGTGATGTACGAACCAGAAACCAGCCCCGGTTTCGCGCCTGTCCTTTACCACGAAGTGGCCCATTACTACTGGCACCGGACCTGGTTTAGAGAAGCGGTGGCAGAATTCTTCGGCTACTACACCCTTCACAAGACAAGAGGCGCTCCGCTCAGGACGCACGCCGGGCGGGGACGATGCCCTGTAGAAACTATTCACGAATTTAAACAGGCCACGAACGGCGGCCTGACGTCCTCTTTTACTCCCCTTGGGGCCTGCGCGTACACCCTGGGGAGCACCTTCCTAGTCGAGGCATACAAGACCGTGGGCCACGACGTCTTTCAGGCCTCGCTTCACACGCTTTACTACGACTTCGACTTTTCGGACCCTGAAGTAAAATTTTATCGACTCTTGCTTGCCAATTCTTCTCCCGATAAGCACGCTGACCTCGAAGAGGTGTACCGGACCTACATTGGTGGCCCAATACCAAGCGGTTAGGGAATTGCAGGGCTGGCTGGGTGCCTCAACAGCACCCAACTAGGCATGGAATCATTGACGAGCGTCCGAAAGGTCCCGGGGACTGGTTAGATCCATTGAAATTAGCGCGGCCCAGGGCCGCGGGCAAATACCAGGTCCTCAACCCGAAGACACGCAAGGTAAGAATTTGCTGACAGGGAGGCAACGCCATGAGACGCTGGCCAGTTACGGCTGGGATTATCGTAGTCATCCTGCTCCTTGCTGTTCTCGCCTTATTCCTCCTCGTGACCGGCGGCGATGAGGGGCAGACCGAAACGGGCTCTTCCCAGCCAATAGTTTCTACTCCCGTGAGGGACGCCAGTCCAGTGACAGGGACCGATACGACAGAGGCCCCTCCGGCCGAGGGACCCCCCGGATCCGGAGACGACCGTGCTGCCCTGGTAGCACTCTACCAAGCCACAGGGGGGCCGGGCTGGCTCGACAATACCAACTGGCTCACCGATGCTCCCATCGGCGAGTGGTTCGGCGTGGATACCGACGCCAGCGGCCAAGTGTTCCAGCTGGACCTCACCTCAAATGAATTGAAGGGACCCTTGCCGCCGGAGCTTGGCAGCCTGGCCTCCCTGGAGTACCTGATCCTGATCAACAACTCCCTGACCGGTCCCATCCCCCCGGAACTGGGCAACCTTTCCAAATTGAGGGTGCTGGACCTGCCCGATAATGAGCTAAGGGGACCGATACCCGCTGAGCTGGCCAACCTTCCCAACCTGGAGAACCTGAACCTGGGCGGCAACCCGGCGGGCAATATGTTCACGGGCTGCGTGCCCGGCGGCCTGGACCAGGTGAAGAATAACGACCTGGATTTCCTGGACCTGCCTTCCTGCTGACCAGCGATCGGATAGAAAGGTCCGAAACGGGAGGTCCATGGCAGGCGCGTCCGTAGGCGTAAAGGCCCGCGGCGAGGAGATGGGATATGACCGGCAATAGCAGGCGAACACTAATTTCCATAGTGGTCGCTGCCCTGTGCATTACTCTTATGGCGGCTTGTTCAGGGGACGACTCTCCCGCCGCACCCACTACCGTCGCCCCAACGCCCTCGGGAGCCGAAGTCTTGGCGGAGCGCCCCCAGGCTGTGTCCGCCCCACCCCAGCACCCCGCAGCCATCGTCCAGGCGGTAAGCGGCGCCGAAAGAATAAGGCTGCCCCAACCCCCGGAGCTGCCCCGCCGTCCGGCCACCACGCCGCAGGTCTCCGACCCCTCGGATCAAGAACTGCCGGAGTTCCCCTGGCAGCAGGACGGTATCGTGGAAGACACGGAACGGAGCGCCCTCCGGTCCCTGGCGGACATTCAACAGAGCGATCCGGCAACCGCCCAGGTTCTGACCGAGCTGCCGTGGATGGGGGACGAAGTGCTGCTGCAGAACGCCGCATTCCTGGCCGACATCCGGGAACTGGCCTCGAAAGAACCAATCCTGGCGCGCACTGTGGCGACCCAGTCCTGGATAGCCGATGAGGTCACCGTCGAAGAGGCCCAGGCCGTCTCCAGCATCAGGGAGATCGCCGAGCAGTCCGGCGCCGCGGCCCGGAATGTGGCGACCTACCCGTGGCTCAGGGACGGAGTGGACCGCAACGAATTGGACGTTTTGGCAGTTGTCCAGGACATCGCTGCAGGCGACACGCTCCTTGCCCAGGCGGTAGCCGAGAGCGCCTGGGTGGCCGACGGGGTCAGCGATGAGGAGCACGGGACGCTGGTTGTCATTCGGCAGGTGGCGGAGGAACAGGCGCCCCTGGCCCAAAGCGTCGTTGAAGAAGCCGCCCAGGATGGACTGACCGGCGACCAACTGGCCCAGCTTACCGGCCGGGGAGACAATGCGGAGCAGGCAACGACCGGCGGGGCAGAGGAGTCCCCGCACCCGGAAGCCCTGAGGAAAATACTGGTTGAGGTTTCGGCAACCCTCTGGCCGGGGGGGTGGACGGCCAATCCCAACAAGGAGACAGCCTTTAACGCGATAGTTGTCGCCGGACAGGCGGACACAGCGCTGGCCGAGCGCATGGCTGGGTTCCCCTGGCTGGCCGACGGCATAACCAGGGACGAAGTGCAGGCCCTTGAAGCCGTAAGGATACTCGCCCAAATGGACCTGCCCGGGGCGCGACGGTTAGCCGGCTATCCCTGGGTGGCCGACGGCATCAACCCCGACGAGGGTTCAGGTCTGTTCTACCTGGCAGCCCTTGCGGACAGGTCCCCTGCCCTGGTCCAGCACCTGACCGGACTGGACTGGCTCAGCCGGGGCATAGACCAACACACGGGCGACGCCTTGCGTGAGCTGAACTTCCTGCATCAAGTTCACATAGTACAGGAGTTGTTCTCAGACATCGGCGCCGAGGGGCTGACCAACCTACTGCTGGGCCAGCCCTGGTTCCAGGACGACATCTCGCCGGAAGAGGCTGCAGTGATGGTTGCCATGAAGAGCGCGTGCCGGGTCAACCACGTCTGCCTGGACCTGATCGCCAACGGGTGGACCGCCTCGGAAACCCTGGCGCTGCCCTCCGGCAACGTCAACCTGTACGTGGTCAGCCGCACCCCAGTCGGCCGGGCTGAACTCCGAAGCATTTTCGACAAAATGGGCATGAGCGCAAGCAGCATCGAAGATTTCCTGGGAATTCCCTGGAAGCCCGTGGACGTAGTCCTCTACCTGGAGCCGGAGATAAGCTATTTGAAGGAAGCCCCGGCATTTTTTGCCGGGAACCACGTGGTTTTCGGCACTCACCCCGACAATACCGTCAAGGTGGACCTGGAAATTCTGGCCCATGAGTTCGGCCACTACTATTTCAACTATCAGATCCCCCACTGGCTGGGCGAAGGAGCGGCCGAATTTCTTGCCTCCTACACCCTCCACCGTAGCGGGTCCACCACCATGGATTCCAGCTTCGCCCTTGCCCAGGAGCGAGCATTGTTGCACTGTCCCTCAGGGGTCTCCAACATCTACGAGATGTACCAGGTTTCCCAGTCCGATCCCCAAGCCTTCCGCGGAGGAAGCAGGTGGCTTTGCCCCTACGTTTTGGGAGAGACGCTGCTGATGGCCTTGTACCATAACCTGGGTCCCCAGATGCTGGCGGGAGCCCTGCGCGACATCCATCAACTGGCCGCCTCGGAATGCAACTGGCAGGAACATACCGGACCCTGCAACGGAGTCACGGAAAGCATGGTATACAACCTGTTTTCCGCCAACACCCCGGCGGAGCAACAGGATCTGCTCCAGGACCTGTACAGGCGGTATTACGGCGCCCTGCCCGGTACACGCACCGGCGAGGCCCAGGCAGACTACGAACTGCTGGTCAGGATAAATGAGGCGCTGGGAGCGGGCCTGTGGGACGATTACATCGTGAGTGACGTGGATATGAGCGAATGGCCGGGGATCAGGGCCGACTTCGACGGCAGAGTGATTATACTGGATCTGCGGGGCCGCAACCTGTCAGGTCCGATTCCGCCCGAAATTGGCGGCCTGTCCGCCCTGCAGGCCCTGGACCTGGCGATCAACAACTTCTCCGGGCAGGTGCCGGCGGAGCTTGCCAACCTGACCAACCTGGAGCGGCTGTTCCTGGGCGGCAACATGCTGACCGGCTGCATCCCTGGAGTTCTGCTGCCCGTCACCTATGACGACGGCGGGCTGCCCTTCTGCGAGCCTCCGGCGGAGCGGGAGGCGTTGACCGCTTTCTACAACGCCGCCGGCGGCCCCAACTGGAAAGGCAGCGAGAACTGGCTGGTCAACACGGCGCCCCTGGGAACCTGGGAGGGGGTGGAAACCGACAGTGCGGGCAACGTGGTCAGGCTGCAACTGTACGACTATGACCTGGAAGGGACCATCCCGCCGGAACTGGGGCAACTGGAACACCTGCGACACCTGGAACTGAGCCAGAACAGGTTGAGCGGCCCCATTCCGCCGGAACTGGGGCAACTGGCCAGCCTGGAACGCCTGACCCTCAGCGGCAACCTACTGAGCGGCCCCATACCGCCGGAATTGGGGAATCTCTCCCAGCTCAGGTCTCTGGAAGTGAGCGACAACCGGCTGCAGGGGCAGATACCCCAGGAGCTGGGCCAACTGTCCAGGTTGCAGAGCCTCACCCTCAGCCGGAATCTGCTGGAAGGGTGCATTCCGCAGTCCCTTGCCGATATTCTGCGAGAGGCGGAGGCACAGACGCTGGGACTGCCCTTCTGCGGGGGAAGCTCCCAGGAGCATCAGGCTTCAACCCCGGCCGAGGGCAGCCCGGAAGGCGATAGGGCCTCCCTGGTCGCCCTCTACAACGCCACCGGCGGGTCCAACTGGACCAACAACGAAAACTGGCTCAGTGAGGCTCCCCTCAATAATTGGGCGGGAGTGCAGACCGGCGCCACTGGCCGCGTGACCCTCTTGTACCTGAAGGACAACGGACTGAGCGGAACCCTGTCGCCGGAGTTGGGCAGCCTGTCGAGCCTGCGTACCCTGGGGCTGCCGGAAAACCGGCTGACCGGGCCCATACCGCCCGAACTGGGCAATCTTTCCCAACTGAGAAACCTGGACCTGGGTGGAAACGGACTGACCGGGCCTATACCCCCAATGCTGGGCGACCTGGAGAATCTGGAGTACCTAGGCCTCCATTCCAATCAGTTAAACGGTCCCATTCCCGCCGAACTGGGGAGGCTGGCCAACCTCCAGCACCTCAAATTGGGAGGAAATGAGCTAAAGGGTCCCATCCCGCCGGAATTGGGGAAACTGGAGAACGTACAATACCTGGAACTTGAGAAGAACCAGTTGACCGGAGCCATTCCGCCGGAGCTGGGCAGCCTGACCGAAGCGGTGACTATCAGGCTGTTTGAAAACCGGTTGACAGGGGCCATTCCGGAGGAACTGATGGAACTGGCAGAGTCGGCGGGGGTCTCTATGACCCTTATCGACAATGAGCTTACCGGCTGCGTCCCGGGACACCTGAACATAAAGGCCGACCTGCCGGCCTGCTAGCGGCGCTTCAGTCTTCAAACCACATGGGAGCCACAGATTGCGCGACTCTCCTTCACCGGCAGATACCTTGAAATTGCTGTCGGGGGTTTCACCCTACAACATCAGCCAGCCGAGGAAGTGGACCGGTTGTCACATATCCACTACAAAATAGTCGCATACGGTATCTTGAAAGTCCCCCGACGTACTGGCCCCAGCTGCCGCCGCGAGTCCAGGCGTGGTGTTTCTCGACATATCGGCCGGGTTGGCATGGCCCAGGAAATGGTGAAGAGTGACGATGAGTTGCCTGCCCTGATGACCCCGGGCCGGAGGAAAAGCTACACCATGCCGGCGCGCTACGACCAACGCCAGGCCGCCAGCCGGGGCGTGGTGGCCGGGTATTGCGACGACAAAATGATTGAACAGGCGCTTTTTTGCTCTATCGAAACAACAGTATCAAGGGTTAAGCCCGTTCTCGGAGGCAGCCAACAAATCCCCTTGTTCGAAGGATTCTGGACGCCCGGCTTATACTGCAAGAAATTAAGGGGCAGGAGTGTGCCATGATGAGACGAGCAGTGGTAAGGGCACTGACAATCCTGGCAGTAACCGTCCTGGCAATCGCGGGGACACTTTCCTGTAGCGGCGATTCCGATGGCCCGGATGCATCCTCTCCGGTGGGGACAGCGGGGCAAACGCCTTCCAATAACGCCGCTCCGGCCCAGAGCCAGGGCGGCACGCCACAGGCTTTGGTCGGAGCCGATGCTTCCACCGGCACTTTGCCAGGCTCTGCCACGGTCAGTTCCAGCCAGTTGACCGGCCCTGGAGACCTGGCCTGGCAGGACGGCAGCCTGGATCTCCTGGAAGAGAGAGTTGCCGCGTCGCTGATTGCAATAGAGAACTCAGCCCCTGCCGCAGCCGGCGTCCTGCTGGCCCTGCCCTGGGTTGCCGACGAGGTGATGCTGGAGGAACGGCTGGCCCTGCCCCGAATGGAAGAAATAGCGCGGGAGGACCCAGCCCTGGCACAAAAGGTCGTTGCGTTGCCTTGGCTAGCCGACGATGTCGACGGCCAAGAGCTGCTCGCCCTGGAGAGCATCACCGATATCACCAAGCAGGATGTGGGACTTGCCCGCGCCGTGGTTGAAGCCCCCTGGACAGCTCAGGAAGTCACCAGCGAGTTGCGGCTGACCCTGGCGGTGATAGCCGACATATCTGGGAACGACCCGGCTTTGGCTAGGCGAATCGCCGGGTCCGCACAAGCGGCGGACGGTATCAGCGGCGCCGATCTGGTCCAACTGACCAACTCGGAAAATTACTACTTCGACCGTATCAGGGAGGAAGCTCCTGACCTGGCCCGGGAACTTTCCGGGATGCCCTGGGTCGCCCGAAACGTCACCGGCGCGCGGATAGAGTCCCAGCCTGCGGTCGGTTTGCTGGCAGCCCCCCTGGCCACCGACCTGACCTCCCACGAGCTGTGGGCTCTCTACGTATTCCGGGTCTTGGCCGGGGTCGACGAATCCCTTGCCCTACGCGTGGCAACCTTCTCCTGGCTTTCCGACGGCATGAGCCGGGACGAGGAAGATATCCTCATCGCCCTGGCTGAAATTGCGGAAGAGGACCTTGCCTTGGCCAATCGCCTAGCGGATCTCCCCTGGCTTTCAGACGAGATAGTGTACTTCAAGGCCAGGGCCTTCACCATCATGGGCTCACTGGCCAAACATGACACCAGGAACCTGGATCGCCTAATCAGCCAGCCGTGGTTCCAGGATGGGCTTAGCCTGGAGGAAGCGGCCGTCATCGTCGTCTCCGGGGCCGGGTGCGGGAACGTAGGTCAGTTCTGGGAGCTTGTCGGCGAGAACCCTCAGGTACGCTCCGAAGTCCTTTCACTGCCCTCGGGCGATGTAACCCTCTTGGCTGTGAAACGGGGGTCCCAGGGCCCCATCGACGACAGTGTTTTCGAGGGGATGCGCACCTCAATTACAGTCATGTCAGGATTCATGGGGCAGTCCTGGCCACGCGACCAGGCCATCACCCTTATTGAACCTGACTTCGTTTCCTACACAGACCCCGAGGGCTTATATACCGGAGAGTTCATAATCGTCAGGGATGAACGCGCGACAGACGTGGTTTACCACGAAATGGCCCACCACTACCACTTTGGCCCTGACTGGATAAATGAGGGAGGGGCGGAGTTCCTTACGCATTACACCTTTCAGGTTGAAGGACAAACAGCGCTGGACACCCGACACCGAAGTGTCCAGGCGAGTGCGGCTCGCTGCCATCCCAACGTCCAGGCCTTGCTGGAGGCATCAGCGGGATGGTCCCGTTATTTCTACCTCGAGAACAGGAACTGCCACTACGTCATGGGCGAGTATTTTCTGCTGGGAATGTACTTTGGCCTGGGTCCTGAGGTGGTATCCGCTGCCTTGTGGGACCTCCATGAAATCCTGACCGTGACCGAAGCCGACATCTACCAGGCCTTTTTTGCCAACACCCCGCCCGAGCAGCAGGACCAGTTCCGGTCGCTCTACGCCGTCCTCCACGGAGGCACGGTTCCGGAAACCGAAGTGCGGCCCGTGTCCGCATGCGACCCCGCCAGGGACCGGGAAGCGTTGGTGGCTCTGTACAATGCCACCGATGGCCCCAACTGGAAGCTGGTAGGCGGGTGGCTGAGCGACGACCCCATTGGAGAGTGGCGGGGCATCACTCCCGACGGCGATGGCTGCGTGGCCCATCTGTTGCTCCCGGACAACGGGCTGGCCGGCACTTTACCCCCGGAGATGGGCAACCTCTCCAGCCTGGAGTGGCTGGACCTCAGCCACAACCGGTTGACCGGTGAGATACCGGCAGTGCTGGGACAGCTAAACCACTTGCAAAGGTTTGTCCTTTCGGGGAACCAATTCTCCGGTCCCATTCCCGCGGAACTGGGCGGCCTTCAGGACCTGGAGTTGCTGGCGCTGGCCAACAATCAGCTGTCAGGGCCCATACCTCCGGAATTGGGCAACCTGACCAGCCTGCTGAGCCTGGAACTTAGCCTTAACCGGCTGACCGGTCCCATACCACCGGAACTGGGCAACCTCGGGAGCCTGGAAGGCCTTGGGGCTGAATCCAACGAATTGGCTGGGCCCCTGCCGCCGGCTTTGGGAAATCTGGCCAACCTGGAATGGTTGAGGCTGGGTTTCAACCTCATTACAGGGGAAATACCGTCAGAACTGGGCAACCTCAGTAGCGTGCATACCATTGGGCTCAACTACAACCAGTTGACCGGACCCATACCGCCAAGCCTGGGTGGACTCCCGGAATTGAAGGATCTCCAACTTCAGGTAAACCAGTTGACCGGACCCATACCGCGGGAAATCGGCAATCGGTCCGAACTCCACAATCTGCAACTTCAGGTAAACCAGCTGAGCGGAGAAATACCGCCTGAGCTGGGCAACCTGTCCAGCCTGGTGCGCCTGAATTTGTCGTCAAACCCCTTGACCGGACCCATTCCGACTGAACTGGGAGAGCTAAACAGCCTGCAATATCTGGACCTGTCCTATTCGGGACTCACCGGGCCGATTCCCGAGGAGTTGGGGTTCCTTTCCCCAAGCGCCCAGATAATCCTGGTGGATACCGAGCTTGCCGGCCCCTTGCCGGCAACCTTGCAAAGCCGGGATACAGTGGCTTTCCGGGCCTCCCAGATTCCCGGCCCGGACTACGCGACCTCCTACTCACAGGGGCTGGAGGCACACCGGGCGTTTCTTGGCGGCCAGTAGCGTCAATGACCAGGGCAGGCGCCCCCAATGGAGTCTTGCTCGCTTGGGCAGAGTACGCGAGACGGCCGGTACCCACTCTGACCCGGTGGCGGGTCTGTTTGCAAGGAACCGAAACACGGTAGCGACGGAGGGGTTGCCAGCGTCGTTTCCCTGATAAGGGAGAACTCGGTGGCTTAGCCCGGAAGTCTGTAATCTGCAAGCCGGACCACGGAGGGGGCATGTGTAAACTGTCTGTATTGTCGCTGGCGATCTTCCTTGGGATGGCAACCTTTGCCTGCCAAAGCGAGGCCCCGGATAGCGCCGGTAGCTTCCCTACCGCAACGCCAACCGAGGCTCCCTCCCTGCAGACGATTCCACCAACCATCCAGCCTGTGGAGCCTCCGTCGCCAACACCTGAGCCGACCCATGCGGCGCTCACTACGGCATCCTTGAAACGGGGACCAGCTCCTACTCCCAGCCAGACCCCCCTATTTGCAGATATGAGTGTCCCGACATACGAGCCGCATCCTCAGGAATTGCAGGCGTTGATCGCCTTCTATAACGCCACCGGCGGGCCCAACTGGAAGAATAACCGGAACTGGCTGAGTGACCTGCCTCTTCACCGTTGGTACGGCCTCAGGATCTTCGACGGAAGAGTAGGCCAGCTGAGGCTGCCGGAAAACGAGCTGACCGGCGAGCTGCCGCCCGATATGGGAGGCCTTACCAATCTGGTCGTCCTGAACCTGAACGGCAACCGGCTGAACGGAGAGATACCGGCGGAACTGGGCAGCATAAAGGGCCTGCTGGAATTGGACCTGGGCGGGAACGAATTGACCGGAAGAATACCCGGCGAGATCGGGAATCTCACCCGTCTTGGCAAGCTCAACCTTGCGGGCAATAGCCTGGCGGGAGAATTCCCTCCCGAGATGGGAATGCTCTCCAGGCTGGAGACCCTGGACCTGGGTGGAAACGAGTTGGCGGGATGCATCCCCCGCGGCCTGCTTGAGGGGGAACAAATTCGCGTCGAAGGGCGTGGAATGGTGCATTCAACGGAATTTCACGACGGGTTTGACTTTGGGGGACTGGAGCCCTGCGCCGATGCAATCGTCGCCACCCCGGTTCCTACTGCCACCCCGGCGCCCACGCCGACTGCCGCAGTCGAACCCACGCGGGCCCCAATTTCAACACCTGTTCCGGCGCCCGACGCCACTCAGGTTGCGGGGGGGCAGCCCACGCCACTCTACCCAAGTACGCCGACCGCCGTCCCCGTCAGTGCACTGTCCCTGTCCAGCCTGGCGTGGTATCGAGACGGGCTGACCGAACGGGAGCAGCATGCGGTAGCCGGACTGGAAACCATGGAACGCGAACTTCCGGCCCTTTACCGGACCATCCTGGGATGGGACTGGGTGAAGGATGGCGTCAGCGAAAATGACGAAGCATGGGCACTGGCTAGCCTGCAATCCTACACTGCTGAAGACGAAACGCTGATACGCCAGTTGCTCTCGCTACCCTGGTACAGAAACAGAGGCAAATACGGTGGCTTCGCATCTATCGATATTCTGCGTATTAGCTGGAAGGAACCCTCTGTCGCCGTCCACGTAGCCAGCCTGCCCTGGATTGCGGACGGGATCACACACCACGAAAGGTTTACCCTGTCCACAATAGACGATCTGACGGCCATCGACCCCGCACTGACCCTCCGGGTTCTAAACATGCCGCGGCTCTCCGATGCGGCCCTTCCCTGGCAGGAAAAACGTATCGTTTCTCTTACAGCTGATTTGGCCCGCAAGGACGTCAACCTGGCCCACACCTTCCTGGACGCGCCCCTATTTGACCTGCCCCTTGACGGCGCCGGTCCCAGGGAGGCCCTTAATTTCGAGATAGTTGTCAGGTTGCCCACGCTGATCGAGCGCGGACTTTGGGACCGCATCACCAGCCAGTCCTGGTACCGGGACGGTCTGACGGAAGAGGAACTCATACTCATTGGCGCCGCCTACGAACTTCGAGATAACAGGGATGCCGCCATCGAGATTATCGACGGAGTGCCCACCGGACGCCACATCAGGGTGGAGGAGGATTATTCCCTGCCCCTGGGCGGCAAGGTAAAGCTCTACGCCGTAAGCCGGGACCCGCAGGCGCTGAATGAGGTGTTCGAGCTCAACCGCACTGCGGTGGTTGGAATCGAGGACTACATCCGGGTGCCCTACCCCAATACTTACTCCGGAGTTTTTCATGAGCCAACAATTGGCTCCAACTACCGAACTCTCTTCGTGAAAGTTGTCAACTCCGGGGAGTACAACACCTACCACGAGGTGGGGCACAGCTATTTCAGGAATGGCAATATGCCGAAATGGCTGTCGGAAGGAGCCCCCGAATTCCTTACGAGTTACCTGATTGAAGAGGGCGAACTCGACGGACAATATCGCCTTCTCGGCTGTCCGCAAATTGGGGTGAACACGGTGGCTGAATCCATAGCGTACCGGGAAAAGCTATTTAACACCGGGAGAGGAGTGACAGCAGATGCGGACTGTGCATACACCATCGGCAGAAAGTTCCTGTCGGTAATGTATGTGGAACTGGGACCGGATGTAATTGCAACCTGGCTGAGGGAGTTGTACCTGGCGGGCCAGAACAAGATTGACCCCGAAACCAGCAGCGATGTGAGATTGACTGAGGCCGAAATTTACCAGGTATTGCTCTCTAACACGCCGGCCACCAAGCGTGAGGACTTTCGCAGCCTGTACCGGGAGCTCCACGGAGGACCTGTACCCTAATCGTGAAGGATGAACCGGTTTCAACGACCTCCGACAGAGAAGCTTTTATTACACACTGTTGTGGTTCGGGGCGCAGGGCAATCGCATCATGAGTGGTACAGTGAGGATGTAGGTAAAAGGCGTGGTTGATGAGGGAGGGGGAGTGATGTGGGAAGGGAGCAACCATAATGGAGTATTTTGGCGAATTAGAGGACCGGAGGATTGAGCGGTGTCAACGGCACAAGCTGCTGGACATTATAGCCATAGCCATTTGTGCCACCATCTGCGGGGCGGACAATTGGTCTCACGTAGCCTTGTTCGGCAGGGGAAAGTAGAGTGGCTGCGAACCTTCCTGGAATTGCCCAACGGCATTCCATCTCACGACACCTTCGGCCGGGTGTTCTCCCAGTTAGACGCTGAAGAGTTCCAGCGATGCTTCATGGAATGGACCCAGGGGGTGGCCGATTTAGTGCCTGGAGAAGTGGTGGCCATTGACGGCAAGACGGCGCGCCGCACCCATGACGGACCTGCTGGCAAGCGGGCGTTGCACCCCGTATCAGGTACGGGGCAGGCACTGGTCAGCGCCTGGGCCTCGGCAAACACCTTGACGCTGGGACAGGTGCAGACGGAGGAGAAGTCCAACGAAATCACCGCCATACCCAGGTTGCTGGAACTGTTGGAACTGGAGGGCTGCCCGTTTCCAATGAACTGACCATTGACGCCATGGGCTGCCAGAAGGAGATTGCCCAGGGCATTCTGGACCGTGGGGCTGAGTATGTGCTGGCGGTGAAACAGAACCAGGGGCGGTTACATGAAGACTTGAAGGACCTGTTTGAAGAGGCCCAAGCCACAGGCTTTGAGGGTGTACCCCATGATTATGCCACTACCTTGAACCAGAACCATGGACGCCAGGAGCGAAGGGAGTGCTGGGCCATCAGCGACCCCGACTGCCTGGAGTATCTGAGCACCGGTCGGGAGTGGCCGGGGTTGCGCTCGGTGGTCAAGGTAGTGGGACGCAGGGAAGCGGAGACGGGTATCACCGTGCAACCCCGATACTTCATCAGCAGCCTGGATGCCTCGGCGGAACAACTGCTGGCCACGGTCCGGGCCCACTGGAGCATCGAGAATTCCCTGCACTGGAGCCTGGACGTCACCTTCCGAGAAGACCAATGTCGGGTGCGCAAAGACCACGGCCCCCAGGATATGGCCACCCTGCGAAATATCTCCCACAACCTGCTAAAACTGGAAACCAGCCTGAAAGTGGGCATCCAGGGCAAACGCCTCCATGCCGGCCGGCGCCAAGATTACTTGCTTAAGGCCCTCCGCAGTTAAAATGCGATTGCCCTAGAGGGATTCTTTGAAGGCTTGGCTTTCCACCGGCGGAGCGTTTACAATCAGGTTCAAATACAGGTGTAATCGTCCACTCGGGCCCACTTCGCCCGACGGATAGAGTGCCTAGCCCCTGCTGTTACGGCGGGGGATTTTCTTTTAGAGGGGGCGGACCATCTCAGAGGGGACGGTCAGGTCTCAATGTGAAAGGGATGTTATTGGGCCCCGGCTTCCCGCAAACCCATCTCCTGCGGCGCCCGCCGGCCCTCTGGCCCCAAAGCCGGTCCTCTGCCGGTGCGGTATTAGTCCCGGTTGCGGTCGGGCTACAATAAGGAGTGTTGGCGACACAGGGGTCAGGTCACTGTACCCCCCTCGCAGACATCCACTGTCTCGGTCCTTTCCGATTTCCTTTATGACGCGCTCACAGGGCGACTCGCGGACCACCGCGCACCCCGGCGTTCGCGGGAATCTGAGACTGAACTGTGGGGTCGATAAGCCTGGCAGCTCAATTCGCGCCGCCCTCAGCCTGCACTCTCAAGCCGACAGAAACAGGACGCCTGCACCTGAACGTCGGCGCGCGCCCGGGCCAGAGCGAGGCGCTGATGCGCGACCGACGCCAATTCGTGCTGGCCGGTTCTCTCCAGGCACTCGTGATAGCCGCTCAGGCTCCAGACATTGTCGGGATGCTGACTTGACCGTTTGAGCACCGAGTCGAGTCCGAGGTCCGCCCTGTACTCGGCAAGGGCTTCTTCCACACGCCCCTGCTCCAGCAGGAGGGCGCCGAGGGCGTGCCGAACCGGCTGCATCCAGCCCCAAGGCTCGTCATAGGGCAGGTTGTCGTCAAGGGCGACTGCCTGACGCAAATGGGCGAAGCCCGATTCGATGTCACCCCGCCGGTAATCCAGCTCGCCGAGCATCATCTCCCTCGCCACCGCCAGAATGTCGCGGCAGGAATTGTTGAACAAACGCCGGCTGTCCGGCACACGGTCGAAGTCCCGCTCGAACGCCTCCGCCTCAGCCCCCGCCGACATCGAATGTCCGAGCGTTGCGAAGGCAATGGCCCTGGCATACCGCATGGTGGCGGTGGTCACGCAGTATAGATCGGTATTAGCCGGTAGCTCCTGGTCAAGGATTTCCCGCCATTTCCCGAACCGTATCAATACATGCTGCTTGACCGGCACCAGCCCTTCCAGCCAGTCGGCCATGGGCGGCGACTGCACGCTCAACAGATCCTCGGGGAGGCCAGCGTTCAACTCCTCGGCCGCCTCGATAGCGGACTGGTACTGGCCCAGGAACATCGCCCCGTACGCCTTGAAGTGATAGTCATGACAGCGGTATAGAGTATAGAAGTTGAATGGCCCCCTGGCAGCCAGATACCGGCTGTCGGCCCGAATCGCTGCCTCGTTCCAATTCACCACGCTCCGATAATCGCCGCACAACACGTCGATGTGCGTCGCCATGTGCTGCAGGTGGCCCGCATCCGGCACCAGGCCTCGCAGCTGTTCGCAGGCGTACAGAGCTTGTTCCGGGAAGGGCGACATTTCGAGCCGGTGGATGTACATGTGCAGCATCCCCGGATGCGGCGGGGCGTCCAGGTTCGCGCGACGTTCCATGCCTCGTTCGAGCACCTGCCTGGCTTCTTCGGTGTCGGCGCCAACTGCCGGTTTGCCAGACGCCAGGTCCCAGAGCGCCCAGGGGGTGCGGTTCATCAGGGCTTCCGCAAACAGCGCCGAGATATCCGGATCCTCCCGGTGGTTGAGGTGGACGGCTCGCATGGCGGCGGCAAAGTCATCGAGCCAGGTGGGCAGGTTCGCCGGCACTCTTGCAGACTGGTACCGCTGGTGAAGCGCCCCGATCAAGTCCGCTTCCCACTGGGTACAGCGGCCGGCCAGCGCCGCGGCGCACATTGTCGCATCATGAGCCTCGGAGAGCGTTTTCAATGTTTCCGCCTCATCGAACGCTTCCCACGGCTTGTTATAGTTGGGACCCAAAGCGTACGCGATACCCCAATACGCCATGGCGCACTGGGGGTCGGCCTCTACAGACCGCTTGAAGCAAAAGACGGCCTCCTCGTGGTTGAATCCGTAGGTCCATAACAGACCCCGATCAAACCAAAGCTGGGCCTCCGGCGAGGATGTTGTTACCGGCCGGCTGTATGAACCGAGATCGAACTCGTAAGTCATCATCAGGCACCTTTCGTCGCTGGAAGTGTCCATTTACCGCGAGTGTCCAGGACATTGGGCGGGCGGCGGAGCGAGCCGAGTATCTGGCGGAAGCCATGGTCAGGCGGTGGAGCCGCCGGTGATTGGAGCGAACATTGGTCCGGATCAGGAAGAACCGGCCCGACGGCGGCAGGCAACGGTGACGCTGCTGCCGGCGTACTGCGCCATCGGCCACATTGATGGATTTCGTTTGATTTTGGTTGTTAATCCCCGGAATTTTACCCGCATACGCGCGTGTTGGGGCAGGCATGTCCGACCGCAATTCTGCGAACCGGACGCTCTATCGCGGCGATAATCCGGACTTACTGCGGGGCATGAACTCCGAGACAGTCCACCTTATCGCTACTGACCCGCCTGTCAACAAATCCCGTGATTTTCACGCCACGCCGGACAATCTGGCAAGCGGGGCGTCCCTCCACCACACTGGCCTTGATGCCACGTATTCTATTGGTATTAGCCTGTCATCTCCTTTCCTGCAGCTTGCCGAATAACTGCTCCATTTGTCGAATTGCCATAGCCCGGCCTTCCCGGGCTGTCCGTACCTCGACTTGAAGGGAAAAAGAAGCGGGGCGGGCCAGCAGCCCGCCCCGGGTTATGCCCTGCTGTGGAGGCAGTGGGCTACTTTGCCCCGCCCTCAATCATGGAAGTCATTTCCTCGACACTCTTGTCGCCGAAATCGGGTTCTCCCCCGTTGATTCGGTAGGTGGGTGTGCCGAATACCCCCAGGTCTTTGGCTTCCTGGTGTTCGTCCAGGACGTACTGGCGGTACTGACCCGAGTCCAGGGCGGCCGACAGCTCGTTCCGGTCGAGTCCGCACTCCTCGCCCAGGGCCAGCAGTACTTCCTTGCTGCCCAGGTCAACACCATCTTCCCAGTAGGCCCTGGCGGCGGCGTGATGGAACTCGCCGTCCACGCCCTTGTCCTTGGCAAAGGCCGTGGCTTCGTGGGCCATATTGGTGTTTGGGCTCAGCGAAGGCCGGCGCATCACGATGCCCGCTTCCCGTGCCCTTTCATTCCAGGCGTCGTTAAGCTCAGTTTCCGTCTCACCCTCCCGAAGCGGTCGGGGTTCGCCCTCAATGGGACGCTCGGGGGCCAGGAGATATGGCCGCCGGTCTATTGCCGCTCCCGTGGCTTCCGCTGCCTTGTCCAGCCTGACCAGGCCGACGTAGCACCAGGGTCAAGTGTAGTCGTACCAGACGACCACGTTGGCTACGCTGCTGGTGGTCATAAGTGAGCCCTCCTCTTCGTGCGATTCTGAAGTGGGGCGTATTGTATCACGGTGGACGACCCCCGGCGCCAGTCGCCCAGCTTTCCCCAAAGAGAATGAAACCCGGCAGATTATACTTGGCCAATCCCGTCCGCAGTTCCGCTTTCGAAGCCCGCGGCGCGTTCCGGTATAATGGGGCCGGGTCGGCTTGCGGGCCCGATATCAACATGAACAACAGAAGGAGGCCACTATGCCATTCGGAGGCAATGACTGGCTGGCTTTGACCCAGGAAGAGACCCGTGAACCCGACATTCCCATTATCGACCCTCACCACCATTTCTGGGACAAGCGGCCGGAGCGCATACCCTACCAGCGATACCTGCTTCAGGAACTGGCGGACGACGTTAACGCCGGACACAACGTTGTGTCCACCGTCTTCATCGAGGCGCGGGCAATGTACCGGGCCGACGGTCCCGTGGAAATGCGGCCCGTGGGCGAGGTGGAGTTTGTCCAGGGGCAGGGAGCGGCCAGCGCCAGCGGTCTGTACGGACCCTGCCGGGCCGCCGCGGCCATCATCGGCCACGCCAACCTGAACCTGGGCGCCGAGATGGAAGGGGTACTGGACGCCCTGCATGACGCCAGCCCCTACCATTTTCGGGGCATTCGGCACTCGGTAACCTGGGACCCGCACCCAGAAGTGGAAAACACCGCCGCACACAACATGGCCGGCCAACTGGCCAGCGACAAGTTCAGGGAGGGAGCCCGCGTTTTGGCCTCCAAGGGCCTGACGCTGGAGGGCTGGCTCTACTTTCCCCAGTTGCCGGAAATGGCCGACTTCGCCAAAGCCGTACCCGACCTGACCATCATCCTGAACCACATCGGCGGCCTGCTGCGGGTGGGTCCCTACGCCAACGGTGGCGAAGAGTTGATGGACACCTGGCGAAAGGGCATTGCCGCCGTGGCCGAATGCCCCAACGTTGTGTGCAAACTCGGGGGCATCGGCATGCCCCGCACCGGATTCGACTGGCACCTGCGGGACAAGCCGATTGGGTCGGAGGAACTGGCCAGCGACATGGCGCCCATCATCAATTACTGCATCGAACAGTTCGGGCCCAGCCGCTGCATGTTCGAGAGCAACTTCCCCGTGGACAAAGTCTCCTACTCCCACCACATCCTGTACAACGCTTTCAAGCGGCTGTCGTCCGGCTACTCGGCCAGCGAACGGGCCGACATGTTCCACGATGTGGCGGCGCGCGTCTATCACATCTAGCAGACAGCAAGACCGAGTTCACGCCGCTACGGTGAAGCGCAGATCAGGGGCGGGTATTATATCCGCCCCTGAATCTTTGAGCCGCGCTTCGGCGATTCGGCCTGCCTGTCGAGGGGAGCGCCGCTAGATTGGCGGCTTCATTTCGTGCCAGCCGGCGTGCTGCTGGTAGGTATAGGCCGCCTGGATGACGCCGGGTTCGTCGAAGGGTTTTCCGGCGATCTGCATGCCGATGGGCAGCCCATTTTCGGTGAACCCGCAGGGCACCGAGATGGCCGGGAGCCCGGTGACGTTGAAAGGAGCGGTGAAACTCTTCCCCCGGACCGTCGCCGTTGGGTCGTAGCCCTCGAAGGCCGCGGCCGGCTGGGTCATGGTGGGAGTTACCAGGAAGTCCACCGTCTTCATAACCTGCGCAAAATCGCGCCGCGCCCAGGTACGCACCCGCTGCGCCTGGAGGTAGTCGGAGGCGCTCAACATTCCGCCAATGCGGAACCGCCCCCTGACAATTTCACCAAATTCCTGCGGCCTGGTCTTGAGGTTTGGTTCGTGGTAGGCAAAGGCCTCGCTGACCATGATTACCGAATTGGCTGCCCGCACATAGTCCAGGCTGGGCAGGGTCACCTCTTCAACGTGGGCGCCCAGGCCCTCCAGCACGGTTACGGCCTGCTCCACCCGGGCTACCACCTCCCGGTTTACGCCCGGGTCGTCGGCGAAGAAGTAGTGCCGGGGCAGCCCGACTCTGACGCCCCGAATATCTTCCCGCAACGAGCGGGAATAGTCGGGCACCGGTGCCTTGCTGGACGTCGGGTCCCGGGGGTCGTGGCCGGCGATAGCCTGCAGCATGATGGCGGTATCTTCCACGGTGCGGGTCATGGGACCAGCATGGTCCTGGGACCAGCTCAGCGTCACCACGCCAGAGCGGCTGACGCGGCCGTAGGTTGGCTTCAACCCAACAATGCCGCACAGGGAGGCCGGGCCACGGATGGACCCGCCGGTGCAGGAACCCAGGGCCCCGGCGCACTGCCCCGAAGCCACCGCAGAACCGGAACCGCTGCTGGACCCGCCGGTAATGTGGGCCAGGTTCCAGGGGTTGCAGGCCGGTTCAAAGGGTGTCGTCCAGTCGGGACCGCCCAGGGCGAATTCATGCATGGCCAGCTTGCCCAGCAGAATTCCCCCAGCCTGTTTCAGCCTGGCAGTGGTGGTGGCATCTTCGGTGGGAACCCGGTCAATATCCACCTGGGAGCCGGAGGTCGTACGGAGTCCGGCGGTATCGTATAAGTCCTTCAGGGCAAAGGGGATGCCGTGGAACGGCCCCTTGTAGGCGCCGCGCAGGATGTCTGCCTCGGCGGTACGCGCCTGGGCCAGGGCGTCGTCGGCCAGCAGCATGATGAAGGAATGGAGACGTTCGTCGGTGTCCTCGATACGGTCCAGGCAGGCCCGGGTCAGTTCCACCGGGGACAGTTCCCCTTTCCGGATCAGGTCGCCGGCTTGGCGGATGGTCAGGTAATGAAGTTGAGCATCTGAAGTTGACATTACTGCAGTCCTCCTTGAATTGGCTGGTTTGACCTGGGAAACCCTCGTCAGGCCTCCGGCCAGTCAGGGTGGAACTCGACGACCATTTCTTCGGCCCCGAAACTCAGGGTGTGCAGTTCCCGGGCATAGGCGGCGTAAAGCTCATAAATGGGCTTGAGGGCATTCAGCTCTTCCTGGCTCATGCCCAGCCCGGCCCGGTCAGCCATCAGTTTGAATTCTTCCATGGAAATTTCGCCCGCTTCAGGCATTGCGCAACCTCCCTTTATGTATTGGTAAGAGATCCATCCGGGGTCTCAACGGAATGGGGGGATTATACATCCCCTGCCTGCTCCTGGAGCATCGCCCCGCAGGGGATCGTTGCGATTCAGGTGGGCTATAGCAGGGAGGGGCGGGTTTGCAACCCGTTCTTGTTCCATTTTGACCGTTCTGCCGGTGGCAAACCACCTGAAAGGGAACGCTTCCGCCCGCGGGACAACAACCGAGGCCAACCACCTCAGAGCCCCGGAAAGGAAAGAAGCTGCTGGCCCAGGGCAATGACGGCGCAGGCTTGATGAAAGCAGCAGGCGCCGCCGCCGTCTTTGCTGATTCAATCGGTTAGACCATCAATTTTTCGATAAAAGGCGCGCCAACGCCCTATGCTCTCCGAAAACTGCTTGCGCCAATGGGCGGGCCACCTTAAGATGTACCCAAATACCCGGCAAGATAAGACGGACTCTCACAAGGAGGCAGCCATGGCAGATCAGCTGGCACGCCCCAAAGACAAGGCGGAAATTTACTGGTTTTCCGAGCAACCCTACGGTCACGTCACCAGCCAGGACCTGGAGCAGTACGACTCGGGGCGGCTGGGATTTCCCAACTCCTACTTTGACCCTGAAAAGGCCCACGTCCTCTATAACCAGTACCACGAGCAGTATGCCCTGGCTGACGAGGTGGGCTTCGACGGCATTATGAGCAACGAACATCATGCCTCCTACTGGTGTATGAAGCCGTCGGTCAACCTGGACGCCGCCGTAATCAGCAAACTAACCAAGAACGTCAAAATCGCCATCCTGGGCAACGTCATCGCCGTCAACGACCCCATCCGCATGGCCGAAGAAATCGCGATGCTGGACTGCTATTCGGGCGGCCGGATAATCTCAGGATTTGTACGGGGTACGGCGGTGGAGACCCTGCAGGCGGGCATCGCCCCTCCCGAAAACCGGGAGCGCTTCGAGGAGGCCCACGACCTGATCATCAAGTGCTGGACCACGCCCGGGCCCTTCCGCTACGAGGGAAAGCATTACAATTACCGCGTGGTCAATCCCTGGGTACTGCCGGTGCAGAAGCCCCATCCGGACATCTGGTTCCCCGGCACGGGCAGCCCGGAGAGCGTGGTCTGGGCGGCCAAACACCGGCATCCCTATATGAACCTGGGCGCCCTGGTGGACACCACCGAGTGGCTCCGGCAGGTGTATATCGACACCGCCAGGGATGAGGGGTACCAGGCTGGGCCGGAACACTTCGGGTATCTGCTTCGGTGCCTGGTGGCCGATACCGACGAGAAGGCCATCGAAATCGGGCGGGAGTTCATGTGGACCATAGAACACCGCCAGCGGGGGCCAATGGAACACAACGACCCGCCAGGCTACCAGTCGCGGGCGGCGGTGGAGGTGAAAGCGCAGCGTCCCACCGGCAACGTGGCCGGGGCCGGCGGCCTGGGTGTGGGTCTCAGCTACCAGCAGCTCCAGGACGTTAACAACATCATCGTCGGCAGTCCGGAGACGGTGACCCGCAAGCTGACGGAGGTAATCGAGCGGTTAAGCCCCGGATACCTGCACATCTACGGCAACGAAGGCCATATGGACCACAAGGACGTGATGCGGTCCGTCGAACTGCTGGGCAAGGAGGTCATTCCCGCCCTGCACGAGGTCAAGCTGCAACCCTACGAATAGATCCCATCCCCCTTTCGGGAAGCAGAGCAGAAACTGAAACCCTTTCGGGGCGGCCACAATGGC
The DNA here is from genome assembly GCA_028875055.1 of Chloroflexota bacterium. Taxonomy (GTDB): domain Bacteria; phylum Chloroflexota; class Dehalococcoidia; order Lucifugimonadales; family UBA3495; genus Bin22. Next base: position 25,340 of record JAPPGG010000030.1, read on the forward strand.
CGCCCCGAATTGACAATCCTCGCACTACTTCATCGGGCGAGACTCGGCAACCATCGTTGACAGTACCTCGGCTGGTTGAGTACGGTGGATTGAGCAATCCTCTCTCCAGCGCCAAAAGGAAGGCAGTCATGCCGGTCAAGCTCTCCTCTGCCCTAAAAAAGAAACTGGGATCTCCGGGCGTCTCCACCTCCACCCAGGAGTACGAGCGCATTCTTGAAGAGGCGAGAACACTTGACCCAGGCTCAAGGAGCGGGCAGCAAACCCAGTTCAACAACCACTACTACAACCTGGTAACCGACTTCTTTGAGTACGGCTGGGGCAAGTCCTTCCACTTCGCACCCCGCCTCCCCGGTGAAGGCTTCAAGGCCTCACTGGCACGCCACGAGCTTAACATGGCGAAGGCGCTGCAGCTTGGGCCCGGGATGGTGGCTGCCGACCTGGGATGCGGGGTTGGCGGGCCCTTGATGGCAATTGCCAGGGCTACCGGGGCCAGCATCGTGGGTGTCAACGTCAACGAATACCAGCTGGACCAGGCCCGGAGCGCCGTCCGGCAGGAGGGGCTGTCCCACCTGGCCGACTTCCTGCAGTGCGATTTCCTGAACGTTGACGCCGCCGATGAGTCCTTTGACGCCATCTACTCCATTGAGGCATCGTGCTGCGCGCCGGACAAATTCGGCATCTACAGCGAGGCTTTTCGCCTGCTGAAACCCGGGGGCCGCTTCGGCGCCTACGAATACTGCATGACCGACCGGTTCGACCCCCAGGACCCCCACCATCTCCAGGTAAAGGCGGACCTGCAGTTGGGAGGAGGACTGCTGGTCATTGATGACCCGGACACCGTAAAGATTGCGCTGGCGGAGGCGGGATTCGAGGTCCTGGAAGCCCGGGACCTGGCAATACAGACGGGTCCGTCGATTCCGTGGTACCAGCCCCTGGTGGGGTCCGGGCTGTCCCTGGCCAGCTTCCGCAGTTCGTCGGTCGGCCGCAAAGTTACCGACATAACGGTCAGGACCCTGGAGGCTCTTCACATCGCGCCGAGGGGTACCTTCCACGTGGTCAAGACTCTTGATCTCTGCGCGGATGCCATGGTCGAGGCAGGACGGCTTGGCATTTTCACGCCCATGTACTTCATCCTCGCCCAAAAGCCCCGGCAAGAGTAGCAATCATCCCCGCCGGTGAAACGCTGGTGGGACATCCTGGAGCCATTGCCGCTCCCACCTCTACCCTTCAATCTGACGGGAGCGAAAATGAGGCCACAGTGGGTTTAGCGCTCGGCGCGGGCTGCGGCAATTGCCTGTGAATGAAAATGTCGCTGCAGTCCCATGCGTCAGGACGGCGCAGGACGGCGCAGGCCGGAATCCGGAATTCTCATGCACAAACCAGGGCAATATAGGCCGAAATCCCTGGATACCGGCTTTCCCCGGTATGACGGTGGCGACCAGGTAGATGTAGCTTTCGCCCTGGCTTTGGTTCAGCCCTCCCTGGGCCGCCCGCGCAGCGCCGAAATCCCCATGGCCAGCAGCATCAGGCAGGTCATGGCCAGGTAGGTATAGCGCAGGCCGGTGGTAAAGGCACGTCCAACTCCCTCGGATGCATCCTGGGTCACGGCGGAAAGACTGGGTTCAAAACCCATTGACCCCATGGTGGCGGTCACGATCGCCGTTGCCACTGCAATGCTGACCACATTGCCTGCGTTGCGGACCAGGTTCAGGAAGGCTGAAATTACCCCGTAACTTTCCCTGCTCACGGAACTGAGGACTGAGCTGGCGTTGGGTGAGAAGAACAGCCCCATGCCGCAGCTTTGAAGAATCAACCCGGCCAGAATTAACGCCAGCGGAGAGTCCACCGTCAGGCGGGAAAGGATGAACAGGCTGACCGATGTGAAGGCCAGGCCGCTAACGGTAAGAACCCGCCAGCCGTAACGGTCGGACAGGCGCCCGCTTACCGGACCCAGGAACAGCATGCATACCGCGCCGGGCACCAGGGTAAGGCCGGTCTGGGTGGGACTGTAGCCGAGGACTCCCTGAAGGTAGAAGGGGGTCAGGAAGAATATGGAAATGCCGCCCATAAACGTCAGGAAAGCAGCGGACACCCCGCAGGAGAATACCGGCATCCTGAAGTACCGAAGCTCCAGCATGGGGTGGGCAGTGCGCAGTTCCCACCAGATGAAGCAGGCCAGCAGGATTACAAAACCGGCCAGCCCGGCCAGGATGAAGGGAGAGTCCCAGCCGAACCTGTGGGCGTAGGTGATGGTCACCAGGAATATGAGGAGCATGCCGGTGGACAGGGTCGCCCCCTGCCAGTCAAATCCCGACCTCTTTTCGCGGGAACCGGACGTTCCTTCGGAGTCCTGATCGGACAGCACCGCCAGGCACAGGCCTACGCAGAGAGTTACCAACGGCACGTTGACCAGGAAGACGGCCCGCCAGCCAAACAGGTCCAGAAGGAAGCCTCCCAGGGCCGGACCCACTATGGCCCCGCTGCTGACCACCCCCATAATCAGGCCTATCGCCTTTCCCCGTTCACTGGCGGGGAATGAGGCGGCTACGATGGCCATGCCCGTCCCCTGGGTCATTGCCGCCCCTGCCCCCTGCACGACGCGGGAGCCGATGAGCAGCCCCAGGTTGTCGGACACAGCGGCGCCGATTCCAAAGAGGGCGAACACCACGGAACCAATGATATACACCTTCTTGAGCCCGACGATGTCGGAAAGGCGGCCCATGGGCAATAACAGGGCACTGATGGTAAGGGTGTAGCTGATTACCACCCATTGAACGGTGGGAATATCGCTGTTGAAGTGGCCCGCAATGGGGTGCAGGGCCACGTTGACGCCGACCTGGTCTGCCACGGACGCAAAGGTGCCGATGGCCACGGCGATGAAGGCCCACCACTTGTAATTTGTGCTTTGCCTGACGGCGACAATCATGTATCTGTTTCTTGTGAGTCCGGGGACTGCGCTAACCGCTGGAACCCGGACAGTTGACCATTCCGGCGTTTTTGCGGCGGCCCCGTGGCAATAATTTGCTTGCGAATTCTCGAACCTTCCCAGCTACTCCAGCTGCCTGGTGCTCTGGAAGAAAACGGCCTGCAAAATAGTGAAAAACAGCGAAGCGGCAGCCATTACCGTAAATACCCAGGCAGGGTCCCAGAATGCTATGAACAGGCCGATGATGAACGTAGCCAGGGGTGTAATACCGTGGTCGAGCATGTAAATGCTCATCACCCGGCTGCGAAATTCGTCGGGGACGACCGTTTGAATCAGCGTGCTGTTGGCCACACGAAATACGTACTGGCTGAACCCCAGTCCCGTCAGCATGGCGAAGGAGACCCACAGCCAGTCGGACAGGGAAAAGAGCAGTATAAAGGCACAGCCGCCAATCAGTCCCAGGAAGACGGCCAGGCCCTTGCGCATCAGGTAGCCGATTCCAGCAATAAAGATGGCGGCGGCCACCCCGCCAATACCCACTGCCGACGCCAGGGCTCCCCCGGCTCCGATTTCCCTCCCCAGCACGTCCACGGTAAATACGGGCAGGAAGAATATTACGGGCTGGAACAGCAGGTTGGGAATCAGGGACATGACTATGAGCTGCAGAATCCGCTTTTCGTTCTTGACGTAGCGCAGGCCCGAAATAAGGCTGGCAAATGCGGAGCCGCCGGCTCCTCCCCGCCGTTCAGTGCGATATGGCAGCTTAACGGGAATCAGCAATAGGACAATGACGATGTACAGTATGGCTTCGATGAGGAAGTTCCACTTGAAACCCAGGGAAGCCACCAGGAGGGCCCCGATGGCAGGCGAAATGATCCGGGTGCTGGGGTAAACCATGCCATTCAGAGACAGGGCGCTGGCCAGCGCGTTGCGGGGCACCGTGTTGGCCACCATGGCCTGGCGCACCGGCTGGATAATGGTATGGGCAATACCGGCAATGGTCATGTAGATGAAGGGGTGCCACCACTGCAGGGGGCCGGTCAGTTCCTCGGCCTCCAGGTCGGTAAGAATGACCAGGACCGCAAAGCCGATGGCCGCCACTGCCATTACGGACTGGGTGACCATGACCAGCTTGCGCCGGTCCACGCGGTCGCCCAGCACGCCTGCCCACGGGCCGATGATCAAAACTGGGAGGGTGCGAATGCCCACAACCGAGCCTGTGAGCAGCGCGTTTCCGTCGGTCAGGTGATGGACCAGCCAGCCAATGGTAAAGAGCTGAAGCCACTGGGCGCCGATAGCCACAAAATTTCCGGCCCAGATGTACCGGAAATCCTTGTATAGCCTGGCGGTGGAAATGGCGTCGAGTCCGGCGACTCTTCTGCGGGGGGGCGATTCTACCGGGGCCGCCTGCCGCGGCGCGTTACTTGCCATGAACCTTGACGTCAACCAAGAAGGTCAACCCTTCCTTCGGATATAAGCGCAACTTGACGATACTAGCACAAACCGTGCTGACTTTCATTGTTTTGATAGAAAGTGGGCTGGATTATTGCCACTTCCGATAAGGAGGGTTTCAGGCAGGGCCAGGACAGCCCACCCCTGGACCTGTGAAACCCTGAAGGGGAGAGGCGCTCCTCAGATGCCCAGCAGCTTTTCCAGGTTTTTCCAAAGGATGGCTTCTTTTTCCTCCTGGGTGAGGCTGGGCATTCCCATCACCCAGGAGACGGGCCAGTCTATGCGCATGTTGGCCGGCCAGTCGGTGCCAAGGACAACCCGGTCCACGCCCACGGTGTCAATCAGCATCCGCAGGGCCGGTTCGGAATGGGTGAGGCAATCGTAGTAGAAACGGCGGAGATAGGCGCTGGGGGGCTGCTGGATGTTGGCGCGGACGTCGGCACGTACCTGCCAGCCCCGGTCCATTCGGCCAATGCCGAAGCACGTGTAGCCGCCGCCGTGGGCCAGGCAGACCTTGAGGTCGGGGCACTTGTCCATCACCCCGCCAAAGACCAGGGACCCGAAGGTCAGGGCGCGCTCGGTAAGATTGCCAACGGTGTTGGAAAGGTGCCAGCTTTCCGTGCGGGCGTCCACGACCGTGGGATCGTTCTGATGAACGAAGAGCAGGGCTCCCATCTGCTCGGCGGCCTGCCAGAAGGGCAGGAACTGAGGGTGGTCGTAGGTAACGTTGTTGACCTTGTCGTCGATCATGGCGCCCGCCATGCCCAGCTGATTCACCGCCCGGTCCAGCTCGGCTATCGCCATGGGGATGTCCTGCATGGGCAGGGTGGCAAACCCCTTGAACCGGTCAGGGTGGTCCACGGTCAACTGGTGTACCCCGTCGTTGCACTCGCGGGCAATGGCCAGGGTTGCGGCGGGTTCCCGGTCGTACATGTAGAAGGCGGCGCTGGTAGATACCACCTGCACGTCCACTCCCAGGGAGTCCATGTCGGCAATGCGCTGCTCGGGCGTCCATTCCTCCATGGGGTCAATGTCCGCCTCGTCGCTGTCGGCGGTAAGTCCGTGCCAGCTTTTGGCGGCGGCGATGGCGCGTTGAAAGCTCAGTGGTTCCTGGTGGGCGTGAATGTCGATGGCGCGCAATTGGGCCTCCTGAATCGGTTGACTGGATCAGAAACAGTTTACTGGGGGAAGGCATGTAAGGGAAACAGCAGGCGGCAACTGGACCTGGGTCCTTCCGGTAGTCCCCAGGGGCCCGCAAGCTTGCTCATCCCCGTAGGTAGAAAGGGCTGTCCGCTCGCGGTCCAAAAACCCGCCATGAACGGACTGGGTGGCCGCCACCCTGCTGTTGGCTGCCCCCGAAAATTGAAAGGCCCTGTGCCACCGCGGAGCTTCTCTTTCTTTTGGCCGTGCTGGGAGTTAAACTGGTTCGGCAATCAACTATACCTCCCTGTGGTCACGGCTGGACATGCTGGAACACCAGAACGACGACTCCTCTCCCAACCCCGCGTCGCTGAACTTCGAGGAGGCTTTCACCCGCCTGGGAACAATGGTGGAAACCCTGGAGGCGGGCAACCTTCCCCTGGACCAGGCGGCCCAGATGTTCGAGCAGGGCATGGCCCTGGTCCGCCGCTGCAGCCAATTGCTCGAGGAAACCGAGCTGCGCATTGCCGAAATTCGCGACGGTGGCGGACCCGCCGCCGCACCAACGCCGGACAACATGGCCTGGGCGGACCTGGAAATGCCCCCGGATGACGAGGACTGGCAGCCCGATGAAGAACTTCCCGACGGCGACTAGCAGCCGTTCCAACCATCTTCCAGCGGAGCGCCCGTCGTGGCTGTTGTGACCGGATACTGCTGGAGGAAGGGCATCAACCCCGTCCCCTCCTTCCACCCGGACGGTGGAGGGCATTTTGCCACGGCTGCCACCCAATGCTGAACATCGGCTGGTTTTCCACCGGCAGGGGTGAGGGTTCGCGGGGGCTGCTGCGGTTCATCCAGGACCACATAGGCCGGGGCCAGCTGAACGCCCGCATCCAGTTCGTATTCAGCAACCGGGACCGGGGCCAGGCCCCAGGCTCGGACCAGTTCTTCGCCCTGGTTGACGGTTATGGCCTGCCGCTGGTCACTCGCTCTTCCGCCCGTTACCGCCGCTCCCGCAGCGCGTCAGGACTTTCCTGGGAAGAGTTGCGCCCCGAATATGACCGCCAGGTACTGGGGGACCTGGAGGGCTACAGGCCAGACATCTGCGTGCTGGCGGGGTACATGCTGATCGTCAGCGGGGAGTTATGCCGCCGTTTCTCGCTGCTTAACCTGCACCCCGCGCTGCCCGACGGACCCATCGGAACGTGGCAGAGTGTTACGTGGGAACTGATACGCCGGCGCTCCACCCGCACCGGCGCGATGATTCACCTGGCCACCGAGGAACTGGACCGGGGGCCGGTGGTTTCCTACTGCACGGTGCCCATTGTGGGGGCGGACTTTGACGACGACTGGCTGGAACTGGATGGGGTTGACCTGGATGAGGTAAGGGAAACCCGGGGAGAGGACCTGCCCCTGTTCCAGAGAATACGCCGAGCGCAATACGTCAGGGAGCCCTACCTGATTCTGGAGACGCTTCGGGCGGTGGCCGATGGACGGGTGACCGTGGTGAACGGCAGTGTCCTGGATGGACAGGGAAACCCGCTGACCAGCAACGGAACTGCAGGGCTTAGCCTGGACGAAGATATCGGGCGGGCCATGGCTGAGGATGGTATTGCCTGAACCGGGCATAAGGTGGCAGGCCAGTGTGTCCCACCCCGGGTCTCTTCGCGATGCCGCCTGGACTGCAAGCGTGCCGGCTCTAGGCGTGGGAAGTCTGCGCTTCAACCCTCAGCTCAACCCGAATCCCCGATTGCAGCTTCGTTTCCGCAACTCTGACACGTCCCCCTTCCACCGCTGGATAACCCACCCCTATCATGGAATCAATAGCCTGAATCTCGCAGGGACTCCCCCGGCTCCCTTCAATCAAGAGAGCCTGGGGCCGGATATTCTCACCTTAACGTCTCAGGAGACCTCATTTTGGGCCCTGTGTCGACCGTCAATGGAAAAAGTCCAGATACAAAATGAGGTGAAATGAGACCAAATAACGGGGAGAAATGTTTCATATCTTGCGGACTTCGCACAATGAATGTGAGCTTTGCAAATCCTTGCCGTAACGCGGACAATGAGGGCAGAGATACTTTAAAGGCCACACAGGTCAGCGTAGGCCCGAAGGAAATGCACGAGGAGCAAGGAATGCCGACGAGAAAGCCCCACCCGCCGGAACTGATGGGAAAGCTGGGCGACGAGATCTACGAGCAGGACATAAAACCCCTGGTGGAACCGGACCACAACGAAGAAATAGTCGCCATAGACGTCGACAGCCGCAAGTGGGCGCTGGGTCGCGATGAAGACGACGCCATCGACCGCCTGCGCAACGAACAGCCGGAGGCCTTCAACATCCAGTGCCTAAGGGTTGGGTCACGAGCGGTCTACTTCATGCGAGGGGGAACTGGAGGAGCCAGCCCATGATTGAAGGCCGGATAAACCACCGGTACGAGCCGGTGGTCAACATTACCATCGTCAGTCCTACAGGACAAACACGAGAACTGGAAGCCGTAGTGGATACCGGTTTCAACGGGTTCATCATCCTCCCAGCAGACCTGGTAGAGGAACTGGAACTCCCCTTCCTGAATTCCAGCCAGGCCTTCCTGGCCGACGACCGGGAGGTAAATGTCCAGGTTCATCAGGCCACCCTTACCTGGGACGGAGCACGCAGAAGGGTCAGGGCCACCGCCAGCGGGACCACGGCCCTGGTGGGAATGCAACTGATGACGGACCACCGGCTTGAAATGGACATAAGAATCGACGGTACCGTCCGGATCCGCAGCCCCTGAACGAGCGGCTATTCCGATACCACAGAAACACTAAAGGTCAACTGTCCCCGAACTAGAACAAATTCTGCACAGCGAATCAAAATCAAAAAGAGATTCATTGTGCAAAGCCTCTCTTGCGCCCGCGTTCCAGGCACGTAGGGTTGCCGCCCGGGAAAGGAAGGGAATCATCAGTTATGGGGTCGGGACGTACTCGGCGGACGGGAACAGGTACCGACTACAGCAGCCGGTCCATCGCGGGCGGTTCCGGCGGACGGCGTCGTCCCCGGCGCGCGGGCCTGGCCTGCGGCGCCGGCTCCGCTCCCTCGGACGTACCCTTGCCCGGAGCCGGAGCAGAGGAAGACTCAGGTCCAGCAACCGCAGGTGGCCTGGGGATATCGACGGGGGTGGCCGGATCAGCGGCCGCGAGCGCGCCATCCCCAGCCGTGGCAGGAAAGACCCCGTCGGACACGGTGATCGTAAGGGAGTCGCCGTTATTGACCTGTGCCGCCCCGGAAACAACCTGTCCGGTCCCCCTGTGCTGCACCACGGCAAAGCCCCGGCGCAGGGTGGCGGCCGGATCCAGGGTGCGCAGCCGGCTTTCGAAGCTGTTCACCTCCAGCCTGCTCACATTGAGACGGCTCTGCAGGTTGGTTCCAAGGACATCGGCCAGGTCGTCCACCTGCCGTTTCAGGTGGTCCAGGTCGGGCAGTCCGGACTCCAGCCTCCGGGAAAGGCTGGACACCTCCTGCTTGCTGGCATCTACTGCCCGGATGGCGCTGCGGTGGGCCCGTTCGGTCCAGGCCTGAACGGTCTGCAGCAGGATTGACCCGTCGGGGACCACCAGTTCCGCGGCCGCTGAAGGGGTGGGAGCGCGCCGGTCCGCAACGTAGTCGGCGATGGTGAAGTCCGTCTCGTGGCCTACTCCGCTGACCACCGGAATGCGGTTCCGGAAGATGGCGCGGGCCACAATCTCCTCGTTGAAGGGCCACAGGTCTTCCAGCGAGCCCCCGCCCCGGGCCACGATGATCACATCCGCGCTGCCGTCCGAGTCCAGCAGATCCAGGGCCCCGGCGATCTGGGGCGCGGCCTCCAGACCCTGTACCTGGGTGGGAGACAGCAACAAACGCGCCAGGGGATACCGGCGCCGGACCACGTTCTGGATGTCCTGCCACGCCGCTCCCGTGGGAGATGTAACGACGCCGACCACTTCGGGGAACTGGGGCAGCGGCCGCTTGCGAGATTCTTCGAAGAGGCCTTCCTGGCCCAGTCGCATCTTGAGGCGTTCCAGTTCCTGGGCCAGCGCTCCCTCGCCTTCGGGCAGCACCCGGTCCACCATGAAGTCGGTGGAGCCCCGGGGCTCGTAGAAGCTCATTCGCCCGTGGGCGCGGACGGACTTGCCATTCTCCAGCATCCCCGCCCCGCCCTGGCCGCGAAACAGTACGCAATTCAGCGAGGCTGAGCTGTCCTTGAGGGTGAAGTAGGAGTGACCCGAGGAAGAGGCCCGGAGGTTGGAGACCTCTCCCACAATCCACAGGTCGGAGAGAAAGGGGTGGCTCTCCAGCATCTCCCGCAGGTGGACAGCCACCTGGCTGACGGTAAGGACTGCCTGCTGCGGGAGTGTCAAAACGCTAGCTTACTCGTTCGGTGTACTGCCCCGTGCGGGTGTCCACCTTTACGACAGTGCCTGGGGTAATGAACATGGGGACGTTGATGCGCAGGCCGGTTTCCAGGGTAGCCGGTTTGTTCCCGCCCTGGGCGGTGTCGCCCCGAAACGCCGGCGGAGTATCCTTAACCTCCAGTTCAACGTGGGTGGGCAGGTTCATGTTAATAGGAGACCCCTTGTAGAAGACCATCTCGGCTATCATGTTCTCTTTCAGGTAGTTCAGGGAGTCCCCCAGCTGTTCCCTGGTAAGCTCGTACTGGTCGAAGGTCTCCTGGTCCAGAAAGTAGAAGTAGTTGCCATCGGTGTACAGGTACTGGGTCTCGCGGTTGTCGATCTCAGCCACGGTAAAGTCGGTGTCGTAGCGCTGGAAAGTGCGCTCCACCACGGCGCCCGAAAGCAGGTTCTTCATCTTGATGCGGGTAACGGGGGCCCGCTGCTGCATCTTGTGCCGCTCATAGTCCATCACCTGCCAGGGCTGGCCATCCAGCTCAATTACCATATTGCGGCTAAGGTCGCCAAAGTTAATGCTCATTGTTGTTCTCCCGATCTGGTCTATTGAAACTCTACTGTTAGACGACCCCGTTGTCTAACAAGGCGAAAAGTTTGGTTCCGGAGTCCTGCCTCACCTTACGCTGATTTTGAAGGCGCATCAGCACTGTGTAAGTCAGATAATTTCTGTAAGAACCCCGGAACTCCGAAGTAAGCCCGAGCCGATTGGCGATTTCCACGTTTTTCAGCCCAGCAGGGTTGTCGGAAAGCAGATTCAGGATAGCCGATTCTATATTCGCCAAGCCTGTCTGCGCTGCTTCTATTCCCGGGGCATCCCCATTACGGCTGAAGAAAAGCTTACTGTCCTCGTCGCGGCTGACCAAGCCCCGGGATTCCAGGCTTCCCAAGGTCCCATGAGTTATGTGGTTCTTGTATTTGCCACTGAACTCAAAGCTCAGGCCCAGGGCCCGGGCAATGTCCACATTTCTCAAGCCCTGGGGGTTGGCGTCCAGCAACCGCAGTATAGCTTCTTCAATCTGACTGAGGCCTGCTTGGGCTAGTTCATGCGGGTCGCTATCCGCTACCATTTTACAGATTCCGGGTGGGCGATTTTCATGTGTTCAAGGATACAATCGCTGCAGGTAATCTCATCACATTCGATGCAAGCCTCGTTGCAGCCGTCACATTTTTGCTTTTCACACATTGGGCAGAAGTAATCATACCTGGGGTCAAGTTTCCGGCCGCAACTGTAGCAGTCCCAGATGATTTCGTACTCGGCCTCAAGCTCTTCCCACGTTAGTTCCGGCCTCAATTTCTTATCTCCTTCGCATCCGGAATTATACCTGCAATCGTCTGGGCTGCTAAATCCGCTGGCGGAACAGGACGTGGATGGCGAAGGCGCGGCGCTGTTCCCGATCTGAGCTGTTAAAGTCCTCTATAATCGTTTCAACTCTGCCAATGAAATCTGTGACATCGGAGGCAGAAAATGTTGCGAAAGGATCATAGTCAGCTTCCTGACGCTGCTTTTGAGCCTCTAGGAACAGGATACCAAAAGCCTGTATCTCCAATGGAAACAGCCGCATTGCATCCAGAGAGTTGCACTGGTTTCGCGCCAAGCCGTGATCCAGTGCTCGGTACGCTCGATGCCACGCCTGCTGTTGTCGCTGAATTTCTGAACTGCCTGCTAGACAATCGGCACAGCACCGTGCCAAGGTGTGAAACAGGGCATAGTAACTGGCACTGACTGATCGGCGCAATTCGGTCTGACAGGTCGTTCTCGATTGGTTGTCCAAAGCACCTGACGCCAAGAGCCTAGCAATTCTGAGCAAATCACTTGGGTCCATATGCCTTGGGGTGCTTGCCGTGGAAGACCTCCTCCCACTCGTTCTTCACCACGTAGTGAAAGACAGGACTATTGAAGATACCCATCCGCTCGAGCTCTTCCCACATTCGAATGCCCAGGTGCGCAGTCCAGCGAGGGTCTAAATTCTTCTGGTCCCCGTCAAACACTATGTAAGTATCCAGGTACGCGTCGCCATAGTTGTCAATAGCAGATTCAACCTCAATGGGATCGAATACGAACTTGCCCTCGTATCGCTCTTCCAGCGCCTGCCGCAACAGACTAGCGAAGTGGTCTGCGGTTTCCCTGCTTATAATTTTCTTTCCTTGCATGGTCACTCCCCCGTACTGCGGGAGATCGTGCTTAATGTCCAGTTATGCCGCCCGCTACTTCCCAGCCTTGCTCAACGCCTTAGTCCCCTCCTCCCCCAGAACGACGATGTCTTCGATGCGGACGCCGCCCCAGCCGGGGAGGTAGATGCCGGGTTCTATGGTGAAGACCATGCCAGGCTCCAGGACGTTTTCGGCGCGGGGGCCTACCCGTGGGTTTTCGTGGACGGCGAGGCCCACCCCGTGGCCCAGGCTGTGGCCGAAGTTGTCGCCGTAACCGGCTTCCGCAATGATATCGCGGGACAGGGCATCGCATTCTTCGCCCGTGAGGCCGGGACGGACGGTGTTGATGGCGGTAAGCTGCGCGCCGAGGACGATGTTATAGATCCTGTGGAACATCTCGTCGGGCTCACCCACCACCACGGTGCGGGTGAGGTCACTGCAGTAACCGCCAACCCGGGCTCCCATGTCAATGACGATGGGTTCTCCTGCCTGTATGGCCCTGTCGCTGGGCCGGTGATGGGCCATGGCCCCGTTGGGTCCCGCCGCCACAATGGTGTTGAAGCTGATGCTGTCGGCGCCAAACTGGCGCATGGCCGCTTCCATCTTCCAGGCCACTTCTTTCTCGGTCATTCCGGCCTCGATGGTGGGACACACCTGCTCCATGGCCCGGTCGGAGGCGTCGATGGCTTTCTGCAGCTGGGCCAGTTCCTCTTTGTCCTTGAAGGCCCGAAGCTCATCGGTGATGCCGGTGGTGGCAATCAGGGAAGTTTCCCCCAGTTCCTCTTCATCCCTGATGGCATCCAGCGTCCGATTGTAGGAGGCGACGGTCATGTTGTCGCTTTCGAAGCCCACGCGCCTTACGCCCGTCTCTTTCAGGGCATCCAGCAGCCAGCCCAGGCCGGCCTTCATCCGGACGACTTCAAAGTGGGGAGACTGGCTGCCCGCCTGCTCCGTGTACCTGGAATCCGTGAAGAGAAACTGTCGCTGGGGAGTGACCAGAAGATAACCGGCGGAACCGGTAAAGCCCGAAAGGTAGCGCCGGTTTTCGGGGTTTGAGACCAGGAGGGCGTCCAGTTCCCGTTCCGACAATTGGGCTGCCAGTTGGGCTACGCGTTCATTCATAATGAACTTTCTTCTTCGATGATTCCGGCAATGATTTCTAAAGCCGAAGTATAGCTTCTCCAGCCAAAGCCTGCAATTTGGCCGCGGGCTATGTCCGCTACTACAGAGTGACTCCGCCATTCCTCTCTAGCGTGGATGTTGCCCAGGTGCACCTCGATCACCGGAACCACCGCATCGATCAGGGCGTCCTTGAGCGAATAGCCGTAGTGGGTCAGCGCCCCGGGGTTTATTACGATGCCTTCGATGTTGCCCCAGCTTTCCTGGATGCGGTCTATCAGCTCCCCTTCCAGGTTTGACTGGTAAAAGGTCACTTCCACCCCAAGGGATTCGGCTCTTTCTGAAATGAGGTCGTTGATCTCGCCAAGGGTCATGCTGCCGTAAATCGTGGGGTTGCGACGTCCCAGCACGTTGATGTTGGGGCCGTTAAGGACCAGTATGCGCGTCATAGGGCGTGTGTTTCCTCTTCAAAATTCCAGGGGCATTCCCATTGATTTAGTTGACCGCGGAGCATGCAAGGGGAGTCTTGTTACGCAAGGTAATGACATGCCGCATTCAGAGTATATACTAAGGAAACAACTACACGAAGCGAGGTGCGACTGGGTCCAATTCAAAGAGGTTCTGGCGGCGAAAGGACCCACCCAACCTATGCTTACCCACGAACATGTGCAGACCGCCCAGGAATTCCTGGAGAAGGCGGAAGCTGAATTTGAGGCGGGCGACATTCTCCAGGGTTCGGAAAAGCTCTGGGGCGCGGCAACCCACGCCATTATGGCCAACGCTCAGCTCCGAGGCTGGAATTTCGGCAGCCACAAGGCCATGGGAGAGGCCGTGGACCGGCTGGCAGAAGAATATGCGGATGAATCCCTTGAATCGGGATTCGCTGCGGCCGAAAAATGCCACGCCAACTACTACCACGACTTCATGGAAGACTATGAACTGGTGAGAGCGAGGGCCATAGTCCCCCGTTTTGTTAACCGGCTCCTGGCTCTGTTGCCTAGTGATAATGGCGTTTGAGGCTGGAGACAGCCTGGCTTCCTGGTGAAGCAGCGGCCACGAAAAACCAGGTAGAAGGGCCCGGGGATTCAATCTCCGGGCCCTTCGCCTTCCGGGTAAAGCTCCTTCCTTGAATTTCCTACGGGCTGTAACCCGAGTCCCTGGGCTTCTCCGGTTCCATTGGAATGTACTGAGTCATGTGGTCCAGCAGGAAGGTAAAGTCGTCGAACGCAGCCAGGTGACCCAGGTCCGGCTCCAGCATCCCCACCTTCTCACTCAGGGCCCACAGCTCATTGTCGAGGTTCCAGTAGTCTCCATGCCCGGGATACGGCAGTGCGCTGTAGCGGTCCGCGGTCAAGGCAACCAGGGTTCCCAGCTTCAGGAGCGGGTCTCCCACTGCGTCAAATTCCTGTCGCCAGTGTCCGGCGACGCTGGCGTACTGCTCCCGCGACCGGCCCGTATCGGGCTCGACCCAGCGCAGCTCAATGTCGCCCAACTTAACGGTACTGGCCTGCCGCCGGTCCGCCTGGCCGGTCAACTCCAGCTCATAAAAGACCGTAGTCGCCGCGCCCGAGGGTATTTCCGCAAACTCCTTCCGGTTCTGGGTAAAGTACTCATCGGGCGTAACCCGGTTCTCGTAACCCACGATCCGCCACGAATGGACCAGGTCGGGATTCCAGGTAACCTGGGCTCGAGTCTGGTCGGCGAAAGGCACGGCCAGGTTGAGCCAGTTTTCCCGTGTGAAGGTCTGCTGGGCCTGTTTAACGTCGTCCAGGTAACGGTACCAGCCGTTGCCGTGCTGGGCCAGCTGTTCCAGCAGGTAGTCGTTGTAGTTGGCGATTCCCACACCGATGGTTATCAGGCGGATGGGATTCGTCCGGTTGTAGTCTCCCGCTGATTCCAGAATGCCAAAGGGATTGGTGGCGTCCACATTGGCAACCCCGTCAGACATAAGAACAACGTAATTATAGGCTTCGGAGCGCTGCCTCCTGGCCTGGTCCGCCAGTTTCATCCCCAGGTCCAGGCCCGCCTGCACGTTGGTGGCGCCGTTGGGCTTCAGCCGCTGAATGGACCGGCGAACCTCCCGGTCATCGGGGTTAGAGTGTTCAACCGTCAGATTCCGGATAACCGTATCGGTGGGTTCTGTTGCATTGTGCTGGGTAGGATTATACTATAGGGCCTATGAGCCAT
>JAPPGG010000004.1:0-2941 GCA_028875055.1 Chloroflexota bacterium
TTTCCTGACAACCTTGCTCCTCCAGTTCGCCAATCCATCCATGCGATAGCCCTGGCCCACGATACAGGGCAATCGCATGCGTGAGTAAATTGTCATTCTGAGCTTGCCGAAGAATCTAAACTCCTCCCCATCAACTG
This sequence comes from Chloroflexota bacterium, assembly GCA_028875055.1. GTDB lineage: Bacteria > Chloroflexota > Dehalococcoidia > Lucifugimonadales > UBA3495 > Bin22. The sequence goes on from JAPPGG010000004.1 coordinate 138, forward strand.
GCTCTCGGAACCGTAGCGAGGCCGTGGGGAAGGATTTTAGGCCCTTCGGCAAGCTCAGGGCGACATTGCTTTGCCTTGAGGACATTAGCCGGCTGTAGGACGAATATTTCATGCGTTAGCCCTGGCCCGCGGTAACTGTTCAGGGTCGATGTTCATGCAGGCCTGGATACCGACTTTCGCCAACATGCCGCAGCTGGTAGGCGGAAAAGCCCACCAATCCTGAACGCCTGCCGCCACCCTCTTTGCCTCTTGGCAAAGCCCTGGGCAAGACGCCGGCATCCGCCGGGGCGACCCACGTTTCCTCTATTGCCCGCTTATTACCCGCTGCCCTAACCCCTTCGGGTGGCAGGCCGGTCCGGTACTTCGTAAGTATTGATTAAGAATATTCGTGCTTTCTCCAAGCGGATTGTAGCTGCAAATGGCCTGGGTGGAATTCCTTCATTATAGTGGCCAACCCGACAACGGGGCGGACCCTGCTCTTCTTATCATCATCGATATATAGACAATTTTCCGCCAATTATGAAAGCATTTCGGCGTCCTGCTGCCGATCCTTGAGGAAGCAATTGACTTTGGATGATAACTATTATATAAAGTCACGAACTTCTTTCTAAAGAAGCATTCATGCAAGGAAAGGAGGTAAAATACAAAAGAATTCGAACAGAAGTATAAATTGTTTACGCAAACCTCTAAGCATGTCTCTGGAGGAGCACGGAAATGAGAACAACCAAATCTGCAAGACGATACAGATTTAGCCGGGCCCTGATGGCCATCCTGGCGCTGGTGGCTCTGGTTGCTTTAGCGTGCGGCTCTCCCACCGCGGAAGAGCAGCAGACCACCACCGCAGCTACCCAGCCGGATACCGCGCGGCCTGAGGCTCTGGCGATACCCGCAACCCAGGCTCCCGCTCCCCAAGCGCCGGCACAGGAACCGGCCATGTCCGGTTCTCAAGAGCCTGCTTCACAGCCCGCCAGCGAAGCTCCGGCACCCACGGCGGCGCCCCAGCCCACGCCGGCGCCCGCAGCTGCAGCCGAGCCGGGCCGGGATACGATGATATTCCTGACCGCCGAAGAACCGACGACGGTAGGCGCGGCCAGCGCCAACTGCGGCGGCAATATCCAGAACACTATCTGCGATGACCTGGCCAGCGACCCCTTTACCTGGATCGACGACCACAACGACTATCGTGTAGTCGGCCTTACCGGTGTTGAGGGCTGGGAACAGATTGGCGACGACCGGTGGCAGTTCAGGCTGCGCGAGGGCGTTACTTTCCACAACGGTGCTCCCTGGAACGCGGAGCAGGCCAAGTTCTGGATTGACTTCTTCGGCGATGAGGAGACCAGCGGCCACTATAACTCCAACGACTTCAGCTTCCACGGCGTCATCTCCGGCGAAGTGGTGGACGAATACACGCTGGACGTAGTGTGCGGCAAGGCCTGCCCCATTTTGCCTCGCACCACCATCTTCACCAAATTCCAGGACACCGGCTGGTTCCTCGAGGTTACGGGCGCCTCATCCTACGCCGACCTGCCCGAGGAAATGCCCGACGAAGTAGAACGGTTGACCGTCGGCTTGGGTCCCTACAAGATAGTGGAGTGGGACACCGGCTTGGAGATCACCCTGGAAGCCCACGAGGGATACAACCCTAATCCCGCTACCAATTACTCCCGAGCGCCATCAATTCCCAACCTGGTACAGCAATGGCGCAACGAGCCCCTGGTACGGGCCGCCGCCCTGTCCGCAGGGGAGGCTGACTGGGCTGAGATCGCCTTCCAGGACCGGGAGCTCGCCCCTCAGTGGAAATCGGCGACCAACAACGAGGCTTACGTTTACGCCGTAGATACGGTCCACCATCCCTGGCTCCGCATGAAGGAAGTCCGCGAAGCCCTGAACCTGGCCATCGACTGTGAAACCCTAATGGCGGAAATCTTTGACGGGGTCCTGGAGTGCTACGGCAACATCGCCCAGACCGGCACCGTGGGCATCACCCCGGAGAACTCTGCCGGCTATCCCTACGACCCGGAGCGGGCCATGCAGTTGCTTCAGGAAGTGGGCTACGACAAGGATGCCGACGACAGCCTGATTAAGCTGCACATTCGCTCCCAGCGGGTGCCCAAGGATGTTGAATATGCGGAGGCTGTGGTGACCTTCTGGAGGGACGTGGGCGTCAACGCCGAACTCCTGGTGGTAGAGTCCTCCATCCACGCTGGCACGGGCCGTTCCAACTGCGGCCACGGTCGTACCCGCGAGGACTTTGACAACGCCCCCGGAGCGGACCTGCACGAAAAGTGCCTGGCCCTGGGACCTGGCATGCCCAACTTCGCATCCATGCACATCACGGCTCCGGCCACCTCCACCGAGTCCCTGGACTTCTCCCGGCAGGCCGTCCTGCGGAACAGCTGCTACAGCCGGTCCAGCGGAGTCTGCTTCCAGGATTTTGAGGACAAGCTGGAAATAGCCAACGCCACGCCTTCCGGCGAACTGCGCCGCGAGCGCATGGAAGAGTTGGCCGATCAGGTACACTTTAACTACCACTTCGTACCCAACTTCCTGGTAGTCCAGATTTATGGCCTGTCCGCAGACCTGGAGTGGGAACCCCACTACGCTCCTCGCATCCGGGCCAACATCATGGACTTCACCAACTAACCGGCAGTCGGTTCCTCTCTAAGGGGAACTTCCAAAGGCAGAACGGCGGCCCCCGCCCCCAACCCGGGGGCCCAATTTTTTGGCCCAGCCCCCAAAAAATGGGGGGTTTAAAAATAAAAAAAAAAAAACCCAATTTTGCCCCGAACAAAGGCCCCCCCGGG
>JAPPGG010000004.1:2951-38382 GCA_028875055.1 Chloroflexota bacterium
AACCCCAAAACCGCCCCCCCCACCCGCCCAAAAAATTTGAAATACACAAAAAACCGGCCTGGGGTTCCCACAATAGGTTAAACTACAACCCCCACACGGCCCCCCGGGCAAAGCCCGGGGGCGCCTCTTTTGTGGCCGCTCGCGCCAAAAGTGGGGAGCTTCTACCTTGAAATCAGTCCTCCCCTTGTTCGCCCAGTACCAGGTCCCGCAGGGTAACAATGCCCACCGGGTTCCGGCCGGCGTCCAGTACCAGCGCCCGGGAAATACCAAACCGCACCAGCAGGCGAATGGCGTAACGGGCCAGCATATCCTGGGAAACTGTGATGGACGGTTTGCTCATAATTTCGTACACGTTAACCCGGTCCGGAGACCGGTCGGGCGCGGATACCTTGGACGCAATGTCCGAAATCAGCACCAGGCCAATTTCGTCGTCCCCATCCCGCCGGTCAACTGCCAGGGAGGACACATTGTGCTCTTTCATCAGGGCAATGGCCTCCGCCACCGTGGCCAACCCATCAATAGACCGGACATCCGTCGCCATCAGATCCCTGACCCTGACAACCCTTCCATCAATCATATTTCCTGCTTCACCTCGTCTCTGATTGCAGACAGCTGGCTGCCCAGCCCCACCACATCCTCGATGTCCACCTGAAACGCTATTCCGGACCCGCTTTCGTCATCAAAGTGCCCGGCATCCCTGATGCCCTCAAGGATGTGCCTTGCGCGCGTATCGGCAACTATAAACAGCACCAGGTCACGCTGGTCCTCGAACTGCAACCCCAGGAAGGTCTTCCTGGGCTCCATCCCCTCGCCCCGTACGCTGGTTATGATTGTCGCTCCAGTGGCTCCTCCGGACCGGCCGGCCTCGATCACCGCGTCGGTTCGGTCGTCGCTGACCAGGGCTACGATTAACTTCATCCTCATGATTCGCTCCCTCCTCGTGCCTTGCGGTCTTTCCACCGGTAGGTGTAGTTAGTGGCCATGGTGTAACCCAGCACAGTAATTATAGGGAATACGCTGGCAAAGGCTATCAGCCCGAACCCGTCTATCAGCGGACTCCGGCCCGGAATGCTGGCCGCCAGCCCCAGGCCCAGGGCCGCCACCACCGGTACGGTAACCGTTGACGTGGTTACGCCTCCGCTGTCGTAGGCCAGCGGGACAATGGTCTTGCTGGACTGAAAGGTCTGGACAATTACCACCAGGTAAGCGGCAATGATGTACCAGGGCAAGGGGGTGCCGGTTACTATTCTGAAGCATCCCAGCGACACTCCCACGGCGACGCCCACCGCCACCGCGAAACGCAGCCCCCAGGCCTTTATGGCCCCGCCCGAAACCTCCTCTGCCTTGACCGATACCGCTATCAGGGCCGGCTCGGCCACCGTGGTCGCAAATCCTATGGCGGCTGCGAATACATAGACCAGCCAGTAGTTCCGCCAGTCCACTTCTCCATCAATTCCCAGCGTCCCCAACATATCCGGGGCGGTCAGCTGGCGGGCCATGGTTTCCCCGATGGGAAAGAGAGCCTGCTCCAGCCCGATGAGAAAGAGGGCCAGTCCCAACAGCACAAAGGCAAATCCCACCACCATCCGGCGGGCGTGCGGCAGCCTCCGTCGCAGCACCAGCACCTGGAAGACGGCCAGCACCCCCACAATTGGCGCGATGTCCTGAACGGTGGAAAACAGGGTGGGCCAGAGTATGTCGAAGAATCCCTCGCTCATGACACGATAATCCCGTAGGCCATTACAAAACACATTGGCGTCAGGCTGGCCAGGGCTATGATGCCAAACCCGTCAATCAGCGGATTGCGGCCGCGTATCGTTGTTGCCAGGCCAACTCCGAGGGCAGTGACCAGGGGTACCGTCATAGTGCTGGTAGTCACGCCCCCGGAGTCATAGGCAATCCCCACAATCTCCGCGGGCGCGAACAGGGTCATCAGGGTAACAACCAGGTAGCCGCCAATAATCAACCGGTGGATGGGCCAGCCCTTGAGAATGCGCAGCACGCCCAGCAACACCGCCGCGCCTACGGACAGGGCCACCACCAGGCGCAGATTGAAGGCATAACTGGCACGGGCCTCGGGCGTGTCGGCAATTGCCGCCCCCCGCGAGGCCACCTCGGCCGCCTCCTGGGCAATGGCAATCAGCGCCGGCTCCGCCACCGTGGCCCCAAATCCCAGGCAGAAGGCAAAGGCCAGCAGGGCAGTCAGGCTCCGTTTGTTGGCGAACCCCTGGGCCAGCGTCTCACCCAGCGGGAAGAGGCCATACTCCAAACCCTGCATGAACAGGGAAAGGCCGGCCACCACGCAGATCAGGCCCACCATTACTCCCCAGAAATTCGGGAAGGGCTGCTGCAGCACCACGATCTGAAAGAATGAGATAACCAGGATTATCGGCGCCAGGTCGCGCACGGATAACAGTATGCGGTGAAGGGCCCCGCCAACGGGGCGGACCAGTCGTCTAACCAGTGGGCGTTTGGTTTGCCCGGCCAGGGCCATTATGGTGGGGGGCATCGTGAATGCTTGGAGCGGGCAATGTCTGGAAAAAATGCCAGCGACTTCCAGCTACCTCCAACAGGGATTCAAAGTGGCAGGCTGCTAATGATAGCAGGGGAATGGGAGGAGGGGCATTTGCTTCTGTCCCGCTGGACGGTAGCCGACGCTTCGGGATGATAGCACCGTCCCTCCAGGGCCTTCAAGGAGATCGCAGAACCGGATGCTGGCAAAAGGCTGCCGGGCGCCGCCGCAACCTCGACCAGGCATCCTCCCCGGCCGCGATAAGAGGTCGCCAAAATCTCTTTTCCAGGCTTCGCGGAAGGGACCCCTGGTCCTAAATTGACCCGTCCGGCTCCAGTCCCAGCAATACGCGACCGAATTGCTGGCCACCCAGGTCCATTATCAGGCCATCCCGGTGGGCCACCGCCTGGGCGTCCCGGTGAAATCGTTGCATCGGTTCGGACTCGAAAAGGGCATGTCCGCCGCTGAGGTCGAACAGGCGATTGACCGCCTGCAGCCCCAGTTGGGTGCAAAAGGCCTTGTCCCTCCGGAACCTGGCCCGTTCCAGGGTGGTAAAAGGCTCGCCTTCGCGGCCCTTCCGCAGCGTTTCCGCCACATCCCCTTCCATCAAGGCCTGGGCCGCATCCACTTCCGCGCAGGCCTGCGACAGGCGCAGGTGGATTGCCGAAGAGTCGGCGGTTCTGCCCGGGCCGGAGGTCCCCGACAGCTTTTCCACGAACTCGTCAATCATTCCCCGGGCGAGGCCAATCATCGGGGCTACCAGGTCCCAGCCCAGCATAACCGGCACAGGCACCCGGTACCGGTCCTGGCCATGCAGTTGCCAGCCGCTCAAATCCGAGTCCCCGGCCGTGCTTACCTCCACCACCCGGTGGGCCGGAATGAATATGTCCTCTACGGCGATATCCTTGCTGCCGCTGCCCTTCAGCCCAGAAACGTACCAGGTGTCCACTATCCGGTAGTCTCCCCTGGGGACCAGCACCCAGTTTCGGGTTCCTATGCCCGCGACACCCAGCATTATCCAGGAAGCCGAGTCGCAGCCGCTGGAGAACTCCCACCGGCCCGAAAGGCGGTAACCACCTTCCACCGGGGTGCAGGTGGACTTGCCAGGGCTGAGGGAACTTGAGCACAGGCAATCCGGCCCATTGCCGAAAACCTCTTCCTGCGCCTGCTGGGGCCAGTAACCCACCAGCCACGAGTGCGCCACCCACAGCGAGTAGCACCAGGAGGTTGAAGCGCACCCCCGTCCCAGTTCCACCCCCACGTCATGGGAAATTCCGTAGTCTACGTCCAGGCCGCCGTACCGCTTTGGTACGCCTATGAGGTGAAGCCCCGCATCCAGTATTTCCTTGACCGTCTCTTCAGGAACCCGGCGCAGCTCTTCAGTCTGCGGCGCCCTCGCCTTCACAATGGGCATCAGGGTCGCGGCCCGCTTAACCAGTTGGTCACGGGACAAAACCGCGGGGGAAGCAGCAGGGTTGGCAGTCATATGGCACCCTTTCCAAAGGTGTAGTCAGACTGAGTCGGGTACGTTGGCGCAAGCCCCATACTACAAGCGGCAGAAAGAAAGGGCAATGGCGGGATTTTGCGGGTTATTCTTCCCGGGTGCGGTCCAATCGCTCTTCCAGGCGGCGGAGAGCTTCCTGGGTCGCATGAATTTCTCTAAGCAACTGGTCGCTGGTGGGAGGCGTCTGCAATTCCTCAAGCCTGTCCCGCTTGGCTTCGTCCAGGTTGTTGATGATGATTGCGATGAACATATTGATCACCACGAAGGTACCCACCACCACAAAGCTGACGAAGTAAGTCCACGCCAGCGGATGCAGTTCCATGGCCGTGAACATCACCTCCGTCCAACCCTCCAGCGTAATGATGTTGAACAGGGTAAGTACTGAGATGCCCAGGTTCCCCCAGTTCTCGGGGTCGTGGGCATGGAACAGGTGGTAGCCCATGATGGCGTAGATGTAAACGACGATGCTCATCAGTATGGTAACGTGCATCACGCTGGGTATTGAGCGCACCAGGGCCGCCACAATCAGCCGCAGGTCCTGGACGGCCGATACCAGCCGTACCACCCGCAGCAGCCTGGCCAGGCGGGCAATCATTGCGAACTGGCCGGTGGCCGGCACCAGCGCAAACACGATCACCAGGAAATCAAATACATTCCACCCGTCCAAGAAGTACCGGTAAGAACGTGGGACCAGGGCAAACAGCTTCAGCGCGGCCTCCACTATGAATATGCCCAGGGCTACCTGGTTGCCCAGGTCCATCAGGCTGCCAAACCTGCGGCTCAGTTCCGGGGAAGTTTCCAGGCCCAGCAGGACTCCATTAGCGATGATGACGCCGATGATGAAGTACTCGAAGGTGTGGGAGTAAACCAGGCTGGAAGAGAGTTGAACCAGTCGTGTCATGGGAGGCGTGCTGGGAAAAGTTCTTCAGGCGCTCTTCAGTTATGGTAGTTCCGCTCCGCCCCAGGTCACCTTCTCAGGTTTCATTGGGGGATTCGGGCCAGCCGGTACAGTTTAGCATAACCTCTTGCGGGCAACCCGTTTCCTTTTGTCCCTTCCCTGGTAAATCGCCACCTGGCCCGGCAGCAAATTACGCCAGTCCCTCCGCCGGGCCAAGTGGGGCGCTTCAGTCTTGTCGAGGGCCCTTAAACTCTCACCGCTACGACCTGGAATGCCCACCGAAATCAGCCCGATGGACCTGCGCCTGGCTTGCTGGACGAAGTGATTCCCCCTCTCATTCAGCGGCGCTTCATGGCTCTTCCGCACAACCCGGTTGCCCTGCCTTCCCGCATGCAACAGCGCCGATGCAACGCCGTCAGTCAGGCCACAAAGAGCCATGAAGCCGAGGGTGCCTTCATGCGGAGGACGCCGCTGCGCAAGGCAACGGCGTCCCGCAATATCCCCTGGTTGGCAGCCTTCCTAGAACCTGGGACGACGCCTGGCCCGGAAGAACAACCACAGGCTCAGGGCCAGCAGGGTCCCGCCCAACGCCATTATCAGAACAGGCCAGACCGACATGCCCTCTTCGTCCACTGTCTCCGGCACCAGCTGCGCTTGCTGCAATAGCGGCCCCGGTGTGGGCTCAGTTTCCACCGACACTCCTGGCTCCGGCGTAGGCGTCACCACGCTGCCCGCTTCGGCCACCGCCTGCGGGACCAGTAGAGGGAGCTTGAGGTCCGCCCGCTCGGCCTCCGGTGCTGGTTCCGGTTGGGTCGTAGGAACGGGAGTCGCGCCGGGGGCTGGAACGGGCGCCGGGGTAGGCGAGGCCTCCGGAATCGGCTCATCCATGCCGAACAGCGCCCCCAGGGTCGTCAGGACAAAGCAGTCCAGCGACGTCAAGCCCGCAACCCTGATGGTTATCCACCCATCATCGCCAAGGGTGAAGTTGAACTGCACCGGCCTCCACTCGCCCGTGGCGTAATCCCGGGCATAGACCGTGAACGCTCCCAGCCGGTGGGCCTCACGCACCACCTCTGCGCTGCCAAAGTCCTCGGCCTTCATTCGGAATTGTATGGTTGCCGCTTTGACCAGCGATACGCTGGTTTCCGGCGTACCCCAGTTGTCGTAGAAGCCAAGCGCCAGGGCCGCCTGCACCTCCTCGTCGCCGGCATCAAAGGGGCACCGCGTCAACGACGAATCCACCCTTACCCAGTAGTACACCGAGCGCGACCCCGCCGGGAATGTAACCCCCGCGGACCCGTCGGGAGTCCAGACAGTGGTCTCCTCTCCGGGCCCAACCCTGCCGGCGGCCTGGGTTGCCGGATTGTATATCGGGACCTCCAGCACATCGGTCAAGTCTATGGCGATTTCAATGGCATCCACGGCGCCCCGACCATCGGACACGGTCATAACGACTTCATAGGTAGCCTTGCTCTCCAGGTCCAGCGTTGCCCTGGTAATCAACTGACCGTTTGTACTATCCAGGGCGAAGGCGTCGGCGTCGGTTCCGCCCAGCTCGTAAGTCAGCTCGTCTCCATCCGGGTCTATCGCCGTTACCGGCTCACCGATGTAAACGCCCAGCCCAGTATGTTCCTCCACGTCCCGGGAAGCCCTGACCCCCTCTTCAAAATAGGGCGGGCGGTTCTGGTCGCTCGAGCCGCCGGTGACGCCGCCGCCCCCGATGATGGTGTAGGGTGGGGACGGAAGCCTGGGCGCAGGCGTTGGAACAGGTGTCGGCGCAGGTGTCGGCTGCAGTGGAGGCGGAGGAGGGTCATTGTCGTCGTCGCGAATCGTTACTGTCGTGGAATTTACAGTCCCCGCAGCCACTTTTGTCGGCATGCTCGCCCCAAAGGACACCGTGACGGTTTCATTGCTCTTGTCCGAATCGTGGTTCGCTGTGAAGGCAAGTGTTATTGAATCATCTCCTGGAACAAACTCCACGGACGATGGGATGGAAAAGTCGGAATCGGGTCCGGTACTACTTGCCGCATCAAAGCTTATAGACTGCCGACGGTCGGCGGTCGGATCGAGATTCACCCTGATGCTAACCCTGCTGCCTTCCCTCACCGAGTAGCCTGAAGAGGCAAAACTGGCAGTTAAATTGAACCAGTCCGCTTCCGGCTTGGCCTGGGTCCTGCCTCTAACGGTTTCGGAAAATGACCCCCCTCCCTCGGAGTTCTCCGCGTTTACCATTACCTCGTACTCGGTATCGGGCAAGAGGTTGTCCAGCTCTTTCTGGGTATTGGATGTTTCTTCCTCGGCCCAATTGTTGGTGCCCTGTGGAGAGTATTTCAGATTATAGCCACTGATGTCTGGACCATCGTTCTCGGGCGGCGACCACTTGACCATAAGCCCGCTCTTTTCATTGCCGGGGCTGGGCATCACCGCGTTGATGGTTACCTTGCCTGGTGGCTCGTTGACGTCCACCACATTGATCGTAACCACTATGGTATCGGTCAGATTGGACGGGTCGGTGGCCTTGACCGTAACCGTATAGCTCTGCTTGGTCTCATAATCCAGGGCCACTTTGGTCTGAATTTGTCCGCTGGACTGTACTATGTCAAAGCTGGCGGCATCAGTCCCCTCCAGGGTGTAGGTCAGCGCCTTCCTCTCGGGGTCAGTTGCCCTGACCGGCTGCCCCACATTGGCCCCGATGGATGCATTCTCCGCCACCTGGCGGGTCACGCTGGCTTGCGAGAACTCTGGCGGTTGCGGGTCCGGCGGCCTGGCGTCAACCCGGTTGGTCGTAATGCCGTGGGCCGTCTTGCCACTGCCCTGGCCGTCAGTGTATGACGCCGTCGCCCGCAGGTACTTGTTAACGTCGGCCGTCACCGGCGTGTAGGTCGCGCTGGTGGCGCCCGTCCCCGTGGCGTTGGTCCAGGCGCCGCTCCGGGACGAAGACGTGGCCCACTGCCAGGTCAGTCCGGTCACACCGTCATCGTCGTCTTCCAGGGAAGCCCCCAGTTGCTGGTCTTCCTGCGGCTGTTCATTGGAGAAGGTAACCACCCCACTCTCATCAACGTTGTTCACGCTGATTGTTATGTCCATGGTGTCGTCGGCGGTGATGTTGGGGTCACCGACATCATCAACGCCATCCCGCACCAGGATAGTTACCGAGTAGCTGCTCTTGGTCTCATAATCCAGCGCGTCCTTGGTGCGCAGCTGGATGCCGTTGCTGTGACTCTGCGTGAAGTTGAAAGAATCCTTGTCGGTCCCGCCCAGCACGTAGGTCAGCCTGTTGGCAGCATCCTCGTCGGTGGCCTTGAAGGGCGAGCCGATGTTGCGGCTGGCCGGCGTGTTTTCGTCAACCGATACCGTGCTCGTTTCGGAGCTGAACTTCGGGTCTTCGTTGACGTTGATGACGGTAACCGTTACCGACAGCGTAACGCTCTGTTCGGTGTTGTCCGTTACCTTGACCGTAATGTTATGGACGTTGTTAGCGCCCGAATCCTTGGCATCTTCAAAGTCTGGGGGACTCAGGAACTCAAGAACTCCGCCCGTGATGCTGAACAGGGCTTCGTCCACCCCTTCCAGGTCCCACGTAATTGCAGTCCCCTCCGGGTCTTTCGCGGAGAACCGGTGCACCGGAGCGGAGTTGTTCTCCTCATAGCTAAAATTGGGGTCGGCGGTATCCTCGTCCGTCTCACCGGAGATCACCGGGTCCTCGTCCACGTCGGTTACGGTTATGGTTACGGACAGGCTGTCGGTAAACTCGTCGTCAGAAGCCTGCACCGTAATGTCAAAAGTGTACTTTTGGGAGCCGTCCACCTCATGCTCGTAATCCGGCGGCTCCAGGAAAGTCAGAACGCCCGTGCTCTCGTCTATTTCAAAATAAGCGTCGTCGTCACCGGACAGCGACCACTTAACCGTGTCCCCGGCGTCGGGGTCGGTGGCCGAGAAGTCCGCCACGTCTCCCGTACCGTTCTCCTCGTAATCGTCGATGGTGATGGTGTCGATAACAGGGGTCTCATTGACGTCCGTTACCGTTATCGACACATCCAGAGTCTGAACGTGGTTGGGGTTGCCATCCGTGGCCTGGATGGTCATCTCGTAAACATTGTTTGTGTCGCTGTCCTTCCGGGTTTCAAAGTCGGGGGATGACCGGAAGATGAGGTCCGCCGAAGAAGCACCGGCGTAGAGGGGATTCAAGGCAAACAGGTCCTTATCGTCTCCCAGCAACTGCCACTCAATATCGTCGTCTTCCGGGTCGGCAGCATGGTAGGTGGCAGCGGTGTTATGGGAGTTCTCCAAGTAATCGAACTCAGTGGGCCCGGAAATCATCGGAGTCTCATCCTCGTCCGACACGATGATCGTGACGTCCATTTCGTCGAATTTGCCGCCCTCATCGGTGGCCTTCACTGTTATCTCGTACTCGTTATCTGTGTTGGCGTCGGCGGCGTTCTCCCGGTCCGGCGGGTTCTTGAAGGTCAGCTGCCCCTTCATCGGCTCATTGGCGGGTTTCGTTATAGCGTTGAAATCGCCAGCGTCATCTCCGGACAGGGACCACGTAATCGTGGTGTTGGCATCCTGGTCGGCGACCTCAAAGGTGACTACCGTGCCGGAGCCGCCCTCGGCGAAGGTGACTTCCTCCACCACGGTAAGCGCCGGAGCTTCATTTACGTTGGTTATTGTTATCCTTACGGCCTGGGTCTCCGCGTTTACGCCGTCAGACGCGACAACCGTAACTTCGTAAACGTTGTCCGTGTTATGGTCCTTCTTGTCCTCAAAGTCGGGAATGGTGTTGAAGGTAAGCACGCCGGCCTGGCTGATGGACAGCTTGTCGTCGTCGTTGCCTTCCAGGTCCCACTGTACGGTTTCGCCCTCCGGGTCCGTGGCTTTGTAAGTTGCTACGGTATCGGTGCTGTTTTCCGGATAGTTCCTGGATGCGGTCCAGGTGCCCTCCCTGACTATCGTTTCGTTTTCTCCGGTCACCGTAACGGTAACGTCCAGGCTGCCGGTATTTACGCCATCGCTGGCGTTTACCTTCACCTGGTACACATTGGTGCCGGCGGCGCTTCCCGGGGTCTCGAAGTCGGGCGCCGCCTTGAACGACAGTTCCCCACTGGAGGAAATCTCGAACTTGTTCCCGTCGTCCCCGGTGGGAGTTTCCCAGCTAGTGTTTTCCCCTTCAGGGTCTTCAGCGGTGTAGGTTGCGATACTGTCCGTGCTGCCTTCAACCACGGAAGGGCCGGTATCACCGGTTACCACGGGGTCCTCGTCAATGTCCACCACTCTTACGGTAACAACCATCTCTGCGTCATTGACGCTGTCCGACGCTTCTATCGTCACCTCGTAGTCGTTGTCGGCATCCTGGTCCCGTTCGTCCTCATAGTCCGGCGGAGAAATAAACTTGAGCATTCCCGCGTTTGAAATGGTGAACAGCGCCGCGTCGTCGCCCGACTTGGTCCAGGTAATGGTATTGCTGTCCTGGTCGGTGGCTACGAAGGTGGCCACACCCGATGTGTTGTTCTCCGCAAACTGGATGGTCTGGGAGCCGGTATTCCCCTTGTGGGTGATCACCGGGGGCTCGTTAACGTCGGTAATGTTAATCGTAACCTCCAGCTCGGTGGCGTTGGACGCGGAGTCGGTGGCGACCACCGTCACCAGGTACTGGTGGTCCGGGTTGTTGGAGTCTTCGTAGTCCGGAACCGAGTCGAAATTGAGCACGCCGGTCTGCGAGTCTATGGACAGTTCGTCATCGTCATCGATGTCCTTCAGCGACCAGGTTATGGCGTCGTTCTCCGGATCCGTGGCGTTGTAGTCCTCCACGTCCAGGGCGCTGCCCTCCACGTAGTCAATGGTTGACTCGCCGATGATGGTTGGCGGTTCGTTGACGTCAACCACGTTGATTTCTAGTACCCTGGTGGAGTTGTTACCGCTGGCGGTGACTATCAAAGTAATCTCGTAATGATTGTCCCCGTCGTCGTCTTTGGGGGTCTCGTAATCCGGGGTCGGGTCGAAATAGAGGTCGGCGTTTTCGTTGTTGGACCCCGATTCGTCCAGCCTGAAGTGGTCCCGGTCAATGCCGGAAATGGTCCAGACAAAGCTGCCTCCCTGGGCATCAAAGGCGGCAAGCCTGCCCACCGCGTTAGAGTCGTTCTCATAGTGGTCTATGGGACTGGCCTTGCCGGAGATGGCAACACCTTCTATTACGTCGGTTACGGTAACCAGCACACACCTGGCCTTGACGTTGGGGTCCTCCGGCGTCACCCCAACGAAGACTTCATAAACGTTGTCCCCGTCGGAGTCGGTGGGGACCTCATAGTTCGGCGGATTGATGAACGTCAGTTCACCGTTGTTGTCCAGCCGGAAGTCATCGGCATCGGCGCCGGACAGCGCGAGGGTCTGGGAGCCGGGAGAGGTATAGGTGCCGATGGCATCCCCCGAGTTCTCCTCCAGGGACACCAGGTCGGGACCCTGGACGGAGGCGCCATCGCTGACGTCTAGAACCCGCACGGTGATGTCTATGTGTGAGTCTTCGTGGGTAAGCCCGGTATCAGGATAAACCCGGAAAGTGTATCCGCTGTTGCCATCCTTGTCCGAGGGAGCGTCGAAGTCTGGTGGCTTAATGAAGTTCAGAATGCCGTCGCTGTCAATGGTGAAATAGGCGCCGTCGCCGCCGCCGATCTTCCAGGCGGCAAGTTGCGCTCCCCCGCGACGGGCGGAGTCCAGGTCGGCAACCAGCCAGGTGCCGTTCTCGTAATAGTCCAGTTGCAAACTCTTGGTGGTCGGGTAGGTATCAATCCCCTTGACCGTCGTAACCGGCACGTCGACCACGCCGTCAGGAACGTGAGGAGTGAGGAACAGCTTCATAGTAGCGCTGGCCCCACTCAGGTCGGTGGCCGTTACGTGCACCTCGTACCGGTTCGCGGTGTAATCCAGCGATTGCTTCGTCAGCAGGTCACCATGATAGCCAGTTAGCTCGTTGACAATTTCAAACTGGCTCGCATCGGGACCGGAAATGGAGAAGAGATAGTCATCGCCGGTGTCACCGTCATTCGCGGTGATGGGGTTGTAGATGTACGATCCAGCCGGATAGTAGGGCCGGAGAGTCTGGCAGGAGTCCTCGCCGCATCCATTGGTTTCTCCGGGGCTGAGGACCGGGGCGCTGTTGCTGTCAGACCTCTCCCTTACATAAATGGCCGGGGCAAAAGACGCTGTTTTCCCGGAGCCTCGATTGTCAGTGTAGGTAGCCGTAGCCCTCAAGTACTTCAGTGCATCATTGGCCGTCGGCGTATAGCTGGGTTCCGTGGCGTCACTGATGTCGGAAAAGGTACCGGTCTTGCTGTCTGAAGAGGACCACTGCCAGGTGACGCCGGAAACGCTGCCATCGGGGTCGGAGAGGGTGGCGGTAACCTCCGTTCCAACCTGCGTCCGCCGCCAATCGGGCGTTACTTTTCCACTTTCCTCCACGTCGATGACGTTGATAGTTACACTGATGGAGTCCGAGTCTCCACTGGGGTCGGTGGCCACCACCACTACCGAGAAGCTGGACTTACGCTCGTAGTCCAGCTTGTTGCCAACCCAAAGCTGGCCCGTTTCCGAGTCGATGCCGAAGTGGGTCTTCGCGCCGTTCTGAATGGAATAGACCAGGTCGTCGCTTTCGTCGTCTGTAGCGGTTAACGGAGATCCGATGTTGGTGTACGCGGAGGTATTCTCGTCAACGGATCGGGTCGCCGTTTGCGCCGAGAACTCGGGCGCGTTATTGGCCTGGGCGAAAGCGTGGCCGGAAAGAAGGGTGGCAACCCCCAGTGACACCAATAGGGCCAGGGCGAGGAAAAACTGGGTGAATGGTGATTTGCCAAGAAACGGACTGAGGTGCATGCCCACTCCTCCCATCAACCCGGGAACACATCAAGCAATTAAAGCTTCCGGACGGGACGGCGGGACGACCGGACAACAGGGTTAATCAGAGGGGCGGGCGCCACCTCACGTCTTCCACTACCGTTGCGCCCTTGTTGCGAATCTTCCGGCAGGACCTGGTTAGCCCCTTTTTTAATGGACTCGCCGTGTCAATTTATCAGTTCTATGCCTCGCAGGCATACGCGCTGGGCATACTGTTTTCGGTCACTTTGTACAACGGAAGTTCCACGGCAAAGTGGCGTTGCATCCCTGGCGGTCGAGAATCCTGGGGCCCGCATCGCTTCCCCAATTCCTCCTTGTGCTGACATTTCCCCCTTCCCGGCCTGCCTGACCCCTCAATACCATTACCCCATGGACAATCGAGTTGAAGCAACATTAACCCCGGGCAAAATGCGTGCTGATTCTGCAGGCCCGCTCCGGCGGGAGTCGCATCGCGCTGGAACCGCGTGAAAGCTTGAACTCCTGTTCCAGCGCCCGGTTCTGGACCCTGGATTTTTCTTGAGGGAAGGAGCCGGGCTTGTCCACTTCGTGAAGCGTGAGCCTCGTGGCAATTCAGCATGACAGTCCCTTGAGACGCCATCGCCAATGCAAACCTGTCGGAAATCCATACTTTCCGACTACCGTATCAGCTTCCCAGGTGAATCACTGAAAAAATTCTCAAAATCTGGCTCGACTTCCCTCCAGCGCTAATGTCTCCAGATACAAATCGGAGCAAAAATGAGGTCAAATGAGATCAAATCGTGGAAAAATGGATTTTTTGTCCCCCTCGAGTCTGGGCTCCCTGCCACGCCACGGTCCAAGGCAGGCAATCGCGTACTGAAGAATGTCACGCCGAACCCATCGGCAAGCCCAGGCTGCCGCCATTCCCCGCTGCCTGCCCTGGCGTGATCCGAGGGAGCATCACAGTGCGTTTGCCCTCTGGTCCGCGAGGAAAAATTTGACGCGGAGGGTTCGGCCAATTACTCTACCAACACCGGAGACCAAAGTCTTACCAGCAAAAGGAGTTTGGCATGACTGTCAGCAGGCAGACTACCTACGAGGTTGACATCCAGGACGTGGAATACCTCAGGCACGGCGACAAGCCCTTCCTGGCCCGTATCTTCAAGCCCAGGGGCGAAGGTCCCTTCCCCGTTATGGTGGAGCTGCACGGCGGCGCCTGGGTAAACGGCACCCGCGAAAACGGCAACGCCGGCAACGAAGCGCTGGCCCGCAACGGCATAATCGTCGCGGCCCTGGACTTCCGCGTCCCCCCCGAAGCCTCCTACCCCGCGTCCTTCCAGGACATCCACTACGGAATCCGCTGGTGCAAGGCCCACGCCGCCGAGTGGAACGGCAACCCCGACAGCATCGGCGCCATGGGCACCTCCAGCGGCGCCCACCAGGCCATGCTCCTGGGCATGCGGCCCAGCGACTCCCGCTACTCCGCCCTGTCCCTGACCAACGGCGCCTCCGACGTGGATGGCTCCCTCGGCTGCGTGATTATGGTCTCTCCCGTAATCGATCCCCTTGGCCGCTACAACTACGCCAAGGGCATCCGCGACGACATCAAGCCCCCCGAATCGGTGGGCGAGCGCACCGTAGCCATGCACGACATGTACTGGGTAACCGAAGAGGCCATGGCCGAGGCGGCCCCCGCCCGCGCTTTGGCCGGCGGCGAGCAGACCGAACTGCCCCCCACCCTGTGCCTGGCCCGCAACTACGAGGCGGCCCATCCCCGCCCCGACCTGGACGAGTTTATCTCCCAGTACCGCAAGGCCGGCGGCAACATTGACGTGACCATCTTCGAGGAAGAGGGTGAAGGCGTCCTCCGCGACCTCTCCACCGACGTGGCCCAGCGCGCCCTCGAACAGATGACTTCCTTCATCAACCAGCACCTGGGCTAGACTCGACGCCATGGTCGGACACTTAACAGGTGTCGGCCGCGCCAGAAGCTGGAAGGGCCCACGCTGACCGGTCAGCGTGGGCCCTTCCATTGCCAATCCTGGCGTGAAGACTACTGCTCGTACCACCCCGACGCGAAGATGTAGCCGTCATGCAGCACGGCAAAGGTGTGTTTGCGCTGCTCCTGCCCCGTACCCGGGTTGATTATGACGTAACTGCTCCAACTGCCCGACTCCGTAGCCGCCAGCAGGTCATCCCCATAGAAATAGCCGGTGGCATCCACTCTCAGGCTGGGGTCCCGGTCCCGCAGGTTGGGGTTATGATGGCCGATGGTGACCCCGGTCTCGGCATCCACTATGAACGCATACCACTGGCCGTCCACGCTCTCCCTGGTGTTGTAGTAGGCGATGGTGTCGTCCAGGCCCACGGCATCGTAAAGGTTGAGCGCCTGTCGGACGAATGACTGGGTGAAGGCTTCCACATCCGCCTTGCTGGGGCCTTCCTCGTACCACCCCGAGCCAAACAATATACCGTCTCGTATGACCATCCAGGAATGCTTGGTTTCCACCCCTCCGGTTGCCGGATTGGTGAATGTATAGTCAAACCAGGCCCCGTCTTCATCAGCCAGGGCCGCAATCGCCGAGCCGGCCGGGTAGCCCAGGGGGCCGGTGATTTCGGAACTGTGGGTGCCTATTTGCCCCGGATTTACCCCATGGCCAATAAGGCTGCTGGACTCTGTATCTCCCACAAAGAGATACCATTGTCCATCCACGCTTTCCGGGGAATTGTAGTAGGCAAGGGTGCCTTCCAGCCCAACTGCGTTGTAGAGGTTGATTGCCTGTTGAACGTAGGCCTTGGTGTAAGCCGGGCCGTCCGTCTTGCGCGGCCCGTCCTCGTACCAGCCGGTACCGAAGGTCAGGCCATCGTGGACAACCATCCACGAATGCTTGGTCTCCGCCGCCCCGGTGGCAGGGTTCAGGAAGGTGTAATCAAACCAGGCGCCCTCAGGCTTCGCGGAGGCGGCGACCGCCACGCCGGCGGGAAAGCCGTTCGGCCCGACGGCTTGTGATACATGCTGACCCGCATACGCAGGGTTGGCGCCGTGGGCCAGGAAGTTCTCGTCCTCATCAATGATGAATATGTACCAGGGTCCGTCAACGCTGGCCTTGCTGTTGTAATAGTCAGCGGTGTCCTCCCGCCCGAGGGCGTTGTACAGGTTGATGGACTGCTGGACCAGCGCCCTGGTGTATGCCGGGCCGTCGGTCCTGCTGGGCCCCGGCTCGTACCAGCCCGAGCCGAACATTATCCCGTCGTACCTGACCACCCACGAATGCTTCGTTTCCACCTGACCCGTGGCCCGGTTCAGGAAGGTATGATCGAACCAGCTGCCCTGCTCACTGGCAACGGTGTAACTCACGGTCCCGGATGGGTAGCCGTTGGACCCGAAAATGTCGTGCACGTTCTTGCCCACGAGCTCAGTAATGCCATGTCCAACCATGGTCTCGTTCTCGTCTGCTATGAACATGTACCACTGCCCGTCAACGCTTTCGGGAGTGCTGTAGAAGGCTGCAGTGGCTTCCAGGCCTTCCTCCTCGTACATCTTTATGGCCTGTTCGACGTAGTACCTTGTGTATTCGGCGGGCATCCACTTGGGCGGCGCATGCGATTCTGTCTCGGCCACCACCGTTTCCCGAATGTCGGCCGTCAACTGGTCCAGCAGCTCCTCCAGTTCAGCCTCGCCCACAGAGCCCGCTTCCCCTGCCGGCCCTACGGCCCCAGCTGCACCAGCTGCACCAGCCGGGCCGACGGGTCCCGCCGGTCCTGTTGCGCCTGCGGGGCCAGCAGGCCCCTGGGGCCCCGTCGCGCCTGCCAAGCCTGCCGCGCCTGCCACGCCGGCTTCGCCCTGGGGCCCCGGTGGTCCCTGCTCACCAGCCTGACCGGCAGCGCCCTGGCAGGCCACAAGAGCCAGCGCCAGGACAAGTATCAACATCAAGAACAAAGGCACACGCATACAAAACCTCTTTAATCAATTGCACTTCAATGAAAAGGTATCAGACACGCAAGAAGACCACCAAAACGCCTCGGCCGACTGTGCAGCCAGGGTATTGGCAGGGGCCGGTTGTGAAAGTGGCAGAAGTGAATTCGGGGACCACGTTAATGTGGCGACTGGCATGACCTGTTATGTCCGGTTACTCCCCAGCCGCCACCCGTTTGCTACCAGGATTTCAGGACCGGCAGCACCTCTTCGGCGAATAGCTTCAGGCTCCGCCCCGCTACCTCCGGGGGTGTGCCGCCAAAGCGGAAGGAGACATTCCATTCGAAGTCGCCGAGCAACTCCTTCCTCTCCTCCAGCCCCCGCAGAATCTTGTCGGGAGTGCCCCAGCTGGCCGCCTTCATGAACCCCTCCACCGCCCCTTCCAGGCCGGCCTCACGGGCGATGGCCGCCTTCTGCTGGTAGGCGTCGTAGCCCTTGACGGACCCGAAATGGTCGCCCAGGAACTCGTAGTGATGGAAGTTGCTTTCCACGAACTTCCCCTGGTACTGCCGGGCCTCCTCCTCGCACTGGGCCAGGTCTTCGCCGCAGATGACAAACTCGGTAATCATCAGGGCGGGCGGCTCGGTTCCGTGGAATTCCCGGTGCAGGGCGCGGCCCCGTTCGATGCCAGGCATGCGCATCTCCCAGGGCCTGTCGGCGAACATGATGATGTGGGCGCCCAGCTGGGCCGCCGAATGAACGGAATCATCGCTGGCGGCCACGGCATAGATGCGGCCGTCAAAGGAGTGTTCGGGCCGCGGCCGGATTTCCGTTCGCGCCTGCGGGTAGTGAGGGCCGTCCCCCTCGATGTACCCCGTCCGCAGCGCCTCCACTATCATGGGGGCCGCCTCGTCAAAGCGGGCGCGGGACTCGTCCATGCTGATGCCGAAGGTCTCAAACTCCCGCCTTGCCAGGCCTCGACCGAAACCCAGCCTCAGGCGTCCACCGCTGAGCATGTCCAGGACGGCGGCGTTCTCCGCCACCCGCAGGGGGTTGTGCCACGGCAGGATGACCGCCGCCGTGCCCACGTCAATGTGCGGGTGCCTGGCCGCAATGTGGGTCATCAACTGCAGGTTATCGGGGACAAAGGAGTAGTCGTTGAAGTGGTGCTCGGCAGACCACAGGCAATCGAATCCCGAGTCGGCGGCAATTTCGGCCAGCCTCAGTTCCTCTTCCCACATCTGCGCGTCCGAACCCTTCTCCCAGCCGTAGCTGGAGAAGATCATCATCATTCCCACGTCCATAGAGTTGCTCCTTCTCGCTGTTCAGTCCGCCCAAGCTCCTTGCCCCTAAATCGTCTTACCGGCCTTGAGCCGGAATCCAGCGCGTCCCGCCCGCCAGGTATCCTTGATTGCCCCAAACCTTCCTGGATTCCGGATCAGGTCCGGAATGACGGGGGGCCCAGGACGGTCCCAAGCCGCAATCCTCAGTAAGCCGGCCTGGCCTTGTGCGGCGTCAGCTGGATTTCATGGGACCAGCACGACTTGTCCTGGCTGTGCAGGTAGTAGAAAGCGTCGGCAATGGCGACGGGGTTTACCAGCAGTTCCGGGTCCTGACCGGCCCGGGCCCGGGTCCCCGGCGAGTCGATGGTGCCGTCAATGACCACGTTGGCCACGTGGATGCCATGCTCCGAGTACTCTTCGGTCAAGGCCTGGGACAGGGTGCGCATCATCACCCGGGGATAGTACAGCGACTGGCCGGTGTACCGCTTCCGCCCCCGCAGCGAGGCCGGGTTGTTGGAGAAGAGGATGGAGCCCTCGCCCCGTTCCCGCATGGCCGGCAAGACTTCCTTGGCCACCAGGAAGGGTCCGCTGCTGGAGATGTGCTGGGCCGTCTCGAACATCTCGTAGGGCATGTGCTCCAGCAGTTCCATTTCCGGCGGCAGGTCGCGCCCCTCCAGGTAACCGGCGTTATAGACCAGCACCGTCGGGTCGCCGGCCTCCTGTCGGATCTGGGCAAAGGCCTCGGAAATAGACTCCTGCGACGCCAGGTCCAGTTCCACGATGAGGGTGTCGCCGCCCTGCTCGCGGATGGCGGCGTTAAGCGACGCAGCGTTGGCGGCGTTGCGGGTGGTCAGGACGGTCAGAAAGCCCTCCTGGGCAAACTTCTGGGCAATAGCGCCCCCGATGCCGAACCGGATTCCCACGGGCAGATCGCTATCATCAATGGCCCCGCCATGAATCATCTGCGTATTCCGCCCATCGGCCTGCCACTTGGAAGTAGCGCCAATAACAACGGCAACGGGTTTGGTGTTGGTGGTCATGAGTTGTGGCTCCTTTTACTGCAAAAGTTTTGCCCTTTTCGACCGCATTCAACTTTTTTTCGGGCGCAACAATATTCGGCCAATTTACCAGTTGTGTATGAGAAGCATAACGGAGACGCAATTGACGTATAGGCGCCCCCTTTGATATTTTTCCTTGAGCTTACGGGGTGATTGTTCTCGGCGGTGTATCGCCAGCCGTGCCCAGCAATGGGTTTCAATAGCTGTACCAAGAAGCAGAATTCATTCTGCGTCTTGCTACGGCTTCGCCTTCGGTTGGAATTACTTCGTAAGCTAATTTTGTTTCCGTTCAAAGAAAGTCACTATTTTGACGTGAGGACTCGATGGCCACTATTGCCTCGCAATTGCGTCCCGAATGGGAGAAACTATCTCAAGAAGAATTTAGGAGAGAAATCAGGGACTTGTCCTCTGTAGCTGACCTTGCAATCTTTTGGAATATACCAGAGTTTCAGCTCAACTATCATGCCTTCCATGCCGAGAAAGCACAATCGTATAGTACTTTTATGATACCCCGTCGGAACGGAAGGAGAAGGAGAATTGAAGAACCATCTCTGACGTTAAAGTACATCCAGAGAATTTTGCACGAGTAATTAACAAAAATATATGGAGTTCATCCGGCTGTCCATGGTTTTGTACCTAAGAGATCAATCGTAACCAATGCCCGAAATCACTTGGGGCGTAAGTACGTATTGAATATAGATTTGGCGGACTATTTCCCCAGTATAACAAGGCAAAGAGTTTATGGCAGGCTTCGTGCCGAGCCTTATTCTCTAAACTCGGCAGTAGCAAACGTAATAGCTTCTTTGTCTACAAACAAATATGGTAAGTTGCCTCAGGGAAGTCCTTCATCGCCAGTGATGGCCAACATAATTTCGGCTGAAATGGATGCAGACCTAGCCCAATTATGTGGGTCACTAAGTACTTGGTATACGAGGTATGCAGACGACATTACCATCTCAACTTCACGTGATCCGATATCTCCGAAAATTGCTAGGTATCCGAATGCGAAAGGAACTGGTCAGGTAATTGTAGGCGACGACCTGATTGAAACCATAGAAAAACACGGTTTCCGTCTTAACCACAGTAAGAGTCGTCTTCAAAGCTATTGGACTAGGCAAATGTGCACTGGGCTAATTGTTAACGGAAACCAACCATCTATACCCAGATCCTATGTTCGGCATTTGAGGTCGTTAATCCACCATTGGGCAACGAATGGCTGGGAAGATGCTGTGAATGTGTTGAATCTAAAGGAACATCGAAAGAACATAGACTCTCGGGAAAGACTTCAGGCTCATGTATTGGGAAAGATTAACTACATGAAGATGATTCGAGGGAATGACGACTCGATAGTACGGAGATTATCCCTCATTGTCGCTTCAATACCTGAAGGCAAGTGAGGGAGACGGCAAATGACGAGTGTTACTTGCAGCGTACACACAGCTAGAGCCGTCGAAGAGTTTCTTGAACTCTTGCTGCCTAGCCACATTCAATGGAAGTCGGCTAAACGTGGCGACCTTGCCTATCGTGGGCAATCCTCCAGCGCTTGGCCTCTAACTCCCAGGGCCTTTCGGACAGGCGAATCGGTGGGTTATGGACCAAACGAGCCGAAGGCCAATTTGGTGCGTGTGGTGCCTCAAGCTCGGGCAGAATTCCGTGCAGTAAGTCGATTTGTGAGAATTGCGGATGGCTCAGGTCTTCAAGTCACCGACCTAGGAGCGCGGCTACTGTTAGAAGAGGATCCAACGAAGATATTTGCCGATTCAGACTGGGAATACAGCTGGCCGCAGGAACAGATTATTGAAACTCTGGCGTTGGCCCAGCATCATGGAGTACCCACCCGTTTTCTTGACTTTACTGAAGATCCACTGATTGCTGCGTACTTTGCCGCAGCAAATGCATGGAATCCAAAAAAAGGCAGCCGAATTACAGGAAAAGAAAGGAGATATTTGTCGGTATGGGTAATTGACCTGAGATTCGTTAAGGCTTTGAATTCAATTGGTGGACGCTACCCTGAACGGATTCGAGAAATCCGTGTTCCTCGAGCGAACAACTCGTACCTTCACGCCCAACAGGCATTTTTCCTTACGGACAGAGGCGCGAACGATGTGATGGCACGAGGTGAGCCCTTATCCATCGACAATGTTATAGCTGAGCGAGCGGGATTTTGGCATAACGGAAAGCGACTAGCCTGGAAGAGGACGAAGTCCGATTGGTTCGATGACTTACCTATTCGGCAAATCAGGCTAAGTACCAGACACACTGGACATCTCCTTAGGGAATTGGCAAACCGAGGCGTCACTGTAGCGACTATTATGCCGAATTTGGATAGGGTAGTAGAAGCGCTCGAAATAGAAAGGAGTCTCCCAAATGAATGAACTTTGGCTTCTCCGATTAGGGGGCTTAATTTAAACCCTAAGAAAGTGTTGCTTGCTCTTCAATCTAGACTTTCACCAGTCAACACACAATTCACGAGGACTAGGGCGCCAAGTCCGCCTTTCTAAACATCTGCTCGTTAAATTACATAGATTAAACACCCCCACCCCCCTAAAACCCGTCCCACCCCGGCAGCGCCGCTGCCTGCCGCACCCACTCTTCCATCTGCGCCTCGTCCATCCCGTCCTCGAAGATGTGGTAGTAGCGGGCGTCCGGGTCCTTGGAGTCCACCGGCGGCATGGGGTCCAGCGACTTGCCGTTGAGGAAGGTTACCTTCACGTAGCGGGCGAAGACGTGGTAGCTGATGAACCACCCCTGGCCCTCCACGCCGTAGAAGGGGGAGTTCCACCGCA
Source organism: Chloroflexota bacterium (assembly GCA_028875055.1). GTDB lineage: Bacteria > Chloroflexota > Dehalococcoidia > Lucifugimonadales > UBA3495 > Bin22. The sequence goes on from JAPPGG010000004.1 coordinate 24,751, forward strand.
CCGCCTTGCGCACGTCGGGCACCGTCCGCACAATCAGGTCGTCCAGCTGCCGGCCCACGTCGCGCTTCCACTCGGGCATATTGGCAATGTACATCTGCACCGGCCCGTCGCCGTCCCCCTTGGCAATCTGGGGGTTGCCGCCGGACAGTATCGCCACGCCGTTCTCGTTCACCGGCAGGGGCGGCCTTTCCGCGGCCCTGGCGCTGGTCCTGGGCTTCTTTTCGGGCATGTCCCTTAACTCCAAAGGGGCGGGTCCGCTGCCCGCCCCTGCGTTAATTCCGGTCTTTCCTGGGGCTGTCGGGGGACAGCCGCATCTTACTTGCCGTTGCCGCCGTTGCCGTTGCGGAAGCGGGGGATAACCTCCTTGCCGAACAGCTCGATGGACGACATCACCTTCTCGTGGGGGATGGTCTCCGTCTGCATGATCATCATTACCTGGTCCACGCCGATATCCTCGTACATCTGGACGGCGGTGGCGCAGCTGTCCGGGTCGCCGGCGATGATGACGCCCCGGTCGGCCAGGGTATTGGCGTCCAGCTGGGCGATGGCGGCCCGGGCGGCGCCAGGACCGGCGTCCAGGGAGATACCCGACTCCTCGGCCTGTTGCCGGTGGGCGTCGTCAGACTGGCGCAGCCAGCGGCCGAAGTCGGCCTGCAGGTGGTCGGGGACGCCGCCCCAGGCCTCCAGCAGTTCCTCGTAGGCGCCGATGCGGCCGGCAATGTAGGGCTTGTCGGGCCCGAAAAAGGTTTTCATGGACAGGGCGGCCAGCTCGCGGGCCTCGTCGTTGTCCTTGCCGCAGTAGGCGTGGACGTTGTTGCCCCAGAACTCGGTGGCGAAAGCGCCCACCGGATTCACGTTCTTCAACGCTTCCCGGTAAATTTTGACCTGCTCGGCCAGCACTGAAGTTGCGTAAGAGGCGGAGGACAGAACGCCCAGGCCCTTTTCCGCCGCCAGCCGGAAGCTGTCCTGCTGGGTGCAGGCCAGGTACATGCGGGGATGGGGCTGCTGGACCGGCTTGGGCAGCACCCGCCGCTTGGGCACCTGCCAGTGCTCGCCTTCCCACTCGAACTCGTCCGACTGCCAGATTTGCGGCAGCATGGCAATGGACTCTTCCCACAGGGAGCGGGTGTTGCGGGGGTCGATGCCCAGGCCCGTCTGCTCGTAGGCGTTGGAACGGCCAGTGCCGAACTCCACCCGTCCGTCGGTAAGCTGGTCCACCAGGGCCACGCGCTCGGCGACGCGCACGGGATGGTGGTAGGGGAGGATGCAGACGCCGTAGCCGATGCGGATGTTCTTGGTGATGCGGCTCAGCGCCCCGAACATGGCGTCCTGGCTGGGCGAACCGGAAAAGCCGGTCAGGAAGTGGTGCTCGACGAACCACAGGTTGTCGAACCCCACCTGGTCGGCCAGTTCGCACTGGGCCAGGGTCTCCTTGTACAGCGAGTTCCAGTCAATTTCAGTGCCCTCATAGGGCCGCTGGCACTCAAACAAAAGGCCAAATTGCATAAAGGTTCCTCCTGCAGGGGTGACGTGGGGGGTTGGTGGGATTATAGCGTATTTTGCAGCACCTGAGTTCAATGGTGCTCTATGGTGCGCTCTTCGTTAGATGGGCTTATAGTTATAGATGGATCTATCCTATTCCAAGCAATAGTGAAGTCGGTCGAAAGTGGAGATATCCCTGCCCATGGATGAATTGAGGACACACTTAGTCAGAGAATCGATCTCGGACGCTATAGGGATCCTCGACTCGGCCCCGCTACAACCCAGCATGTTTCCCCAAATGTATTTCTTGCAAGTTGGTAACCGTATTCCGGTGGCGCACCTCGCGATTGAGCGCGGTTTAAAGGCACTGATAAGGGAAAGTGCTGAACGGACCTCACCTCTTGAATTATTGGCTTGGTTAGAAGATGGGAGGAAGGGAAGAACCCATAGCCTAGCAAGTCTTTATTCGAAGCTAAGAGAGGTTGACGAGGAGCGAGCAAAGTTTCTCGCTCATGCTTTCAAGGATGCGGTGGACTTCTTCGGATACGACGTGGAACGTGATGGGTTTGCACACTTTAGATCAATAGATAATTACCTTTCTATCGTAGCTAATAAGGATGTGTTTAAAGCTTTGCGCTATTGGGTAATTGAGGGAACTGAAGAGCAGGAAAAGACTATGGCATGGATTTCTCCACGTGTTCATCGAGAGATTCTCTGCGCTTTGCGATGTCTTTTCTTTCCCGATTTTCGTGAGACCGTGTCGGAACGAGTTGTTTCGTCATTAATTAATGCCAGGTTCGAGGGTAAGATTCTTTATAGGAATGGGAGTTTTAATGGTGAGAGAGATTCAAGAGGTCGGTCTATAGAAAGGTTAACTCAAGAAAATGCTTGCGTTCTACATGTTTTAGAAACTGCAAATAAAATGGGAGCGGATGTAAGGGCACTGGTCGCTACGCTGGTTCAAGCCTACATTGATGGCAATGTAGATACCACAAAGTCGGATGACCATGCGGTTCGCTACTTCTTCAGCACTCTTTCTTATTTGTTAAGCGGCTCTCAACCTCAAGACCCGAAAGCTGTTGCTGAAGAGAATTGGCTAAAACCTGACGGGACATCCCGAGAAATCAGGACTTCTGCTGGAACCGCTTTGGGTTGGGTAAGTAAACTAGCTGATGGTGCTTGGGCGATTGCTCCGATGGAAGAAGGAACGCCAGGAGAAATGGCGATTGCCTGGCGATTGAAGGACGCAAAGAACTTTTTGATTAACCGGTTGACCAGCAAGGTCGCTGTAACGGCCAATGGAGGAAAGGTGAGGGAGTTACGGGTCTTCACCAGATCGCATCGCTGGCCTTTTCCTACCCCAGCAAGTAATGAAGGGAGCAGATATGTTGGAACCCCGCTTCACCCTCATCCCGACAGGGTCATATATAAGCTTCAATTCTGGGATGTCAATCACGGTCTTGAGCTCTGAGATTTGGTGACAATGGATTTACTGCTCGGCGAATATGACACAGACGGTGGGCTTACCCCCATCCAGTTAAGAGGAAAGGTCACCTCGGTCGAGAATCAATCTATTGCTGTAGATAGATGATATCGTTCCATTTTCTGGTGATAACCGGAATCCATTGGCTACTGGACTCTTCTTCCTCTTGGAAAGCGAGGGCTTAAACCAAACGGCCCGCCAAATGGCGGGCCGCTCAAATTTCCCCAGGTCCAATATCCCTTACTTAAAATGCGGAATCACATCCTCGCTCAGGCACTTGAGCGTGTCCATTACCACTTCCCGGGGGACGGACGCGGTCCAGTTGCATTCGAACATTATCTCGTCGGTGGTGAAGGCTTCGCGGAACATGTGGATTTTTTCCACCACCTCTTCCGGTGTGCCGAAGAGGTTGACCTCCTCGGTGGCCTCGGGACCGGCGCTGCCGGCGTCGGTGCTGCCGATGGCGATGCGGCCGGCGTAGTACAGGCGCGCCAGGTTCATCAGGTGTTCCACCCGCTCGTCCGCCTTCTTCTGGGTGTCGGCCACCAGGGTGGGCACCCTTACCACGGTGGTGGGCTCGCCCTCGTGTCCGGCGTCAATGTAAGCATTGCGGTAGGCCTTGACGTCCTCGCGCAGGACGGCGGAGCCCCGCAAGTTGTGGGGTGAACTGCCGGCGCCGATGGCGATCTTGTAGCCCTGCTCGCCCATGGGGACAAAGCTCTCCTGGCTGTCCACGGGCAGCAGCATGGGCAGGGGCTTTTGCACGGGCTTGGGAATGCTCATATAGCCCTCGTAGAAGGCGGGATAGTTGAAATACTTCCCCTCAAAACCGGAAAACCGGTCCTCGTTCCACAACTGCTTCAACAACTCCAGGTACTCGAAGAAGTACTCCCTACGCTCATCGGAACCCCGGGTGCGGGCCCCGGGCCCGTAAATGAACCGTCCCTCGCTGATCTGGTCCACGATAGCCACCTGCTCCGCCACCTGGAAGGGGTCCTCGGGCTGCAGGTTGTCGAAGGCGTATCTCTCGTGGGGCAGCGCCCGTTCCGATACCGTCTCGCCGGGAAGCCGGAGGGTGGGACGGTGGATGGAGGTGCCAATCCGGATGTTCCTGGTGTGGTTGGCAACGATTGCTGACAGCATTATGGGCTGGGGGTCCATGCTGCCCTGGATGGAGAAATGGCTGCCGCCGAACCAAACGTAGTCCCAACCGGCGTCCTCGATGTGGTCTATCTTTTTGAAGTTCTGCTTGTATGCCGCTGCTTCCCGAAGCTTGCCGCCCTGATATTCCGGGTCCCACGGCACTTTTCCGCCGTCATAGACGGCGTTCCAGGTGGTAAACAGTCCAAAATCCATGTTTCACCCTCCTGTTCCTTTTTGGGGATACTTATCGTTGCCTCCGATAATAGCCCGGTCAGCTTACAGCGTCAACGGATGGAACAGAGTCACCCTCGGTGGATATGGTATCTGTATGGGCTGTTCACGAACCACCTGACAGCTGACGAACGTCAGGGAGGAGTCCCCTTTCGGGTGGTTTGGAACAGGCAGAACGGTCGAAATGTAGCCAGGGCGGGTTTGAAACCATCTGTTCCAACAAATTCAAGCGTAAAGAGGTCTATTGGCTACAGGCTTTGTCATTCTGAACGGAGTGAAGAATCCCAACGGTTTCAGGAAGGACTCATTCCATAGCGCTATTTGGTTGCTTCCTTACCGTTGGGATTCTTCGTCGCTGCACTCCTCAGAATGACAATTCAAGATGACCTGGGTGTCTTCAGAAACAAACCGGCATAATTAGTTGGAGCAAATGGGGTTTGAAACCCGCCCCTACCTACCACAAACAACCCAAATCGCAACGCTGACCAACGTCAAGCAATCCTTGACACCCGATGTAAATCTCCTCCACCATAACCCCGTTTAGATTGCGAGGCCTCACTCACCTTTTCCGGGCAGCCATAGCAGCCCGGTTCATCCCCTCTCTCAACCCCGCAATCCTTCATGAAAGGAATACTGACCGTATGGAAATTTTTGATTCACTGTTAGCCATAGGTCTGCTGCTGGTAGTGGCCAAGCTGCTGGAGGGGCTTTTCAAGCGGATCGGCATCAGTTCCATCTTCGCCTACGCCGTGGCCGGAGTGATACTGGGACCGGCCACGGGTCTCGTTGAACCCAACCGGGACATACAGCTCCTCCTGAACATCGGCATCTTCATTTTCTTCTTCCTGGTGGGGCTGGACGAGCTGGACATCTCCGGCTTCATTTCCGCCATCAAGGGCAGGCTTTTCGTTGCCGCCGTGCTCTCGGTGGCCATCTCCATGGTGGGATCCATGCTGGTAACCACCGACGTCCTGTTCGACGTGGGTCTGGGCCTGGCCTTCACCGACGCCATGGCCGTGGCCGGTGTGCTCTCCCTTTCCAGCCTGGGAATCGTGGCAAAGGTGCTGATAGACGAAGAGCGCCTGAAGGAGCCGGTGGGCATCCAGATATTCACCGGCGTTGTTATCGCAGAGCTGCTGGTGCTGTTCATAGTGGGATTCGCCATCAGCGAGCACGCCTTCCTCGAGTCCGAAGGCCGCTTCAATGTGGTAACCAGCGTCCTGCTGCTGCTGGGCGAACTGGCCGCCTTCACCCTGGTCACCTGGCTGGTCTGCAACAAGGTTATTCCCCGGGTGCTGGTGTTGTTGCACCGGGTGCTGCAGGTACCCCAGCTATCCTACGGATTGCTCCTGGGCGGTCTCTTCCTGGTGATCGTGGCAGCCGAGGAGGTGGGACTGCACGGTTCCCTGGGCGCGCTGCTGTTCGGAGCGGCCCTGTCGCCCCTGCCCTACCAGCTGCGGCACGACTCCATGCCGGGAATGCGCAGCACCGCAGAGGGCCTGTTTGTTCCCCTCTTTTTTGCCTCGGCCGGACTGAACCTGAACCTTACATTCCTGGAGTTGCACCCCGAGGTGATAGCGGCCCTGATTTTCGTGCCCCTGGCTGCCAAGTTCGCGGGCGCCTTCATCAGCGCATACATCACCCGCCTGGAATCGCCCTTCGCCGTGGCCAGCGGCCTGATGGCCAAGGGGGTGGCGGAAATTGCCCTGCTGCTGGTTATGCTGCACGGGCACATCATCGACGAGGCTCTCTTCTCCCTGCTGGTAGTGATTATGTTCGGCTACATTCTGCTGACGCCCATGGGAATCAGCTTCGCCATCCGGCGGGTACGCCACACCGAGGCTGTCGCCGACAGCGAAATACCTCATCTGCTGGACCGATTCGTTCTGGGCGACGTCCACGTTGAGGACGTCCTGGACCATACCCGCATCTACCCGGACCAGTCCATTACCGTGCGGAACTTTGTCGAACACTGGACCACGTCCGAACAGCATGACTACGTGGTGGTTGACGGCTCGCGGCTTGCGGGAGTAGTCTCCCTGAGTTTCCTGCGATACCTGCCCAGGAGCCAGTGGGGCAGCACCTCCCTGGTGGAGGTGCTTCGCCAGGGAACTCCTACCGCATCCCCCAACGAGCTGGTGGAGGACACCCTGCAGCGTATGCTGGACAGTTCCCTGACCGTCTTGCCGGTGGTGGATCCGGAAACGGGGGACTTCCAGGGCTCCATTTCCAGCTATGAGATACTGGAGATGATCCTGTTGACCGCCGGCGGACGCGACATCTGATGCCCTGACAAGGGTTCGGGCCCATTCATAGCTTGGGAGTTACACGATGCCTATTGAACTGCGAGACCTGGTGAGAAACCCTGAAACCACTCCCTTCTCACGCCTGAAGTACCTGGTGCGCCAGTCCGACGAAGACGTTACCCGCTTCATGAACGAACTGTTCAACCTGGCGGCTTTGGCCAAGGAAGAGGACGACTGGCGTCCGGTGGAACAGTTCCTTAACCGGTGGGAGGAAATCCTCACCGATCGGCTGGAACTGCCCATGGCCTTCGACACCACGCCCTGGGCCCCCTTCACCAAGCCCCTGTCCCAGGCCCGTATCGCCGTCCTGACCACCGGCGGCATCCACACTTGCGACCAGGAGCCCTTCAACGTGGACGGGGACTGGAGCTACCGCGAGATTCACCTGGATACCCCCCTTGAAGACTTCCGCGTCGCCCACACCCACTACGACACCAACGGTGTCGCCGAGGACGTGGACTCGGTCTTCGCCATTCACCGCCTGCAGGAACTGGCAAAGGAGGGCATCGTTGGCGAGGCCCACAGTCCCACCTTCAGTTTCATGGGCTACATTTACGACGTGGCGGGCCTGATCGAGGTTACAGCGCCGGAGGTGGCCCAGCGCCTGAAGGACGAAAGGGTGGACGGCGCGGTCATCGGCACCACTTGACCCCGCTGCCATCAGTCCGGTGGACTGATCGCCCGGGCCATAGAATCGGCCGGCGTGCCCACGGTAGTGGTAATGGTGGACCGGCGGAAAGCGGCCACAATGTCAGTGCCCCGGGGCCTCATCCTGCGCTTCCCCTTTGGCCGCCCCTTCGGCGCCCCCGGCAACCCCCAGCAGCAGCGGGTAGTCCTGGAAGACGCCCTGCAAGTCCTCGCCACCGCCACGGAACCGGGCCAGATCGTGGCATCACCCTACCGGTGGAGACGGGAGGATTACGGGGAGATTTTGAGGGAGAAGCATGGGGATTGATTTGCCTGGTTGACCAGGGTACAGAGTATTGGTGAATGTCTGAACAGTGCGAGGGTTCAGTCTCCTGATTCCCCTTCACCTTGAATTTCAGAATGGCCGGACAGAAGCACCGGCGGCAGCAAGTCCTCCACCACCAATTCAACGTCAGGCAGGGCTGCCGGGGTGATGCAGTCGCCACGCCGGTAAACAGCATGCTGGGCATATCCTTCAGGTCCCGGACCGGTAAAGACTTCAATGCAGTCCTCAACCAGGTTCATTATCCATGCTTCGGTGATGCCTGCCTGGCAATAGAGGTTTATTTTGACCTCTCGGTCATAAGTTAGGGTTGTGTCGGACACTTCGACCACCAGAAGGATGTCTGTTGGCGTGGGCTGGTTGGCCGCATAGAAATCTTCTCTGAAACGTAACAAGGCGATGTCCGGCTCGGGTTCAGAGTCATCGCTAATCCGAATGGCCCCTTGCGTCCTGACTATGAACTTGCCGGCGCTGTTCTGTCCCGACCAGAAATTAAACCGGTCAACGCCGCTACCGTGCAAGGGACCAATAGGGGGCATGACAATAATTTCTCCATTTATCAGTTCTACCCGCTCGGTGTTGTGAAGAACGCCGGCTTCACTCATGCGGTAGTATTCATCTACCGTAAACTTGCGTGTGTTGAGTTCCATTCTTGGCGCTTGCTGCGCCGGAGCTTTGGTTGGCGTGGTCATAGCTATACCTTGCCGGGAATATTCGGTTACAACAGCAAGAAACGACGATCGACTTGTCTATGATAAACTCTACCCAACACCCCTTCAACAGCTGCCTGTCACTCCCCCACAGCCCACCCCACTTCCATTTTATAATCATTATCAAAATACATCCAATGTCCTGAAAATCCCCGGAAACTGTTGACACGCCCACGGAGTTTGCCTACAATCCCCGATAAGTCATTGGGTAGAATTGCGACCCGTGAACAGGCAACAAAAAATCTAAGAGGAGGCATCGGATGTCAAACAAAGAAGACCTGGCGTTAATGGCTCACCTGATGCGGCGTGCCGGATTCGGCGCCAACCGGGAAGAGTTGGAAGCGCTTGTTGCCAAGGGCTACGACGCGGTGGTGGATGAACTGGTAGATCCCCCCGCTGATCGCCATGGCGGCAAGGCCGAATTGCTCCTTCGCTATCATCCCGGAGTCCTTCTCCCCGGCGGCAACCCGGTGATGGGCCAGGCCAACTGGCTCTACAACATGGTCAGCACCGACAAGCCCCTGGAAGAGAAGATCGCCCTTTTCTGGCATCACGTTTTCGCAACCGGCAACTCCAAGCTGGATAACTGCGACCAGATGTTGACCCAGATCGAAATGTTCCGCGAACTGGGCATGGGCAACTACCAGGACCTGATCCTGGAACTGTCCAGGAACCCGGCCATGATTTACTGGCTGGACAACAACGAGAACCACCGGGACGCCGTAAACGAGAACTGGGGTCGTGAGCTGCTGGAGCTCTTCACCATGGGCGTCAGCAACTACACCGAGGTGGACGTCCGGGAGGCCTCCCGGGCCTTTACCGGCTGGACCATCACCCCCAAGCTGCCTCGCCAGCCCTACGGCCGCTACCCCTGGCGGTTTGAATACCGGGAAGAGGACCACGACTTCGAAGAGAAGACTTTCCTCGGCCAGACCGGCAACTTCAACGGCGAAGACATCATCGACATCGTCGTCAAGGAACCGGCCACCGCCCGCTTCATCTGCCGCCACCTGTACAACTTCTTCGTGGCCGACGAGCCCCAGGTTCCCGCCTGGACCATCGAGCCCGCCCGTGACGAGGAAGCCCTGGACGCCATGTGCAACGTCTTCGAGGAATCCAACTACGAGATTCGCGAAGTACTGCGGTTCATGTTCAAGTCCGAGTGGTTCAAGGAAGCCCGCTTCTCCAAGATCAAGAGCCCGGCCGAAGTCGTCGCCAGCACCATGAAGATGGTCGGCGCCTACGAGTTCCCGGATCCCGGCTTGGCCAAGATCTGCCGCGAGCCCGGCTACATGGGACAGGACATCCTGGATCCCCCCAGCGTTGAAGGCTGGCACACCGGCTCAGAGTGGATCAACAGCGGCTCCCTGCTGGCCCGTATCAACTTCGTGGCCGACAACGTCAACAAGACCAGCCTGCCCGGCATGCAGACGATCATCAGTCACATGAAGACTGAAGGCATCAACACGCCGCAGGACCTGCTCAACAGCTGCCTGGACCACATGGGGTTCCTGGAACTCAGCTCCGAGACCCGAGAGCAGTTGAGCGCCCACGCCGGGGCCGGCGGAAATATGGACTGGAGCGACGAGTCCGCCGCTTCCGCCCGTATCGCCGAGATGATGGCCCTTATCGGCGCCACCACCGAGTTCCAGTTTGCCTAGTCGGCGCCTGTCCGGACCACTGAGCAAAAACCTTTAAAAAGGAGACAGCAATGACTTCAACCAAGAAAGATCCGGTCATAGTCGTATTGCAGCTCACGGGCGGCAACGACTACATGAACACGGTTATTCCCTACAACGACCCTCTCTATTATGAGAACCGGCCCAACGTCGGCTACAAGATGGAAGACATCATCAAGGTAGATGACACCCTGGGCTTCATGCCCTCCATGGGTCCCATCAAGGAAATGTACGACCAAGGCAAGGTCGCGGTCATTCACGGCATCGGTTATCCCGATTCCCCGCGTTCCCACTTCCGCTCCATGGACATCTGGCACACCTGTGAGCCGGACAAGGTCGGGACGGAAGGCTGGGCCGGCCGCGTGGCTCGCGAGCTGGACCCCAACAAGGAAAACGTACTGACCGCCATTAACTTCGGTCATGGCCTGCCCCGGGCCCTGGCAGTTCCGGGCGTCCCCGTTGCCGCCATCTCCGACCTGGGCACCTACGGTCTTCTGACCGGTATCAGCGACCAGGACCAGCGGGCCAAGGCCCTCGACCTGTTCAGCCGCATGTACTCCCCCACCGTGGGCGGCAGCTTCGTCACCGACTACCTCCGCTCCACCGGCACGGAAGCCATGATCGGCGCCGACATCGTCAAGGTCGCTCCCGAACGCTACAGCTCCAACGTAGAGTACCCCAGCTCCGCCATCGCCCAGCACCTGCGCGACATCGCCCAGGTTTACATGGCCGACCTCGGAACCCGGGTCTTCTACACCCAGCACGCCAGCTTCGACACCCACGCCGGCGAGTATGCCGCTCACCCGGCCCTCTGGAAGGACATCTCCGAAGGTGTGTCCGCTTTCTTCGAGGACCTGAAGGAGCACAATACCGGCGAGAACGTGATCATGTATCTGTTCTCCGAGTTCGGCCGCCGCGTCCGTGACAACGGCTCCGGCACCGACCACGGCGCAGCCGGCGTTGCCTTCGCCATCGGCGATGCGATTAAGGGCGGTATGTACGGCGAGTACCCGTCCCGCGAAGCCAAGGACCTGGAACAGGGTGACCTGGTCCCCAACTACGACTTCCGCGGCGCATACACCACCATCGTGGAAGACTGGTTCGGCCTGGACTCTAACCCCATCGTCAACGGCAACTTCGAGAAGATGAGCTACCTGAAGTAAGCAGGGGCTTACACTCGAAACCTGGCGCTCAATCGAGCAGCCCGATTCAAGGATCGACGCCAACCAAGATTGAGTTTGAGGGCCGGGTGAACTCTCCCAACCGGGGCGGTTCCCCGGCCCTTGTTGACGAATAGTTATACGCAAAGGAGACGAAAATGGCACAGAATACTGTAGCCGCCGGGCGAGCCTGGCTTTATAGCCACAACATCGGCCGCAACGGCGCCGCCGGTATGGGTTTCAGCCAGCCCGTCAGCATTGCCGCCGCCGATGATGGCGTCCTCTACGTCACCAACCGCGCCACCGAGCAGAATCCGGGCGGCATCCGCGTTACCAAGTTCACTGTTGACCAGGAATACCTGGGTGAGTTTGGCCGCCAGGGGCTGGCATACGGCAGCGATGAGCCCACCACCTTTACCTGGATTTCCGGCGTTGCCCTGGACAAGGCGGGCAACGTTTACGTAGCCGACGAGTGGCAGTGCCGCGTGGCAGTCTTTGACGCCGACGGAAACCCCCTCAGCGGCTGGGGCGTCAAGGGAGAAGGCGAAGGCGAGCTCAGCGGGCCCGCAGGAATGGCATTTGATGCCGACGACAACCTTTGGGTCGTCAACTCCTTCAACAGCCGCATCCAGCAGTTCACCAGGGACGGCCAGTTCATCAGCGGCTTTGGCTCCAAGGGCGAAGCCGAAGGCCAGTTCGAAATGCCCGACGGCATCGAGATTGACGGAAACGGAGATCTCTACATCGCTGACTGGGGCAACAACCGCGTCCAGAAGTTCACCCCAGGTGGCACTCACCTGCGCACCTTCTCCCACCAGGTCAACGGCCAGGATGCCCTCAACCATCCCACCGATGTCTGCGTGGACGGCGACGGCGATGTGTACATCACCGACTGGATGAACGACCGCGTGGTCATCTATGACCCCGAGGCCAAGCCCATCGCTTACCTGGAAGGGGACGCGGTCGAGGTCTCCAAGTGGGGCCAGATGGGTCTCGACGCCAACCCTGACATGGTCAAGGCCCGCCGCCGGGTACCCGACCTGATCGAACAGCAGCGCAGGTTCGTCAAGCCCGCCGCCTGCACCTACGATCGGGAAAACAACCTCCTGTTCGTGGTGGACACCGCCCGCAACCGGGTCCAGGTGTACGAAAAGGACCACGAATACATGGACCCGCAGATCAACCTGTAGGTCCCGCCCTCAACGGCAGAATGTCAGGGACGGGATAATCTCCCGTCCCTGATGGTTTTCCGGAAGGCCAGGCCCCCTATGCTATAATGCACGGGTTACCCGTGGGGCCGCCCTTCCAACTCATTATGTCGGCCCATCCCGCCGCACCGGAGCGCAAACATTGACCACCCAGGAAGAACTTGTTGCCAGGCTGAGGCCCCTGGGCCTGCGATTGACCCCGCAGCGTCTGGCTATTGCGGAAGTGGTGGTCAACTCGGCCGACCATCCGTCGGTGCGTGACATCTACGAGCGGGTCAGGGCCTTCTTCCCCTACGTAACTATTGCCACAGTCTATTCCACCCTGGACGTGCTGGAGAAGGCCGGCATAGTGCGCGAACTTCCCTTTCAGCGTCTGTCCCGCTACGATGCCAACCTTTCGCCCCACGCCAACCTGGTCTGCGTTGGCTGCGGCATAGTGGTGGACGCCGATGTTGGACAGGACATGGTATCCGAGCTGACGGACATCATCAGCGGCAACGGAGACTTCCACGTCTCATCACAAAGGGTGGACTTCTACGGCTGGTGCCCCGGCTGCCGGCCCTCCTCCGCCAATTGATTAGAGCAGTTTCCGCTGGAGATAACCGCTCCTTCTCCCACCCCAATCCCGGGCTTCTCCTCTGGGTTTCCCCAAACCCCTGTGCGCAGCCGCGTTCCCAGTAAGGCAACTGGTAACAGTTCAGAGTTGGTGGGATCTTCCGGCCAGCCAGCCCCGTCATACCGGCTTTCGCCGGTAACCAGGACCCCTTGCTACGCTTGACCTGTTTTCACCGTCAGCGTTGCCGGATTCCGTCCCGCGCCAGAATGACGAGTTCCATGCCTTCGTAAGTGTCAACTCTGAACTGTTACTTCTGTCGCCACCCACTTGTCACACTGCGTTGCCCCCGCCTACCATGAAATAAACTGACCGCAGCGGCCAGGTTGCCGCCAGGGGCCGTCCATGAGCATTCTGTCCAGGAAACTTTCAGGAGACCTCAGCTGTTATCACATTCTTGAAATTTTCCGGCAGCCTGGAAGAACATGCCAGATACAAAATGAGGTCAAATGAGACCAGGTGGGGCCAAAAATGCATTTTTCTCCTGGCGCCGCCGGTCAGGCAATCCGGCGGGATTACCCTGCCCCTTCAACAGTAAGAGTTCAGAATTGGTGGGATTTCCCTGCCAGCCAGTTCCGTCATACCGGCGAAAGCCGGAAGGTGGATTCACATTTCAAGTGCAACACCTGATTTGAATAGACTTCAGC
>JAPPGG010000018.1 GCA_028875055.1 Chloroflexota bacterium
CAGCTCCATTCAACACTTAATAGGCCTGTCTTTACCAGTTTGACCGACTACTAGGCCCTTCGGAAAGCTCAGGGCGACATCGGTTTGCCTTGTGGATATTAGCCGGCTGCAGGACGAATCTTTCATGCGATTGCCCTGACCGTCCCAGGAGTTACCTGCTTATTGAACGTCAATGGTTGGAGTGGGGGTGAGGCGGATGCGAGAAAATGGCTCCGATCCGCAACTTGCCAGTATGGAGAGAGTTTCCAGGGTCCGTCGGGGCCCAACGACGAACCGCTGATAGAACAGGACCGCCGCTCACCGGCTAAGGGCATTGCCGATTATCCACGCCGCTGGCGGGCAACCGATGCCGAAGCCGAAAAAGGGGCCAAAGTCCCGGGTGGCCGTCTGGCCCGTAAAGTAGAGGCCCGGAATGCTGGACTGGAACCGGCTGTCCAGTACCGGAAAGCCCTCCTCGACCCTGAGATTCCTGGTGATGCTGGGGTCACGCAGGTAAGGCTCCCGGGCCACTTCCACCCGGTACCCGGTGGCCAGGATGGTCTGGTCCACGTTCAGGGCGCTGCCGTCATCCAGGGAAAGAGCAGTCGAGCCATCCCCGTTCAGCCGGGCGCCCGTAATTCGGGTGTTGGGCCACAGATGGACATTGTCTCCCTGGATGCGCGGTTGCAGCCAGGGTTCCAGCTTGAGGCGTCCCTCGCCCCAGAGACGCTGGTAAATGCGGTCTCGCTCTCCCGCACTCAACTCCTTGAACCAGCCAGGGCTTTCCCTGGTACGGTCCATCAGGTCGTCGATCCAGTCCCAGTCAGACTCGGTAAAGGCGGGCGTGTCGTGGCGGTAGATGATGTGAATGTCAGCACCTGCTTCCTCGTTGATGAGGGCAGCCCACTCGAAGGCGCTCTGCCGCCCGCCCACGATGGCGCACCGCTTGTCCTTCAACCCGCTGAAGTCAACCAAGTCGCAGGTGTGCGCAAATTTCTGCCGGGGCAGCAGGGAAGCTACATCCTCCGGTATGTTCCGGTAATGGGTCAACCCAGTGGCGGAAAGCGCCCGCCGGGCGCAAATCTCCGCGCCATCTTCCAGAGTTGCCGTGAAGGGCAGTGTAAGGCCTTCCGTCCACCGGAGGTTCCGCACGAAGTTTCGCCGTACCTCAAGTTCGCTCCCTTCCTGGAACCACCGGCAATACTCCAGGTACAGCGACAGGGAAATGGGCGATACATCCTCCGGAGTCAGTCCCCGCTCGCTTACAAACTTTTCAAAGGTTAACTCCCCCACGGCGTCCAGGTGCCAGGAGGTCGGTGACCGCAGCAGCATACCCGAGGGCATGTGGTCCCGCCAGAAGCTCATGGGATCGCCCACCACCACGCAGTCCAGCCCAAGCCGTCGAGCATAAGAAGCTGTGGCCAGGCCGTAGGGGCCGGCGCCAATGATAAGCAAATCCGTTTCCGTCATGGCCTGTTAATATCAGTGGCCGGTGGACCTGTCAAGAGCGTTTCCGGCCGGAATCGAATAGTGTTCACTTCGACAAGCCTGCCGCCGTATTGCCTGTATTGGATTGTGCCCTTTCGCCGCCGCCTGCATGGTTTCGTCTCCCATGACAGGAATTATTGACAGACCGGGGTTTCTGTAATATAAAGCTGCTTACTACGCGAACAAAGTAGTAATCGATGTGCAGGAGGATAAAACCAAAGCATTAAAATAGCAGTACAAGTTTACGCAATTCGTAATAAATAGGAGGGAATTTGTGGGAAAGCTAGTCAAACGATATAGCAGATCTTTCAACGCCCGCCTGTGGGTGATTCTGCCCTTGGTCGCGGTGCTGGCAGTGGCCTGCGGCTCTGCTGATGAACCTGCCGCCGCCCCCGCGTCGGAAGCGCAGGAAGCAGCTCCCACGGCTACATTTGCGCCCCAGATGATTCCTGCGGCCACCTCGGCTCCGGCCGAAGCCATGGCCCAGCCTGAAGCGCCGGCCCAGAGCGCGGGCGGTTCTTCGGGAGGCGATACTTCCAGCCAGGCGGCTCCCGCTCCCACGGCTGCGCCTGCCCCCACCGCCGCTCCACCGGCGGCAGACCCCGCCAAGAATCACGCTGTGGTGGTTACCGAAGCGGAACCCGCCAGCGTCGGAGCCTGGAGCGAAGGCTGTTCTGCGGAAATCCATAGCATGGGCTGCCAGGACTTTGTCACCGACTTCCTGACCTGGCTGGACGACCGCACCGCCGAAATCGTTCCTCTTTCCGGTGTGGTGGACTGGGAACAGATTGATATTGACCGCTGGCAGTTTAACCTGCGGGATGGCGTCAAGTTCCACAACGGCGCTCCATGGAACGCCGCCGCCGCCAAGTACGGCATCGAGTACAACGCCTTCCCCGACAATCCCAGCGCGTCGGTTACCTGGACTGGCCCGGACATGACCGCCGAAGTCATTGACGATTTGACGGTTCACGCCGTTTGCCCGAATCCCTGCCCCATTTACCCTCGCACTGCCCTCTTTGCCGATTTCCAGGACCCGGTGTGGTTTGAATCCATAAAGGATGATGACGAAGCCCGTTCCACCAATACCATCGGCTTCGGTCCTTACAAGATTATCGAGCATACCGGTGGCGTCAAGACCGAGTTCGAGGCATACGAAGACTATCTGCCCAATGACAACTGGTTCTCGCAGATGCCCACCATTCAGTACTTGACTCACACCTGGCGGGCGGAAGCCACGGTGCGCGCCGCGATGATACGGACCGGTGAAGCGCACTGGGCTGCTGACATCGGTTTCGAAGAAGCCGAGACGGTGAGCAAGACCGTTAGCGGAAAGACCGCAGAGGTTTACACGCTGGTGTTCGACACCGTCTTCCATGAAGAACTGGCCAAGCAGAAGGTCAGGCTGGCCCTGTCCCACGCTGTGGACTGCCAGACCATGCTGGACTCCTTCTTCAACGGTCAGATCCCGTGCCACCAGGCTATTTCCATGAAGGGCACAGTGGGCATTACCGATGCCAACTCTGCTCCCAGGGAATACAACCCCGAACTGGCAATGCAGTTGCTTGCGGAAGCCGGCTACAATCCGGACAACGAGATCAACATTAACACCCGCCCCGGCTCCAACATCCGCGGCGAGGAAATCCTGGAGTCCGTGGTCCAGTCTTGGCGCGAAATTGGCGTCAACGCTAACCTGAACTCCTTTGGCGACCTCGGCGCTGCCAGGGAACTGCAGATCTCCGGCTGCGGACGCTTCTCCGGCGAGGCCGGCTACAAGGAAGCTATGGACTGCGCCGACCGGGATCCCCCGGGACCGGCCTTCGTAAGCTCCCACGCCTACGAGGTCGCTACCTCCAACGAGATCCTGGACATGCAGCGGTTCAACAACTCCCGCCTGAGCTGCTTCAGCCGCAGCAGTCGCCACTGCACCGCGGAATTTGAAGAGTGGAAGACCGAGGCCAACTCCATTCCGGAAGGTCCGGAACGGACCAAGGCCATGGAAGAGATCGCCGACTTCGCCTATGAACAGGCTATCTTCCTGCCCTTCTTCGAGGTTGTGTACGTTTACGGTCTGGCTGATGACATCGATTGGCAGCCCTACTACGCGCCGCGCCTCCGGGGCAACACTCTTCGGTTCACCGAGTGATCAGAACCCTGATCGCGAACTTCCCCAATGGGGAACGGTGAGAACAAACTCGGGGGCGGGTCCAAAGACCCGCCCCCATCATTTCTATGCAGTTGCAACGTTTGGGGGCGGATATCAGATCCGCCCCTCTTATTGCCTACCGGGAGCAGTGTCGGCCCGTCTAATCAAACAGGATCACGCTGCGGGCCACGTTGCCGCCCTTCATGTCGGCGAAAGCCTCGTTAATCTGCTCCAGCTTCATATGCTGGCTCACCAGCTCGTCCAGCTTCAGCCGTCCCTGCAGGTAGAATTCAATGTAGCGGGGCATATCCGTCCGGAAGCGGTTGGACCCCATGCTGCTGCCCTGCAGCTTGCGTTCCCGCCGCAGGAACCCGCCGGCGTCAATCTCGATCATCGTCCCTTCCGGAATCATCCCGATGACCGTGGCGGTGCCGCCCGGGCGCAGCATCTGGTAGCACTGCTCCGCCGTTTGCTTGAGACCGATGGCTTCAAAGGAGTAGTCCACTCCGTCGTCGGTCAAGTCTCGAATGCGTTCAACCACGTCGCCGCTGGAGGCGTCAATCACATCGGTGGCGCCGAACTCACGGGCCATGGTCAACTTGGTCTCCACCGTGTCCACCGCGATTATCCGCAAAGCCCCGGCCAGGGCCGCGCCCTGGATGCAGTTGAGTCCCACCCCGCCGCAGCCCACCACGCATACCGTGCTGCCCGGCTCCACCGCGGCCGTGTTCAGTACCGCCCCCAGGCCGGTGGTGGCCCCGCAGCCAATCAGGGCCAGCCGGTCCATGGGCACGTCGTCCCGCACCTTCACGCAGGCGTTCTCGTGGACGAGCATCATTTCAGCGTAGGACCCCAGCTGCGCCATCTGCGTAATGGCCTCGCCGTTCTTCCTGAGCCTGGGAGCCTGGTCGGCGCTGCGGACCACGTCGGTGCGGGTGCAGAGGACGGGCTGCCCCCGCAGGCAGAACTCGCAGTGGCCGCAAAAGACGGAAAGGCACATAATTACCGTGTCCCCCGGCTTCAGGTAATTGACCTGTTCTCCCACAGCCTCAACGGTACCGGCAGCCTCGTGCCCCAGGATGGCCGGCTTGGTGATGCTGTAGCTTCCTTCTACGTAGTGCAGGTCGCTGTGGCACACGCCGCTGGCGCCGGTACGAATCAGGACTTCACGGGGGCCCGGGGCGTCAACCTGCACCTCCTCCACTTCCAGGGGCACGTTTACCTCTCTCAAAACGGCAGCCTTCATAGCCGCACCTCCTTGATGTTGGTACACCGGTCTTCCCATTGGGATTGTGTGGAGAGTCTAACACTACGGCGGCCGGCTGGCACCAGCCTGGGCGACGCCGACGCTTCAGGCCAGGGCCGGTATTCCAGCAGTCCGAGCGACGACAACAGCCAGGGCCCTATCCGGAGGCGTGGCCAGGGAAAGCCGGCGCTTCCCGGTAGCCTCCTCAGCAGGGTCCCTGCACCGTCGGGGTCCTGCGAGGATTCTTCCGGCCGGTATTCAGCTTGGTTCTTACTTCGCGCTTGACCCTGGACGCCAGGCAATGGTCGTACTCCGCCAGGAACACCTCCACCGCCCCGCGGTCGTGCTGCTCAACCACCCGCAGGGCCCAGGACAGCGCCTTCTCAACCATGTCCTCGTGGTCGGCGGCCAGCATCCGGCAAACTGGCATGGTACGGGCCACATCGCCCGTTCCGCCCCGCGCCTTCAGGTTCAGCGCCACGGTACTGACCAGCGCCACCCGCCGCCACCAGCGGTTTTCTGACCCAGCCCATCGGTGGACGACTTCATCGCTAATCTGCCCGTTGCGCCATGCCGGCCCCGAAAGGTAGAGGGAAAAGACATCCACCGAGTCCCAGCTGTTCAGACCAGCCCCCAATTGCTCGAGAGTTGCCTTGTCGAGAGCAGCCAGTGTTGGGCGATGGTAATGGGCAATTTCGTAGCCCATCCACCGTATTTCCCGTTCCCCCTCCCGCAGCGACCGGTCCACTATGGCCTGGACCAGTTCCAGAACATCGCCGGCCGCGTACCTGGCAACCCTTCGGCTAATTTCCCGCCGGATAGGACGGATGGCGGGAATTGTAGGGGTGGGCAGGGTGTTTACGCGTGAAAAGAGTTCATTCACTGGGCTTGCAATGATGATCGTACCTCCCTGGCTTGGCGGGGAACAAGCTCTGGTTGGGGCATTCTAGCAGACCTGCCAGGAGTGGGGTCGTCAAAACAATCTTGTCCACATTCCTTGGCTCGGGTCTGGCGGATTGCCAGGAATGAGGCTTCATTGCGTCGCCGCCCTTTCCACACCCCTCACTCTCACCTGTATCGCTGATCTCCCCTGTCCTACCGTCTTATCCACACCCTCCAGGCTGAATCCGACGCCATCGATACCTGGCATGATTACCGCCCCGCTGAACTTCCTGCATCCAGCAGAAGCAATCACCGCGGGGCCACGATGGCGGACCCGCGAGACAAAACCCGACCACCGATACGCTTTCAACTGACCGGGGCGCGCCAAAGGGGGCGCCCCCTAGTTGCAGACAAATGGCGGGGAGACCGTGGCCCCCACGGTCTCCCCGGGTGGGGCATCGCCGCCCCGAGCCGTTTTCCGCGCACTGGATTGCCATGGTGTCTGTGCTGCATGGCTTGAGTGCGCCCGTCTGCGATGACCCTATTGGCAGAGGGCCTGGGCTCTTCGGGACCAATTCCGCCCCTCCATCAGGTCGGCGTCGTTGTCGAGGGCGTGCACCCGGTAGGTGTAATCGATGCGCAATCGGCGTGTGCGGTCCGTCCAGTCCCAGTACTCATCGCCGTGGGTCTGGAGGGCCTCGGCTGCCGGGCCCAGGAAATCGAACCGGTCGGTGATTCACTCTCCGCCGCTGAGGCGCCTTCGTTCAACGCGCCATCCGTGTGGTGGCGGGTCGTCCTCGAATGCGGGTGCGGCGTGCCAGAAGAAAGATATTCCGTTGGATTGGCACATCGGCACGGAGATTCCCGGCCGCTCGATATCGTGGATGAGTTCACGCTGAGTAATGGTCACGACGGTCTCGTTGACTGGACCCTGGGCAACTCCGGGAGGCAGCATTGAACCGAAAGACAGCTTCACGCTCTCGCCGCCGTCGTCGATGGTGTCGTAGGTGGCGGAGAAGGAGAAGGTCTTGGAGGTTTCAGTGGCGTTGAAGGTTACGGTCCGGGGCACGCCGGAATAGTCGTCGCCGGTAGCCCCGTCCTGACCGACGGCGACGATGGGGATCCTCACGGTCCGCAGGGGAGGGTCGCTCACCGTGACGACCACGGCCTGGCTGCCGCCCTCGATTACGGTGTAGGCGGCCTGGCCAAAGCTCACCGCTACCGCCGGTTCATTGTCGGTGATGGTAACCACGTAGGGATTGGGGCACTGAAGGGAGCACTCCTCTCCATCCGGGTCGAGGATCTTCACCTCTGACGTGAGACCCGTCGCTCGCGTCACGTGGAGGTGAAATGTCTCGTCTCCTTCGTAGATGGCGTCATCCACGATGGTGATGGTTACCGTTTTGCTCCCGACCAGCACGCCTCCTTCCATTTCGAAATCGGAGGAGTTGAACCGAGGTTGAGATGACACGGAGTGAAAATCGCGGGAGTCCTCGGAGCTGGAGGCGGTCTGAGCATCGGATAATATGCCCACGTTGAAACCATCAACGCGGGGGACGCTTGAGTGCGCACGGGCCACAATTACCACGTCCAGGGTGCCGGCGCCTTCGGCGACGGTGTAGGTCGATTGGTCGAGCGTGACGCTTACCGCAGGCCCTTCCTGGGAGATGACCTTGACCGGCGCGACGCCGCTGGTGTCGTAGCCGGCCACGGGAGCGACCGTTGCGACCAGGTTCCCGCTCCGGATCACGCTGGATGAGAATTCCGTGGGCGGGATGAACTCAGTGATTGTCTCATCACGCTCCGAGAAGTGAAACGTCCGTGTGGTGTCGGAAAGCCAATCCTCGTCCTGGGTGAAGTTGACCGTCACACCCGGCGCGTCGTCCCTAGGACCGCCGCGCGTCACGGTGAAAGACAGCGTGCCGATGCCGGCCACGTATTCGGAGGGGGTTGCCTGGATGGTGATGTCCGGCACCGAGGGGTCGGCGGGCCGGGACAGGATGACGTAGTAAGTTTCGGTCGTCACCTGGTCCGCGGCGCGCACCCTCAGCGAGACGACGGTCGTGGCGCCCTCGGTAAGGTCGGCCGGGACGGTCACGAGGCCGATGAGAGAGTCCAGGGTCAGCGTGTTGTCCCCGACGCTGACCCTGTCGATGACGGCCCCGGTTCTGGCGACGGCTGCGATCACGTCAACGCTTTCGGCGGCAACGGTGACCGTGTACAGCGTGGTGGCTGGATCAAACTGTGGAACAAGCGCCACCGCTTCGCCGTTCGCGGTGACGCGGAATTGGCCAAGACTCGCATCCTCGTCGTGAGCCACCTGCCCGGGCACGGGCTGGCGTTGGTGGAGCGGATCATGGCTGCTGGCGAGGGCGGGACCGACCGCCAATTGTCCAATGGCTAAAAGCAGGATAGCAATGACCGTCAGGAATCCGACCAGCGAGATGATGCGGAGCGGTATTCTTCGGGTTTTCGAAAATCCCATCGTTTGTGTCATGTTTTACATCCCTCTCGTTTGAATTGAGCTGTCGTGGATTGGCCACGGCAGGGATGGGAGTTCTTGCGGCGTTGGTGTGAAGGTGAACTATGAGCGCATGTGCCCCTCCGACAGGTGATGCGTGATAATGTGTGACAGGTATCGAGCAATTGCGCAGGCTGCCGATTTGCGAATAGCACGCTCGACCACTGTTCAGCCGGTTACAGGACCGTGCAGGCCGGGTGTCTGACCGATGTGGCTTTCCGGCGCCTGCTCCAGGTATTCAGCCAGAGCCGTTGCCTCCCGGGCATCGGACGTGGCGAACCATCCGAAACTTTTGCCACGGTCGGTTACACTGCCGATTCCCAACCGGTCTTCCGGGGAAATCTCCCAGTCCACAGAGGCAATTGGTCCACGTGCGGTGTTCGCCAGGAACCACTGGCTAATCAGCAGGTGAAAGCGCCTGGGCAGGGGAATCCATTCGGCGGGAGGATCGGCCAGGAGTACGGGCGCCTTTCCATCGGCAAACCCAACCCGCCAAACTTCGGCGTCCAGGATGCGGCGGTCCTGCCGCTGTTTCCTCATCCGCTTCTCCAGGTTCTGGAAGCCTGCAAAAGGGTCCGAGCCATCGGGATTTTCCAGCGCTTCTTCCTCTATTTCCCGGCTGAAGCGCAGTATCTCCAGGGAGGAGTACAGGAACGGCAACTCCTTAGTGAAAGCGCCCCCATTTCGGAAGTTCCGCTCCCTTGGCCCAATAGACCGGGCTACACTGCCCTTCTCCGGATGCGACAGGTCGTCTTTGCTATTTGCCCTGTCCCTTGGTTCGACTCTCATTTGGCAATTGCTGGCTAGCTAAGAAATATTGCCTGTAGTTATTTGTTATCACTCATTGATATATTGTCATTATATCATTGCGTGTGGTGATGTTCAGTATTATGGGAGAATAACAAAGAGCTACCTCCCGCCATGGCGGGAGGTAGCTCTTTGTGCCATTGCCGATATTTAGTGTCTCAAATCACGGCATATTTCTTATCTCCGCTAGCCAACGATAATCACTTTGAGCGCAACTTTTGAACCGGAGCCAGGGTGAATACTACATTTGCCGGAATGCTGCCGTCATACCGGCTTTCCCCGGTTTCCAGGATCTTGGCATCGAATACGTTGACCCGAACGGGACAGTTCTGGAGTCCTGGCCTCGCCTGACCTGAGTGCACTGCCGGCCTTGCCGGTTCCCCTTATGCACTGGTGACGCGTTTCCGTCCACCGTGAATCTTCAACTCTGGACGGCGCCAAGCTGAAGTGAACCCGGTGACCAGTCCCCCAATATGCTAAAATAACCCCCGGCTTTCCCCATTCAACCAGTACGGGAGGCGCGCTATGGCCGGTAATCGCGTAACCATCGGAAACGTGGAGATTACTTCCCTGTCCGACGGCATTCTCGAGTTCGACCTGTGCAACTTCTTCCCCAATCACAAGTCTGACGATGAATGGCAGGGCTACCGGCAGCACCTGGTGGACGGCCACAAGGTCCGCTTCAACCTGGCCTCCTACCTCATCCGCTCCGACGGCCGGACCATTATCGTGGATACGGGTATGGGCGCCCGCCCCGCCGACGCCCCCGACACTCCCTGGGGCGAGTTGATGAACGACTTCCAGTCCCATGGAATCCGCACCGAAGACATCGACATGGTGGTGATGACCCACTTGCACCGCGATCACGTGGGCTGGAACCTGGTTCCGCCAGCCGAGGAGGGCGGCAAGTATGTCCCCACCTTCCCCAACGCCCGCTACTGGTTCAGCGCCAAGGACTGGGAAGCTTGCCACGACCCCGACATTATGCCCGCCAGGTTCCCCAACGCCCCGGCATCGGTATGGCCCCTGGAAGACCTGGGGTTGATCGAGTTCATGGACGGGGAGCACGTGCTGACTTCCGAGTTGACCGCTTTCCCCTCCCCGGGCCACACCCCGGGACATATGAGCATTATGATCAACTCCCAGGGAGAGCGGGCCATCATTCTCGGCGACGCCATCCACAACCAGGCCCAGGTCAACGAGACCGACTGGGAGTCTCGCGCCGATATGGACCCGGAGCAGACCCGCATTACCCGCGGCAAGCTGATGGAACAGCTTGAAACCGAGGATATCCTGGGGATAATCGGTCACTTCCCCTACCCCGGCTACGGCAAAGTCGTCCGTGCCGCCGGCCGCCGCTACTGGCAGCCGCTGTAGCTGGCAGCTCAAGCCGGCAATGAAGGCAAGCCCTGGCTTATGTCGACACGCCCCAATTTCCAGGTTGTCACAATCAATTGGTAACTCGTACAAGGTTGGTAATCAATGAAATTCGGTCTCTTTCACTCCGTTCAGCTGCCCGACCCCGCCAGGCAGAACCAGTATTATCGCGATGCCCTGGAGCAGGTACTGTGGGCCGAGCAACTGGGCTACGATTCGGTCTGGATGACCGAGCACCACTTCTCCCGCCACGGCATAGTCTCGGCATCTCTGACGGTCCTGGGCTACCTGGCCGGTTTGACCAGCACCATCCGCCTGGCCACGGCCGTCACGGTACTTCCCTTCCACAATCCCATTCAGATTGCCGAAGAGGCCGCCACGGTTGACCTGCTGAGCAACGGACGCCTGGACCTGGGGGTTGGGCGCGGTTACCAGTGGGGTGAATTTCACAAGCTGAACATACCCATGGACGAGGCCGACCGGCGGTTCCAGGAATCCATAGACGTTATGACCCGCGCCTGGACCACCGAGGAACCCTTCGACCACCGGGGCGATTTCTGGACCTTCAATGATATGACGGTGCTGCCCAAGCCGGTCCAGGAGCCCCATCCGCCCCTTTGGGTGGCGGCCGCCAGCCCTGGCAGCATGGACCGCATCGCCCAGAACGGCTGGAATCTCCTGGTTGGCCAGGGACTGACCTTTGACCAGGTGGGAGAGCAGGTTGCCTACTTCAAGGGCGCCGTGGGCGAGGCGGGCCAGGACTTTGACCCCTACACCGTCAAGGTTGCCCGGGCGATGTACACTGCCCCAACCCACCAGCAGGCCCGGGATGATGCCGAACAGCCCTTTATGTGGTTCAAGACCACCGGCGATGAAGTGGGCGCCCCGCCCGAACGCCGCGGTGATCTGCTGCCCGAGAACTACCAGGCCTACCGCCGTCGGTTTGCTGCCGAAACCACCTTCGATTTCGACGATATGTCGGAGAAGGTGATTCTATTCGGCACTCCCGACGAGGTGGCCGAGCGGGTGGAGCGAATGCGCAAGGCCGGGGTGAAGAGCATCATCTTTTTCACCAACTACGGCGGGATTGAAAGCCAGAAGGTAAAGGACTCCCTGGAGCTTTTCGCCACCGAGGTGATGCCCCACTTCCAGGACTGATTACGACCGGTACTTTGCGATCGAGGATGCCTGCCTGCGGGTGTCCTCGATTCTGTTTCAACCAGCGCCTGAAGGGGAACAGTCGAATTCAAGCATCCGCGCGTGTCCGTCTGCAATCAGGGATGGGCGTCTATGGCTTCGATTGTATTTCGCATCGCGAGAGTGTTTCCCGCTCCGGCTCAAAGCCGCTGGCACGGTCATGTCCGCGAGCTCGCTCTTTACCTCGGCCTCTTCCTGCTCTACCTGCTCCTGAGGGGCCTGGTCTTTGATGGAGATTCCACTGCCCTAGCCAACGCCGAAAGGATTATCGCCCTCGAGACTGCCCTGGGGATATTTCTGGAGGCTGACCTGCAGCAGTGGGCCCTCGCCAGCGCCAGGCCCCTGGTAATTGCTCTCAACTGGGTTTACATCCTTACCTATTGGCCGGTAATCCTGGGTGTTGCTCTCTTCCTCTACCTCACCCGCCGCTCGACTTACTTGCGGTACCGCCGCCTGATTGTGTTTCACCTGGTGTTGTCGCTCGTTGTATTCACCTTCTTCCCCCTGGCTCCACCGTTCAAGACCGGCTACCTTGCCGACACCATCCAGGTGTTAGGCCCCGCCTTCTATGGGGGAGAGGCGATGTCCGTGTTCTACAACACCAATGCCGCCATGCCCAGCCTGCACTTCAGCTGGACGTGCATACTTGCCTGGCTTGTCGTGAAGGAACTGCGGGGGTGGTACCGGTACCTGGGAATTGGCTATCCCGTGCTTACCCTGGCCTCTATCGTGGTAACGGGCAATCATTTCCTGCTGGATGCGGTGGTGGGGCTGGCATTGGTTGGAGTATCGCTGGCCGGGCTTAATGCGGCAACCAGGCTTCAAGCCTGGCTGCTTAGGCGGTAACCCCTACTCGTAGATGGAAACCGGGGTCCTGCGTCGGTCAGCAATCTCCTGGAGCCGGGACCTCCATGGATAGACCTGCGGCAGATTGTCTCAGTCCTTGGTGTTACTTTGATGCCCTTCCTGGCCGGGCGGTGGTTCATCAAAGGTCAAGCCTTTCTTCTCGGCTGTCTGTTTGCGTTCGTACCAGGCCTCCCATTGCCTTACCAGGCTCTCGGCCTTATCAATGGCTTCTTTCTCTCTTCGCTTGTGCCGCTCTCTCAACCATTGCGCCAGCATTACTCCCTCCAGGACTATGTAGGTGCTCGCCGCCATGTTCAGGATGCCGGCGGTATCTGCCCCCACAGGGGATGGCGGAAGGTGGGCGCCAGGGCGGGGTTCATTTCTTCCCGCCGGCGGGTTGGCTCGGCCGGTAGTTCCTCTTCCGGAACATCTGCCAGTCGGGACCGGCGGTAGGCGGCGGCGGGCTGTTTCCTCGGCGGCAGGCTGTTCAAATGGCGGGCCAGCGCTTCCAGGCTGTTCAGGTTGTGCACTGGCAGGAAGTCGTCCACGTAGGGAAGGGCCGCCTTGATCCCCTGGGTCAGGGGCTGATAGCCGGGCGACCCCAGCAAGGGATTCAGCCAGATCAGGCGGTGGCAACTGCGCTGCAGCCGGGACATCTCCCGGGACAGGAGCTCCGGCTCGCCCCGGTCCCACCCGTCGGAGATGACCAGCACTACCGGTCCGCTGCCCAGCGTGCGCCGGCCCCACGTATAGTTGAAAGCCTTGATGGCGTCGCCGATTCGGGTGCCTCCGGCCCAGTCAGGCACCGCCCGGGAAACCTCGTTTACGGCCTGGTCAACGCCGCGGTAGTTCAGGTACCGGGTTATTCGCGTCAGCCGCGTGGCAAAGAGAAAGGCCTCAACCTTTCCCAGATCGCCGGCAATGGTGTGAATGAAGTGCAGCAGCAGGCGGGTGTAGCGCTCCATCGAACCGCTGACATCGCAAATCAGAACCAGGGGGCGGGTCTTTTCCCGTGGCTCCCGGTGGGAAAGCTCCAGGAGTTCTCCGCCGTGCTTGAGGTTCTGGCGGAAAGTCCGTCGCCAGTCCAGGGCCGTCCCTTCACCCACCTGGGTGCGGCGGGTCTTTCGCTGTCCGATGGCCCAGGAAAGTTCCGACATCATGGTGCGGGCCTGGGCAATTTCCGCCGGAGTGTAGTCAGCGAAGTCCTTCTGGCGCAACACCTCCCGTGCGCTGTAAGTCTGGCTCATATCGATGGCGGGCATGCCCTCGGGAGCCTCCCCCGCCAGTTCCGAGTTCTCCTCGTCGCCGGACACGGGAGGACCCACCCGGGGATTGCGGTACCTGCGCTCCTCCCCCATGCTGTGCAGGTCCCGGGTGCTGATTCCGTGGGCGGGACGCCGCCAGAAAATCTGGAATGCATCGTCAAACAGCGGAAAATCCTGCTTGCGGTGCACCAGCAGGCAACGGGCGGCATGGCGGAAGTCCTGCCGCCGGCCAATGGGTATGGTCTCGGTGGCCTTGACCAGGTCCAGCATATTGCCTGAACCAAAGTCCAGCCCCAGCCGCCGCAATGTCTCCCCGAAAAGCATCAGGTTGTGGAGGATATGGCCGTCCGACTCGGGGAGGCTGGAAGTAGCGCTTTCGAAATGTTCAGTGCACATTTTTGGACGGGGAGCAGTCTCGGGTAAATTCAGGACGGACGGCGCCGCTGGGAATTAACTTGCGACGCTGTCGGCGTGCTAACCCCTCCGGCCTCCCCGGCGGGGGCCGCGGTTCTGCGAGCGCTCAAGGATGTTCCTCACGGGTTCGCCGCGGACCAGTTCGATGTCGTCCTGGTACTTGAGCATTATGCCCAGGGTATCGTCTATTACCTGGGCGTCCAGTTCTGTCTGGTTCAGCGCCAGCAGGGCGGAGGTCCAGTCTATGGTCTCGGAAACCCCTGGAATCTTGTATAGTTCCGTTTCCCTGAGTTCCTGTATGAATCCTGTAACCTGCTGGGCAAGTCTTCGCGGCGCATCGGGCAGCCTGGCGCTGACTATCTGCAGCTCCTTCTGATAGTCGGGATAGTCTATCCAGTAGTACAGGCAGCGGCGTTTCAGCGCGTCGTGAATCTCCCGGGTGCGGTTAGAGGTGATGATTACCACGGGCGGGTGGGTCGCCTGGTAAGTGCCCAGTTCCGGTATGGTTATCTGGAAGTCGGCCAGCACTTCCAGCAGAAACCCCTCGAACTCCTCGTCCGCCCGGTCCAGTTCATCTATGAGCAGGACCGGGGCCTTTTCCCTGCTGCCGTCAATGGCCCGGAGTAGGGGCCGCTTTACGAGGAACCGCTCGCTGAACAGGTCGTCGGTGGCTGAGGCGCGGTCAACACCCCCGGTCGCTTCCAGCAACCGGATCTCCAGCATTTGGCGGGTGTGGTTCCACTCGTAAACCGCGTGATTAACGTCCAGGCCCTCGTAACACTGCAGGCGGATAAGCTCGGTGTCCAGGGCCAGGGCCAGGGAGCGGGCGATTTCGGTCTTGCCCACGCCAGCCTCGCCTTCAAGGAACAGGGGCCGCTGGAGAGTAAGGGCCAGGTAGATGGCCACGGCCAGCCCCCGATCGGCGACGTACTGCTGGTCACGCAGCAGATTCTGGACCTGGTCTATGGAAGTGGGCAGCGCTTCGGTGGTGGTCAAAACGGGTTCTCCCTCTGGCGAACAGGCAACATTGCCGGTGCGGTAACCTGGAGCCGGGTGACTTGCCAGCCTATTCTATCCCATCCGGCACGCCAATTCACCAGCATTATTCTTAACAGTTCAGAGCTGGTGGAATTTCCCGGCCAGCCAGCCCCGTCATACCGGCGAAAGCCGGTATCCAGAAATCCTTGCTGCGCTTGACCTGCATTCAATTTCAGCCTTGTTGGATTCCGGCAAATTCAAACAAGTGTCCCCCTGGCCCGAATTACCGAAAATCAGGGAGCAGGCAGGGACAAAAGGCATCCCTTGAACCCAAGCTGTCCGGACCTGAGACTCCCCATAAGGCAGCGCCATTCAAACATTTACATAAGGAGCAGTCTTGCGGAGGTTCCTTAGCGCTCGTTGGTGAAATAGTCCTGGACCAGCCTTCGCAGTGCTGTCCAGTGGTCCCCCAATTCTGCCTTCTCCTGGTCGGAAAGCTGATTGTAATACTTGCCCAATTTGGGAAAATACCACAGGGGAAATACCCAGAACCCCGGAGAATGGGGTCCCGCTTGCGGCTCGCTGGCAATTACTCCCTCGCTTCCCCGCAGTTCCCACGACTTCAAGGGCGTCCCGTTGTCGGCGATAGCCAGCGCTTCCACCCAGGAAGCTGCCCGCTCACCCCCGGCGCTTTCCTCAAGGAGCTGCAGCAGGCGTTCCCTCCGGTCGTCGTCGTTGGCGGCCGGGCCGGCAAAACGGTGGGTGTACCGGCTTTGCCAGTTTGGCCCCAGGGACGGAATCAACAGTCCTCCATCGGAGGCAATGGCCAGCATACCGGCCGCCCGCGACCACTCCACGGCTTTTTCTACTGCGATAGCTTCGTGGGTTTCCGCGGTTTCCTCCGGGTCCGCCTCGATGCCCAGGTCTGCCGGGCCGACCGGTTGCAGGGGCAGTCCCGCCAGCAGGTCCCCGAGGGCCCGCTGTTTGGCGGGATTGCCGGTTGCCAGGAGAATGGGTGTTGATTCAGGGGAAAGCGCCACGTGCCCTGGTGTTCCGCCTAGAGGATGCGGGCCACGGCCCGGGCGGCGGCTCCATCTCCGTCCTTCAGCTTGATGGGAAGCGCCCACAGTTCAAACTCACGCCCCACCAGCTGGTCCAGGTTTATCAGATTCTCGATCAGGGGTATCCCCTGCCCCAGCAGCAGGCGGTGAACGGGAAAGTCGTCGATGGTGGATTGGGGGCTGGGAGGGTGCTTGTCTATGGGGAAATCTACGGAAACGGCATTCACACCGTTGTCCGCCAGGTATGCCGCGCCCTCGTTGCTCAGGTATGGGCCCTGGGAATAGAAGCGAACGCCCCCCGACTCCGCGGCAGCCCAGCCGGTGAACAGCACAACTATCTTGTCCCTCACCGCTTCGGGAGTTCCCCCGGCCTGCTGGATGTCGGCAACGGACAGGGGAGTCAGGCTCTTGGCTATCTCGCGAAAGTCCAGCAACAGCGCCGGCCCCATGTATCGGTTCAGCGGCATGTTTTCTACGGTAGTGCCGTCGGCATGGAAATGGTAAGGCGCGTCCACGTGGGTCCCGATGTGGGTCGCCAGCGTAAGCTTGGTGTTAGAACGGGCATGGGACTCATGGGTGTGGAGCGGTTCGGTGCAAACGCCAATCAAGCCGGGCACGGGAACCACCCGGTCGCTGCCCAGGGTCAGGGTCAAATCAATCAGTTCGGTCAATCTCGCTCTCCCCAGGGTTGTCTCCCGGTCCGGGTTCACAATCCCGGCCGGGGCCGTATTGGGTAAGGAAGAGATTCAAACTCCCACCGGCGCCCAGGCCGACCGCCGGGGGTTCGGGCTACGCGGTCAAAGGCGCCGGGAGGGCCGCCCGGTCTGCCCCTATTCCCCCACGCAATCTGCTATGGCGGATTCCCATTCGTCCAGGTCAAAGAAATGAGGGCCCGCCCCGCCGTGATACGCCACCCTTCCGTCGGCGCCTATCAGGTACAGTCGTTCCGGAGCTGCGCCATAGGCTTCATCAATGGCGTTGTCCATTTCCTCAATCAGGACGGGCAGCCCGATATTCAGGTCAATGCTGCATGCGTGGGCAACTTCCTCCCGCTCTTCGTAGCTCTGGTGCTGCCGAAACAGCACGCCCTGCCGGACGTTGCTCTCGGTTTGCCAGCCATCAGTGGGATGGGCTTCCTGGACGTAAACGACAAAGAACTCCACCTGGCCCCGGTATTGTTCGTAAATCCTGGTCATGCGCTCAGCCTGGGCGCGGAAGGGAGGTCAAGTATAGCTCCCAAAGGCCAGGGCCACCGGCCGCTTGTCCCGAAACTCCGACAGCCGTACCCGCTCCTCGGAACCCAGCCGCTTCAGGTGAAAATCCTCAGGAAATTCGCCAGCCCTGGGTCCGCTCTCGTCCCTGGCAAGGATGGCCTCCAATGCGCTCATCGCTTCTAGAGTCAACACATCCTGCCAATCTTGCAGCAACTCCCTGGCGGAAGTACCGCCGTCACTCCTGGCCAGGTCCGGGCTGTTGCCACGGGTGTCCTTGATTGCGGCAATCACCCGCTGGACACTCTCGCGGTCTTCCCCTTTCAGGCTGCTAATCTTGCTGTCACGCTGTGACTTCAGCATCTCGGCCTCGCCTGGGCGCGGATTTGAAACAGGTGGGCCCCCGCTGTTTTGTCGCGAGGGCCCCGAATCCTAGCTTACCTGCACTTCTACCGGGAAGACCATATTGTTGCCGTATCCCCGGCCGTCCCACTTGTTGGGGAATTCCATTGGCTGGGTCTCGCCGAGGCTGTTGGTGGCCCGCGACATCAGCGTGTAGCGGCCGGGACCCGGGGGCTGCCACCGGTACTGCCAGCGGAACCAGGCATAGGAGCTGGCTCTCGGCGCCAGGTCTGCCAGGTCCCACGTCTCGCCTCCGTCGGCGCTTATCTCCACTTTAGTCACCTCTTCCTCGCCCGACCAGGCGGCGCCGGCCAGCGTATAACCGGCGGCGGGAAGGACCTCCCCGGGAGAGGGATTGGTGATAATGGACTTGACCTTCATCTTGGTGTGGTAGGTGTAGTATTCCGGGCTGTCCGGACCGTTCTGGGTCATGTACCGCTCGGTCTGGTAGAAGCCCTTGAACTCGTGGTCCAGGACGTGGATGCCAACCAGCCACTTCACCGAATTCATGCCGTACCAGCCCGGCACCAGCAGGCGCAGGGGGTAGCCGTGATTCAGTGGCAGCGGCTCGCCGTTCATCTCGTAGGCCAGCATGGTGTCCTGGTGCTGGGCCTTGGCGATGGGCAGACTGCGTTCATAGGTAACGTCCGGCGGGTCGCCCACGGTTTCATCCGGGCCATGGTCCGCTCCCTCGAACATCACCTCAACCGCCGACGCCTTGACGCCCGCCCTCGCCAGGATGTCGGCCAGGGAGACTCCGGCCCACTCGGCGTTGCCCATTATGCCGTGGCCCTTGATCATTTCCATCACGGAGCCGGTCCGGGTGGACCTGGCCCAATAATCGGGCACCGGGCTGTTCCCGCAGCATTCAAACGTTACCTGGAACCGCTGCTGCGCCATGCTCAGAATTTCGTCGAACGAGAGGCTCAGCGGCGTCTCAACTTCTCCGTCAACTGTCAGCCGGTAGGTGTTGATGTCTATCTCCGGACAGTCAGTCCAGTGGTTGCGTATATAGAAGAGGTCGTTGGGGACTACCTCCTGCTGCAACGCCTCCGGGGGCGCCGCCCACGTGCGCAGACCGGCGTTGGTCGGGATTAGCTGGGGTTGTACCGCGGTTCGCAGACTCCGGGTTGCCATGATTGGCCTCCTGTCCAGTTATTTCGTTTGCCACCGGCCTCGGTGGACCGTTGTATTCAAGCCGTTTAGAGGCTGCCGGACCTTTCAGACGATTTCGTGGCCGGATTTCACTCCAGGTATTCGGTTTCCAGTTCCGTTGTGGGATACGTCACCAGCAGCCTGACGGGAATCCACAGCTTGTTGACCAGCTTGTGGGGCGTGCCGGGCGGCGCGAACAGGGTGCATCCTGCCCGCACGGTTCGGAGTTCATCGTCGATGATCAACTGTACCGCGCCGGCCATCACCATTATGGCCGTGTCGGTGGGATGCCTGTGCAGCCGGCCCTCCCACCCCGGGTGCAGCTCAACCTCCTTGATGGTTAGAGACGCCGCGCCCTGCTCCGCCGATACAAAGGTGCGCTCGGCCCAGTAGTCCGTCGGCGCCGACATCCTGATGCTGCTGTGTTCAATTATGGGCATGCATTACCTCAAAGTGAGACCAATTACCCTGTACGGCAAAGACTTCCAACGCCGTGTATGGCCTGCATTTAACTCCAGGCGGTCATCAGGCCCCGGCGTACTTCTCCCCCAGGGCCGTCTCCCAGCGCAAGTAGTTCATCATGTCGGCGTAGTTCCGGTCGGGTCCACTGGCCACCAGGTCGGTTGGGGGACTCATTACCCCCGACAGGCCCGTCTCCAATGGCAGGCCGGCGGCGCGCCAGGCATTCATTCCGCCCGACAGAATTGCCACGCTGCTGTAGCCCATATCTCGCAGGGTAGCTGCGGCAAAGAGGGAATTCTGGCCGTCCCGGCAAGAAACCGTTATTGACGTGTCCTTGTCCGGTACCAGGCCTTCTATTTGCAGCTCCAGCCAGCCGCGCGGCGCCCAACGGGCTCCCGGAACGTGGCCCTGGGCAAAGTCGCCGCTGGTGTCCACGAAAATTACCGCCGAGCCGGAATCGGAGGCTCTCGCCCGTTCCAGTTCCTGCGGAGAAATCTCCCTGCTTCCGGCCTTGGCGGCGTCCAGCCCCATGACCGGTTCCGACGGTCCGCCGGTTTCCACGTCGAGACCGGCCGCGGCCCAGGCGGCGACGCCTCCGGCAACGGCGTAAACCTCTTCGTGCCCCAGCTGCCGGTACCAGGATGCGGTAATGGTGGACCGGACCTTATCGTCGCAAGCGAAGATGATGGGAGTGTTCCTGACCACCGCTACTTCATCCGACCGTTGCACGGCCTGTCCCCCGGGGAACCAGCGGAAACCCGGGATGTGGCCTTCCCGGTACTCTTCAGTGGTGCGCACGTCCACGAAATAGACGGTCTCTGACGTGGCGCGTTCCATCATCTGCTTGAGGGAAGGGATGTCCAGGTAGCGAACGCCGTCCTCCGCCGCCAGTTGGTCGGCATATGCCTCCGCGGCGGCCAGTCCCTCGGCGGACGGCTGCGGCAGGCCCACCCGGTCGGCGCCCGATTCCAGTTCGAAGCCGGCCAGCACCCAGCCGGAAGTGCCATTCTTGAGGCCAAGCACGTTCTGGCGGCCCATGCGCTGCAGCACTCGGGTGCCGATTATGCTGCGTGTCCGCCCCGCGCAATTGACAATCACCGTGGTGTCCGGGTCCAAATCGGCGGTAATATCCGTGATGCGCAGCGCCAGTTCTCCTCCCGGCACGCTCCGTCCGCCGGGGATGCAGAACCTCCGATATTCCTCCGGCGTGCGCGTATCGAGTATTACAAGCTTGTCGCCCCGTTCAATACGCTCGTGGAGTTCTGTGGCGTCAATTTCGGGGACGTGGTGGACCACCTCCATTTTCTCCCCGAAGTCCTTGCTGGGAACGTTTACCCCCCATTCGGTGGGATAGTCCAGGCTGGCCCACCCGTTAATGCCGCGGTCCAGCACGGCAACGTCGGTGTACCCCAGCCTTTCCAGGGTGGCCGCCGCCAGGCTTGCCCTGCGGCCATCGTCATCGCAAATGACCACCTGGGCCCCCCTTTGGGGAACGGATGCGGCTATGCGAAACTCCAGCTCCCGGCGGGGAATGAGGCTTGCCTCAGGGATATGTGTGCTGTTGTATTCACCCGCCTCCCGCACGTCAATGAGGGCGAAGGAGTCCTTGCTTTCCAGGAGTTTTGCCAGGGCTTCTGGGGATATTTCCCGGGCCATTTTAAGTTCACCTCTTGTCTGTTGGCTTGTTCAGGCCCCGCCTGGGGCGCCTTGCGGTATAAAGCAGTTTGATAGATGTAAATGGCTGGCCAGCGGCGGTCAATATCTGGCCCCGACTCTAGCAGTTGTCGTATCTCTCGGTTACGAAGGGAATAATCTTGCCGGACTCCAGGTCGTAGCGGCTCCGGTGCAGGCCCCGCAAGTCGTTCCCGTAAACGTGGATTTCCACGGTGGGCCGGTCGGTGAAGTTGTCCATCTGGTGGATCTCGTCCACCTCGGGAATCAGCAGGGTTATTTCACCCGATGTGAACTCCACGCTCCGGTCCTTTTCCAGCCTGGCGTAGCCTTCCGTCTCACGGTCGTCCACGCGCCGGAAGCGGGTTTCGGTCAGGTTGTTGCCCATCACCCCAATCATTCCCCAGGTGCAGTGGTCGTGCGGAGACGCGTGGTCCCCTGGCCCCCATACCACCGAGGTGACCAGCAAGCCGCTGTCTCCCTGGTACAGGGCGTAGGAACCGTGGTTGCTGCGGGCGCCATTCCCCACCGGAACGAGGTATTCCTCGGGAATGGCAGCCGGATTGGCAATCAGCTTTTCCAGGTAGGACGAACCCTGATCGAAAATCCTGTGCTGGTCGGGCTGGTCCCGGAGCAGGGCTTCCATATCATGTATGAACTCATCCAGCGAATATTTGACGGTGGTCATTCGTAGCCTCCCGCGGTAGCTGGTGTGAATCGGGCCGGGGATGGGAGAAGGCCCGGAAGCGTATCTGAAGAGTTAGTGGAATTATGGTAGCGGCATATGGGTATGTCAAGAAAGAAGCATGCCCGTTTACTGTTCAGAGTTGGGGTGTTCCCCTCACCCCTGCCCCTCTCCCTCAGGGAGAGGGAAGAAATATTCTCCTTAAGAGAGGCGCGGCCGGATGGGTTGCCAAATACAGAGGCAATTGACTGGGACGAATCCACCATCAGAGATGATCACCCCTCTCCCATAGGGAGAGGGGCCGGGGGTGAGGGCATTCCCCTCAACTCTGAACTGTTACCCTGCTCGTTCAGGGTCCTTCGACTGTCCCCTCCATCTTCCTTTATGTGGGGCGGCTGGCGCTCCAACAGGAATGCATTCATTGGGGTCGGGATTTCTCCGCGGGCATTCTGGACTCTCCCCTTTTTCCTCACCTATAATTTCTACACTTCTCCCAGGAGTTTCAACGATGGCCGTATTCCGTCCTTTTCGTGGTTGCCGGTATGTGCCGCAAAGTGCGGGCAACCTGGCAGACCTGCTATGCCCACCCTACGATATGATTGGCCCCGCCCTCAAGGAATCGCTGCAGGAGCTCAGTCCCTACAATGCGGTGCATCTGGAAGGTGGTGAACAGCCCGACCCCGTGTACCCGGAAGCCGGATACCGGAGGGCCGCCTCCCTCTTTCGCCAGTGGCTGGAGCAGGGGGTGCTGCGGCGGGAGGAGTCCCCATCCTTCTACCTGATGCGGCACACCTACCAGGACCAGGGAGAACTGAAGCAACAGCTGGGCCTCTTTGGCGATGTTCTGGTCGAGGATTACGGCGACGGGTCGGTGCTTCCCCACGAGTTTACCCGGGAACCGGCGGTGATGGACCGGGTGTCTCTCCTGCAGGCCTCGATGACCCAGTTCAGCCCCCTTATGACCCTCTACAGGGATGCCGACAACGAGCTGAAGCCGCTGCTGGACCTGGTGACGTCGGGCCAGCCGGACGTCCAGTCTCCCGGCAACCCCGGTTGCAATATAGGGTCGCTGGACCTCTGGCGAATTGCCGACCAGGGCCTGCAGGGCCGGATTACGGAATTCTTTGAAGGACGCCCGGTCTTCCTGGCCGACGGGCATCATCGCTATGAGGCGGCCCTGCGGTACAGAAGGCTGCAGGGAGCGGCTTCCGACGGGGAGACCGATGCCGCCAGCAACTACGTCATGATGTCCCTTACCGAGTTCGGCGACTCGGGCCTGCAGCTGCTTCCCTACCACAAGGTGATTGGCGGGCTGTCGGCGCAGCAACTGGCGCAGTTGGAGGATGGCATTCTGGAACTGTTCGAGGCCGAGCCCGTTGACCTGTCCCAGTGCGGCGGGGGAGAGGGCCTGGGCCGCATGGTGATTGAACGGGGGCAGGAACGCCACATGGTCGGGCTGGTCGGGCCACGGGCCGGTCAGGCCAGGCTGCTCACCTTGCGCTCGGGGATTGACTGGGAGAGTTGGGGAGAACTGGCGGTCTCAGAGGCCTGGTTGCTGGATGAGAAGGTCATCAAGCCCCTCCTGGGCGATTCCCTTGCCCGTCACGTTGATTACAGCCACGATGCGGCGCGGACGGCGGCCATGGTAAGTGATGGTTCGCAGCAGCTGGCATTCCTGCTGAAGCCCTTTCCTATGGACGCTTTTGAGGCCATCGTCGGAGGCGGTCAGCGGCTGCCGTCCAAGTCCACCTTCTTCTACCCCAAGCTGCCCACGGGCCTGGTCATCAACCGGCTGGACGGGACCATTTAGGAATTAGGAAAAGCCTGAATACCGCTCAAAAAGCGCCAGGGCCGGCCGCAAGGAGTCTTGTGTCTCCCGGCTCTCTGTCATGTCGCCCTGAGCTTGCCGAAGGGCCTGAAGTTTTTATCCTCAGGCAGGTTGCGGGCAGGAAGCTGGTTTCGAGGATATTTTCTAAACCAATGCCAGGGTGGGATGTGCATTTCCGTCAAGCCAACGTCCGCGTTCAAGCTAAATGCGAGGCCCGGGCATCTTTCGGTAGGGGCAGGTTTCAAACCTGCCCTGTCCCAATAGCGAGTCTGTAAAACGGAACGGAATGCTATCTCGCCCATGCTGTCACCAGTGCGGGAAACATGGCGGGTTTCAAACCCGCCACTACGGTAAATGCGCATCCCACCCGGGCTTTAGATCAGGGGCCGTGGACAAACTGAAAATCGATGCTTCCCAGCGCACCATCTCGTCGTTTCCGCGAAGGCGGGAACCTCGCCGGCTGTGGTCAAGCCTGCTCCCGGTTCAAGTATGACGGGCCAATTTGACCACACTCCGTGGATGCTTCGGCGCAGCCTGTCCTGAACCTGCCGAAGGGCTCAAACCCGGGGAAGCAACCTAAAGCCCCTCGTGCCGCTCCTGGTAGCGGGAGGTTATTACCTGCTCTGCCAGCCGGCTGTGCTCAGCGATGAAGTACTCCAGCCGCCGGACCTCGGCCAGCCCCTCCAGCGTTTCGCCCTCCAGCCGCATCTGCCGCTTCAGGGATGACAGGGACTTCTTGGCTTCGTCAACCTGCCTTACCGACTCCAGGGCAGCCAGTTCCTCGGTGGCGGTTTTCTTGATGGCCAGCAGCCGGCGCTTGGTGGCTTCCGTGTCTGCCAGCCGCTCTTCAATCTCTCCCATCGATGACAGGGAAACTTCCAGCGGAGTACGGCCGTAAATTACCTGGCGCGGCAGTCGCTGCAACTGGGTCCGGAACTGGGAAATGAGCGTGTCCAGTTGCTGCTCCTTGTTCTGCAATTCCGCCAGGGTCATGCGCAGGGTGGCCATGGTCTGCTGCAACTGGGACATTGACATAGGTAAAACCCTGTAAACGGTTTCGGGGCCGCACCGGCGCCCGACTGGTCGGTAATGGTAGTGGCAACGGTAATGGTATTGGAAATTCCCTCCGGCCTGGTCAGGAGGGGTTGGGATGGATGGGGCGACCGCCTGCCGGAGGCCGCCAGGTTCCATCTATACATCCGGCCCTGCCTCGGGCGCTAGAAACCCACGCGGGGCAGCACCCGCCCAAGGGCGTCCAGGACTTCCTGGATGTGGTCCTCGGTGAAGTAGCCCAGGTGGCCGATGCGGAATATGTGCCCGGTCAGTTTGCCCTGCCCGCCGGCCAGTACCACGTTCTCCTCCACCCGCATGATTTCCATCAGCTGCTCGCCGTCGATGTGGGCGGGCATTTTGACGGCGGTCACGGTGTTGGAAGCCCGCTCCTCGTCGGCGCAGAGCAGTTCCAGGCCCAGGGACCTGACCCCGTCACGGGTGAACTGGCCAATGCTGGCGTGGCGGCCAAACACGCTCTCCATACCCTCGGCGGTCAGGCTCTCCAGCGCGGCCCTTAACCCGTACATCGCGGACAGGTTGGGCGTCCACGGGGTCTGGTTCCGTTGCAGGTACTTCTTGGCCTCATCCAGGTCGAAATAGAACCTGGGCATGGTGGCCGTCTTCTGCGCTTCCCACGCGTCGTCGCTGAAGCTCACGAAGGCCAGCCCCGGGGGAATCATGAAACCCTTCTGGGAGCCGGTGGCAACCACGTCGCAGTCCCACCCGTCCACGGGAAGGGGCACGCAACCCAGGCTGCTGACCGCGTCCACGATAAGCAGCTTCCCGAATTCTCCCTTCACCACGCTGGCGATGCTCTGCAGGTCGTGGGTTACGCCGGTGGATGTCTCGTTGTGGGTGACGATTACCGCCTTGATTTCCGGGTCGTCGCGCAAAGCCTGGCGAAGGGCCTCGGGTTCGATGGCCTCGCCCCACTCGAAGATAATCCGCTGGGTATCGGCGCCGTAAGCATCCAGCATGTCGGCGAAGCGGTCCCCGAAGGAACCCGCGCTGGCCGCCAGCACCTTGTCCCCGGCGGACAGGGTGTTGACCACCGACGCTTCCAGACCTCCGGTGCCGGAGGAGGTCAGAATGAACAGGTCGTTGTCCGTCATAAAGACCTGTTTGAGCATGTCCGTGCATTCGGTAATCAGTTCAAAAAACTCCGGGCCCCGGTGGTTGATCATGGGGTCCGACATGGCCTCGTAGATTTCGGCCGGAATGGGAGTTGGTCCGGGTGTTCGCAGGTTATGGGGTTGGATCCTCACGTTGCCTCCTGGTCTGTTCCCTGGAGCTGGCGGTGGCGCCAGCAGATTTCGTTAAATGGTTTGCGGTTTACAGTCGTCCGCACGCCTCGCAGTGGGCGTCCGGCACTGGATTATAGCACTTGGGGTTGCCTGCCGCACCGCCCAGGTTCGCTGGTAACAGTTCAGGGTTGGGGAGTCCCCCTCACCCCTGCCCCTCTCCCTCAGGGAGAGGGAAGAAATACTCTCCTTAGGAAAGGCGCGGCCGGATGGGTTACCAAATATAGAGGAAATTGACTGGGACGAGTGCACCATCAGAGATGATCACCCCTCTCTCTATGGGAGAGGGGCCGGGGGTGAGGGCATTCCCCCCAACTCTGAACTCTTACCTCCGCTGCCTCAGGGCTATCGCACCATAATTTCAGCTCCACTTGGCGCCGGAGCCGGTGGCAAAGCCCCATGCATGTCCCCATGATCTATTGGAGGCGTCGCGATTCAGCCCTCAGGAAACCGTCGATGTCCAACAGTTCAGGCGTGCCGCCCTTTGGCTGAGCGCAGTGCCCTCCCTTCAAGACCGGCGAACCGCCAAGGCTGAAGTAGAGTTCCGGCGCAGGCCGCATCTCCAAAAAGATTCACCGCAATGGGGCATCCCCTTGGCTCAACTGCCCGTTAACCGAAAATTTGCAATTCCGGTCGGCGGGCGTTGTTGACGCGATTGACGCCGGGGACTAAACTTTCGAAGTAGGCATCACCAAGGCTTCACAGGAGATGTGAGCTTATCATAACTACAAACGGACACCCCATTTCGGGAGATGACGTAGCCCTATTCATAGACTGGGAAAACTTCAAGATCAGCCTGGCCGGAGGCAACCGGACGCCTAACGTGAGCGCCCTCAAGGAAGAGGTCGCCAACCACGGGCGGGTGGTGGTGGCCAAGGCCTACGCTGACTGGGTTACCAGGTCTCCTGAGCTAAAAGGGGCCAGCCAATTTATAATTGACCCCCCTGCCCTCTACGCTTCCGGCATAGAGCCGGTCTATGTTCCCACCCGCCTGCCCCTGGGCAGCCCCTCCGCGATGAACTCCCGTACCACCCGGGTCAAGAACAGCGTGGACGTGAAGATGACGGCGGACTGCATTGAGTGCGCCCACTCCTACCCCAACATAGGGACTTATGTGCTGGTTTCGGGCGACTCCGACTTCATTCACGTCATCAACTCGCTCAGGGCCATCGGCAAGCGCGTCATTATCATCGGCGTGTCCTGGAGCACCTCCCGCCGGCTGGCGGATCAGGTGGACGGGCTGATTCTTTACGACATTGACGTGGACCCGGAGATTCAGCAGGCCCCCGAACCCGCTCCCGCCATGGGACGCTCCTCCAGGTCGGGCAGCGCCAACCGGCAGCAGCTTGCCGACGTGATGCGGGTAATCGAGGACGTTGTCCGCTCCGAGCGACAGGCCGGCCGGACTCCGCTGCTGACCTCGCTGAAGCAGCGCATCATGCGGCGCGTCCCCGGTTTCGACGAAAAGAAACTGGGCTTTTCCGGGTTCAAGAAGCTGATGCTCCGTACCGCCGAAGAGGGGAACATCAAGCTGGTAACCGTGGGCCTGGTGGACTGGGTCATTCGGGCCGACGAAACGATACCGGAAGAGGCCATGCCCGAAACCCAGCCTGCGGAAGGGGCCATCGAGTCGGTAGCCGCCGGTGAGGAAGTTGTTCCCGATACGTCCACCGATACGGCTGCGGATACAGCCACCGAGCCAGACGCCCCGGCCGCCCCCGAGAGCGAAGAGGCTGGAAGCAAGCAGACCGGGAGCAAAGAGACCGGCCGCCGGACCTCCAGGTCCAGGGCCAAGGCCGCGCCCGCGAGTGAGGCGGAAGACCAGCCCGATGCCCCCGCGGCCCCCGAAGCGGAAGCCGACGCATCAACCGATCCCATTTCCGTAACCAGTGAAGACCAACAAGACATTGAAGCCGCCAGCGATGCCACGGAAATGGTTGAGGAAGATGCGCCAGCCCCGGCCCTCAGTCCGGAACTGGAAAGGGTTCTCGAGGAGACCCTGGCCCAGCTCGAGCTGCCCCGCGGCCCGGGCGACGGCCAGGACGGGCGGAGAATCACTGACCTGGTGATTATGGCTGATATGCTGGAACACCAGGAAGGCATTTCCCACGTGGCATTCAACTTCCTGCTCAGTGAAATCTGCAGCGCTCTGCAGCAGGGGCTCGAGGCGGAACACCCGGAGATTACCAGCCGCTGGGGCGGACGCACCTATTCCCGCACCTACGTCACCCGCCTGCTGCGGGAGCTGGGGGACAAGGAAGTGTTCCTTCGCGACTGGCACCAGGAAAGGAACGAGGAGACCGGACGCAGCCGCCGGTTCCGCACCTTCAACCTGAACCGTTCCAATCCCCTGGTGAAGGTAGCGGTGGTTAACCAGTGGGGTCCGGACACGGACGCCGTACCCCCGGAGGCGGAGTCTTCAGGGGAGGCCGTCGAAGAGGATGCCGCGGTGGTCTCTTCCGACGGACCCGGCGACGCGGCGCCTGGGCCGGAAGCGGAGCCCGCCGTTGCCGGCGTAGAATAGACGACTCGGGTATCTGGTAATTGGTTTTGGGGCGGGAGAATTCCCGCCCCTCTTTTTTTTGCAATTCGGAGGATTGGGGAGCGGATGCAGTCCTGCGGAAGCGTTGCCCGCGCGGGCCGCAGCCGCGTAGTCCCGGCAGCGGGGAGTTGGCGCGTAGTCCCCTTACATGTCCAGGATTAGGGTAGTCCACCCGAAGTCCCGCGCCCCCAGCCCCTCGGCCGTGTAGGGATGGTAGTACTCGCGGAACCCGGACTTTTCCACCGCCTCGTGAGTTTTGGCTACGATGGTTTCAGCCAGTTCGGGGTAGCCGTGACCCTTCAGGGAGTGGGACAGGAACCAGTTGGTGTTCACCCAGGTTGGCCCCCTCCAGATGAAGCCCCGGGGGTTGCCGGGCATGAACTTGGGGTTGGAGGCGGGCACCGAGGGCAGGGGATACGGCAACCAGAAGTGCTCGGGCCTGGACACCCAGTCCTCCACCAGCCTCTCAACAATGTCAGCCGGCAGGTCGTGCAGGATCAGGGGCATCAAAGAGCTGATGGTTACCATTTCCACGGGCTCTTCCGCCTTGCCCCGCAGGTCGAAGAAGGCTCCAGCCTTTTCGTTCCAGCACTTCTCCAGCAGGGCGTCCCGGGTCCGGCTCGCCTGCAGGCGAAATTCCTCCGCTTCGGCGGCGTCACCCAGCATCCTGGCCAGCGAACGCATACCGAAGGTGTAGATGGAATTCACCAGCACGTCCTCGAAGTGGAAGATGTCGGCGTCGAGGATGCGACGGTCGTCGCCCCGCATGGGTTCGTATGCGGCATATACCTTCCGCAGGGCGGCAATAAAACCCTGGTTGCTGAGGTCCTCCAGCCCCAATGCCTCGTCGTACTTGGGCGAGCAGTCCGTACCCGCCTCTTCAGGCTGAATGATGGCAATCAGCCCGTCCTCGTCCGGGTCCCGGTGGTTTCTCAGCCAGCGGTAGTAGGCGATCAGGACGGGCAGGGCTGCGTCCCTGAACTGCTCGTCCCCGGTGGCCCGGTACACGCGTTCCACGGCATAGGCGATGATGGGAGGCTGGATGGTGGCGCTGAAATTGGGGGAAGTCATCCCCACGATGTTGCGGCTCAGGAATTCGGGCTGCTTTTCCATTTCCCAGAATATTATGTGGGGAATAAACCCGTCGGGCTGGGCCCCGCTGAGGAGGGTGGTTAGCTCGGCTTTTGCCTGCTCCGGGTCCAGGTGGGTAAGGGCGATGGCGTGGAAGCACGAG
The DNA here is from genome assembly GCA_028875055.1 of Chloroflexota bacterium. GTDB lineage: Bacteria > Chloroflexota > Dehalococcoidia > Lucifugimonadales > UBA3495 > Bin22. The sequence goes on from JAPPGG010000018.1 coordinate 29,752, forward strand.
TCCCAGAACCACTGGAAGGGATATCCGGTCAGCGACGGTACGACAAAGCTGAACTCCTTGCCGTTCCAGTCGGCGACTCCCTGGCGCAGGTTGGTCAGGAGGATTTGCCGCGCCCGGTTCTCCAGTTCTGCCCTCTCCATTTACATCACCCCCGTTTGCGTGCCCTGGTAGGTGGTCAGGTATTTGTCGGCCACGGCCTGCCAGGAAAATTCCCTTTGCGCGTATTCCCGGCCCTGCTCCCCCAATGCTTGCCGGTAGCCCTCGTCATTTACCAGCCGTGCCAGCTCCCGGACAGCTGCTTCCCGGTCGAATCGGGGCACCACCACCGAGCCGCTGGTCAGCAATTCCTGGTTGGCCCCCACCCGGTGGGTCAGAACGGGCAGACCGCAAAGCATGGCCTCGAAGTACACCAGCCCAAAGGCTTCGTAGCGCGAAAACAGGGCGAAAATATCTGCCCGGCCGTACCAGCGGCCCAGGTCTTCGTCGCCCAGTTCGCCGGTAAATACCACCTGGTCCCCCAGCCCGAACTCCCTGGCCTGCAGCCGCAGGCTTGCCTCGGAATCCTCATCCTGCCCCACCAGAACCAGCCGGGTGGCGCGCTGAAACTGGGGCAGCGCCCTGCGGTACACTTCCAGCAGCCAGGCCTGGCCCTTGTGCTGGCTGAGGCGTCCGACGCAGAGGATATCCACGGTTTCGCTGTCGTGGGATGCCTTCCCCGTCCCTGCTTGCCCTTCGCCCAGCGCCGAGGCTCCCCAGCCGATAACCTCCAGGTCCCCGGGGTTAACGCGATAGTCCCTGGCAACCTGGACCTCCTCCTGCCTGGTCAGAGTGACCACCCGGTCCATCCGGCGGCAGAGAAACCGGTTGATGTGCTTCAGCCACGCGCGGGAAGCGGGGAGGGTGTGGTACGAGGGAGTAAAGATGAACCGCGCGCGCTGCCGGCGCCACCGGTACGCCCACAGGTGGCCCCAGAACCAGCCGTCCCCCACGAAGTGAATGACGTTGGGGTTAAACTCGTCAAGGTAACGCCGTATCTTCCGGGGAGACAGCCAGACCAGCGGCACCGAATAAAAGGGCGGGGGCTTGGCCGGAAATCCCGCGACACGGTAGATGGATATGCCACTGGACGTCTGCTCCCGGTCGGGCCACTCCGGGTGAGGAGTCGGGGGAAACGAGTACTTGGTTGTAAGGACTCCCACCGCCTCCACCGAAGGCGATTCCAGCAGCTGGTGGGACAGTCGCTCGATGGCGCGCTCGATACCGCCCAGGTAGGGCCGGAAATAGGGGCTCAGAAACATTACCCGGAGGGGGCCGCTTTCCATCGCCTTTACCCTGCTGTCTGACTAGCCGGTTGGCCTGCCCGTGGTCTGCCCGTGGTCTGTAGCTGGCCTGCCCGTGGCCGGTCGTGGTCACCCGGAATTCTAGGCTGGCAGTCGAAGCAGCGTCAATCGGATGAGGGGAACTGCAGGTCGCCAATCGTTCCTGGCAAGGGGACCGCTTCCCTGTGTTATATTAGGGGCAATTCATAGGGGGATTGGCAATATGCTGGCATTCCTGGGAGGCACCGGACCGGAAGGAAGGGGGCTGGCCTTGCGGCTGGCGGTATCGGGCGAGGATGTAATAATCGGGTCCCGGGACGCCCAGCGGGCAGCCGATGCCGCCGTTGAACTGGCCGCCCTGGTCGAGGGCGTTGCCGGCTGCGGGCGCATTGAGGGAGCCGACAACCTGGAAGCGGCCACCCGGGCCGACGCGGCCTTCCTGACCGTGCCCTACGAGGCCCAGGCCCCCATGCTGGCCCCGCTGGCCGAACCCTTGGTTGGCAAGGTTGTGGTAAACGTCATTGCTCCCATGCGGTTCGAACGGGGCAGGGGAGCCATTGCCGTACCCGTGGAAGCCGGCTCAGCCGCCGAGGAAGCCCAGGGCCTGCTGCCCGATTCCCGGATCGTTGCCGCCTTTCAGAACGTCAGCGCGGAGGAACTTCAGGAACTGGGCCACGAGATGGAAGGCGACGTGGTTATCTGTTCCGACCACGCTGAGGCCAAGGAACTGGTGAAGTCTTACACCAGCAAGATCGCCAGCCTGCGGCCGGTGGACGGCGGTGGACTGGGCAACTCCAGGTACGTTGAGCAGATAACCCCCCTACTGGTAAACATAAACCGCATCTACAAGGTGCATTCGGGAATAAAAATCGTGGGCGTTCAGGAATAGGTAAATGCCATTCCGCGGCAGTAATTGTGAAGTACAGGAGGCGTTGACTATGCCGAGAGGAACTTTGAACTTGCAGGACCCGGCTGACCTGCAGGCGGTTAACGGGGTATGGCGTTGGGCCCAGGGCCTGGTGCCGGGCGAACCCAACGAGGGCCTGGTGTCCCAGCTGGAAGGCAGCCCCGCCCGGTTGCCGGACTACGACGATTCCGGCTGGGAGGTCTGCGACGACCTCGCCGAATGGCGCTCCCGGGGCGTGACCTTTGCCTGGTACCGCATCAATATTACCCTGCCGGAGCAGGTGGAGGGCCGGGACATCGCGGGCGCCCGCTGCATTTTCGAGACCTGCATTGACGACTATGGCGAACTGTGGATCGACGGCGAGTGCAACCGGGACCGGGGCGCGGTGCAGGGCTTTAACGTTCCCCAGAGGGTGGTTGTGGATATCGAACCCAGCCCCGGCGACCAGCACACCATTGCCCTGCTGGCGATGAACGGCCCCATAGCCGCGCCCGGCGGCGCCGTTTTCGTTCGTTACGCCACGCTGGCCTTCGAGTGGCGCACCCCGGGCTATTAGCTCCGGGTTTCCCCATTCCGAGTAAGGAGGTATCGATATGGCCCTCTCCAGGGACAAGTTTGAACAGGGAATGACGACCCAGCAGTACATCGAGTACATCAAGGTCAACAAGCAGCCCTTCATTGACATCTACAACGGCGTGGAGGTGCCCGAAGACACCAAGTCCTTCTTCGACGCGCTGGAGGAGCCGCTGAACCTGGCGGTCTTCACCTCCGACTGGTGCGGCGACGCCATGAGCACCACCCCGGCAATTCTGAAACTGGCTGATGCCACCGACAAGCTGAACCTCCAGGTATTCAGCCGCGACGACGAACTGGAGACGACCAATAGCTTCCTGCCCGAGAACCGGGCTGGAACGGTGCCGGTCTTCGTAACTTTCGACGCGGAAATGGGCGAAATCTCCAGGTTCATTGAAACGGCCCGTTCCCTGGTACCCCAGATAGACGCTATGGATGATGCCATCGCCCAGGAGGTGGCCAGCGAGGGCGCCAGCGGCGACGATGTGCGCGCCGCCACCCGCGGAAAGCGCACCGCCTTCCGCGTGGGAAAGGCCAGGGATTGGGGAGACGTTATCCTCCGCGAGTTCCAGCAGGTGGTAGCGGAGGGCCTCCAGCTGGCCCCGGGGCAGCGACCGTCGGAGGGCGGCACCCAGTGGCCCCCGCCTGAAGAATAAGCGGCGGTTCGTATCCTTCTGGTGCGTTCAGAAGTAGGGGACCGGGCAAGCCGGGGAAAGCCTCTGGTCATCCCCTTGAAGGTTATACCCATGAGCTCCCGGGACCAGGTTATGGACTTCCGGGACGGGGTGCTGCGAGTAAAGGTGGTTGCCCCTCCCCAGGCTGGCAAGGCCAATGCCGCCGTCATCGCGCTGCTGGCCCGACACCTGGGAGTTCCCCGGCGGCAGTTGCAAATCGTCCGCGGTGCGTCGTCCAGGGACAAGGTGGTGGAAGTGGCTGGTTTGGGTCAAGAGGAATTGCTGGCCCGGTTGGCTGTCAAAGACAAAGAGGGGCGGAGCGAATAGCCGCCCCTTCCTCATATATGCTTTGCTTCCACAGGGTCAAGTTCACTCCCGGACCTGGCTCACTGACAAGTACCTGTTGCTGGTGTAATTGTTGGCTTGCCCCGGGCCAGGCATTATAATTGGCCTCGCGCACTCGCAAAGGGATATGGACGGAGTAGATTCTTGGCACAACACCTGAATTTCAGCTGGGTCCTGGAAGGTTACCTGGCCGGGGCCATGGGTCCCACCAGCCGCCGGGACCTCATTTTTTTCCAGCAGCAGGATGTCCGCGCAGTCCTGAGGATGGAGGAAAACACCATCTCGGCCGAGATGTGGCATATGTACGACATGTTCGAGCCTGTGCCCGACTTCTCTGCCCCGACTCTCGAGCAGATCGACCGGATGTGCCGCTGGATTGAGGACCAGATTGAGAATTGGGAAAGGCCCGTGGCGGTTACCTGCTACGCGGGAATCGGCCGAACCGGTACCGTCCTGGCCTCCTACCTGGTATATACCGGTTACGAACCCCAGGTCGCCATAGACTTCGTCCGCCAGCTGCGTCCCGGCTCGATCCAGACTCCCGACCAGGAGCAGGCGGTTTTCGACTACGCCGAGCACAGGAAGAACACCGGTGGCGCTCGCGTAAGGTCTGGCTAGGCAGCTGCCGATCATTCCCGTCGAATAACCTGGGTGTCGGCGGTGAAATTTGACCTGCCCCTCTGGTTGTGGGGAATCCATTCGGACCGAACTCAACCGGCGCTGACAGCGATTAACCGGCAAAAACCACGGACCCCGTTTCGGGGCGGGGCTGGAAATCCTGCCCTCGCTGCCACCGAAATCGGGGTCCGTACCGCCAGGTTTTCTTGCTTTGGTCTCAGGCGGCAAGTCTCTTGCCCGGGTTTTCCATCACCGCCTCGGGAGAAGCCCCCAGGTCGATAATGCGGCCGCACTGCAGACACTTGCGGAAGTACCCGTCCAGGTCCCGGTCCTGGACCATGTCACCCCCGCATTTTGCGCAAGATTTGAAGAAGAACCTGGTATTGTTTTTCATAACCGCAGCTGTCCTTTCCCCCATAGGGTTTGCGTGATTCACGTCGCCCGTTGTTACGTTCGATGTAATGGTTAAGATTCATTTAGGCTGGAAATGTTTAAGCACGCATTGATTATGATTTCTTATTATATTGAATAATTTATTGAGAAGCTACTATTCATAAATAAACTTTCACAATTGACCGCCTCCCTGGTTGTGTGGATTGAATAGGGGCGTCAGCCTGGTTGACTGAATGGAGAGAAACGCAATGCCCGACCCCAACCAAAGCTGCCAAGACATCCAGCCTGTAGCGATTCCCCGCGCTTTGCTGGAAGCCGCCTTCCGGGAAGCCCGCGCCAGTTTTCCCTCCGAATGCTGCGGCTGGCTTTCCGGCCCCCGCGCCGGCAACTCCGCCACCCAAATTCACCCCTGCGTCAATGACCAGGACTCGGGCAACCATCCCATTGTGGCCGACCGGACGGCCGAGCGGGCCTATGTTTTTGGACCTCGGGACCTGCTGGAACTCAACCGCACCCTGGATGACGATTGCCCGCCGCTGGTCATTTACCACTCTCACCCCAACGGCCAGGCCTACTTTTCACCCACCGACCGGCAGGTGGCGGCCAGTCCCTGGGGCGATGGCCCCGCCTACCCGGTGCAGCAACTGGTGGTTGGCATAGATGAACGCCGGGTGGTGGAAGCGGCCCTCTTCGCCTGGTCGGATGATGAAGCCGGCTTTGTGGAGATCGCCCGGTACGAAGGGGCGGACATTTAGCTCTGGATGCCCGGCGGCCGTCCGCGCCGGGTCAACGGCGCCCGGCCTGCGGAGTTCTGCTGGTGGCGGCGAAAAGCGTCGGAAGTGACCGCCCGGCGTCCTTCGGCAGTCTTGGAAAACTGTCTCGAAAGTTCCCCTGAAGGGGGACCGCCGGGGTCGGCTGCGGAAGAGTCCCCTTCCCTTTGGCGGGGCTGGGCCCCGGTGAGGGCGTAAAGATTGCCAGCAGAAACGACTGGTCTGCGTTCGTCATTTTTGAGATAGTCTCTATATCCCCGGCGGCAAACTCTATGGATTTACAGGAGAATCCACATGAACATAATCGATACCCATGCCCACGCGGGCATTAACTGGTTCGAACCGGTGGAGATGATCCTGCACCAGATGAACCTGAACGGTGTCCAGCGAACTGCCCTCATCCAGCACGCTGGCAACTATCACAACGACTACCTCCTGGAGTGCGTCAAGCGGTTTCCCGGCAGGTTCGGCGCCGTGGTCTGGGTGGACGTCAACGACCCCAACGCCCCGGAAACCCTGGAACGCCTGGCCCAGCATGAAGAGGTAATTGGCATGCGCCTGCACCCGCCGCAGCGGTCCCCGGAACCGGACCCCCTGGCAATCTGGCGCAAGGCCGCCGAGCTGGGGTTGCCGGTAAGTTGCTTTGCCCGCAATGCGGCCCAGGCGGCGGACCCCGGCTTCCAGTCTATTGTGGAGCAGTTCCCCAACCTGACCGTCATCCTCGAACACCTGGCCGGGGCCTACCGGCCGCAGAGTCCCGAGTCCGTAACTGCCCCCTATGACGACTACCGAGTGGCCCTCACCCTTTCCCGGTTCCCCAACACCTGCATCAAGTTCGGCGGCCTGGGCGAATTCTGCGTCCGTCCCAATCCGCTGGCCGCCCAGTACGGATTCGAGGAGATTCCGCCCCTGATGGAAATGGCTTATGAAGCCTTTGGCCCGGAACGGATGATGTGGGGCAGCGATTTTCCCCCGGTGGCTGGACGGGAAGGCTACCGCAACTCCCTGGAGGCCCTGAAGGAGTACCCCTGCTTCAGGAACCAGGAGGAACGGGACTGGGTGTTCGGCAAGGCGGCAGAGGCTGCCTTCCGCTGGTCGTAGCCTGCCCAACGTGCTTTTCCAGCGTCTTGCAGAGGTAATTCGTAGCTGAAACGGACCGGGATGCTGAAATGCAGGGCGAGTTGCCAGCCAGGAAAATCTCCCGGTTCCGGCGGGGTGAAAAGCGGCAAATTACCATACACCGGGTTGCTTTTTAATATTGCGAAAAGGAATACAAAAACTGTTGCCCCATAGTATTGACAAATATAAAAGCAACCTTTATCGTAACCCCCAAGACTTGACCGTAGGTTCAAGATAACTATAGGGAGGAGTAGGTATGCTCAAAATCGGACATGAGGTTGTTCGACCCGGTAAGAACGTGGGCGATTCCCCCGTCACTATTCCGGTACCCGAAGAACTGGAAACCGTACCCGGCATCCCCAAGATTCAGCGCGAAGTTGACTGGTACGCCCGGGAATACCCGGTGGAGACCATGAACATCACTGAGCGCGCTTCCCGCGACTGGGCCAACGCCATTCGCGACCAGCACGTTGAGATGCGTGAGATCCGCAAGGAGCACGACAAGCTCAACCGCTCCCTGATCATGGGCGCCCGCCTGACCGGCGACCTGGAGCCCACCGCTGAGCCCACCGGCGAAGACGTCAGCGAATTGATCAAGGCCAAGGCCCGCGAACTGGGTTATGTGGAAGTCGGCTTCACCGCCTACGACACCCACTACACCTACCAGAGCAAGAAGGACTGGGTAAAGTTCCCCCACGTCATCTGCCTGGCTTACGAACAGGACTTCGAGCCCACCCAGACCATCCCCAGCGTTGACGCCGAGATCGTGCACTCCAGCACCTATCGGACCGAAGGCGCCGCCGGTCTGGAACTGGGTAACTACGTCCGCAGCCTCGGCTATCGCGCCCAGGTTCACAGCCCCAATGACAACACCGGCCCTTACATTCCCATGTTTGTCGCCGCCGGTCTTGGCCAGTTGGGCGCTTGCGGCTACCTGCTGACTCCCCACGTCGGCTCCCGCTGCCGCATCATGATGATTACTACCGACGCCAACATCACCTATGACCAGCCGGTGGACTATGGCATCCACGCCTTCTGCCAGGTTTGTCAGGTGTGCGTCAACCGCTGCCCCGGCCGCGCCCTCATGCGCGACAAGATCTGGTGGCGCGGAATTGAGAAGAACAAGCTCTACTTCAAGCGCTGCCGCCCCGTCATGGCCCGCTACCTGGGCTGCGGCATCTGCATGAAGGTCTGCCCCATCCAGAAGTACGGCCTCCAGAACGTCATGGAGCACTATGCCGAGACCGGTCAGGTACTGGGCAAGGGCACCCACGACCTGGAAGGCTACAGCCTGGAAGGCAAGGGCTACTTCGGCCCCGGCGAAATGCCCGTATTCGACGCTGGCTTCTTCAGCATGCCTCAGGGCGACACCGAAGAGTGGGCGTTCCAGCAGTTCAAGGACAAGGCCAATGCCAACGGCGGGAACATCACCGACGAGATGCTCGAAGAGTTCCGTGCCGAGGTCGCCCGTGGTCTGACCCAGAGCCGCGACAACATGGGCATGATGGAAGAGGAAGACTACATCTAGTCCGGTTCTTCCAGCTTACTCAGGCAACCAGGGCCGGTGGTTCTCCCACCGGCCCTTCTTTATGGCCCATTTGTTCCCCGGTAACCCCTTTTCGACAGCCACTCCTCTGTTGGCCGACACTCCTGCCCTGGTGTTGTCCCCTTTCGGCCAGGTCAAACGCGTCTTTGGTCTAGGCCAATACTCTAAACGGTTGTAATGTGGCCTGAACCCTTCGGCCTGGCTCAGGGTAAACGCTGCCGAAAAGCTCAGAGTGACAGTCAATTAAGCCGACATGGCCCTGCAGCTTCATCTGGGTGTCCGTCAAGATTTTGGTAGAGCAACTGGATAGGGGCA
>JAPPGG010000035.1 GCA_028875055.1 Chloroflexota bacterium
TTCTTCGGTTTTCCTATTCTAGTTTCCCACCACTATTCATGCGATAGCCCTGCCCCCCGCTTCCGGGTGTCCGTCAAATTTTTGGGGAATGCCTGGTGGGGCCCCGTTGCAGGCCGTCGCTGTAGGGGCGCAGGGCCCTGCGCCCCTACCTTAGCTTTCGATATCTGCCCCTATCCAGTTGCTCTACCAAAATCTTGACGGACACCCCCCGCTTCCCCACGCCTTGACACCCCGCGCCCCCGGAATTAAGATATGTATTCCTGCCGAGGTAGCTCAGGTGGTAGAGCACGGCACTGAAAATGCCGGTGTCGACAGTTCGAGTCTGTCCCTCGGCACCACCCCTTTTCTCAACCCCCCGAATCCCCGGACCGACGGGCCCGCGCCCTACTCCGCCGCAATCGACAGCCCCTCGATGAACTCCAGCCCCGGCAGCTTCTCCAGCTCCCCGGGCGCCAGCTTCACCTTGCCCGACCGGCTTCCCGCTCCCAGGATGATGTAGTCCATCTCCAGCAGGCGCGCGTCGGCGTAGATCGGCAGCCCCTCCGGCAGAGCCAGCGCCGTAACCCCGCCGATCATCATTCCCGTAACCTCGCGGGTTTCCTCCGCCGTGGCGAAGGACGCCCGGGACACCCCCATCAGCCCGCGCACCCGCCGGTTTACGTCCAGGCGGTCGCACGCCCGCACGATTCCCGCGCAGTGCGCCGCCGGCCCCCGTTTGCTGGCCACGATGATGGTATTGGCCGAATGGGGCAGGTCGTACCCGTACTGTGCGCAGAAGTCCGCCGTGTCGCCGTACTGCGGGTCGATCTCGATCCACTCCCAGCCGGCTATCCCCAGTTCCTCCAGCGCCGCCCGTACCCGACCTTCAATCTCTCCAGGTGTGCTCATCGCCACTTCCCTCGACACGATTTGGAGACTGCCAGGCCGGACTCTTCCGAGGGTGGGCCCCATAGATGAGTCCCCGCTTCAGGCCGGGCGCTCCTGCTGCAGGAGAGGGTACCACACGCCCGCGCCCCCACCGCTGTTGCTATAATGGCCCCTGAATAAAGGCCCACCGGGCCAGTGTTAGGCAAGCAGGAGGACGCCGTGGCTAATGCCAGCAATGCCGGCAGTGACTGGAACGCCGGATCAGGTTACGAACGGCTGGGTGTGGCGCCCATCATCAACGCCGCCGGTTCCATTACCCGGCTGGGCGGCTCCCGTACCCGCCCCGAGACCCTCGAGTTGATGTCCCGGGCGGCCCGGGTGATGGTCAACATCGACGACCTGAACCGCGCCGCCGGCAAGGAGCTCGCCAGGCTCACCGGGGCTGAGGCCGGATTTGTCTGCAGCGGCGCCGCCGGTGGCCTGGTGTTGCAGGCGGCGGCGGTCATAGCGGGCAACGACCCCGTCAAGATGCGCCAGCTCCCCGACACCGACGGCCTCAGGAACGAAATCGTCATACACACCATGCACCGCTTCCCCTACGACCAGGCCTACCGGGCCGCCGGCGCGCGCCTGGTGGAGTTTGGCGATTACCTATTCGCGCACCCCTGGCAGCTGGAGGGCGCCATCAACGAGCGCACCGCCGCCGTCGCCTACCTGGTTGCCCCCTTCTCCAGCAACAAGGTGCTGCCCCTGGAGCGTGTCTGCCAGATTGCCCATGCCCACGACGTGCCGGTTATCGTGGATGCCGCTTCCATGCTGCCGCCCCGCGCCAACCTTTACCGCTACCTTCGGGACGGTGCGGACATGGTGGTTTACAGCGGCGGCAAGGGTATTCGTGGACCCCAGGGCTCCGGCATACTGGTGGGCCGCGCCGACCTTATCGAGGCGGCCGCCGCCCAGGCCAACCCTGCCCAGTTCCTCGGGCGCGGCATGAAGGTGGCCAAGGAGGAGGTCATCGGGCTGGTGGCTTCCCTGGCGGCCTTCGTTGAAGAGGACGAGGCCGCGGAAATGGATGCTTACCGCGCCCTGGTCCAGCCCGTCGTGGATGCGCTGGTTGAGTTGCCCGGCCTGCGGGTCACCCTGGAGCACGACAGCGTAAACTACCTCATCCCCCAGGCCGCCATCCACTTCACCGACGACTGGCGCGGCCCGTCTCGGGATGCCGTGGCAGCCGCCCTGGAGCAGGGCAACCCGCAGATACACCTGCAGCAGCTGGCCGGCCCCCGGGAACTGGCCGTGGATCCCCTGAACCTCACCGGGGAAGAGGTCGAGACCGTAATCCGCCGCCTGCGGGAAGAGCTCACCAGGCGTCCCTCCCCCTGACCAGGTTCATCACCCCGCATCAAGGCCGTCGCTCCACTAACTGCGGCGGCTTTGATCTGTCCGGACGCAACCTGCCGGTGAAGGTCCCTCTTCAGGCATTCACTTTGCCTGTGCCCAGGTTTTCGGGGGTTGTCCGGCAAACTCGGCGGGTATATTCTGCCCCTGTGCAACCCGTCTGCCGGGCGCCCTGCCCTGCCCGCAGGGAGTTCAGCCGGAAACCCACAAGTCCGTCCCCACAGGAGGCTCCATGAAGTTCGGTATCTTCACCATCGTCCCCTACCACGAGGACTTTACCCAGCAGCAGGCGTTGACCCAGGCCCTGGAGCAGATACAATTCGCCGACGAAGCCGGACTGGACGAGGTATGGCTGGGGGAGCATCGCTTTTCCAGGCATGGCCTGCTTTCCGGAATCTGGTCCTTCCTGGGCGCTGTCGCCGGGCGCACCAGGAACGTCCGTATCGGCACCGCGGTCATCGTCCTGCCCTTGCACAACCCCGTCCTGGTGGCCGAAGAAGTGGCCATGCTCGACATCATTAGCAATGGCCGGTTCAACTTCGGCATCGGCGCCGGCTACCAGCAGCAGGAGTTCGACGGCGTGGGCGTAGATATCGACACCAGCCGCGATCGGTTCCAGGAGGCCGTTGACGTGATGATCAAGGCTTGGACTGAAGAGACCCTCACCTACCACGGCCGGTTCACCAGCGTTGACGACGTCTGGGTGTTGCCCAAGCCGCTGCAGAAGCCCTATCCGCCCCTGTTCCAGGCTGTCAGCACCAGCCCGGCCAGCATCGACTTCGCCGCCAGCCGCAACATTCAGGTCATCGCCGGCGGCCCCACCGATATCCTGGGCCAGGCGCCCCAGGTCATTCAGCTGTGGCGTCAGAAGATGGAGGAATACGGCCATGAGCACGCCCACCTGGACCCGCCCATGTCCAAGTCCATCTACGTCGCCCCCACCATGGAAGAAGCAGAGCGGGACGCCGCCGAACTTGAAAACTTTTCCTCGCGAATTCTGCGCTCAGTCGGTTCCGCCGGCGCGCCCATCGGTATGCCCATGGACCGGAACGGCAAAGTCGCCAGGGGCTACGAGCACTGGGCCAACCGCCAGCGCGACCGGGACCGCCGCGACGACCCGGGCCACGCCGGGCTGCCGCCCCTCCGGGGCACCCCCGAGGTGGTAATTGAACGGCTGAAGCAGACCCAGGAAGCCGGCATCAACCACATCTTCGGCAACTTCGGCTTTGCCGGCCTGCCCCACGAAAAGGTAATGCGTTCCATCGAGCTGTTTGCCACCCACGTCATGCCCCACTTCCAGGACTCCCCGGTCCCCGCCGGGGACTAGCAGCTCAACAGGGGTCTTTCGAATATCCCCTCCCCCTCGACGGGAGGGTTAGGGTGGGGGTGAAATTCTTGCGGGAGGCCCCGAGGCCCAATACAGTGTTCGTCTCGTTGATTGAAGCGGACCAATGCCTCCCCTGATAATTGAAAGCCCCTGGCAGATCTACAGGTAGCTGTTCAGAGTTGATATTCGCGGGGGCCTGGGATTCGTCATTCCGGCGCAGGCCGGAATCCAGCAAGGCTGAAATTGAATGCAGGTCAAGCGCAGCAAGGATTCCTGGATACGCTAAACTCACAAACGAAGTGCAACACCAAGTTAAGGTGTTGGCATGGGAAAGCATTATCGACAACTCACCATTGAAGAGCGATGTGAGATGGCCCGTTTACAAAGAGAGGGATACTCTAAGGAAACTCTGAATATAGGGGGGATTGTGGCATACTGAAGGTAGAGCAACC
>JAPPGG010000008.1 GCA_028875055.1 Chloroflexota bacterium
TGAACAGGCTGGAGCAGACGTAGTAGGCGAACTGGCCGCTCTTGGCTCCCTGGGCGGAGTAGGACTTGCCGCACACCCCGCAGCGGAGCAACCCGCTCAGCAGGTACTGGCTCCCGACCCGTCCGGGCCGCGCCACCGTGGGCGCCCGCTCGTGGAGCCCCTGCTGCACCTCGTCAAACAGCTCCCTGGACACCAGGGCGGGCCAGGCGTTCCCCACTCTTACCGGCCCCGGGTTCTTCACGTCCTTGCTCTTCACTCCCCAGACGGCGGTGCCGGTGTAGGCTTCGTTGGTCAGCAGGTAGTGGACGACGTTCTTCTGCCAGCGTTTGCCCCGGTTGGTGATGCCCCGGCCGTTCAGCTCTTTGCAGATTTCCGCCAACCCGTTGCCACGGCGTGAGCTCTCGAATATCTCCTTCACTATCGGAGCGGTCGATTCGTCCACCTCCAGGGTGGGACGCTCCTTCACCCCGTCGCTGACCTTGACGCGGGCGTAGCCGAAGGGGGCCTTGGAGCCGAGGAAGAAACCCCGCGACGCCGCCTCCCGCATCCCCCGCGTCACTTCTTGCCCAAGATTCTCGCTGTAGTATTCGTCCACGCTCTCGATGATGCCCTCCAGCAGCCGGCCGGTGGCGTTGTCCTCGGCCTGCTCGGTGATGGACACCACCCGGATGCCCTTGCGCCGCAACTGGGCCTTGAACGCCACGGCGTGCTCCCGCTTCCGGGTGAACCTGCTGAATTTCCAGACAAGAATCACCTGGAAAGAGGCCTTTGGCCTGCTGCCCTCGTCGATCATCTTGCGGAACTGGGGCCGGTCGGCGATCCTGCCGCTCTCGGCCTCGTCCACGTACTCCCGGGCCACGGAGTAGCCGTTGGCCTTGGCGTACTCTCTCAAGGCCCGAAGCTGGGCGGCGACGGAGAGGTCCACGTCCTGGCGGTCGCTGGACACCCTCGCGTAGAGCGCCGCCGGGGTGAGGGGCTGGAACTGCTGCTTTTTCATTCGTCCTCCTTTACCTGTCTTTGTGGTGGTTTACAGTATCAGGGAGCGGAGACAAGTACCTTCGGTCATCGCATCGTTCCGTCGTTATCGCTCTTCTACCCTTGCCGATAGTAGGTCGAGAGACCACTCTGAAACGGCACGGGCGCCGGTATCGACTTCGAGATTGAACGGCGCAGACACCGAGTATGCCTTTTCTCCCAGGAGGGGTATGTCGATTTTGAGATCAGCTACGGCGGTAGCGGTAATCGAGTACCTGTCCTCGCTCCCCTCCTTCGGGGCCGAGTAAGTCCAGGAAAGGTTCTGGCGAACCTGGTCGGCGATTACTCCTCCCGCCAGTTGAGTCAGGGCGGGCTTCTCGCCGACGATAAGCTCCACCGTGGCTTCGGAAACCAGGCCGATGCTCGTGTTCACCCACTCCCTTGCCACTTCGGTCGCTATGTCCTCCTTGCTCTCTCCGCCTCCACAGCCTGCCCATAATCCAGCCAGAGCCATTGCCATCAGCAAGAGTACGATGATTTTCGTCATGTTCTCCGTATCCCTTCTCTCCTTGTCTATTGGCTGTCGTCACTGCTCAACGGGACGACTTGCAAACGGAACCCCAGGGACCGCAGCACCCGGAGCACGGTGTTGAACTCGGGGCTGGCTCCGGCACGCATGGACTTGTACAGGCTCTTTTCACCCAAGCCGGTCTCCCGTGCCACCCGCCGCATCCGGTGGGCGCGGGCCATCTGTCCCATGATGCCCATGGTCCGCTCCAGGTCGCCCGCTTCCAGGCCGGCGTTCAGGGCAGCCGTCATCTCGTCGGATGTGGCCGGGTGCTCTGCTGGCGTTTCCGTTCTGGCCATCGCCGCTGCCTCGCCGTCGTGAGTTTGCCTCATGTCCAATATATTATCCCATCGGATACCATAGCGCAAGGGAGAAACTGTCAGTTTGTCCAGACGGTTTCGGAAATTGCCCCTCCCCAATCCAGGACTATCGGGCCAGCCGGGGCTGGGAGTCCACGGGCAACGCCTTCACGATTGCCAGAACCGCCACCGGGAACTGCGCCATCCCTGCGGCGAGTTCAACTCATCAACCGGTCCGGCGTTGTGCTTCCGTTCCTGCTCCAGCTGTCCTTGCAGCAACTCCACCTGCTCCTCCAGGCCGCGAATCCTCTCCTGGGCCATCGCCAGCGCCGGATCAGCCACCTTGCCGTTCTCCGGCAGGACGTCGTCCAGCATCACGTATACACGATGCCGCCGTCCGCGCGGCTCTCTCTTTACCGGCACGTCTCCGGCGGCGATGCGCCGGTTCAGCGTGGACAGCGATATCCTCAACTCCCGGCAGGCTTCTCTCTTGGTCAAGAGTTTCATACCCGCGCATCCCATTGTGTCATCACGTTTCATTTACGGGTCAATCCTCATATGTCATTCGTGCCAGCGGTTTTTTCGTCCCTGGCCGCCGGACCGGTCTGCCTCTGCCGCAAGCCCCGATTTCTGCAACAGAATGCAATCCAACGGACTTTTGGGGCCAGACAAGGTTGAGGCAGTGAAAAACCCCTGTCATTCGTGTTTGTTCGTGGCCTCCCTATAGGAAACCCCGGGAGCCGCATCACCGGAAAAGTGGCACCTTGACCAGTCGCTGTAATTGCAGCCTTTCCCAGGGTTCCGGCGCGGGCGGCAGCCACGTGTCAGCCAGGACGCCATGTTGGGCGATGGTCTCCAGGTTGGAACTGGCGAAGGGGGCGTGATCGACGTAGCTGGCGGCGTCCATGAAGGCGTCCTCGTCGTCGGGGGTCTCGAAGACGAACAGCACCAGGGGCAGGTCCCCGCCGTGGTCCCGGCGGGCGTAGCCGCTCTGGAAGTAGCGCCAGTAGTTCTCCAGCCTGGCGCGCACCGGCCGGGGCGTGGTGGCCCGACGCTCGTATTCCAGGAAGCAGTAACGGTATCCCCCGGGCAGGTCCAGTGGGGGTCCAGAACCGTCCCGGCGCACCAGAATCGGGTCGCCCGGGGAGGCCGAAAGTGCCCCAAAACCCTCGATTTCAGGTACAAAACGGGGTTGACGCATCCCCTGACAAGTCAGAGGGAAAATTGAAAAGCGGGACTAAAATCCCGGGAGTAGAATGTACCGGAATTGTACCACTTGCAGAGGCCCGACGTATCAGCCCATGGCGAGGTGAAAAGCGATGGAAGAGTCAGTGCGCTGGGTGTCCAAGGCGGAGGCGGCGGAGGAACTTGAGGTATCCATGTCCACCCTGGACCGGATGATCCGGAGGGGAGAGGTGGAGGTTGCCAGGGAGGGCCGCCGGGTGTACGTGCGGATGCAGGGGGCCGGAGTACCTGAGCGCCGAGGAACTGCTGCGCCGGTCCGTGGCCCGGGAGGAGGAACTTCGGCGGACGGTGCGAGAGTTGGAGCAGAGCGTATCCGGGTGGCAGCAAAGAGCATCCGAGTTGGAGCGGGAGCGGGACGCGGCCAGGGAGTCGGCGGCCGATGCCAACCGGCCCTACCACGAGCTTGAGGAGAAGTACCGGAAGGAGGTCGCCGAACACAGGGAGACGAAGGAGACCGTCACCATAGCCCGCGTGTGGGTCATCGTCCTGCTGGTGGTCCTGATCGCCTGGATTCTTCTGTGGTGGTTCGTGTTGAGATAGGGACCCCTGCGCCGGGTTGCCGACGGACGGTGAAGAGGAGCAGGCAATTTCCTGGAACGGGTGGACAGACTTACGGTTTCCCCTTGCGCTAGGGTATCCGAAGGGATAACATAGCAGCGATGGTCAAGAATTACGACGGCGAGGCAGCGGCGATGGGCAGCACCGAGACACGGGCGGATCAGTCGGCCATATCCGGCGAGATGACGGCTGCCCTGAACGCCGCCCTGGCAGCGGGCGACCTGCACAGCATCATGGGCGTCATGGGCGAGATGGCCCGCGCCCACCGGATGCGGCGGGTGGCCCGGGAGACCGGCCTGGGCGAGAAGAGCCTGTACAAGTCCATGCGGGCCGGGGCCAGCCCAGAGTTCAACACCGTGCTGAAAGTCACCCGTGCCCTGGGCTTCCGGTTGCAGGCCA
>JAPPGG010000044.1 GCA_028875055.1 Chloroflexota bacterium
TCCTGACAACCTTGCTCCTCCAGTTCGCCAATCCATCCATGCGATAGCCCTGACCCAGTGGGGGTGGAAAGTCCCATTGGGGGGGCAATTGTGGTAAATTAGGCCAAGATATTGACTGGCTTCGGGCCAGGTTTGAGGGGAGGAAAAGATGCTCGATTACAAGCCCAACATTGTGCTCTCCAACCAGGAGTACGATGTCGTAGGCACCAGGCCCATCAGGCATGACGGACCGGACAAGGTGATGGGTCGGGCCCGTTACGCCGCGGACATTCACCTTACCGGCATGCTCTACGGAAAAATCCTGCGCAGTCCCCATCCCCACGCGCGGATTCGAGGGATTGACGCGAGCAAGGCGTTGGCCCTGCCGGGAGTGGAGGCAGTGGTGACGTCTGCCGACTTTCCCGACGTGTCCGCCGAAGTGTCGGACCTGTCAGAGGGGGCGAACGTCAACTATGGTTTCTACAGCCGCAACGTGATGGCCCGGGAAAAGGCCCTCTATCGCGGGCATGCCGTTGCCGCGGTGGCCGCCACCAGCCAGCACCTGGCGGAGGAGGCCCTGGCGTTGATTGACGTGGACTGGGAAGTGCTGGAACCGGTACTGACCGCCGATGAGGCCCTGGCCGAGAACGCGCCGCTGGTGCACGAGCGACTGGTTACGTTTGACAGCCCAAGCTGGCGGCCGGGAGCCTGGGGCGATCAATCGGGGAAGGTTACCAACCTGGCCAACCGGTTTGAGTACACGCTGGGCGACCCGGAAAAGGCGTTCGCCGAGGCGGACGTGGTAGTGGAGCGCGAGTTCCACACCAAGGCGGTCCACCAGGGATACATCGAGCCCCACTCGGCCACCGCCCAGTGGAACACGGACGACACAGTTACTATCTGGGCCAGCAGCCAGGGACACTTCGCCCTGCGCGACCATACCTCCACCATCCTGGGAGTGCCGGTCTCCAAGGTAAAGGTCATCCCCATGGAAATTGGCGGCGGATTTGGCGGCAAGGGTATGGGCGGCTGCTACATTGAGCCGGTGGTTGCCGCGCTGTCCCGCAAGACGGGAAAGCCCGTAAAGATCGCCATGTCGCGCACCGAGGTTTTCCTGGGTACCGGCCCGGCGCCGGCCACCCATATGAAAGTGAAGGTAGGGGCCACCAACGACGGGAAGATTACCGTCGCCGAGGCCCAGCTGAAATACGAAGCGGGGGCTTTCCCCGGCTCACCGGTGGCGTCGGCCTGCCGGACCATGTTCGCCCCCTACAACATTCCCAACGGCTACGTTGAGGGACTGGACGTGGTGGTCAACACGCAGAAGTCGGCCGCCTACCGCGCCCCGGGGTCTCCCACCGCGGCCTTCGCCGCCGAGACGGTCCTGGACGAGGTATGCGAGAAGATCGGGATGGACCCGGTGGAGTTCCGGCTGATGAACGCAGCCAGGGAGGGTGACCGGCAGATTACCGGTCCCACGTACCGCAAGATAGGGATGGTGGAGCTTTGCCAGGCGGCGCAGCAGCACCCGCACCTGACCGAACCCCTGGAGGGCAAGTACCGGGGTCGGGGCGTGGCCGCCGGTTGCTGGATGAACGGCACCGGCCCGGCCAGCGCGGTAGCCAGCGTCAATCCGGACGGTACGGTCAGCCTGGTGGAGGGCTCGCCGGATATCGGCGGCAGCCGGGCGGCGATGGCCATGCAGATAGCCGAGGTGCTGGGCATCGCGGCCGAGGACATCAAGCCCTCCATCGCCGACACCGACTCCATCGGCTACAGCTCCGGTGCCGGCGGGAGCGGCGTGACGTTCAAGATGGGTACGGCGGTTTACAACGCCGGCGAGGACATCAAGCGGCAACTGGTCGAGCGGGCGGCCACGATCTGGGACGTAAACGTGGAGGACGTGGAGTACAACAAGGGTGTGTTGAGCCACAAGTCGGACTCTGAGCTGAGCATGACCTTTGCGCAGATTGCCCGGAGGCTGAACGGCAGCGGCGGTCCGGTGGTGGGACGGGCCACGGCCAACCCCGCCGGAGTCGGCAACGCCTTCGGAATCCACATTGTGGACGTTGAAGTTGATCCGGACACGGGCAAGGTGGAAATTCTGCGGTACACCGCGCTGCAGGATGCGGGGAAAGCCATCCACCCCAGCTATGTTGAGGGACAAATCCAGGGCGGCGCGGTGCAAGGAATCGGTTGGGCGCTCAACGAGGAATACTACGTGGACCGGGAAGGGTTGATGGTCAATTCCAGCTTCCTGGACTACCGGATGCCCACCAGCCTGGACCTGCCCATGATTGACACGGTAATCGTGGAAGTGCCCAACCCGGGCCACCCGCTGGGAGTCAGGGGTGTGGGTGAAGTATCGCTGGTGCCGCCCATGGGCGCGGTGGCGAACGCCATATACCACGCGGTGGGGCTGCGGTTGACCGACCTGCCCATGAATTCTGCAACCTACCTGGAAGCAAAATGGGAACAGGAGAACGGGGATAGCTAAGACTTCCTAACCCAGTTGCCAACAGAATGCCAGGGGCGGGTTGTAACTAACCCGCCCCGATTTTTTGCGCTGATTCTGGTCGGTGGAAGCCATCCCATCTGGGCTCTATGCCGTCGAGGCGGCATATGTTCACGCCCACCCTGGCAGTCCAACAAGGTTGAAGTGCCTGGCATAAAGGCATATCGCCGGGCCGGCGTGGACCGGGGCTATGAATTGTCGCCCGGTTCCCGCCGGCGTGGGAGTACGGGCAAGTTGCGAGCCATAAATGCCGTCCTGCCACCCCGTCAGCCCTGGTACAAACGGTTGAGGGCAGCGAACCTGGCGGGGTCCAGGTCCTTGTCCGCCAGCGCGGGGTGGTCGGGGCCGTAGCGGTGGGCGCGAAACAGGGAGTTGGCGCGAATTCCGTCGCGGACTGAGTAGATGAACTCGGGGTTGATGTATTCCCACACGATTTCCCTGTTGGGGGTTACTTCGAAGACCCGACCGGGGGCGCCTTCGCAGATGAGGGTGTTGCCGTTGGGCAGCCTGTCTGCGCCGCTGATGTGGAAGCTGTAGAAGGATATGGGCGGGTCGCCCTTGTATTCCCAGACTATTTCGCTGGTAGCGGGGTTAACCTCAAGGACCCGGGAGAAGGTCGGGCCGGGACGATGGCAGCCGTTGTCAAACAGCAGAATGTTTCCGTTGCCCAGCATATGGGGATAATGCTGATGGGAAATCTGGCCGGGGCCCCACTTCCATTTCCAGTCGCCGCTCTGCTTGTCCACAATGCCGACGGTATCGGTGCGGCGGAAGCTGACAATCAGGTCGCCGTCGGGGGTGGTGCGCAAAGAGTTCTGGTGAGTCCATTCCTCCCGGTTTTCCAGGAAGCCAATTTCGTCAGTATCCGGGTCAAGGCGCTCCCAGGATTTCCAGGAATAGACGGTCTCGCCCTCGGGCGTGATTTCTTCGACCAGGTCTCCCAGCATTTCCACGTCCCGGTCGGCGTTGCGGGCTCCACCCTTGACCCTGGCCGCCAACTCGGGTTCCAGGGGCTCAAAGAGCAGAACCAGGGTGTTGCCGTTGGGGAGACGGTCGAAGTCGTGATGGAGCAGGGGGTTCTCGTAGCGCCAGACCTCGCGGCCCTCCCAGTCCAGTTCGATGATGGCGCCGGACCTGGGGCCGGCATCGCTGCGCTGACCACCGGCTCGGGAACTGATGGTCCGGAACAAGAGGTTGCCGTTGTTGAGCAAGTAGCCATAGCCCAGCCGTTCCGGGTAGTACCACTGGTGACAAACGCGGCCTTCCATATCAATCAGCTTGACGTAATTGCTGCCGTTGGTGGTCAGCAGGGTATAGCCCCGGTAGGAGCCCTGGGGCGCGTGGTAGATAAGTCCATTCTTGTGGTGACTTGACCAACCCATAAATTCCTCCGTGCGGGGCAGTAGCGGTTTGAAGTATTTCTTGCTGAGACCTTTGGCAAGCTCAGGATATAATTCGCCGAAGCAGGCAATGCTTCAGCTGCCAGCCTGGTACGGGGTACCACACCGAGGCTGGCACGACTTTTTGCTGGAGGGGTGTCCTTCCCGTCCTGTCCTTCCCGTCCTGTCCTTCCGGCGTTTAGGGGCAAGGGTATTTTTCGTTATTGCATTGAACTGGCTTCCTATTGGGGGATCAGGGCTGCGTAGTGGTCGAGAATTGGCAGCACCGCATCGCGCTCTGCCGAGGGAAGGAAGAAAATCAGGCGGTCAACGCCGGCTTCGGCCATGCGCGGGACAGTGTCCTCCTGGGGCGGTTCAAAAATGCACAGGGAAACCGGGATGCTGCCGGGATCGCGGCCGGCCTCTTCAGCCTGTTTGCGGAGGAGGACAATCTTTTCCGCCAGGATGCCAACCTGGGCAGTACCACGGGCGATGGGCATCCAGCCGTCGCAGAACTCCACCACGCGGTCGAAGGTGGTGGGGCCATCGCCGCCCATGAAGATGGGGGGATGGGGCTTCTGAACGGGCTTGGGGTAAGACCAGATCTTGTCGAAGTTTACGTAGTCCCCGTGGAATTCGGCCTCGTCTTCGGTCCAGATGGCCTTCATTGCCAGTATCCGTTCCCGCAGGAGACGGAAGCGGCGGCGGAAGTTGGTGCCGTGGTTTTCCATTTCCTCGGAGTTCCAGCCCCCACCGATGCCGAACATGAAGCGGCCGTCGGAGATCATGTCCAGGGTCGCGATTTCCTTGGCGGTGATGATGGGGTCCCGCTCTACGATGAGGCAGATGCCGGTGCCCAGCTTGAGCCTGGTGGTAACGGCGGCAGCGGCTCCCAGGGCGACGAAGGGGTCCATTGAGTGCCAGTATTCGCGGGGCAGGTCGGGTCCGCCGGGCCAGGGGCTGCGGCGGCTGGCCGGGATGTGGGTGTGCTCGGGCACCCAGAGGGACTCAAAACCGCGTTCTTCGAGGGCCATGGCCAGTTCGGCCGGCCGCATAGAATAGTCCGTTACAAAGTTAATGACACCGATTTCCATAGGGTTCTCCTTTGTGAGTCTGGGTTTCTGGCCGGGGGGCGATACCAGGAAGTGACCATAACATTATAGAGGAAGATGGCGCCGGGCCCTTCAGTGAAGTATGGAGAGTTTGTGAAGTCAGCAAGAGCCGGACCGCCCGGCCACCTGCCGGAACTCCCCCTAGAGCATCAGGTGACTGCCGGGCTGGTCTGCTGTCTGGGGGTCAGAAAAAGTTGCTGACATTCTTGGCGGAGAGTACTGACTGGTCGAGGACGATTTTCCGGTAGGTTATCTGCCAGGTCTCGCCGGTGCGGCGCAGGATGTCCTCGCGGCTGCCCACGTAGAAGTCCTCTTCCCGCTCTCCACGGGTGCGGTACAGGATGAAATTGGAGTAGGCCCTGATCTCGGCGGGATTCTCTGTGGGCTCCAGTTCCACGTTGGAGATGAAGTGGCGCGTCCGGGAAGGGGGATCCTCGGCCCAGGCGAAGCCGCTATCGAGGCGTTCGATGCGGCGAATGAGGCTTTCCCTGGTTTCGTCCATGACGGCCAGTTCGTGAGCTTCGGTCAAGTCGTGGGTCTCCTGGTGGGCCTCGTCGAGAGAGGCGATGGCCTTGCTGTTGGCGGGGTAGCGGTTGCTGCGCATGGGCATCCAGTAGCGCAGGTCTTCGGCCAGGAGTTCGGCCCACCGGTGGAACTGGCGGTTGTCGAGGAGGCGTGCCTCGCGGTAGAGGAATTGTTCAATTTCGCGGAGGAGGTCGGGTGTTACTTGCAATTTTGAATCCTTCCTGGCCGGTGTTGCAGCGGGAATGGGCAGCGCGGTCCGTCACCCTGGTTCCGGCCTGGCCCAGTTGAGGGGGGTAGGGGCCGCTTTGCCGTTGTCAGGCGGGCAGGTCCTGCCATTGCTCGGCGGCCATCAGGTCGGCCCACCGGCGGTAGAACTGGCGGTGGTTGCTTTCGCTGAGGCGGTAGTCGCTGGCCAGGCCGCCCAGGTCTGGACGGTATTCCTCGTGGCCGAGTCCCATCTGCATATTCAGGTCGTAGCGGCGGGAAACCACGCCCCTGGAAGTGTGGGTACACTCCTGCCAGTTGTCCATGTCGTCCTGCTCGAAGGTGCCGGAGGGGCCGAACCCCCGCAGGCCGTTGACCCGGAGGGCCTCCTTGACCTGGGGAGGGGCGGCCTTGTCCACGAAGATCCAGGCCCAGATCTCGATTTCGCCGGGGCCCTTGGGGTGCCAGACGCGGAAGGAATGAGAGGTGGAGCGGATGATGGACAGGTTGGGGAATACGGTGCCGACAATGGGGCTGACTTGCTCGGCGCGGGGCCCCAGGCGAGCGACCACTTCGGGGCGGGTGTCCTGCTCGTAGGCGACGAGTTCGGGTTCGGGGGCTTCGGCGATGTCGCCGCCACCCAGGGTGATGACGCAATGGCCCTGGCCGGGGGATACGAGAGAGCCGCCGGTGTTGCGGAGGCGGAAGTCTCCGGCGAAGCCGGCGCGGATGGCGGACAGGTGGCTCCAGGAGACGTGGTAGGCGTCGCCGCCGAAGTTTTCGGCGGGGAGCTTCCAGTTGCAGGGGACGACCCACTTATGGACACCGCCGACGACCTCGACGCCGCCCTCCCGGCGGTCGAAGAAACTGTCCAGGTACCAGGCCATCTCGCCCAGGTACTCCCGCAGGGGAGGGGCGTCCGGGTCGAAAGTGGCAAAGATCATGCCCTTGTAGTCGTCGAGCTGGGCAACCGGTATGAGGTTCCACTGGTCCAGGTCCAGTTCGCCAAAGTAGGCGTCCTGGAGGTTGGGGACGGCCACCAGCTTGCCGGTGTTGCCGAAGGTCCAGCCGTGGTAAGCGCAGGTAATGGTGGCGGCGTTGCCCGACTCGGCGCGGCAGAGGCGGTTGCCCCGGTGACGGCAGACATTGAGGAAGGCGTTGACGGAGCCGCCGCTGTCCCGCATTACCAGGACGGGGTCTTCGCCCATGTAGGTGGTGAAGTAGTCGCCGGGATTGGGGATCTGGGACTGGTGGCAGAGGAAGAGCCAGCAGCGGGCGAAAATGCGCTCCAGTTCCTGCTGGTAGATGTCGGGTTCGATGAAGATGCGACGGCTGACGAGGCCGCGTTCCGAGTTGACCAGTCCCTGCATTTCGGCAACCATATTGACCTCTTTTTCTCTTTAACCACGGACGGGCCCGACCGCTAACCAATTGCGCTTGTGCTCAATCAAGAATTTCTTTGTGCCCGTTCGCTTCTATTGGTGGGAAGACTCCCTACGCTAGGTGGCGGTGTAGCCGCCATCTATTACGAGCTCGCTGCCGGTGACGAAGGATGATTCGTCGGAGGCGAGGTAGATGACACCGTAGGCAATGTCCTCGGGCTGGCCGACGCGGCCGAGGGGGATGCGGGCCTCGCTCTGGCGCAGGACTTCGGGGTCCGACTGGCGCTCGGCGGTCATAGGCGTGGCGACGGAGCCGGGGTGCACGGAGTTGGCCCTAATGCCGTCGGCGGCGTACTGGATGGCGGTGGTCTTAGTGAGGAGGCGGACCGCCCCCTTGGAAGCGTTGTAGGCTGCGGTAACCGTATCCTGGCCCACCAGCCCGGAAATGGATGAGATGTTGATGATTGAGCCGCCGCCGGCCTTTTTCATCTCGGGTATGGCGACCAGGGTGCCCAGGAAGACGCCCTTGCCGTTGATTTCCATGATCCGGTCCCATTCCTCGCCGCTGGAGTCTTCCAGCTTGCCCCAGTTGCAGATGCCGGCATTGTTGACCAGGATATCGAGCTTGCCGTAGCGGTCAACGGCGGTGCGGACGGCGGCTTCCCACTGGTCCTGGCTGGTAACGTCCAGGTGAACGTAGGTGGCCTGGTAGCCGAGTTCACGGATTTCGGCCTCCACCTGCTGCCCCAGGTCATCCAGGATATCGCCGAAGACCACGCTGGCGCCCTCGGCGGCGAACATACGGGCTTCACAGGCGCCCTGGCCCCGGGCGGCGCCGCTGATCAGAGCTACTTTTCCATCCAGTCGCATACTTTCCTCCGTTGGAGAATCGCCGTCCCTGGCGAGTCGGGCTTCTCCCTGTTGCTCAGAACCAGGGATGCATTGATGTTATACGGGCAGCACCGGTTCGGTGGTGTCCGCAGGGAGTTCCACCTCAAAGGCATTGAGGATGAAGGCCGTCTGGGCGTAATGGCCCATCAGGGAAGTTAACTCGACGAGGTACTGGGGGCCGAACTGGTCCATAGCGGCCTGGAAGGTGTCCTGGCTGACCCGGTGGGCGCTGTAGAACTCATTGACATAATTAATGACGGCGCGTTCGTCGTCGCCCATCTCGGGCAGGGGCTGTTTCTCCCGCAAGGCATCAATAATGGCGTCGCTGACACCCTCCCGCCGGGCGGCCGGCGCGTGGGCGTTCCAGACATAGGGGCAGTCCATGGCCCGGGCGGTGGCGATGATTGCCAGTTCCAGGATGCGGCGCGGGAACTGGGTCTCGTAGCGAAGGTAGTTGGTGAGGCCGGCGCGGCGGCGGGCCATTTCGGGGCTGTTGATGGTTATGGAGCCGGGGCCGCCGGTGATGACGGTACCGCCGGTGACTTCATCGTAGGCATCGCGAAATTCCTCGGGCACCATATCCCGGGTGACGTTTGGCAGTCGGGCCATCTCTTAACCTCCTGCAGACTTCCCTGTAAGCTGGCCCAAGTATAACGGCTTTTGGGGGTTTGCTAAAGCCTGAGGAGGGCGAGGAAGCAGGGCCTGCCGCATATGGGGCCTCCACCTTGACCCCGATTGGCTAATGGGTTGAGGTTCCGGCCCGCGCGAATGGAAGCGATAAAGGCGATGCGTCACGCCCATACCAGCCCTCCCGCGACGAGAGGGAAGGGACTTTGGCGGTTGACCTGTATCGCAGGTTGCCCTTACGGGGGCATGGGAATTTGGGGCGGTAGTCAGGCGCGGCGAAGCTGGGGGGTGAAGACCACCAGGGAGCAGGTCATTACGATGCCGGCCAGTCCGATGGTGACGGCGGCAATGGGGGCGCCCCAGAGGCCGGCAAGGAAGCCGGCGCCGGCGCCGCCGAAGGCATATGCATAGATAGCAAGCACCCGAAGGCCGAGCACCCGGCCGCGATAGTCTGCCTGGGTGGTGCGCAGCATGGCGGTGAGCATCATAACCTGGGTGGACGAGAAGGCCAGGCCCGTAACCAGCAGGATGGCCAGCGACAGGTAAAGGTTGGAGGAGAGAGCGAAAACGAGCATGCTGCCGTGCCAGACGACGACGGACAAGATCATCAGCTTGCCGATGTGCTGCAGGTTGCGGAAGGTGGCCCAGCCCAGGGAGCCGGCCAGGGCGCCAATGCCGAAGGAGGCGGTGAGCAGGCCCAATCCGTCGGGGCCGGTTTCGAGGACGTTGCTGGCGAAAATGGCCAGGAGGGCGGTGTGGAAAGGCCAGCCGGTAAGGTTGATGATTACGGCGATGGCCAGGGTGGCCCACAGGACCTGCTGGCCCTTTACGTAGCGCAGTCCCTCCATGACGGTGCCGAGGACGGAACCTCGAGGCTGGGACTCGGTGACGCGTACCGGCCGGACGAAAAAAGCGCAAATGGAACTGGTGAAGTACAGGAGGGCAACGCCGATATAGCCGCCCTCAGGGCCCCAGGTCTTGTAGAGCAGGCCGCCGACGAAGGGCCCCAGGATGGTGGAGAGGTTCTGGGCCATGCTGGAGAGGGCCGCGCCATTGCTGATTTTGTCGGGGGGAAGTGTGTCGCCGATGAGGGCCTGGGCCGAGGGCATTTGGAATATGCGGACCAGGCCGGCGCTGAGGGTGATGGCAAAGAGGTGCCACACTTGCAGAAAGCCGGTGAGCATCAGGATGAGGACCGAGGCGCCGAAGCAGGTCATTACCAGTTCGACGAAGGCCAGCAGCCGGTGCCTGGGCAGGCGGTCGGCAATGGCGCCGGAGAAAATGGCCAGGAAGTTGAGGCCCATGCGAGCCGAGGCAATGAGGCCAACCAGCAAGGGGCTGCCGGTGACTTCCAGGACGTACCAGGCGAGGATCAGGGCCTCCATCTGGTTGCCGGTCTGGACCGTCCAGACCGATGACCAGACGAGGGCGAAATTGCGCTCGCCCAGAATGGCGATGGGATAGGTTGCCTGCCGGATGGCGGTGTTGATTCTCATGGGCTCCGGTAAGGGCTGGACTTCCCCCGCGCCGGCGGCGCCGGTCCCCGTCGGGCGCGGGCAGAGAGTTCCGGGCGGCGTGGTGGAGGCCGGTTTCCGCGATGGCAAATTCGCCGGGTTTGGAGACAGGCCAAAGAGAGGCCGGACAGAGTTTTAAACCCTCGTCCGGCCCTACACGCGAATAGCTGGTCAGCGTTGGGTGAATTCCGCTTTGGTGGCTATAGCCTAGACGTTTCGCAACTTGGGGTCAAGCTTGTCGCGGAGCCAATCGCCCAGCAGGTTCATGGACAGCACGGTGAGCAGGATGGCAATGCCGGGGAAGAATGACACCCACCAGGCATTGATAACCAGGGCCCTGCCGTCGGCAACCATGAGGCCCCACGCCGGGTTGGGGGGCGGAATGCCGGCCCCCAGGAAGCTGAGGGAAGCTTCAAGGATGATTACGACGCCAACCTCGAGGGTTGCCAGGACGATTATGGTGTTGACCACGTTGGGCAGAAGGTGGCGCATGATGATGCGAGGGGTGCCGGCTCCGGCTACCTGGGCCCGGGAGATGAAGTCCTGGGCGCGGAGGCTGAGAACTTCGCCGCGCACCAGGCGCGCGTACCGGGTCCAAAGGGTAAGGGCCACGACGATGATGACGGTGAAGTAGCTGGGTCCCAGGGCCGCGGCCAGGATGAGGGCTAGCAGAATGGAAGGGATGGAGATTTTGATGTCCACCAGGCGCATTATGATGTGGTCCCACAGGCCGCCCCAGTAGCCGGCGACCAGGCCGAGCGTAGTACCGACGATGCCGCCGCAGACGATGGATATGGCGGCGATGGTGAGGGAGATGCGCGCCCCGTGGATGATACGACTGAGCATGTCGCGGCCCAGCTTGTCGGTGCCCAGGGGATGCTCCCAGGAACCGCCTTCCATCCAGGCTGGGGGCTGGAGACGGTCGAGGATGTTGCCCTTTGTGGGTTCGTGGGGAGCGACCTGGTCGGCAAAGAGAGCGGGAATAATAAGCACAAAGAAGAGAATGACGATGGTCACCAGGGGAAACTGGCGCGCCCACCGGCCGACACGCCTGACGCGATCTGCTGCGGCACCTATGGGACTTGGAATTGCCCCGGCCTGGTTGGCCATGCTATTTCCCCCAATGCCGGCTCATGGCGCCGGTCAGCCGGTGTACCGGATCCGAGGATCCAGGTAGGCGTAAAGGATATCCACCAGCAGGTTGCTGGCGATGTACACAACCCCGAAAAAGAGAACCACGCTCTGAACTACCTGGAAGTCCCGGGCCCGCAGGGCGTCGATGGCAAGCAGCCCCACGCCAGGCCAGGCGAAAACGGTCTCAATGACCACGGAACCGGTGAGGAACCCGCCCAGGATGAACCCGAAGTAGGTCAGGGGGGCGATGGCGGCGTTGCGGAGGCAGTGCTTCCAAATGACCTTCCAGTTGGGAATGCCCTTGATGCGGGCGAGCTTGACGTACTCGCTGTCCAGCACTTCCAGCATGGAGGAGCGGGTGAGGCGCATTACGGCGGCGACCTGGAACCAGCCCAGGGCGAAGGCGGGCAGAATGAGGCTGGTCAATCCCTCCCTTCCGGAGGCGGGCAGCCATTCCAGGGTAACGGCAAAAATCCAGATGAGGACGATGCCGACCCAGAAGGAAGGAGCGGCCTGCCCCAGCAGGGCTACCACCTTTCCGGCATAGTCGATGCCGGTGTCCTTCTTAACAGCTACCAAAACGCCCAGGGGCAGGGCCAGCAGGCCGGCAACGACGAGGGCCAGGGCGGAGAGTTCCAGGGTGGCCGGAAGACGGGCCAGGATGAGGTCTCGGGTTGACCGGCCGGGCCACTTGATGGAAGTACCGAAATCGCCGCGAAGGACGTTGCCGACGTAAACCAGGTACTGGATGTGGAGAGGCTTGTCCAGGCCCCACTGCTCGGTGGCGATGATGAAGTCCTGCTCCGTGGCGTCCTCGGGCAGGAGGACGTCCATGGGATTGCCGGAAATCCGCGCCAAAGAGAAGACAATGATGCTCATGGCGAAGAGAGCCAGCAGGGCGTGGAACAGGCGGACTACGATATAACGCTGCACTTCTGCCTCCCGGCGTTACCAGGACAATGCCGATGAAATCGCAGCCTCCGGGGCCGGAAAGGGAAGCGCGCCCCAAACCGTGGACTCAACCGCTGAATGAGGCGCACTCCTGAATACCAGTCTTGAACTGCCCGACGCTACAGGGCTATTGCGGCACCGTTTCGATGTACTCGAGGTGGGTATAGAAGCCGCTGATAAACCCCGGGAACACGTAACTTTCGATGTAGGCGGGGTTAACAGCGATATCGGGCGCGACGTCGAACATGGGGAGAGCGCAGAAATTGTCGTAGCAGAAGTCGCCGATTTCCCGCATGATATTGATCCGCTGGGTGGCGTCCACGGTGACGTGGAGTTCATCGATCTTCTGATCGATGAAGGGATCAGCGAAGGTGTGGACAGAGCCGCAGGTGCAGAACAGGGTTTCGAGGTGATAGACCGTATAGCTGTAGCCCGCGGAACCCGCCAGGGTGTTGTGAATTTCCCGGGCGCGGCGCTGGGAGCGGATTTTGCTGGCCTCGATGTTGGCCAGGGTGGGCTTGAGACCGATGTTCTCAAAGTCGAGGGCCAAAGCCTGCCCAATATCGATGATCTCGGGCAGGGCCGAGTTGGAATCCAGGGCAAGAGTGAACTCGAAACCGTCGGCGTAACCGGCGGCGGCCAGCAGTTCCCTGGCGGCGTCGGGGTCATAGCCGTACATGGCGTCCCAGCGTTCGCTCCACTCGGGGTTGATCAGGCCGGGCCAATTCTGGCCGTCCAGCTCGGTGAACTTAACGAAGGAGGGTATCTGGACCTTGGCGCCGGGAAGGAGGGCTTCGACGATGGCTTCCCGGTTGACGGCCTTGGCCATGGCCTGCCGTACTTCCTTGATCAGCATGGGGTTGGTGGGATCGAGGGTTTCGGGTTCGGTATGGTAGTTGCCGTAGAAAGTCCAGTGGTGTTGGATGCCGGGGAAGACACCGCTGACGAACTCGAAGCCGCGGGAGGTTACCTCGTCCCGGATGGCGCGTTCTATAACGGCCAGGTGGACCTGCTCGGTGAGGAGGGATGCGAGCCTGGTCTGGCTTTCGGCGATGGCGCGGAACTCGAGCTGGTGGTAATCGGGGACCACGCGCCAGTGCTCGTCCACGGCGTCGTAGAGCACGTGGGAGCCTTCGACGCGCTCGACAAACTGGAGGGGACCGGTGCCTACCATTTTTTCGCCCATCCCCTCATCGCCGACGGCGTCCCAGCGGGCCTTGCTTTCAATGGGCATATTGCGGCGCTTGCCCAGGTTGAAGAGGGCCTCGGGAAGGACTATGCCCAGGTGAATTACAACCTCGTGGTCGTCGATGATTTCGACGACCTCCTCGGCCCGTGCGAGGGTGGTGGCTTCGTCGTCGCCCCGGCTGGTCCCCATAATCTTGCGCCAGGTGCTGGCGCCGCTGGGGGCAGCGGTGGGCTGAACCAGAAGCCACATGGAGTGGCGGACGTCCTCGGCGGAGAAATTGCCGTAGCCGTCCTGCCAGGGAATATCTTCGCGGAGCTTGAAGGTCCAGTCCTTGCCATTTTCGGCGATGGACCATTCGGTGGCCAGTTCGCCAGTGTAGCCGCCGGTGGCGTTGTCCACGCCGACCAGGTATTCGTACACGGGCCACTTGTCGAGGAAGCCTCCGATATTGACCTTGTAGGTGTAGTTGGAATCCCATGAAATGCCGCCGACGGCCACGGCTACCTTATCCAGGCGCTCGGAAGCGACCCTGGCTTCCATTACCTGGGCGGGAATGGGAGTGGGGATGACGACCCGTTCGACGACCCGTTCAGAGGGAATCTCCTTGATGATTTCCTTTTCGACGGTGACCTCGACGGGTACTTCCCGAACAACCTCTCTTTCGACTTCAACAGGCACTTCCCGGATTACCTGCTTTTCGACTTCCACTTCCAGGGGGACTTCCTTGATAACTTCGGTTTCGACAACCTCGGGGGCGGCGCTTCCGCAGCCTACTACCAGGGCCAGCGAGAGGATAAGAAAGAGACTAAGTACAAACCTGCTTTTGCCGAACAGCTTTGAGCCCAAGAAGCACCTCCGGTGACTTTGTTCGCTTCCGTTTGCCGTAGCAGGCGGCGGGGCCCCGATTCTGCCATGGAGAGGGTATTTGGGGGAACCTTTCTTGCCGTCCCTGCCGTAGTTTCGCAGAGTATAGGTTTGAAGCTGTGCGGTGTCAAACCAGGCAGGAGTCCGGCTGAAATGGGGCGTAACTGGTTCGAAAAGCGTCAAAAACAGGGCCCGTATCGACTATTGGTCGATACCGGCCCGAGGGTTTCGCGGAATGACCGGAAGGGCTAGTTACAGGTCTTCGGCCGGGGTTACCTGGAGGGTGATGTTGTAGCCGTCGGGGTAGGTGGTGGTGTGGCCCTTACCGGTAAGGTCTTCGATGAGGCGGACGTCGCCGGGGTTGAAGGTCTGCGAAGTGCCGTCGCTGAGGCCGATGATGGTGCGACCGACAATGCCGACCTGCCAGCGGCGGCGGGGCGCGGGATGAAAGTCGGAAAAGTGGCCGGGCTCGCGCTGGGAAACGCTGAACTCCATCCTGGCTCCCTGGAGGTTGATGGCCTTGATGGCATCTTCCGATAGCTCATCGATGTGGGTTTCACCGTCGTCGCCGGTGTACATTCTGTAAACGCCCATTGCTGTAACTCCTGAGTATTTGAGTGTGGGACTCCCCTTAACCTGGGCTGGAAGCGCTCCGAGGAGGTGGGGCTGCGACGCAGTTTAGCATAAGGATCGGTAGCCGTTCTGGCGACGATACGACGCTTGGCGGGAGGGCGTCCACAGGCCGGCGCGACGGTGGCAGCCCCCCGCAAGTCCTTACAGATATGGTTTTCATCGTGGTATCGGGTCAGTTCTCAAACTGGCGACGGTAGAGAGAGTCCAGGGCTGCGAGGGCCTCGGCCGGGAGGGAAGGCAAGTCGGAACAGGCGGCGGCCTCCTCCATTTCCGCGGCGTTTTTGAAGCCGGGGACCACGGTGGCGATGTCCGGATTGTCGAGGCAGAAGCGGAGGGCGGCCTGCGAAGAGGTGGAATACTGGCCGGACAGCAGGGGCCAGAGGTTCCGGGCGCGGCGATGGTCGCGGGCAACCTCCGTGTCAGGGGCTGCCTCGCGGTCGAGGCGGTCAACCAGAGCGCCGGCGGCGTGGGACCTGATTCCGATGACGCCGACATGGCCTTCCCTGGCGATGGGAAGGGACTGGCCCTGGTCCATGTCGTCGAATCCGGAGGGAGGAGCTGCGACGGCGGTGCGGTTGAGCAGGTTGTAGAGGACCTGCGCGGTGTCGAATACCCCGCTTTTCAGGACTGCCCTGACGGCATCAGGGTCGCCGTCCCAGGCGGTGATGCCAATGAACCTGACTTTCCCTTCCTTGACCATTTCTTTCATTGCATGGCCCAGGGAAAGGCAGTCTTCGCGGTCCAGAAGCAGCGCGTAGCGTGGGGGCGGACCGACGGCGGCCATGTACTGGCCTCGCTGTGCTCCGACCTGGTGGTGGACCTGGAGGACATCGACGTAATCGGTACCCAGGCGGGTAAGGCTCTGATCGACTGAACTGCGGACGGCGGCGGCCATGCTTTCGCCGCTGGCACGGTCCTCTTCGGCCTGGAGCCTGACCTTAGTGGCGATGATCGCCTGTTCACGCCGCCCCGCCAGACCCTTGCCGAGATTCTCCTCGGACTTTCCGCCGCCGTACATGGGGGAGGTGTCGAAAAAGTTTATGCCCAGGTCGAGGGCCAGCCGGACGGAGCGGATGCATTCCTCGTCGGTGGTGGGGCCCCAGACGTGGCCGATGCCGGCGCCGCCGAAGCCAACTTCAGAAACATTGAGGCCGGTGCGGCCCAGGGTACGGTAATTCACGGTTCCTCCGGGGGTAAGAGTTGATGCCGCCGGTTGATCCGGGCAGCCAGGCAGGGTGTCCGGATACGGGCGGGAGGGCGCAATAGAAAGCGCCTGCCGGGCCGGCAAGCGCCGAGTCTGAACTTTCCTTTCGCGGTGGGAACTACATGCCAGCGTCCGAGGCGGAAGCCCGCATGGCGTTGAGGTAGTCCACGCTGGAAGTCTGCAACAGGGTACCCACGTTGCCG
This sequence comes from Chloroflexota bacterium, assembly GCA_028875055.1. Taxonomy (GTDB): domain Bacteria; phylum Chloroflexota; class Dehalococcoidia; order Lucifugimonadales; family UBA3495; genus Bin22. Next base: position 16,307 of record JAPPGG010000044.1, read on the forward strand.
TGGAAGTACTGGACGCCCATGCCCAGGAACTTGGGGACCAGGTTGTCGGGGCAGCTTACGCCGGCGACCCGGCCGGCATCGCGGATGATCTTGACGCCCTTTTCCATCTGGGCCTGGACCTCGGGGTGGGTGTTCTGACCCGGGTAGCCCATGGACTGGGAGAGGTCGCCGGAGCCGATGAAGTAGACGTCCACGCCGTCCACGGTGACCAGGTCTTCCAGGTTTTCGATGGCTTCCACTTCCTCAAGCATGAGGCAGACGAGGGTGTTGGCGTTGGCATCCTTGACGTAGTCGGAGGTAGAGCCGGCAAAGCCGTACCCGGCGGGGCGGCCACGGCTGAAGATGCCGCGGTGGCCTTCGGGGTAGTACTTGACGGCGTCCACGGCGGCGCGGGCTTCCCCGGCGGTGTTGACGTGGGGGACCTGGACGCCCCAGGCGCCGCGGTCGAGGAAGGGGGCGATAATTTCGGGCTTATTGGCGACGGGACGCACGATGGGGGCGATGCCGCTGAGCTCGGCGGCGCGGACCATATCCTCGGAGTTATCGACGGTGATGGAGCCGTGCTCGTTGTCGATTAGGACCCAGTCGAAGCCCAGGGCGCCGAGCATTTCAACCACGGGAGCCGAGGGGAAGGTAATCATAACCCCGAAAACGGCCTTACCCGCGTCCAGTTTTTGCTTAAGAGTGTTCTCCCGCATGGGTGCTCCTTTCCCGCGCGGCCCGGCGGGATCCTGTGGCGTCTTCATCATTAAAAGTGATACGGCTGGGCTGGTCGGACTGGGGCAGGCGGTACAGTCCCACCACGTAGCGCCTGACGACGGTACCGGCGAAAATGCCCGCGATGGCGCAGATGCCGCTGGCCGTGGCGCCCGCCAGTGCGGCCAGTTGCTTGGTCTCCATGGCCTGGCCGTCCACGCTGTCCATCTGGATTATGGCAAAGAAAATGCCAAGGGTGACGCCGGCAACCATGGATACGATGGCGCCGATAATGAGGCCCCGGTACTTGGTCCACAGGCTCCGGTTGTGGTGCCAGAAAATGGACTCGGAGACAATTACCACGGCGGCTCCGGTCAAGAGGCCGATAACCCCCCAGCCCACGGCTTCGCCGGTCAGTACGGGCGGCATGTGCCTGGGATTAGGCTCGATGTAGAGCCAAAGGAGGCTGAGCCGGGCGGCGATGGGAACGGCAGCTATAGCCAAACCCAGGATAGCCAGGACAAAGAGGCCCGCCAATGCTTTGTTATCGCTCAATTCCATTCCTCGTTCAGCGGCTGGGCTGAACCTTGAACAACAGGTTTTTCTGTATGGGCATACCTCAATTGAAAATGATATTACGAATAATAAACAAGGTCAATTATTTGCGGATTCGATGTTCGGTGAATTACCCGTTGAGAGGGCTGATTGAGGATAAGCAGGTGAGGCTTCTGTGGAGATTTGGTTGGGGGTTAGGGGAGGGACCGGTGGGGACATACGGTTCGGGCCCACCAGGGTCTCAAGGGCAAGACGCCCCTGGAAACTTTGCAACTTTTGTCATCGAATTAGTTGAAACATACAAGGGCGACGGCTCCGGCGACGTGGCCGGTCCGGCTGCCTATGGCGTTTGCTCGAAACAGTAACAGTTCAGGGACGACATTCACGGAGGCTGGGACTCGTCATCCGGGCACAGGCCGGAATCCAGCAAGGCTGACAGTGAACAAATGCATACAGGTCAAGTGTATCAAGGAGTCCTGGCTACCGGCGAGGGCCGGTATAACGGGGCTGGCAGGCCGGAAAATGCCTCCAATTCTGAAGTCTTGCTCGAGACTGGCGACTATTGACACACCTAGTTTGAGTGTATATATTGCTGGGGTTTGCAAAAAGGCCGTGGGTTACAGGAAGGACTTGCATTCTAAGGCAATTTTCGAATGTACCAATCCTAATTAGAAGGAGGTGCAAGGAGTAACTAAGGGATCACTGAGGATTAGTCGTCTGCCAGCAGATATAGCTGGAAACAGGACTATGGTTACCCTGAGAAATGTGGAGGATAGACAAAATGCCCAACCACTGGTTTAGGAACCCACGGGCGCTGGTAGTTGCTCCAGTATTGGCGATAATGGCCTTGGCCGCCGTCGCTTGCGGCGCTGCAGCCACCGCCACCCCGGTGCCCACCGCAGCGCCGACCGAGGCACCCGCACCCGCGGCCGAGGCTATGCCCGAGCCGACGGCGATGCCCGAGGCGATGGACAAGCCTGAAGAAGCCATGATGGATAAGCCTGACACGATGGCTGCTTCCGACGTAGTGCCCATACCCGACAATGTCGCCGACTTCTACGGCGAGGTTGTTTATGGCGGTACGCTGCGCATCAACTATGAGGACCCCCTTGAACACGCCAACGCGTGGGGGGCCGCTTCGGGCGTAACCGACCGGTATCGCATGCCCACGGGGGCTCTCCTGGTAATGGAGAATCCCTATGATTCCGGCGCGCCCATTATTCCCGACCTGGCGCAGAGCTGGGAACTGGCCGATGGCCTTGATGCAATAACCTTTAACTTCCGACCCGGCACGACGTGGCACAACGGTGACGCATTCACGTGCGAAGACGCCAGATTCTCGTTTGAGACTATGCGGTCCGGCGAAGGTATCACCGCCAGCTACATGCAGAGTCGGCTGGCCAACGTAGATACGTTCAGCTGCGCCGACGACATGACCCTTGAGATGCAGTTCACCGGCCCCAGCGGCGAGTCCGTTCTGCTGCTGCCGCTGGCCAACCGCCGCGCCCAGGTCTTCAACAAGGCTTGGTTTGAAGCTGGCGGCGAAGAAGCCATGTTCCAGGATGTCTCAGTCGGCCTGGGCCCCTTCATGTGGAGGGAAGACCAGCAGGTCGGTATCGACACCCAGTACTTTGACAAGAACCCGGACTACTACTTCCCCGGTCTGCCCTACGTGGACGAACTGGTGATCAACGGTATTCTGGATGAGTCCACCCAGCAGGCCACCCAGCTGGCCCACCAGACCGACTGGCACTGGGTCCGTAACTGGGGTCAGTATCAGTCCTATGTTGACCACGAACAGATCGCGACCGTGATCCGGGCCACTCGGGGTAACTTTCGGCTGTGGATCAACGCCCGCAACGCGCCCTTCGACAACGTGAAGGTGCGCCAGGCCGTCGTAATGGCCATTGACCGAAGGGCGGGTATCCAGGTGCTGCAGGATGGCCACGGAGCCGCCGGCGGATTTGGCTATGCCCCCGGCAGTCCCTGGGAACTGTCCCAGGAGCAGCGCTGCTCGGTGCCCGGCTGGTGCGTATCCGACGACATGGAAGCCACCCGCGCCGAAGCCAGGGCCATCCTGGAAGGCGAAGGGTTCGATTTCGAGAAGACCTACTCCTTCACCGTAGAGTCTGACGCCCAGGTGCAGGCTCGCTCCACCTTCCTGCAGGAGCAGCTGCGGCTGGTCGGCATTCAGACCGACTTTGACCTGGTTGAGACCATCGCCTATCGCGAACAGGAAGCCAGCGGCACCTGGGGCGACCTGAAGCCTGGTAACAGCACTGTTACGGCTGATGACCCCAACGCCGGCGTCGCTGGATTCCTGCGTTGCGATTCCGCCGGTAACTACTGGACTCCGAACGGTCCGTGCGACGATGGCATTGTATCGCTGCTGGACCAGGCCCAGACCGAGCTGGACCCGGCTGCGAGGCTTGATCTGGCTCACCAGATTGAGCTGGCCGCGATGAACCAGTACAGTTCCTTCCCGGTTTACTGGGAGCAGGAAGCCGTGTCCTTCTGGCCGGAAGTCAATGGATACTCCCACTTCCCGGCCCCCAACGGATCTTTCCTCAAGTTCATGCACTTGTGGATTGACCCGGCGGACATGGACAACTCGGACAATGCCGGTCAGATCTCCGGTGTACCCGGGGGAGCCTAAGCGGCTTCACCAAACCGCTAAAATCGGATAAGGATCAATAACAGGTTGGGCCGCCCACCGCTCCGGTGGGTGGCCCACTTTTAGAACCTGCTGGCCCCAGGAAGGGATATCGGGCCCTCAGCATTTATCGAATATCGTAATAGACAGATTTTACAACTGTCGAAATTGGGGAATTATTCTGATTTTTCGTCAATACCCCTTGAAAATGCTTAGGTATCGAATATAATTTCGTGAAACCATAGGCAGCAGACCATCGTAAATTACCGCACAGGAAAACCCCGGCGTACCAAGACAGTCCAAAACAGTTTCACAGTCGGCACCGGGGAGGTGTAGAGCAAATGAGAACATACCTGATCAAGAGATTGTTGCTGTTTATCCCGACAGCCTTCGGTGTGTCCATCTTTATTTTCGTGATGCTGCACACCATCCCCGGCGACTACGCCACGGCGCTGTTGCTGGGCGGGGAGCCTGGAGAAGCCTACGACGCCAGTTCGGAGCAGTTCCAGAAGATTCGGGAGCAGCTTGGACTGCAGGGTTCGCTGCCGCAGCAGTACGCCCGCTGGCTGGGTAATTTCTTCCAGGGTGACTTCGGGATTTCCTGGACCAACCGGAAGCCGGTGTGGGACAGGATGGCGCCCAGGATATTCCTGAGTTTCGAGCTTGGAGTACTGGCCGTTGCAATTGCGATGATCCTGGGTACGGTGGGCGGAGTCATCTCCGCCGTGCGCCAGGACACGTGGGTTGACTACCTGTTGCGAGGCTCAAGCATGACCCTGCAAGCCATGCCGGGGTTCTGGCTGGCGTTGATGGTAATAGCGGGCCTGGTGGCGATATGGGGGTGGAAGCCTCCAATTGAGTACCGTCACCTGTGGGATGACCCGGTGCGCAACCTTTCGGTGTTGCTGCTGCCGGCGTTCCTGGTGGGCTTAAGAAGCTCGGCGGAGATTTTAAGGATGACCCGCTCTTCGGTGCTGGAAGTGCTGAGGGAAGATTACGTGCGGACCGCCGAGGCCAAGGGTCTTTACCGGTCCAAGGTCCTGGGGCAGCACGTGCTGCGAAACGCGCTTCTGCCCGTGACAACCCTGGCGGGGTTTGAAGTGGTGTTCCTGATGAGCGGACAGGTCATCATTGAACAGGTGTTCAATCTGCACGGCATTGGAAAGCTGTTCATTCAGGGCGTGGCGGCCCGGGACTACCCGGTAGTGCAGGCCATCGTAATGTTCATCGCCCTGGTGGTGCTGCTGGCTAACCTCGTGGTTGACGTAATGTACGCCTGGCTCGACCCCAGAATCAGGTACGAATAGTTTGGGAATCGGCCAAGGGTTACAGCGAAGGACACTGAACCAGCTTCACCGAAGGAAAAGCTATGACTACACCGAATGAATCAACCAGCGCCGAAGAGATTCGCCAGAATCTGATCGCCGCGGAACCTCCCCGAAGACCGGGGATGGGAAAGTACATGCTCTACTACTTCCGGCACAAGCTGCTGGGTACGGTGGGGCTGGTAATTGTAATCGTGATGGTGCTGACGGCGCTGCTTGCGGACTTGATTGCGCCCTTTGCCTACCAGCAGCAGAACTATGAGGATGTGCTGGCGGCTCCCAACTTTACCTATCTGTTCGGTACCGACAACTTTGGGCGAGACATTTTCTCCCGGATTGTTCATGGGGCCCGCATTTCAATGCTGGTCGGGTTCCTGTCGGTGCTGGTGGGAACGGGTATCGGGGCTGTTATCGGCCTGATATCCGGCTTCTTCATGGGCAAGGTTGACGCCATTGTGCAACGTCTGGTGGATATGTGGATGTCCTTCCCGGACCTGATTCTGGCGTTGACGATTGTAGCGGTGTTCGGGAACACGCTGCCCAACGTGATCCTGGCCATTGCGGCCACGATTCTCCCTCGGGGAGTTCGCGTGATCCGGTCGGCGACCATCGCCATCAGGGAAATGGACTACACGATGGCGGCCCGGTCGATTGGAGCGTCGGACATCAGGACTATGATGCGGCACATAATGCCGAATACGGTGGCGCCGTTCCTGATCATCATGTCGTCCATGTTCGGCACGGCCATTTTGACGGAAGCCGGGCTGAGCTACCTGGGGCTGGGAATTTCGGAGCCGACACCGTCGTGGGGCCGGATGCTCACCGGACAGGCGGCCCAGTACGCGCCGAGGGCGCCGTGGATTATCGCCTTCCCCGGTTTCTTCATAACTATCACCGTGATGGGATTTGCCTTCTTCGGCGACGCCCTGCGCGACCTGTTCGACCCCCGGATGCGGGGCCGGTAAGCAGCCAGAACAGGCCAGGCCTTTTGCATATTCATTGCAATCTCCCCCAAACCGGGGGAGATTGTTTTTCGGGGAAAGGAAGGATTCCAACCCCCAATGAATTCTGATTGCCCTGGCTGGGCTCTTCCCCTACAATGGCCCAGCCGGTTTAACTGACCAAATGTGGAGGTAAAGGTGAGAAGTATAGATATACATGCCCACGTTACGCCCCAGTCTTATATCAAGGCCATGAAAGAGGGTCAAGTGTGGCACGGGGTGGGTCCCGGACCCCTGGACATTGAGCCCCAGCTGGAGTGGACGCCGGAGCAGCGGATAAAGGACATGGACTCGCTGGGCGTGGACGTGCAGGTGGCTTCCACCGGCGCCCAGTTTTACTACTACGGGGGGGATGCGCAGGTAATTGCCGCCATGCATCGCGAGTGCAACGACGAAGTGTACCAGATGACCATTGATCATCCTGACCGCTTCAAGGGCCTGGCCCAGATTCCCATGCAGAACGTGGACCTGGCCATTGCCGAACTGGACCGGTGCGTGAACCAGTTGGGCATGGCAGGCGCGATGATTGACGACAAGGTCAACGGCAAGACCTTCGACGAGCCGGAGTTTCTTCCGCTGTGGAAGGCGGCTGAGCAGATGGGCGCGGTGTTCCTGATACACCAGGGAGGCGGGACGCTGGTCGCGCCCCGGACGCGGAGCTACCACCTGCCAAATACCATAGGAAACCTGGTGGACCGAGCTGTGACCTTCGCGTCGTTTGTTATGGGCGGAGTGATGGACGCTTGCCCCGACCTGAAGATTTGCCTGGCTCACGGGGGCGGTTATGCCTGCTACGGCGTGGGCCGAATGGACCGCAGCTGGGACGTGGGACGCCTGCCCCAGATTCCGCAGCCGCCCAGCGCCTATCTGAGCCGGTTTTACTATGACTGCCTGACGCACAGCGAATCGGCCCTGCGAATGCTGATAGACATGGCGGGCATAGACAAGGTTGTATTCGGTACGGACTGGCCCTTCGACATGCAGATTGACTGGCCGGTTGCGTGGGTGCTGAGTCTGGAAAGCCTGACCCAGGACGAGAAAGAGGCCATCCTGTGGAAGAACATGGAGAAACTTCTGGGCATGTCCAGCGATTAGTGGCGCGGCTGAGGGCCGGGCCATTCAGTATGGCCAGGGAGAAGCCGCCGGCGAGTTACTTCTTTGCCAGGAGGAACCATTGCGCAGTATAGACATACACGCACACCTGACACCGCAGTGCTTCATCCGCGCCATGCGGGAAGGCCGGGAATGGCACGGAGTGAAGCCCGGTGAAATGGGCATCGGCCCCAGAAATTCGTGGACGCCGGAACAGCGGATTGACGACATGAACTCGCTGGGGGTGGACGTTCACGTGGTTTCCACTTTCAGCTTCTATTACTACTATGACCGCGACCCCCAGGTAATCCTGCCGATGCACCGGGAGTGCAACGACGAGGTTTACCAGATGACGGTGGACTATCCTGACCGGTTCAAGGGAATGGCCATCATCCCGATGCAGGACGTGAACCTGGCCATCCAGGAACTGGACCGGTGCGTCAACACGATGGGATTCGTTGGGGCGATGATTGACGATCACGTCAACGGCAAGACCTACGACGACCCCGAGTTTCTGCCGCTGTGGCAGGCCGCCGAGGAAATGGGGGCGGTAATGCTGGTCCACCAGCAGGGAGGCCAGACGCTGGTGCGGGACCGCAACCCCAACTACCACCTGCACAACACCATCGGCAACCTGGTGGACCGGGCCGTCACCTTTGCCTCGTTCGTTTTTGGCGGGGTGATGGACGCGTGTCCCGACTTGAGGGTATGCCTGTGCCACGGCGGAGGTTATACCTGCTTTGGCGCCGGTCGCATGGACCGGGGCTGGCAAGTCCGGCCCGAGGCGCGAGTGAATATAAGCAGTCCGCCCAGTTCCTATCTGAACAAGTTCTATTATGACTGCCTGACCCACAGCGAGCCTGCCTTGAGGATGCTGATAGACACTGTGGGTATAGACAAGGTCATATTTGGCACTGACTGGCCGGCCGACATGGCCATTGACTGGCCGGTCTCCTGGATATTGGGCCTGGAGAGCCTTACGCAGGACGAGAAAGAAGCGATTCTATACAAGAACCTGGAAAACCTGCTGGGCATTTAAGCCCGGGCCGGGGCCGCAGTAACCGGCGGCTACCCGGAAATTCTCGAAAAGGAAGCCAGATGCGAAGCATTGACATTCATGCTCACTCCACTCCCCAGTGCTTTCAACGAGCGGTGCTGTCAGGAAACGACTGGCACGGCATGACCACCGCCGACGGAGAGCTGTTTAATCCCCGCAACGCCTGGACGCCGGAGCAGCGAATTGCGGATATGAACTCCCTTGGCGTGGATATCCAGGTGGTATCCACCAACGCCGGCTTTTACCAGTATGACAAGGACGTGGCGGTGACCACGGCCATAGCCAGGGACTGCAACGACGAAATTTACCAGATGACCATGGACTACCCCGACCGCTTGGCAGGGCTGGCCAACATTCCCATGCAGGACGCCAGCGCGGCGATTGCCGAACTGGACCGGGCGGTAAACCAGCTGGGGATGAAGGGAGCCATGATTGGCGACCAGGTAAATGGGAAGACCTTTGACGAGCCCGAATTCCTGCCCATATGGCAGGCGGCGGAACAGATGGGAGCGGTGATTTTCATTCACCAGGGCGGCTCCACCATTGGCACCAAGCGCCAGCCCCGCTACCACGTTCGCAACACCATCGGGAACCTGGCCGACCGGGCAGTTACCTTTGCCGCATTCACATTTGGCGGGGTGATGGACAAGTGCCCGGACCTTAAGGTGCTGCTGGCCCACGGCGGCGGCTATGCCTGCTTTGGCATCGGACGCATGGACCGGGGCTGGCAGGTAAGGTCGGAGGCGCGGGTCAATATTGACCAGCCGCCAAGCAATTACCTGAACAAGTTTTACTACGACTGCCTGACCCACAGCGAACCGGCCCTGCGGATGCTGATTGACACGGTGGGCATTGAACGGATTGTGCTGGGCACCGATTGGCCGGCGGATATGAAGATTGACTGGCCGGTGTCCTGGGTGATGGGGCTGCAAAGCCTGACCCTGGAAGAGAAGGAAGCCATCCTCTGGAAAAACCTGGAAGAGATGCTGGGGCTTTAGCCCCCGCGACACCCCACAACGCAGGAGCTTGCAATCCATGAGATCTATAGACATGCACGCCCACATCAGCCCCGAAGGATACATCCGCGCGGTGGAGGCCGGCGAGGAATGGTACGGCATCAGTGGGATGTCTCACGAGTTTCACCTGGCGGTGCCCCGCACCATGTGGACGCCGGAACAGCGGCTTACCGACATGGACTCCCTGGGCGTGGACGTCCACGTACTCTCGACCAATGCCGTGTTCTATTGCTATGACCGGGACGCCAACACCGTCGCCGCCATGGACCGGGAATGCAACGACTATGTTTCGCAGTTGACCAGGGACCATCCCGACCGGTTTGCCGGGTTGGCCGCCCTTCCGATGCAGGACGTGGCGGCATCGGCAACCGAACTGGAACGGGCGATGACGCAACTGGGCCTGAAGGGGGCCATGATTGACGACAGCGTCAACGGCAAGACCTACGACGACCCGGAGTTCTTTCCTGTGTGGGAGGTGGCGGAGCAGACCGGGGCCGTGGTCCTCATTCACCAGGGCATGCAGACCGTCGTGGGAGAGCGCTCGACGCGTTACCACCTGCCCAACACCATCGGAAACCTGGTGGAGCGGGCCATAACCTACGCCTCCTTCGTATTCGGCGGAGTAATGGATAAGTACCCCGACCTGCGCATTTGCCTTTCCCACGGGGGGGGCTACACCTGCTTTGGCGCGGGGCGCATGGACCGGGGCTGGCAGGTTAGGTCGGAAGCGCGAGTCAACTTAAACAAGCCGCCCAGTACCTATCTAAACCAATTCTGGTACGACTGCCTGACCCACAGCGAGCCGGCGTTGCGAATGCTGATAGATTCGGTGGGGATAGACAAGGTGGTGTTCGGCACCGACTGGCCGTTTGACATGCAGATTGACTGGCCGGTGTCATGGGTTCTGGGGCTTGAAAGCCTGACCCAGGATGAAAAGGAGGCGATTCTCTACAAGAACCTGGAGAATCTGCTGGGGATTTAGTGCAAAGGCAACTGACGGCGATGGTAATGGGCATATTCGAGCGACTGGCAAGTAGGAGCCCCATCTGCCGTCATACCGACTTTCTCCAGAATTACGAAGCACATTCTTATATATGCTTTGAGCTTACGTCCAAAAGCCCCATAGAACAGTTCTTTAATCGCAAATATCAGGAGACTTGCAAATGCGCAGTATAGATATTCATGCCCATATTGCCCCGCTGGCGGCATCCCATTTGCCCGAGGGTCAGACTTGGCACGGATTCACCCGCCAGGAAATGAATGGCCGGCAGTTTCTGGTGCAGGGAGACAAGCGCCAGTGGTTGCACCCTGCGTATTCCCTGAATGCTGATGAGCGGATAGCCTACATGGATTCGGTGGACGTGGACGTGCAAGTCCTGACCACCTGGGTGGGCATGTACAACTATGACCTGCCCGGTGATGTGGGGGCCGGAATTGCCCGGGAGTGCAACGATTACGTGGCGGAGCTGACCCGCTCTCACCCCGAGCGGTTTTCGGGGATGGCCACCCTGCCAATGCAGGACGTCAACGCCGCAGTTGCCGAACTGGAGCGGGCGGTCAATGAACTGGGGCTGAAGGGCGCACAGATAGCCGACCACGTCAATAACAAGACCCTGGATCACGAGGACTTCCTGCCCTTCTGGTCCGCCGCCGAGGAGCTGGGCGCACTCATATTCTTCCACCAGGAGGGAGACGATACCATCGTCAAGCCGAGGGACACCAAGGGGTGGGCGATAGACAATTCCATTGGCAACCTTTCGGACCGGGTGGTGACATTTGCCACGCTGGTGTTTGGCGGGGTGTTGGACCGGTTCCCGGACCTGAAAGTGTGCCTGGCCCACGGCGGCGGCTTCACCTGTTTCGGGGCGGGCCGGCTCGACCGGGGCTGGCAGGTGCGGTCAGAGGCGCGGGAACTGGGCGCCAACATTCCCAGCACCTATCTGGACAAGGTCTATTACGACTGCCTGACCCACAGCGAGCCGGTGCTGCGGTACATGATAGACACGGCAGGCATCGATCGAATATTCCTGGGCAGCGACTACCCTTACGATATGGGCATAGATGAACCCACTGCCTGGGTCAACAGCCTGGAGAGCCTGACCCAGGACGAGAAGGACGCAATACTCTGGAAGAACCTGGAGAGGGTGCTGGGGGTGTAGAAGCGGCTTCGGCCAAGGTGGAGTCCGCTGGCAGCGACTCCACGCTGCGGCAGATGAATGAGCGTCACTGCCATCTTGCCTCTATCCGTGTTCAGGCCGGGGGATAACGAAAAGGGGCCGTAGCGGCGCAACGGGCTTGCAGTGTTGTCAGCCCGCTTCGCTATTTCAACTCTTAACCGGAATCCAGGAAGGACGTCAAGGGCCGGATGTGCGGCGCCGTACGGTCTCCACTCCGGCGCAGGTCGGAGCGAGCATGAAATCCCCGCGATTCTCGGAGCCGCGGTTCCCATACCGCTCCAGGATTTGCTGGAGGGTACAGGGAGCTGTGACGGTCGAAGAACCGAGGGCGTTCCGGTGGTACTGGCGGGGTGCTTCGGCCCGTTCCGGGAGTTTGGTCGAGTGATGAATTGCTGGTATTATAGCGGCACCATGAAAATACGAAAAAGGGAGGAATACAATGCTTGAAGATCCCATCAGGCTCAAGAATATTAACCACATTACCTACAACGTCAAGGACAAGGACGCGGCCTTGAAGTGGTACGAGGATTTTCTGGGATTGAAGCAGATTCCCAAGATGGTCAACAGCGACCACCTGTACTGGCTGCAGTTGCCCAGCGGCGCTATGGTCCACATTATCGAAAACCCCGATGCGCCCTCCGCGCCGTCTCACCACACGGCTTTTGAAGTGGACGACATTGAGGCATCGCACAAGTATTTCAACGGCAGAGGCATCGAGACCACGGAAATCCAGACCCGCAACGACGGGCAGCGGGCCTTCTACATCAACGACCTGGACGGCAACCGGATAGAACTTTGCACGGTGTCCGGTTTTGGCGTGCTGGTCTAGCCTGCCCCCGCAACAGAAGGTCCCGAGCTGGTTTCCGAGGCCCTCTCGGAGAAGGAGAAACTGAAATGAAGCTGGCCTTTTTTGACGATTTCAAGCTGGGCGTGGTCAAGGGCGACAACGTGGTGGACGTATCGTCCGCAGTGAGCGGCGTGGCCCATACCTCGCCGCATGACCTGATAAACCGGGTGATCGAAGGGTTCGACGGCCATCGGGCTGGCATTGAGGCTATAGTCAACGCGGAAGCCGGAGTCCCCCTGAGTTCGGTGAAGCTGCGCCCGCCCCTGCCCAAGCCGTACACGATAGTCTGCATGGCGGTTAATTACATGGAAGACGGCACGCGAGACGAGCCGGCGCCAATCAACGCCTTCCTGAAGTCGCCGCACTGCGTAATCGGGCCGGACGATACTGTGGTCCTGCCAGACATCCCCGCCACCATCTTTGAGTTTGAGGCGGAGATGGCTTTTGTGATAGGCAAACGGGCCGAGTTCGTAAAGCCTGAAGATGCGTATGACCACATATTCGGGTACCTGAATTTTATTGACGGGTCGGCCCGTGGCGTGCTGCCCCCGGGCAATACCTTCTACCAGATGAAGTCGCGCGCCACCTTCTGCCCCATCGGTCCCTACATAGTGACGGCTGACGAGTTCACCAATCCCCTGAACCGGCAGGTTGTGCTGAAGGTCAATGGCGAAGTCAAGCAGAACTACAACACCGACGATATGGCCCACAAGATTCCGAGGATAATGGAGTGGGTTACGTCCATACACCCCCTGGAGCCGGGCGACATCGTGGCGACGGGCACCAACCACCGGGGCCTGAGCGCCCTGATGGACGGCGACGTTCTGGACCTGGAGTGCGAGGGACTGGGCAACCTTCACCTGAACTTCAAGGACGACTTGAAGCGGACCTGGGCGAGGGAGACCCGGCTGGACCGCCAGAACCAGGGGCATGACACGACGACGCCTCAGTTGACGGGCAAGTACGCCTAGCGGACTAACTGCTTTGTAGTGACGGGTTATACGGAGCATTGCCGTTCCTGCGAGGCTTCCGCCCTTGCGCGGGAACGGTGGTCAGGCCTCGCCCGCCATTGCAATTCTGTTGACCCGCCAGCGGCTTGATGCCGAGTTGCCCACCCAGCGAGCTGGCGCCAAATGACAGGCCTCCGGTTGAATGCCGGAGGCCTGCGGTATTTCACGGGAGGCAGGGCGGGTGTCGCAGGAGGTTGATGGCGGATGGAGGCCCTTTCAATGACCACCCAGAGGTGCGGCGGTCCATACCTGGCTTATGCCGGAAGAACGGCATCCTCATCCAGGTCAGGCTCCATAAAGGGGGAAAGGACTCTGTAATGGCTTTCTGGGGTGAGGGAAAGAGGGAAGTGGCGTCCCAGGCAGGATTCGAACCCGCGACCCGCTGCTTAGAAGGCAGCCGCTCTATCCACTGAGCTACTGGGACTCTGGTGTGGCCGAAATCCGGCGCGAACCAGACCGGACCTGCCAATCCATCTTACGAAGCCCTCAATTGGGTGTCAAGGCGGCCGGCGTTAGGATAGAATGGTGGGGCTGCGGGAGAGATGCGGCTTTGCAAGAGTACCAGGAGAAGTAAACCGAGTATGGTTCAGGACAATCAGCCAATCCGCGTGCTGGTAGCCAAACCGGGGCTGGACGGCCATGACCGAGGGGCCAAGGTAATAGCCAGGGCAATGCGAGACGCGGGCATGGAGGTCATTTACACGGGCATCCGGCAGACACCGGAGATGATAGTGCAGGCGGCGGTGCAGGAAGACGTTGAAGTTCTGGGGTTGAGCATCCTTTCCGGTGCGCACATGGAGTTGATGCCCGAAATTATGCGCCTGCTCAGCGCGAACGGGATGGAGGACGTGCTTGTGGTGCTGGGGGGAATAATCCCCGAGGAAGACCGGCAGCCGCTTTCCGATATCGGGATTGATGCCGTGTTCGGGCCGGGGGCGTCCACCCAGGGCATCATTGACTACATAAACCAGGAGAGACGAGGGCCTGATTCTGACGGGAAATGAGAGCCGCTGATGTTGGCGGGAGAATGTGAAGCTTTCATTAGAAACGGCGGCCGTAGCATCCGGGCCACCGCTAGCTAAATCGTCTGATTCCTGGATTCGCCGAAGCGTTCAAATGTGTAGCTGCCAGCCAGGCTTTGGGACCCAAATGACGGATCGTTGGCAGAAGTTCAGACTCTCCCAAGCTCGGGGAGCATGATAGCGCTCGGCGCTGTTGGTCCGTTGTAGCCAGTCCTGGCGCGGTTCAAGTGGATAGTAAGAGGCGATTGCCCAGGCGGGTGTGTAACTGTTAAAAGGTGGCATTCACGGAAGCCTGGAACTCGTCATACCGGCGCCAGTCGGAATCAGGCAAGGCTGACAGTGAATGCAGGTCAAACGCAGCAAGAAATCCTGTATGCCTGCGTTCGCCAGCATGACGGGACTGGCTGGCCGGGAAAACCCGCCAACTTTGAACACTTAAGCCGGAGTTTCCGGGCTTGACATTAGACCACGTACGGCACGTATAATTTACCCCAAAATTTGCCGGGCCGGCGGAATAGTCGGCTATAGTTAGTTATACCCGGAAATGGCAGACGGTTGCCATAACAAGCTTTAACAATTGATGCAATACAACGTAGCGCAATTACTCAAGGAGTCCACCGGCGCAGTACGGCGGGTTACTGTAGCGGGGGAGCTGGCAATGCCCGGAGGGGCTTCCGCCTGGTACGACGGCGGGATGGAGTTATTGCGAACCCACCAGGGGCTGCTGGTCAGAGGTACGGTTGACGCGACGGCCCCATCGGGCTGCAGCAGGTGCCTGAATGAATTTGCCAGCCGCTGCCAGATAGAGGTGGAGGAAGAGTTTTTTCCGGTGGTAGATGTCAATACCGGAAGGCGAATGGAGCCGCCCTGGGACTATGACGGAACCACCATAGACGAGAGTCATGTTCTGGACATTTCCGAGGTGCTGAGGCAGTGCACCATAGCGGCGCAACCGATCAAGCCGCTCTGCAGCGAGGAGTGCCAGGGACTTTGCCAGGAATGCGGCGTTGACCTGAACGAAAGCAAGTGCATGTGCAGCGGCGGCGACATAGATCCCCGGTGGGAGGCGCTGGCGGCGCTGCTCAATCAGCCAGAAAACTGAGAGGAACCTGAACCATGGGTGCAGTACCAAACAAGAAAGTTACGCGAGCAAGGAGAGGAAGGCGACTGACTTCCTACAAGTTGAAGCCCCTTCACCCCTCCCGATGCCCGCGGTGCAATGCCGCGAAGTTGCCTCATGCCGCCTGTCCCCAATGCGGCTACTACCGTGGACGCCAGGTAGTAGGCGTCGGAATGTAGACCCCCATATCCATGAGCCGCACGCCCTTCCCATGGGAAGGGCTGACTTTCAAGTGCGGCGTATCCCCCAGAGTGGTTGCTGAAGAGTAGTGGCGAATTGGGTTGAGGGTAGAGTCTATGACGATGACGCAGGAAAATCGGGAATTCTCGTACGTGTTTCCGGGCCAGGGTTCCCAGAGCGTGGGAATGGGACTGGAGCTGTACCAGTCCTCACCGGCGGCCAGGGAAATATTTGAAGAAGCTGACGACAGCCTGGGCTTTTCGTTGTCCAGGCTTATCTTTGAGGGCCCTTCACGGGAATTGCAGGACACCATGAATTCCCAGCCGGCAATTATGGTGGTCAGCATCGCGTGCTGGAAGGCCTGGGCAGAGTTCCTGGGGGCCCAGAGTCCCAGGCCCATTTCGGTGGCGGGGCACAGCCTGGGCGAATACACGTCGCTGGTGGTAGCCGGTGTGATCAGTTTTGGCGACGGTGTCCGGCTGGTACGGGAACGGGGGCGGCTGATGCACGAAGCATCGGAAGTGCGCCCGGGAGGAATGGCCGCCATTATCGGCCTGGAGGAACTGGCCTTCGAGCATATTTGCGCCGAGACCGGCGTGGAACTGGCCAACGTAAACAGCGACGACCAGGTGGTAATCAGCGGGGACAAGATTGCGGTGGCCCGGGCGATGGACCTGGCGACCGCCAGGGGGGCCAAAAAGGCGGTGCCGCTGAAGGTCAGCGGAGCCTTCCACTCGTCGCTGATGGGGCATGCCCAGCAGGGACTGGTTGCAGCCCTGGCCGACCTGGAGATGTCGGAGCCGGAAATTCCCATCGTCGCCAACTCCCTGGCAGCGCCGGTGACAACGGTGGAGGAGGTCCGCAGCGAGTTGACGGAGGGGTTGTGCCACTGCGTTAGGTGGAAGCAGTCGGTGCGGTACATGGTGGATTCCGGCGCCTCCCACTTTGTTGAATTCGGGCCCAGCCGGGTCTTGTCGAGCCTGATCAAGAGAATCGACCGGGATGTAGAGGCATTCACCCTGTCCGATCCGTCTTCCATAGAAAAAGCTGTCGCTGTAGTGCAGGACGGAAGCCGGGAATAACGGTCGCCCACTCAATTTCTGGTGAGTATGCCAAAGGTTTTTACCAGGGACCCCAGAAGCCTGGCCAGAACGGTTGCACTGCAGGCCGGGTTTGCCAACGACCTGCGGGGAAGGGTTGATGATCAGTCGGCCCTGGAATGGCTGGTAGAGGAGAACCTGGTACGGTCGAAGGACACCGACGGCGTACTTGCCCTGTCCCGAGACCTGCTGCAGGGGCTTCAGGAAAGGCAGCGGGAACTGGACCAGTTGATTCAGACATATGCGCCGGCATGGCCGATCCACTTGTTATCGCCCATAGACCGCAATATACTGCGCATTGCGCTTTACGAATTGCTTTACCATCCAGTTACTCCCGCCAAGACTGCGGTCAACGAAGCCGTGGAGCTAGCCAAGGTATTTGGCAGCGAGAGTTCGGCGAGGTTCGTGAACGGTGTGCTTGGCACGGCCATGACAGACCTGTCCAAGGGAGAACTGAACCAGGAAAAACTCGCTTCCGAAGGGAGATGACCGCTTGGCCACCGTTATTGAACGAGTAAGATCGATTGTTGTGGATAAATTAGGTGTTGACGAAGAAGATGTGGCAGAAGCTTCTTCGTTTGTCGATGACCTGAACGCCGACTCGCTGGACCTGGTGGAGCTCATAATGGCATTTGAGGAGGAGTTCTCGACCGACGACAACCAGGTGGAGATTTCCGACGACGATGCCGCCAATATCCAGACTGTAGGAGATGCTGTCACTTACCTGGTAGAGCACGGTGTCTCCGACGAATAGTCCGGCCAGGTCTCCCTTCCCCGGCAACGATTGGATGGCCGATGCCGCCCCTTTTCGGCCGTGAATTCCTCGTACCCCAACCGGCGCCTCGGTGTCCGTCTTGCGGGGCGCTGACGTGCCGGATAACGCCTTGAACTCGCCATGAACAGCCTGGAAGAGATAGCCCAGCTGGTTTACCGGTGCACCAATTGCGACCTGCACCTGGGACGCACCAACGCGGTGCCCGGTGAGGGTTCGCCGAACGCAAAGGTAATGTTCATCGGCGAGGGCCCCGGAGTACAGGAAGACCGGCAGGGGCGCCCCTTCGTTGGGCCGGCGGGCCAGTTTCTGGATGAACTCCTTGCCTCAATCGGCATGAACCGGGGGCAGGTTTACATTGCCAACATGGTGAATTGCCGTCCACCGCAAAACAGGGATCCTCTTCCGGCGGAAATCGGCGCCTGCGGAGCGTACCTCGACAGGCAGATAGAACTGCTTGACCCCAGCCTGATTGTGACCCTGGGCAGGTTTTCCCTGGGGCGTTTCTTTCCCGGAGAGAGCATCAGTCGGGCCAGGGGCAGGGTGCGGGAGAAGGACGGTAGGCGCATCTATCCGATAATGCATCCGGCGGCGGCCCTCTACCGGCGGGAGATGCGGGACTCGATAATGGAGGACTTCCGGCGCATTCCCGAGATACTGGCGCAGGGCCGGCAGCAAAATCCGGAAGCAGAGATATCGCAGGAAGAACAGACGCCTCCGCCCGAACAGCTTTCACTTTTCTAACCTCCAGATTTCAGGATTTTGTAACCGGTTTGAACCACACTTTAAGGATTATTCCCCTCGGCGGCCTGGGCGAAATAGGCAAGAACATGATGGCCCTGGAATGCGGCGACGACATTGTGGTCGTCGATTGCGGGGTGCAGTTTCCCTCAGAGGACATGCTGGGCGTTGACCTGATCATTCCCGATGTGTCTTACCTGGTGGAACGCAGCGACAGGGTTCGGGGCATTCTGATAACCCACGGCCACGAAGACCACATCGGGGCTCTGCCTTACATCCTGCCCCAGCTGGACGTGCCGGTGTACGCTCCGAAGCTGGCCCACGGGCTGATTTCGGTGAAGCTCCACGAGAACCGGGCGACGCGAGGCATGTCGGCGCACCCCATAGAGCCGGACGTGGAATATTCCTTTGGGGACAACTTCAATGCCCGCTGGTTCCGGGTGTGCCACAGCATTCCCGATGCAATGGGAATTGCGATGCGGACGCCCCTGGGTACGGTGATTCATACCGGCGACTTCAAGATTGACCACACGCCGGTGGACGGACACACCATAGACCTGACAACCCTGGCGGGCTACGGCGAAGAAGGGGTGTTGCTGCTCTGCTCCGACTCCACCTATGCGGAGGTGCCCGGATATACGCCTTCGGAGGCAATTCTGGGCGATACACTGGACCGGGCCATTGGCGAGGCATCGGGACGGGTGATGGTGGCTACTTTCGCGTCCCTGATTTCCCGGGTACAACAGGTTGCCGATGCCGCCGTACGCCACAACCGAAAGCTGGCGATAGTGGGCCGTAGCATGGCCGACAACGTGGCCATGGCGGCGGAGATGGGGTACCTGAATATACCGGACGGAACGCTGGTAAGCCTGGGAGAGGTCCGCAGCTATCCGCCGGAGCGGGTGGTGCTCATCACGACGGGCAGCCAGGGGGAACCCACATCAGCGCTGGTGAGGATTGCGAACCAGGACCACCGGGATGTCTCGGTGATGGAAGGGGACACGGTGGTTATTTCAGCCACACCCATTCCGGGGAATGAATTGCTGGTCAGCAGGACGATTGACAACCTGCTGAGGCAGGGCGCCAACGTGCTTTACGACCGGATTTCTACGGTTCACGTTCATGGCCACGCCAGCCAGGAAGAGCTGAAGATGATGCTCAGCCTGACCCGGCCGCGCTATTTTGTTCCGGTGCACGGCGAGTACCGGCACCTGATGGCCCACGCCCGACTGGCCTGGGACATGGGTCTGGCGGAGTCGGGCATATTCGTGCTGGAAGATGGCGACGTGCTGGAGTTGAGCCAGGACGGCGGAAAGGTTGTCGAGAGCGTGTCAGTGGGACCGATTTTGATTGACGGACCCAGCGCGCGGGACCAGAACAGCGAGGTGCTGAGGGAACGCAAGGCCCTGGCCCGGGACGGCGTGGTGGTCGTGGTGGTGTCGGTGGACGGCCTTACCAGGTTGCCAACTTCCCCGACGAAGGTACTGGGCAGCGGATTCATGGAGAGGGAGGAAACCGATGACCTCTTTCCCAGGCTGGCGGACACCGTTGACGACCTGCTGCAGGAAAAACGGGACCTGATGGGCGAGCCGGACCGAATCAAGAACCTGATACGGGAAGCCGCCGGCCGATTCATACGGACCGAGGCCCGGAGGCGGCCTACCATCGTTCCTGTACTGCTGGAAATCTAGCTACCAAACACTTCCCCCCTGCTTCTAACTTTGCGCAGGCATACCTTCTACGAGTGTGCCTTCAATTAGCCCCCCCTTGCCTGGCGCTGGCGCTAAAGTCCCCGAAATTTACGCCGGTTCCGCTACATCTTTTCCTTAAGCATCAGATACCATCTATTTGCAATTTTTATTATCGTCATTTATGGGGGGCCCTATGGCGGACATTGCACGGCCCGCGCGTCGGTCACCTGCCTCGTCGGGGAGCGCCAGATTCTGGTCGCGCTTCTTCCTGGCGCTGGATGTAATGATAGTGGTTGCGCTGGCGGCGGCGGTCGGGACCATGTTCTGGCTGTATCCTGAGGCTTGGACCCAGGTCTATACAGGCCTCGGTTACGGCTGGGTGCCCGCGCTTTTGTGGACGGGGGCTGCCCTGGTGACTTTGCGCTATCGCCCGGCATGGCTGGCGCGATACTGGAACCTGTGGCTGGCGGGGGCAGTCGCGGCCGTTGTGAGCATCGGCGCCTTGTCCTTCTTTGACTCGAGCTACGGTACGTTGGCCTTTGTTGGCCTCGCGGGACGCTGGGGCAGCGCCGGCATGGGCGACTCCATAATGTGGGGCATGGTCCGACTGGCGCCCCTGGTGGCGGTGATGCCGCTGTTGATTTCGTCGCGCAGGGCCGGCCGGGGCTACTGGCTGGCGCTGTCCTGTATTGGCAAGGGACTATGGCTGGCGGCGCTCTACACCGCCCTGGGCATAGCGTACGCGGCCAGGGCCTTCGGCAGAGGGCTCGCGTCCCTCTTCCGTGCCGAAAACCGGCCCGGCTGGATTACCGCCATAGTGAAAAGTCCCGTGAGGCTGTTCAGCTCCTTGACCGGACGGTCCGTACAGAGTCGGGCGCCGGTGGCGGCTGAAGTTGTGATGCCGGAACCTGAAACGAAGGAGGAACCGGCCCAGGAGGCCAAGGTCCCGGGTGCCCCGGCCGTGTTTTCCAGCGGCTCCAAGTGGAAGCTGCCATCCCTGGACCTGCTGGCGCCGGCGGAGGCGCGCTCCGTTGATGATAAGCCCCTTAAGGAGATGGCGGCGAACATCGAGAGCGCGCTGGCCGACCACGGTGTACAGGTGGAAGTTGCCGATATCAAGTCGGGACCCCGAATTGTCCGGTTTGGACTGCAGCCGGGTTGGGTGGAGAAGAGAGGAGCGGTCAAAGAGGGAGAGGCTCCCGCGGTGCAGGGGCGGGTGAAAGTGCAGAGCATCCTGGCCAGGGAACGGGACTTGTCCCTGGCAATAAGCTCGCCAAGCCTGCGGTTCGAGCAGGTCCCGGGGGAGGCGCTCCTGGGGCTGGAAATACCGACTCCGTCGCCCAGCAAGGTTACGATGCGGGAGATTATGGACGGGGCCGACTTCCGGAAGATTGCGACCAGGGGAGGTCTGCCCATTGCGCTGGGCGCCGACGCGGGCGGGGACTCGGTGGCGATGGACCTGTCGGCACTGCCCCACATGATGATCGCGGGAGCAACCGGAAGCGGCAAGAGCGTGTGTATCAATTCCATTGTGGCGTCGATGCTGCTTACCAAGCCGCCGGACCAGCTGCGGATGCTGATGGTGGACCCGAAACAGGTGGAACTGACCCCGTTCAACGGGATACCGCACCTGGTGCTGCCGGTGATCACGGAGGTTGACGAGGTCAGCCCCATGCTTCGGGGGCTGATCCGGGAAATGACCCGGCGCTACAAGGCAATGGCTGAAATCGGGACGCGCAACATAAGCGGTTACAATGCCAAGGCCAAGGAACCGATGCCATACCTGGTGCTGATTGTGGACGAACTGGCAGACCTGATGCTGGTGGGCGGCTTTGAGATTGAGCAGTCGCTGGTGCGGCTGGCCCAACTGGGGCGGGCGGCCGGCATACACCTCGTGCTGGCGACCCAGCGTCCTTCAGTAAAGGTGGTGACCGGCCTGCTCAAGGCCAACATTCCGACGCGGGTAGCGTTTGCAGTGGCTTCCCAGGTGGACGCCAGGGTCATCCTGGACTCGGTTGGGGCCGAGAAACTGCTGGGCAAGGGCGACATGCTGCTGCTAAACAACGACGCCCCCAAGCCCCGCCGGGTGCAGGGAACGCTGGTGCTGGACGACGAGATCGAGAAGCTGGTGGAGTTCTGGCTGGACCAGAAGGGCCCGGCATTGCCTCCCATCAATCTCGAGGACGATGATGAGGGGGAACTGGGCGACGGCGTGGACGAGAGCCTGGTGGACCGGGCCCGGGAGCTGGCATTGCGGAATCCTCACATGACAAGCTCACTGCTGGAGCGGCGGCTGAAGATCGGCGGCAATCGCGCCGAGCAGATTATCGAGGTCCTCGAGGACGAGGGATTGCTGATTCCGCGCTAGTAGTTCAGTCAGATTGTAATGAAGGGTTGGGGCTAAACCGTCGTTCCCGCGCAGGCGGGAACCTCGGAGCAACTTGTAGGATGAGTTTCCCGCGGGAATGGCGATAGTCAAGTGCCATCCATCATTTCAATGCAGTTGGACCACTACGTGGTGTCGTCAAATCGGCTCGTCATGCCTGAATCAAGAGGAATCCTGACTACGGCCTGCGAGGTTCCCGCCTTCGCGGGAACGACGAAATGGTACGCTGGGAAGCTTCAATCTTCAATTTGGCGAGAGCCCCCAGGGCCTGCGGCGAGGTCAAGCTGACGTTTGCTGCCG
Source organism: Chloroflexota bacterium (assembly GCA_028875055.1). Taxonomy (GTDB): domain Bacteria; phylum Chloroflexota; class Dehalococcoidia; order Lucifugimonadales; family UBA3495; genus Bin22. The sequence goes on from JAPPGG010000044.1 coordinate 39,048, forward strand.
GTCACTCCGTCGAGTGCAATAGAGAATAAATCCGAACGGGATTGTGACGGGCATGGGATAGCGTCCGGACAGAGGTCATATCGGATTATGGTATTATGGGGCCTGCCAAGCGGATAGCTGGCGCAGACCCCATTTGCTTTCGGGCCGGTAGCCTCCATTGCTGATTGACCTTCATACTCACAGTTACCCCAAGTCGGACGACAGTTTCGTTAGCGCAGATGAATTGATAGAACGGGCCAAGGCCCTGGGCCTGGACGGTATATGCCTGACTGAGCATGATGAGTTCTGGGCGATGGACGACGTCCAGGCGCTGTCAAAGAGGCATGAGTTCCTGGTGCTGCCGGGCAGCGAGATCAATACAGATGCGGGCCATATCCTGGTGTTCGGGCTGAAGGAGTACGTGTTCGGGCTGCACAAGCCGGGCTTTCTGCGTCAGAAGGTGAATCTGGCTGGCGGCGTGATGATCGCCGCACACCCGTATCGGCGTCGGTATCTGTCCGACCCGGGCAAGAATCCCGATGCCCGGGCGGAAATGCTGGAGCGGGCACTGGCGGACGATTTCTTCCTGATGTGCGACGCGATTGAGGGTTGCAACGGTCGGGGGCGCGAGGACGAAAACGACTTTTCCCGGGATGTGGGAAATGCCTTTGAGTTGCAGTCCACCGGCGGCAGTGACGCCCACCGCATTCACCAACTGGGAACGGTGGCAACGCGTTTTGACAGGCGAATCGCGTGCCTGGAGGACCTGGTGAGGGAGATAAAGCAGGGGCGGTTTAAGCCCGAAACGCTGCAATAACCCTTCACCGAGTGGAAACTGTGGCGAAACTGGCGTTGACGGAACACGGCACGAATTGAACGGACAAGAAAGCCGATGACGGAAATACTGAGAGTAGAAAACCTGCGGGTAGAGTTTGAGACGAACGCTGGGCAGGTAAAAGCCCTGAATGGGGTTAGTTTCAGCCAGGAAGAGGGGCAGATCTACTGCGTGGTGGGGGAGAGCGGCGCGGGAAAGAGCACCCTGGCCCTGGCGATCATGGGTCTGCTGCCCCATTCGGCCACGCTGGTGGAGGGGAGCGTTTCCTTTGATGGCGTGGACCTGATGAGGGCCGGCTCGGACTACATGCGCAGCATCCGGGGCAAAGAAATCACCATGGTGTTTCAGGATGCCCAGACCGCGCTTAACCCGGTGCAGACGGTGGGAACGCAGCTGGAAGAGGTGATCCTGAACCACACCAACCTTTCCACCCGCCAGGCCAACCGGATGGCGCAGGATGTGCTGCGGGACCTGGGCCTGCCGGACCCGCGCCGGATACTGGGGGAGTATCCCTTCAACCTCAGCGGCGGCATGTGCCAGCGGGTGATGATCGGCATTGCCCTGGTGCTGCAGCCCAGGCTATTGATAGCGGACGAGGCCACGTCGGGGCTGGACGTTACCCTGCAGGCGGAGATTCTGGACCGGTTGAAGCGGCTGTGCCGGGACCTGAACTCGGCGGTGCTGCTGATTACCCACGACATGGGCATTGTGGCGCACATGGCGAATCGGGTGGGAGTGATGTACGCGGGAAGCCTGGCGGAAACAGCCGACGTGATACCCCTGTTCAAGGAGCCGCGCCATCCTTACACCTGGTCGCTGATACAGTCTCTGCCGAGGCTGGACGACGTGGGGCGGAGGCTGCAGCCGTTGAGGGGCAGTCCGCCGGATATGGTTAACCTGCCTGAGGAGTGCGCCTTTCTGCCGAGGTGCCACAAGGCGCTCAGCCAGTGCCGGGTGAATCCCAGTCCGCCGCTGGAAGAGGTGGGAGAGAACCACTGGGCGGCCTGTTTCAACCCGATGACGGAGTAGAGCCCCCCACGGCCCCTTGCTGGAAGCCGTTTCAAGAATTGTTGGCGGGCTGGCGGTAGGGTTTGGAGGGGATAGGCGTCAGGGCGTGGCCTCCACCCGGCAGTTCAACCACTCTGAACGAAGGACAGGAACGGCGCGTTGCCGCTTTCGCGAAAACCGCAGCCAAGAAATTGCTGCGAAGCCCCCGCCGGATTGGGACCGAAGTTCAAATTCCAACCCGGCAATGCAATTCAGCTGACGAACCGGCCGTACCCGATGGGGGGCAAGGGGTTCTTGTTGCTAGGAGCGCCGGCCTCTTGCGGCGGGCCGATTTCCACCGCCCGAGGCCGGGGTTGCCAGGTCAACCACCAGCATTTCCAGGGCGAGGTCTTCCGAGTCAACCCGGCCGGTCTTGAAGGCCAGGTCAGCTTCCAGCAGCCTCTGGTATCTTCGGTCCAGGTCGGGCCAGGAGTTGCGGCGGGCCTGCTCCGCCGTCTTGCGGGCTACGAAGGGGGGGACTCCCAGCTTTCCCGCCAATTCCTGGGGTGACACTCGCTGTTCGGTCCAGTACCTGGCCAGGCAGACCAGCCTCAGCTGGCGCTCCACCATGCTTATGATGTAGGGCAGGGCGGCTCCATCCTGGCGCAGCCTTTGCAACAGGCGCAGAGCCACCTCCGGACGACCGTCTATCATCGCGTCCACGGCGTTGAAGATGCTGGCCTCGCGAACCTGGGCCACCATTTCCTGGATGTCCTGCTCCTCGATGTTGCGTCCGGCGGCGTACAGGGAGACCTTTTCTAATTCCCGGTCCAGAGTCCAGAGGTCGTTGCCGACGAGGTCGGTCAATGTCCTGATGGCGGCCGGACTGATGCCGGAGCCTTTCTGTTGGGCCATTTCACGAACGTAGCGAGCGAGGTTCTCCCCGGTGGGAGCCTGGAGGCGCTGGACGAGGGATACGGGCTGCAGCGACCGCAGCAGGGGATTACTGTCGGACAGAGCATCGTCAACAAAAACCAGCAGGGTGGTCTCGGGCATCAGCGGGATGGCATCGGCGAGTTTGTCCCACTCGCCGAGGGAACGGGAACCGCGCCCGCGTCCGCTCCGGGATTCCTGGGTGGCCAGGAGGCCGGTGACGAGCACCAGGCGGCAGGTATCCATGAAGGGAAGGGCGTTACAAACGGCCAGCAGTTCGGGGAGGTTGAGCTGACCGCCCGCAAGCTGGTGCCGGTTGGCTTCCAGGAGCGTATCAGCGCCGGCTTCGGCGGTAAGGAGCTTCAGCTGCTGGGAGACCAGGAAACTGTCGCCGTAAATCAGGTGGGCTGGCAAGGGGCCTCCGGCGCGGGTTTCAGGCTGGGAGGGGCTATTCGTTGGGCCGCTCAACCAGTTCCGTGAGAATGCCGAAAACGGAACGGGGGTGGATGAATGCGATGTCTCCGGAGAGGCCCTCGCGAGGCTCATGATCAATGAGCTGGAGGCCGGCTTCTTCAACAATCCGGATCTTGCCGGGCAGATCGTTCACGTAGAAGGCCAGGTGGTGCAAGCCTTCGCCGCGCCTTTCGATGAAACGGCCGATGGTGGTGTCGGAGGAAGTGGGTTCCATGAGTTCCAGCCGGGTCTGACCCACCTGGACGAGGGCGCCGCGGATTCCCTGGTCGTCCAACTGTTTAACCTCAGCCATGGGGGCGCCGAACACTTCGTGAAACATTTTCAGCGCGGCGTCAATGTCCTTGACGGCTATGCCCACGTGGTCGATGTAGTCAACGGTGCAAACCTGGCTGGAGCTCAAGCCTTATCTCCTGGCAGTTATTGCCTGTTACCAATTGTGCGGTTGTTGCCTTGCCTGTTACGAACTAGATCGGATACTGGGCCAGGGTCTGGCGGGCTATCAGGAGGCGCTGGACCTCGGAGGTGCCCTCGTAGATGGTGGTTACCCGGGCATCCCGGAAGAGGCGCTCCACCGGAGAGTCCTTGAAATAGCCGTAGCCGCCGTGGACCTGGACGGCCTTGGAGGTAACGTCAACGCACATTTCGGAGGCAATGAGCTTGGCGATGGAAGCCTCGTTGATGTAGTCCTGACCGTCGTCTTTCAGGGTGGCGGCCTGCATGGTGCAGGTGCGGGCGGCGTGGACGGAGGCGGCCATATCGGCCAGCATGAACTGAACGGCCTGGTGCTGGGCGATGGGCCGGCCGAAGGACTCGCGCTGCTGGGCGTAACGGAGGGCTTCTTCCAGGGCAGCCTGGCCGATGCCCACACACTGGGCGGCGATCATTATGCGGCTGGAATCCAGTATTTCCATGGCGTAGCGGAAGCCTCGGCCCTGCTCGCCGAGAAGGTTTTCGCCGGGAACCGGGGTGTCCTGGAAGACGATCTCGTTGGTGCTGGATGCCCGCATCCCCATCTTGCCGTGGAGGGGAGTGACGGTCATGCCGGGCGCGCCCTGGGGCACCACGAAGGCGCTGATGCCCCGGTAGCCCTGGGAGCGGTCCTGGTTGGCGAATACAACCATGGACTCGGCCACGTCGGCGTTGGTGATGAACATCTTGCTGCCGTTGAGGAACCAGGTGCCGTCACGCTGCTGGGCGGTGGTCTGGAGGGCCGCCGCGTCGGAGCCGCCGCCGGGTTCGGTGAGAGCCCAGGCGGCCACACCCTTGCCCGAGGCCAATGAGGGGATGAAGCGTTGCTTTTGCTCTTCGTTGCCGAACCGGTAAATGGTGCTGGTGCCCAGGGACAGGTGGGCAATGAGGCCGGTGCTGGCGGCAGAATCACCCCGGGCAACCTCCTCCATCGCAATGGCGACTTGCCGGTACCCGCCGCCGCCGCCGCCATATACGGGGTCGATGGCGATGCCGGTCAGGCCAAGGCGAGCCATCCCGTTCCAGTTCTGCCAGTCGAACTCTTCCAGTTCGTCCACTTCCCGGGCTCGGGGGGCCAGTTCTCGGTCGGCGAAGTCGCGGACCAGGGTTTGAAGCATTCTCTCTTCTTCGTTAAGCATGGGGTCGGGCATGGTGTTACTCCTTCAATTCCGCCGCGCCGCCGGGTGGCGGCACAGCTCAGGGGAACTCTGCTGAGGGTGGGCAAGAGACGATGATGGGACTCCGGAAACGGGCTAAAAGGCCAACTCCCCCTGTTGTTCGCCGAAAACGGTGCGAAATACGTGGCAGATTTCGCCGAGGGTGCAGTAATTTTCGATGCATTCCAGGGTTGCGGGTATGGAGTTTTCCCGGGTGCGGGCCACCTCTTCCAGGCGGGACAGGGACGCGCTGACCAGAGCGTTGTCCCGCGATTTTCGCAGATTCGCCAGCCCTTCGGCCTGCTGGCGGGCTACCTCGGGGTCCACCCGCAATAGATTATCCAGCGGGGGAGTTTCGGTGACGTAGCGGTTGACCCCGACCACGGTGCGGTCGCCGGCGTCAACTTCCCGCTGATGGCGGTAGGCGGACTCGCCAATCTCCCGGACCTGGAAACCCTGCTCAATGGCGGCAACGGAGCCGCCCTGGCGGTCTATTTCGGCGATGTATTCCAGGGCCCGCTGCTCCAGCTGGTCGGTGAGGTTCTCCACATACCAGGAGCCGCCGAGGGGGTCCACCACATCGGCCACGCCGCTCTCGTGGGCAATAATCTGCTGAGTGCGCAGGGAGAGCTGGGCGGACTCCTCGGTAGGGAGGCCAAGGGCCTCGTCCCGGGAGTTTACGTGGAGGGACTGGGTGCCGCCCAGGACGGCCGCCATGGCCTGTACCGTGCTGCGGATGACGTTGTTGTCGGGCTGCTGGGCGGTGAGGGTAACGCCGGCGGTCTGGGTGTGGAACCGAAGCATGTGGGAGCGCGGGTCGGCGGCGCCGAACCGGTCCCTCATGATGGTGGCCCACATGCGGCGGGCGGCGCGGTACTTGGCCACCTCTTCCAGCAAGTTGTTCTGGGCCACGAAAAAGAAGGAAAGGCGGGGAGCGAAGTCGTCCACGGCCAGACCTGCGTCCACCGCAGCCTGGACGTAGGCAATGGCGTTGGCGAAGGTGAAGGCCAGCTCCTGAACGGCGGTGGCGCCGGCCTCCCGCATGTGATAACCGCTGATGCTGATGGTGTTCCAGCGGGGAATATTTTCGGCGCAGTACTTGAAGACATCCACCACGAGGCGCATGGACGGGCGCGGTGGATAGGAGTAGGTGCCACGGGCGATGTATTCCTTGAGGATGTCGTTCTGGAGGGTGCCAGAAAGCAGGTCCTGGCTGACGCCCTGCCGCCTGGCGGCGGCAATGTAGAGGCACAGGAGCACGGAGGCGGTAGCATTGATGGTCATGGAAGTACTGACGCGGTCCAGCGGAATGCCGTCGAACAGGGTTTCCATGTCCTGCAGGCTGCAGATGGGGACGCCGACCTTGCCGACTTCGCCCCGGGACTGGGGAGCGTCGGAGTCGTAGCCAATCTGGGTTGGGAGGTCGAAGGCTACGGATAAACCGGTCTGGCCCTGTTCCAGCAGGTAGCGATAACGGCGGTTGGTGGCGGCGGCGGTGGCGTAACCGGAGTACTGGCGCATGGTCCAGACCCGGCCACGGTACATATTGGGCTGCACGCCCCGGGTGTAGGGGAATTCCCCGGGGAACCCGATGTCGGCCGCCTCCGCATCGCCATTGGGCGGCGCGTAGATGGGCTCTATGGGAATACCGCTGTCGGTCTGGAACTGTTCCCGGCGCTCGGGAAAGCGCTGGGTGACCGGATGGAGGGTTTCCCTGAGCCATCGTTCCTGGTTGTGGGGTGGGTTGCCGTTGCCGGGCATGGGTGACGCTCACCTTTGTAGTCTTTGAGGTAATTGTATCTCTAAAGGTATGGGCGCTCAAGCGGAGCGGATTGAACATCAGGGCAATCCCGCTTAAGCGGAGGCTGATACTCTAGACGGTCGTCATATTGGCCCGAACCCTTTGGCCTGGTTCAGGGTAAACGCTGCCGAAGGGCCCACATTGACAGTCAGTTAAGGCGTGATTGCCCTGGGTTGAACAGATTGAACACATTTGCGCGGGGCTCTATCGGCCTGCGGAATCGTTCCATTTCAGGGGGTGTGGCACAGGCAGAACGGTCGAGATGTAGCCAGGATGGGTTCCAGACTCGCCCCTGCCTGCCACAAACCACCTGAAGCGCAACGCTACCCTGGCATGCCGGGGGAGTTGCGGGGAGGAATTTGGGACCTTCCGGCAGGCTCGGGACGCAGGGTTTCTTGCCTGGAAAGTTAGCGAGATTTGCCAGGGGGCTGCGGCGGCTGGGATTTGCCTTGACACTACGAAAAGGCAGTCCATATACTAGCGCAAATTCCTCTATTTCCAGTTGGTTAGCCGTCGGCGGCCCGCCGACGGTCTAATGTTGTCAGGGGAGCATGAGCAGGAAGGAAGTGCTGGTGGTCGGTGGAGGAACCGGTAACCATACGACCCTCACCGGCCTGCGCAATGAGGACTGCAACCTGTCGGCGGTGGTAGCCATGACCGACAGCGGAGGCAGTTCGGGTCGGCTCCGGGAGGAGATGGGGCACCTGCCGCCGGGCGACATTAGGCGCTGCCTGATGGCCCTGGCCGCCGAGTCGCCGCAGGGCAATCTGATGCGGCGCCTGTTCGATTACCGCTTCAGCTCGGGTAACGGGCTTTCCGGCCACAACTTCGGCAACCTGCTGCTGGCAGTTCTGACGGAAGTTACCGGCAACACCATTACGGCCATTGAGGAAGCTTCGCAACTGCTGGGAATTGAGGGAACGGTGCTGCCCGTGACCCTTACCCACTCCACGCTGATGGCCCGCCTGGAAAACGGCGAGGAACTTTCCGGCGAATCGGTAATTGATTTGCGGCGAGAGAACCTGGACGTGGGGATTGACTACATCTGGCTGGACCCCAAGGCCTACGTGTATCCCCCGGTGCTGGAGGCCATCGCGCGGGCCGACGCGATTATCCTGGGCCCCGGGGACATCTTTACCAGCGTTCTCCCGAACCTGCTGGTGGAGGACGTGGCGGAGGCGATCAACTCATCCAGGGCGGTGAAGATTCACATCTGCAACCTGATGACGAAGCCCGGAGAGTCTGACGGATTTACGGCTTCGTCCTTCGTAAAGCTGCTGGTTGACTATCTGGGAACCGGGGAGCCGCTGGACTACCTGGTATTCAATGACAGTCCGCTGCCAACGCGAATGCTGGACCGGTATGCGGCGGACCGGCAGTATCCGGTGGTGCTGGACCGGGACGAGTGCAACCAGGTGGTGCGGGAAATTGTTACCGGACCGCTGCTGGCTTCCGGGGTTTACCTAAGGCACGACCCGGTGGCGCTGGGACGGACGATAATGGAGATAGTTGATCGACCGGCTCCGGTTGGGTAAGGGCGGTTCCCGGTTACAAGCTGGAGGGCCGAATGGTCGGAGGCCCGCATGGTCGGAAGAGTGGTGGAAGGGCGTCCTCCCTATTCTGGCCGTTTGTTTGATTTGAGACCAGTTCCTGTCCTCCAGGTTTCCGTCATCGGGGCGCTTTTCTGGCAATTTGCCTGCCCCTGGGTTAATATCCTCCGGTACCGAATAGAGTCTCCCCTGGCGGGTTTCTTCCGAATAAATGTGCGGCATAGTTGGATATATCGGCAGCCAGCCAGCCTGGCCCATTGTGCTGGAAGGCCTGCAGCGGCTGGAGTACCGGGGATATGACAGCGCGGGAATAGCGGTGCTGGATCGGGCCGGCCAGTTGCGGCTTCGCAAAACGGTGGGGAAGGTTGACGGCCTTACCCGGGGGGACGAGGCGGACTATCCCGACGGGACCGTGGGCCTGGGCCATACGCGCTGGGCCACGCACGGCCCCCCTACCGACGCCAATGCCCACCCCCTTACAGGCTGCCACCGCCAGATTGCGGTGGTCCACAACGGGATAGTGGAAAACTATCTCGACCTGAAGCGGGGCCTCCAGAAACGGGGTCACAGCTTTTCCTCCGAGACGGATACCGAGGTGATTGCCCACCTGATTGAGGAGGGCCTGAGCCAGGGGCTGCCATTTCCGCTGGCGTTTCGCCGGATGGGCCAGCAGCTGGAAGGTTCCCAGGCCATTGCGGCAGTGTGCCGAGTGGAACCGGACAAGCTTTGCGCGCTGCGGGTGGGCCATGCTGGGGGGATTGTGGTGGCGCACCGGGACGGGCAGGGAATTGTGGGAAGCGACTTGCCGGCGGCTTTACCCATACTGCGCCAGAGGCCGGGTCCGGTGGCGTACCTGGAACCGGGAGAAATGGCCCAGGTTACACGGCAGGGCGTGGAGATTTTCGACCTGGCGGGCAACGAAGTCCAGAAAGAAATGCGAACCGTTTTTCCGCAGGACGCGCTGGTGGACCGGGGCGGCTACCGGCATTTCATGCTGAAGGAAATAATGGAGCAACCCCAGGCGGTGGCGGGGGCGCTGCGGGGTCGGGTGAACTTTGACGCCAGCCGGGTGGAGCTGCCGGATTTTCCCTATTCGGATAATGAAATCCAGGAGTTTCGAAGGGTGGTGGTGACCGGGTGCGGCACCAGTCTGAACGCGGCGCTGGCAGGTCGTTACCTGATTGAACGGTTTTCCGGACTGCCGGCGGAGGTGGAGAGCGCGTCGGAATACCGGTACCGGGAGCCCTACCTGGACCCCCAAACGCTGGTGGTAGCCATCAGCCAGTCGGGGGAGACGGCAGATACCATAGCCGCCATGGAGGATGCCCTGGAGCGGGGGGCGAGGGTGCTGGCCATCTGCAACGTGGAGGAAAGCGTAGCCGCGCGGTTGGCCGACGGAGCCCTTCTGATGGGATCGGGAATGGAGATTGGCGTCGCCAGCACCAAGACGTTCATTGCTTCAATTACGATTCTCTTCTTGCTGGCGGTGTACCTGGGCCAGGCCCGGGGACGTCTCTCAGCGGGGGAGAGGTCCACGCTGATCGGAGACCTGGCCCGCTGTCCAAGGCTGATTGGGGAGATGCTGGCGGACGTTTCCCATTACCGGACGCTGGCGCAGAAGTTCAGCGGGTACAACAGTTTTCTCTATCTGGGTCGAGGGATCAACTCGGCGATAGCCCAGGAGGGTGCGCTGAAGCTGAAGGAGATAAGCTACATTCATGCCGAGGGCTACCCCGCCGGGGAGATGAAGCATGGCCCGATTGCCCTGATCGACCGGAACATGGCTACGCTGGCGCTGGCGCCCCGGGACGCGCTGTACGACAAGATGTCGGGCAACATCAGGGAGATAAGGGCGCGGAGGGGAGTGGTGCTGGGGGTGCTGACCGAGGGGGACACCGAGCTGAATGGGGAGATTGATGAGGCGCTGTACCTGCCCGAGGCTCCGGACTACATTTACCCGTTGCTTGCGACCATTCCCCTGCAACTCCTGGCCTACTACATTGCGCTGGACCGGGGGTGCGATGTGGACCAGCCGCGAAACCTGGCCAAATCGGTGACAGTCGAATAGTGCCAGGGAGCCGTCATTTCAGCGTTAAATCTTTCTTAACATTTGTGCCCTAGACTGTTCAGGTCGTGAGGCGTACATTCAAGGGCGGCAGGGCGTGTGGGCAGAGTCCCAATTGGGGTGGCGTTGCCATCGGACCGGGGCAGGCGCTCGGGCCGGTCCCCGACAGGCCCCTTGCCAGGCCACCGACCATCAAGGGCCATTGGTGGCGTGGGCGCGGGCGTACGCTTTTCCACGGCCAATCTAAACTCAGGTATCACTTAAATGTTATTGCGGATCAACCACCCGGAACTTCCCCTGCAACAGTACACGTCCCTGCTTCCCCACAAACTGATGGATGAACTGACAACCCTGGCCGAGCAGTTCCAGGGAATGCGGTTTGTCCATGCCAACAGCACGGCAACCGGCGGGGGAGTGGCGGAAATTCTTCAATCGCTGGTGCCCTTTATGAATTCGTTGGGACTGGCCACCGAGCGCATAGTGGTCAGCCCGGAAGACTCCCAGTTCTTCCAGGTCACCAAGCGAATCCACAATCTGCTCCAGGGCTCATCCGGGTCGCTCTCGCCGGAAGAGCTGGACGTCTATTTCAGGTGCTCGGAACAGGTGGCGGAAGACATCAGGAGCCGGGAATTACAGGCGGATGTCTGGTTCTTGCATGATCCCCAGCTGCTCCCGCTGGCAATGCAGCTGCCGAAGATGAATGGTGAACTTCGGCTGTGGGTGTGCCACATCGACCTGACGGCGCCCAATGCGGATACCCTGGAAACGCTGGCCCCGCTGACGTCCTATTATGACGGGCTGGCCTTCTCGCTGGACGAGTTTGTGCCGGAGGGGATAGTTGGGCGATATCCGGTTTACATTACGCCCCCCTCCATAGACCCGCTTACCGACAAGAACACCGCGATGGAGCGGGAAGAGGCTTTGGAGATTGTGTCGGCCATGGGTGTTGACCCCGGCAGACCGCTGGTTTGCCAGGTGTCGCGGTTTGATTACTGGAAGGACCCGTGGGGGGTTGTTGACGCCTTCCGGCAGGCCCGGGAGTCGGCGCCGGGAATCCAGCTGGCCCTGCTGGGATTGAGCCAGGCGGCGGATGACCCGGAGGCGCTGGGGGTTTTGCACAGCGTCAAGGAATATGCCGACGGAGACCCCGACATACACGCCTATTTTTACCCGGACGATCTACCCGATTCCATCGACCGGATAGTGAACGCCTTCCAGACGGCTTCGTCGGTGATTCTCCAGAAGTCCACCAGAGAAGGCTTTGGCTTGACGGTTTCGGAGGCGATGTGGAAGGGGCAGCCGGTGATCGGGGGAAACGTGGGGGGCATCCGAACGCAGATTGAGGACGGGGTGTGCGGCTTCCTGGTGAACAATCCCCAGGAGTGCGGAGAGCGAATCGTCCAGCTGATACAGGATGAGAGCCTTCGGAGCAATATGGGCAGGGCTGCCCAGGAAAGGATTCGGGAGAAGTTTCTGCTGCCGCGGCTGGCGCTGGACTACCTCAAGGCGGTCCGGTCCCTGTTGCCCCTGAACGCAACCCCGGAGCACACCGGCGCGGTTAACGGAAAAGCTGATCCCTTCGATGCGCTGGAACAGCTGAGCTTGAACGGAAGGAAAGGGTAGTACAATCTGCGCCCGACCAACTGAGGCAAGGGAGCTCGCCGACGGTGAAGAAACCGGCCAGGGAGTTCACCGGTCCGTCCGCCGGTGGGAAGGAAGGGATGGAGGAGGTCCAGGGCGGATTGGCGGATCCGCTTCCAGCAGGACTTCTGCTCAACCAACCATTGCGGCGCCAAATTGGAGGCCAGCGTCCATCCCAACCGCAAGCTAACTCTTGCCAGAGTCCATGGCTGGCGAGTTACGTTGCCTGGATAGCACCATTACGGCGCGGGCCGGACCCGGCAGGGCTGGCAGTCCGTTGAGGGGAGGCGTAACGAGGGCAGTTGGGCGCCGGCGCTTGCCCGTATGACGATACAAGCCGGCGGGGAAATCCCATTGGCTTGAAACGCCTGCCGTCACTTTTTGTCGTTGCCTAAATCCTGTTATGCTTCTATAATTCCTTACCGTTGTTCGGCGCTATTCTGACGACTTCCTTCAGAGGGAAGGTCGTCAGTTGGCCGGGGGTTGGCGCCGAGGACTGGAAAAGGAATAGAGTCTATTTCGCATTCCCTATTATCGTAAACGATGACTGAATTTGAGCCGATAGAAGTGCTGGCTCCCGCCACCACGGCGAACCTGGGTCCCGGCTTTGACTGCCTGGGCATGGCCCTTGACCTGTGGAACCGGCTGGAGGTGCTGCCGGCTGGTAGTCCATCGGAAGGGAATGTGCTGGTTGAAATTTCCGGCGAAGGTGCGGATGAGCTAGCCACGGACGAAAGCAACCTGACGTTCCGGTCCATGCGGTTTCTCTTTGATGAGGCGGGAATTGCGATGCCGCCGTTGCGGCTCCGTTGCCACAACGCCATTCCCCTCAGCCGGGGAATGGGGAGCAGCGCGGCCGCGATTACGGGAGGACTGGCAGCCGCCAATGCGCTGTGCGACAACCCGTTTTCGGATAACGAACTGCTGGAAATGGCGGCGACCATTGAGGGTCATCCGGATAACGTAGCAGCGGCGGTGTTGGGAGGGCTTCAACTGGTGGTTTCCGACGGCCCGCAACTGTACGCTGCGCCGATACCTGTGCCGGAGGATGTTCAGGCGGTGTTGCTTATCCCGGAATCGAGGATAGCAACGGCTGATGCCCGGGCAGTGCTGCCGGGGCAGGTGAGCATGGCAGACGCGGTGTTCAACATGGGACGCGTGGCCCTCCTGGTGGCGGGAATGGCCCTGGACCGACCACAATACCTGGATGTGGCAACGCAGGACAGGCTGCACCAGCCCTACCGGCAACCACTGTTTCCGGCCATCAAGGTGATTTTCGCGGCTGCCAGGGATGCGGGGGCCCTGGGCGTGTTTCTGTCGGGCAGCGGTTCTACGGTGCTGGCTCTGACGCGGGGCAGAGAAATGACCGTGGCTTACGAGATGTTTGAGGCCGCCCGACTGACCGGCATCGCTTCGCGGCTGGAGATAACCCGACCGGCTGTCAAGGGGGCGCATGTTGTTGCCTGAAGGCGCAGGACACCCGCGACTCGGGCCCGTTTCGCCTCGACGGTACTTCCGGGTGGAGGTCTGGCTGACTTGGAACTGGTAGTGCACAAGTACGGCGGAAGCTCGGTCGCCGACGCACAAAAGATTGAGAACGTCGCCAGGCGGATTGGCAAGGTGAAGGAGTCGGGCCAGAGCATAGTCGCGGTGGCTTCTGCCATGGGCGACACCACCGACGAGTTGATCGACCTGGCCCATACCGTGGCCGCAGACCCGGACCCCAGGGAACTGGACCTGCTGCTCTCGACCGGCGAACTGGTATCTTGCACGCTGCTGACGATGGCGCTGCGGAACATGGGCTATGACGCTATAACGCTGAGCGGGTTCCAGGCGGGCATCCATACTGACGATATGTACGGCAAGGCGCGGATATTCAGCATTGAGCCCAGCCGGGTGCAGTCGGAGCTTTCCGAGGGCAAGGTGGTAATCGTGGCGGGTTTCCAGGGCATTACCGACGACCTGGATATTACCACCCTGGGGCGCGGCGGGTCGGATACGACGGCGGTGGCGCTGGCGGCGGCGCTGAATGCCGACCGGTGCGATATTTATACCGACGTGGACGGCATATACACCGCTGACCCCAGGATAGTGCCGAACGCGCGGAAGCTGACGGAAATAGACTACGAGGAAATGCTGGAACTGGCCAGCTACGGCGCGAAGATGCATCCCCGTTCCATTGAGCTGGGAGCGGTGAACGGGGTCCCCATTTATGTGGCCTCCAGTTTCAGTGATTCGCCAGGGACATTGATTCACCGGGTAGATGAAGTGAATGAGCTAGAGAATCGAGTCAAGGTTACGGGAATTGCCTACCAGGCCAACGTCGCGAAGATTACGGTCCGTTCGCTGCCTGACCGGCCGGGAATAGCGGCGGCCCTGTTTGAGCCGCTGGCGGCCAGGGGCATAAGCGTGGATACCATTGTGCAGAACACGAGCCTGGAACGGATAACCGACATCAGCTTTACGGTCTCCCGTTCGGAGCTTACCCTGGCCTTCGCCGAGGTACAGGGCCTGCTGTCCCAGCTGGGTGGAACCGAGGCGGTCAGCGACGGCACCCTGGCATCGGTACACGTGGTGGGGTCGGGAATGCAGAACACGCCGGGCTATGCCTCCCGGATGTTCCGCATATTGGCCGAGGGCAACATAAACATTGACATGATAACGACGTCTGAAATTCGGATATCCTGCATCATCAAGGAAGAGCAGGCGGCCGACGCCGTCCGACTATTGCACGAGGGATTTGAACTGGGCGAAAAGAACTGATTGCCTTTAGCATTCGGCAGGAGGCCCCGTGACCCAGCCCTATCTCTCCGTCGTAATTCCGGCGTACAACGAAGAATCGCGGATTGAGGCTACGCTGGAACAAGTCCACTCCTATTTGTCCCACCAAACGTTCTCCTGGGAAGTCGTGGTTGCCGACGATGGCAGCACCGACGGCACGGCACGGCTGGTGTCGGGATTCTGCCGGGACAGGGCCGGTGTGCGATTGCTGACGCTGGTCCACCGGGGAAAGGGTTGGGCGGTGCAACAGGGAATGCTGGCCGCGGCGGGAAAGTACCGGTTCCTGTGTGACGCAGACCTTTCGATGCCGATTGAACAGATAGACCGGTTTCTGTCGCCGGAGGCTCAGGGGGCCGATATCGTGGTGGGGTCTCGGGAACTGGCCGGGTCTCGAAGGATTGGAGAGCCCGGGCGGAGGCATCTGATGGGCCGGGGATTTAACTGGATGATCAGGGCGCTGGCGTTGCCGGGAATTCGAGACACCCAGTGCGGGTTCAAGTGCTTTCGGGCCGAGACCACGGTCCCGCTGTTTGAGAGACAGACCCTGTGGGGTTTTGCCTTTGATGTGGAAATACTCTATATGGCGCGAAAGGCGGACCTGGAAGTCAGAGAGGTTGCCATTGACTGGCATTATCGGGAGGGGAGCAAGGTGCGCCCCCTGAGGGACGCCCTGGCGATGGCACGGGATGTTCTGAAGATACGATGGAGTTCGCGAGGGGAATCCGGAAACTGATTTACGAAATCAGTCGCTCACGTAATGCTCAAGTAATAGTGAGCGTATAGGCTATAGCTAGCGTAAATGAATGACGAAAGGAGCGTGGCTGCCTGGCCTTGTCCTGATTGGGCAGGGATTCAGAAATGTCTAAAACTTTGAACAATAATGCCTTGACCACGCATGAGGAAGTAGTGTAACAACTATTCATAATTATTTTTATCCCCGGGTTCGATATTAGGGACCTTTCAAAGCACTATTCTTACTGGAGAAATTTAGCGATGCAAATGACCACGAATACGGACAAGACCAGAATAAGACGGGAGTGGAGCAAGCAGGCCATTGACCTGGCGATGAAGGGGGAGTGGCAGCGGGCGACCGAGGTAAACCAGGCGCTGCTGGCGCTGTATCCAGAAGACGTGGACGCGAAGAACCGCCTGGGCAAGGCCTTTATGGAACTGGGTGAGTACGCAAAGGCCAGGCAGGTACTGGCCGAGGTTGTGGAACTGGCGCCGTATAACAATATTGCGCAGAAGAACCTGGCCAGGCTGGAGCAGATGGAAAGCGCGCCGGTCGCCATGAAGCAGGCCCGGAAGGCCAGCGGCGCACCCAGGCTGTTCATCGCGGAAACCGGGAAGTCGGCTACCACCGTGCTGCAGCGTCCTGCCGGGGCGGTAATGCCTTCCAGCGTAACGCCGGGAGATCCGGTAACGCTGGTGGTGAAGAACCGGACTATTTCCGCCTACGTCAACGAGGACGAATA
The DNA here is from genome assembly GCA_028875055.1 of Chloroflexota bacterium. Lineage (GTDB taxonomy): Bacteria > Chloroflexota > Dehalococcoidia > Lucifugimonadales > UBA3495 > Bin22. Next base: position 55,194 of record JAPPGG010000044.1, read on the forward strand.
CCTGGGAAAAATAGAGGCGAGGCTGGCCAGCCGCCTGGTCAAGCTGATAAACGGCGGAAATCGGTACGAAGCTGCGGTGGTGGGAGTAAATGATTGGGGCGTTTCGGTGATTATCCGGGAGGCTTACCGGCATCCCAGCCTGCACAGCATTTCGTCCTTCCCGACCAGCGCGCGGGGCGAACACCGGTCCCTGGCCAGCAACAGTGTGCTCAGTTACCTGGACGGCGACGGTATTGACGCGGAGGAAGAGGGAGAGGTTGAATTCGTCAAGATCACCGGCTTTGACGGTGAGTGGGACGAGTAGCTTAACACCCAGAGGGGATTAAGAATCGGGGCCGGACGAAAAGTCCGGCCCCGAATTTTTTGGCCCTGGAACCTGTTTCGAGACTGCTAACTCCACACCGACGGATTGCGCTGGCAATCCGTTCACCCCCCCTTATGGCCCTGCCTCGATGGGGAAGCAGGGGCCCTGAAGCTGTCTCTAGTAGAGGTGGCAGGAGACCCGGTGCTGGGGCGCGACTTCCTTGTCCACCGGTGTTTCCACTGAGCACTTATCCATGGCGAAGGGACACCTGGGGTGGAACCGGCAGCCGGAAGGAGGATTTATCGGGGATGGGACCTCTCCCGTTAGAACGATTTCCTCTCTGACCAGGTCCGGGTGGGAAGGCAGGGCCGCCGAGAAGAGCGCCTTGGTGTAGGGATGCAGCGGGTTCTGGTACAGCTCTTCGGTTTCGGCGTACTCAACTATCTGGCCCAGGTACATTACCGCAGTCTGGTGGGCCATGTAGCGAACGGTAGCAAGGTTGTGGGCGATCAGCAGGTAGCTGACGTTGTACTCGTCCTGCAGGTCAACCAGCAGGTTCATAATCTGGGCGCGGATGGAGACGTCCAGGGCGGAGACGGGCTCGTCCAGAACGATCATCTTTGGGAAGGAGGCGAGGGCGCTGGCAACGGCGATTCTCTGGCGCTGGCCGCCGCTGAATTCGTGGGGGTAGTTGTTGGCCTGCTGGGCATGGAGGCCCACCTGGGACAACACCTCGCCCACGCGTTCGTCCCGTTCCTGGTGACTGACCGACCGGTTTACGACCAGCGGTTCGGCGATGATGTCCCTGACCCGCATGCGCGGGCTGAGGGAAGACCAGGGGTCCTGGAAGACTGCCTGGACCGTAGTACGGTAGTCCTGCAGTTCGGTCCCCTTAAAGTTCTGGATGTCTTTACCATCGAGGAGAATCTCCCCTTCGGTCGGCTTTTCCAGGCGGAGCATGAGCTTGCTGGTCGTGGTTTTGCCGCAGCCTGATTCCCCCACCAGGCCCAGTGTTTCACCCTGGCGGATGCTGAAATTGATGCTGTCCACGGCCTGCACGTAGCCGATGGTCTTCATCAGGATCAGCCCCTTGGTGACGGGGAAGTATTTCTTCAGGTCCTTTACCTGGATGAGGGGAGTATCACCGTTGGTTGTTACCATGATTCGTCCATCCTCCAGCAGTCGGCGGTGTGGGCCTCACTTACGGTGTAGGAAGGCGGATACTCGCCGATACATTTGTCGCGGCTAAATTCGCAGCGTTCGGCGAACCGGCAGCCTTCGGGCAAGTTGGAGAGCAGAGGCGGCTGCCCCTCAATGGAATACAACCGCTCGGTCCTCTCTTCCAGCTTGGGCACCGAGTCAATCAGCGCCCTGGTGTAGGGGTGGGAGGGCTCGTTGAAGATTTCGCGGACGGGACCGTTTTCCACAATCCGTCCCGCGTACATCACGGCTACGCGATCGCACATACGGGCGACCACTCCGAAGTCGTGGGTGATGAAGATGATTGCCAGGCCGGTTTCGGCCTGAATGTCCTTCAACAGCCGTAGATACTGAAGCTGAATGGTCACGTCGAGGGCCGTCGTAGGCTCGTCGGCGATGATGACGCCGGGCTCGCATGACAGGGCGATGGCGCCGACCACACGCTGCTTCATACCGCCGCTCATCTGGTGGGGGAAGTCTTCCAGGCGCCGCTCGGGGGCAGCCACGTTCACGTTGCGGAGGGCGTCAACCGCCCGGGAGATCATGTTCTTGTGGCTTTCCCTGCGGGCCATCCCCAGGGCTTCCATCAACTGGTTGCCAATGGTGAACACCGGGTTGAGGGAAGTCTGGGGGTCCTGAAGAATCATCGAGATCTGCCGCCCACGAATCTGGCGCATCTCGTCTTCGCTTTTCTGCAGTATGTCGTCGCCGTTAAGCCGAATTGAGCCAGCGATGATTTTGCCGGCCGGTTGGGGCACCAGTCTCAGCAGGGAAAGGGCGGTCATGGTCTTGCCGCAACCGGACTCTCCAACTATGCCCAGGGTTTCGCCTTCCCTGAGGAAGAAGCTGACGCCGTCCACGGCCTTTACGACGTTATTCCGGTTGAAAAAGTAGGTATGAAGGTCTTCAACTTCCAGGATTACGTTGCTGGTATCCACGCTCATATAAACTGCTTCCTTCAGTAACGCACACTGCTCACCCGCACAGGTGAGCGAGAGCTGCGCCGAATGGCCGGTCCCACCGGAGGAAAGTAGCCCGCCAGGAGAAAACCAGTTGTTTGCCTGCTATGAAAGAACTCGAAGAAATAGTCCGTGTTTGCCTACTATTTCAATACAGTGACCGGCAGATTCGGCAACTAGCTGCCCAGTCTGCCCCGCCAAGTTTTCCGGAATATATACTAATGCGGTTTTCAATGTCAACATTGGGTTTAAGCCGCAACTATTCGGGCTCGGTCGGACCAGGGCGGGCATTCCGGCGGGGGCCAAGAGCAAGCAAGACCAGCGGTTCGTACAGGTCAAATCTGCAAGGATTCCAGGATGTCTGCTTTCGACGGTATGACGGCCATTCCCCAGCCCGTCGCCCCAGGCGACTGAACTACCTGCCACCCATTATGGGTGTAGGACAACCGAAGGGCCCTGGCCAGCCACCGGCGCGTCAGCCTTGGCTGCGGCTGGCTCCCCTGGACTGGGCGTCCAGGGTCATGGCGATCCTCGAACGGAAGGGCCGCACTCGATTGACAGCTGCCGTGACGCCCAGGGGAACCACAAACATGGCGCTCTTGCCGGCGGAATGGGGCGAAAAGAACTCGGTGACCTCGTCGTCGTAAAAAGTGAGGCCGCTGGCCCCCAGGCCCAGGGAGTGGGCGGCAAGGTACAGCTTGCCCCCCACGATGCCCGCTTCCAACTGGGCGGCGCGATACCCACGGTTGCCGTAACGTTCCAGGATTTGGTCCAGGTCTGCCATGAAGAAAGCTACTGCGGAAGCGTCGTGGGGAAGCGCCTGCTCGAAGCCCAGGTGACCAGCCTCGTGGCGAAACTCGCCTTCCCTCAGCTGGTACAGGCCGTCATCGGCGTGGGAGCAGAAGTAGGCACCGCTCGGTACATCGTCCACCGCGTTGACTATCAGGTAGAGGTCCAGCAGGCTGTCGCCCTGGCTCACCAGGAAGTCGGAAGACACGCCTTTCCTGGAGTGGCGAAGGATGGCCGCCAGATTGCTGAAGGGTATGGACTGGTGGTCGAAGCGACGGGTTGAGCCTCTTTCCCGGATGGTCTGGCCCAGGGGTGCGGAAACAGGGTCGTCGTCTGCCGGAGCGGGAAAGGCGATGAAAGGGGACCGTGGGGCCGGCGTGGAGTGTCCCAGGCCACCCTGGCAACCGGTTACTTCCTGGCCGTCCGCAAGGAGAGTTGCGGCATGGGTTTCGCGGATGTCGGGATAATCAATCTCGCCGGGGGCGGAAATTACCGAGGTTCCACCGACGGCTTCAAGCTCGCCGCCGGGGACCGCGTCGGCGCTTCTGTCGGTTGAGGAACCCAGGCTGACGACGCAGGTTGAGGCCTCTCCCAAGCCGTCAATGCCCAGCAACCGGTCAACCTGTTGGTCTATGAAGGAATTGACCACCCGGGCGGGCAGCCCGGAAGCGCCGGCCCCGGCCAGCAGGTTGGATGCCACGGTGCCGTTGTCCCAGAAGCAGTAGCGGTAGCCCCGGGACCGGTACTTCCAGGAGCTGCGCCAAAAGACCATGGTAAAGATGACAGATAGTGGAGAAGTCGCGATGGTCGGGTCGCCGCCGGCCGCGCCGGCTAAGTGGCCACGGTAATCACCCTCACGCAGCCGGGTCAGCCGGAAAGTATCCGGGCCAAAGTGATAGACGCCCGCTTCCAGGCCCTCGATGTCCCGGCAAACTACGTAGGTCTCCACGGGGTATAGGCCGCCGGCGGAGGCCGCCGCCCGAAAGTGCACTTCTCCGGCCAGCCGGAAGTGGCCAACCCTGGTGACCCCGGCACAGTGGTAGAGAAGCTGGGCCAGGGTGGTGAGTGTTGGTTCCGGGCCGCCGGAGGCCTGGTAAGCGCCTATGGCTTCCAGGGTGGGGGTTTCTGGTGAAGGAAAGTCTTCGGGCAAGGAAATGGCAGGCAGCCCGGAATAGCTCTTATAGAGGGGAGGCTTATTGGCCAGATTGATATAAGCGAGCTTGGTGGATTCGTGGTAGTTGAGGGCTGCGGCGGTGTCTCGATTTTGCATCAACGGGCCCCTAAGCGGAATTTAGTGACGGTGGCGTGGACTAGTTACGGTCGTTGTTTCGGCGCCGGTGAATTCTGACGGCTGCGAACTCGATGGAGGAGTCCTTAATGGGCGGAGCGGGCTTCTTGACAGTGACGGTAACGGTTTCCAGAGGAAAGTCATCCAGGACGCGGTCGGCAATGGCCTGGGCCAGAGACTCCAGCAAGTCGCGGGACTCGCCTTCGACTACGGCCCTGGCTGCGCGAAAAATGTGGCTATAGCTGACGGTGTCCTGCAGGTTATCGGAGATTGCCGGAGCGGCCAGATCCAGTTCGGCTTCCAGGTCCACGATGTAGGTCTGCCCCAGGGCTTTTTCCTCCGGGTTGACGCCGTGGTAGCCGTAGAAGCGCATTCCTTGCAGGATTATCTGGTCGGAGGGCATGCTGTCGTTTAACGCAATGTCATAGAAAATCAGTAACTCAAACGCCGGTGGCAGCTACTGGCGGCCGCGGCTGGCCAGCTGGCTTTCGATTTCATCCACCAGGGCCAGCAGGTTCTGGGCGCGTTTGACGACGGGCACGTCCACCATTTTGTCGTCAAGGGCCAGGGAGCCCCGCCCGCTGGCTTCGGCCTCGCGCCAGGCTTCCATCACTCGGCGCGCGTAGGCCACATCTTCAGGGAGAGGGCTGAACAGCTCGTTGATGGACTCGACCTGGGACGGGTGGATTGCGAACTTGCCGGTGTAGCCCATCCGGCGTGCCGCGCCGGCGTCGCTCCTGAGACCCTCCGGGTTGCGAAAGGCGACGTAAGGGCTGTCCAGGGACGCAATGCCGGCGGCACGGGCAGCGATGGCCACGGTGCAGCGGGCGTGGTACACTTCGTGACCCTCGTCGGTGCGCTGGATTCCCATGTCGTTGGTGAAGTCCTCGGCCCCGAAGGCGATGCCAACGGTGCGGTCCAGGGCGGCGGCCATTTCGTTGGCGTTGACAATGGCCCTGGCGCTTTCGATCCAGGGGATGAGCTTGATATGGCCGGCAGCCAGACCTGCGCCGGACTCCAGGGGCGCTAGCAGCCGCTCTATTTCTAGCAGGTCGGAAGCCGACTCGGTCTTGCCCACGCTGACGCCGTAAAGGTCGGGAGAGATGAGGGCCTGCAGTTCATCGGGGGTAAGCCCGGTGTCCAGGGAATTAGCGCGCACCATTACCCGCTGGCCAGCCTGGCGCAACCTGGGAATCCATTGGGAGGCCACCTGGCGGGCGGCGACTTTCTCCCCGGGAGGCACCGAGTCTTCCAGGTCCACCATTATGATGTCCGCCTGGAAATCCAGGGCGCGCTCCAGCATGTTGGGGCGGTTGCCCGGGACGAAGATGAGGCTGCGCAGCAATTCCAAAGGGGGCCTCCAGGGTGGATATGAGTCGGAAGTTTCCGTTTCCGTTAAGTTGTTAGCTGTTATGGGCCGCGGTGGCGGCAAAATTCCTTGCTTGGCTTGATACTTCAGAATCGGGTCAAATTTCTTGCCGCCGGAAGCGCTCTTGAAGAGCGAGACTGGCGGGCTCTTTCCCGCGGGCTGAATAAGAAACCTGGTACGGTCCCCCATCAGGCGCATTGGCGGACCGCGCCCGCAAGGGTGTCACTTTCATCCAGAACCACCCCCCTTGGCGGGGAAGGAACACCGAACGGGCTTATGGCCGCGCCGTTACTCCATGTCGCCCCAGTTCTCTCCCCACTTGGCTTCCACCTTCAGGGTTACGTCCAGGTCCATGGCGGCGGGCATTTCATCGAAGACCAGGGCCTGGAGGTCGTCCATTTCCGCCCTGGGGACCTCGAAAACCAGCTCGTCGTGCACCTGTAGGAGCATACGGGCCTGGAGGTTTTCCTGCTGCAAACGGTCGTGCACCCGGATCATGGCCAGCTTCATGATATCGGCGGCGGTACCCTGGATGGGCATATTGATGGCCATGCGTTCGGCGGCGTGCCGGACGTTGAAGTTGGAGGCATTAACGTCGGGGATGTAGCGCCGGCGGCCGCACAGGGTTTCGACGTACTGGGTTTCCCGGGCCCTGGCCTTGACCTCTTCCAGGTAGCCGGCGATGCGGGGGTAGTTGTTGAAGTAGGTCTCGATGAATCGGGCTCCGTCTTCCCTTGAAAAGCCGGTCTGCTGGGAGATGCCGTGGGCGGAGAGGCCGTAGATGACGCCAAAGTTCAGCACCTTGGCAATGCGTCGCTGGTCGGAAGTGACCTCGTTGATAGGCACCTCGTTCATCAGGGATGCGGTGGCGGCGTGGATGTCTTCGCCGCGCCGAAAGGCCTCGAGCAGTTCCGGGTCCTGGGACAGGTGGGCCAGCACCCGCAGTTCGATCTGGGAGTAGTCCGCTGAGAACAGCACCCATTCGGGGGCGCCCTCGGCGATGAAGGCGCTGCGCACCTGGCGCCCCACCTCGGTGCGGATGGGGATGTTCTGGAGGTTGGGGTCGCTGCTGGACATGCGCCCGGTGGCGGACCCGACCTGGTTGTAGCTGGTATGTATCCGGCCCGTGTCCGGGTCAATCAGTTCCGGAAGAGTGTCCACGTAGGTGGACTTGAGCTTGGATACCTGGCGGTATTCGAGGATCTTGTCCACCACAGGATGGAGGCCCTTCATGTTTTCCAGGGCATTGGCGTCGGTGGAGTAGCCGGTCCTGGTGCGGCGGGTCTTGGGCAGGCCCAGTTCGTTGAAGAGGAGGTCGCTCAACTGCTGGGGCGAGTTGATATTGACCGAGTGGCCGATGGTCTCGTACAGCTCCAGCTCCGCGCGCTGCATTTGCTCGTTCAGGTCGCGGGACATTTCGTGGAGCATGCCCTCGTCCAGCCTTATGCCCCGTCGCTGCATCTGAACCAGCACCGGAACGAGGGGCATTTCAATGTCGTGCATCAGGGCGGGCAGTTTTTCCTGATTCGCGATCAGGGGTTCCAGCCTGCCCCTCAAGCGGGCAGTCATGTCGGCGTCGGCCGCGGCATAGGGGATGGCGTCCTCGATGGGCACCTGGTCGAAGGTCTTCTGGCGGGCGCCGCGACCGATGAGGTCGGTTATCGGCTGCATCTCGACGCCGAGCACATCGAGGGAAAGGTTCTTGAGCCCAAGCTGGCTGCGGCTGAGGAGATGGGCGGCCACCATGGTGTCGAAGTCCACGTTGCGGACATTGATGCCGTAGTTGGCCAGGACCATCATATCGAAGGTGGCGTTGTGCGCGCTCTTGGCCAGGTCGGGGTCTTCCATGAGGGGCTTTACCCGGGCCAGCACCTCTTCCATGGGAAGCTGGCTGCCTTCCCGGTGACCGACCGGGACGTACCAGGCCCGGCCGGGCTGGGTGGCAAAGCTGATGCCAACCAGTTCCGCCTGCATCTGGTTCAGGCTGGTGGTCTCGGTGTCGAAGGAGAAACCGCCGGCCTCCCGAAGTTCCGAGAGCATCTGCTCAAGCTGGACCGCGCTTTGGACGGCAATGTAGTCCACAGCCTCCTGCGCGGTTTCAGGAGTAGATTCCACCGGGACGTCTCCCGCCTGGGGGTCCCAAGTTGGGGTGGGCAGGCGGGGAATGACACTGTGAAATTCCAGCTCGGTCAGGAAGGAGACAACCCGCCCCCGGTCGTAGGCGCCGGACCTGGCCTCGTCGAGGGAAAGCTCAACGGGGGCTTCCCGGGAGATGGTGGTGAGCTCGCGGTTCTTGAAGGCCCGTTCCCGGTTCTCGGACAGGGACTGCTTAACGCTGGGCGGCTTGACCTCGTCAAGGTGCTCGTAGATGCCCTCCAGGGAGTGGAAATCGCTGAGGAGGGCGATGGCCCGTTTCTCGCCCACACGGGGAACCCCGGGGATGTTGTCCGAGGTATCGCCCAGGAGGGACTTGAAGTCGGGCTGCTGGGCGGCGGTCAGCCCGCCGTACCGGTCGGCCAGTTCCGCTTCGTCGTAAACCTTCCGGTCCTGGATGCTGTAGGAGAGGTCCACCCGCACGCGGGGGGAGATCAACTGGAAAGTATCCCGGTCGCCGGTCAGGATGACGGTATCCAGTCCCTGCTCTTCGGCCTGGCGGCAGAGGGTGCCGATAAGGTCGTCGGCCTCAAAACCCGCCAGTTCGAAAATGGGGACACCAAATGCCTGCATCAGTTCCTTGACCCGGCCGAACTGGGGCCGCAGTTCAGGCGGTGTGGGCTCGCGCTGCGCCTTGTAGTCGGGGAACATCTCGTGGCGGAAAGTAGGGGCCGAGGTGTCGAAAGCAATGGCGACGTGGGTGGGCTTCCAGTCCTGCAGGGCCCGCAGAAACACGTTGGTGAAACCGTACACGCCGGTAACATCCTCGCCGGTGGAGGAAACGGTCAGGTGCCGCTGGGTGGAAATCGCCCGAAAGGAGCGGTGCACCATGGCGTGCCCGTCCATGATCATCAATAGGGGTTGGGCGGAGGCGGACTCGAAGAGGGGCATTGCCGCAGTTTCCTGGGCCATAACAGGCACCTCGTTATAAGCAATCAGGTGGCCGACGGCAGTCGACCCCCCGGGGCATTCCGATGGGCGGGAGGAATTTCCTGCATTATACAACAGGCCGGTTACCCGCAATCGCGCTCAGTGCGCCACCTTGGGACGGGCAGTTGAGGTACCGGGAAAAGGGTGGGGGAGAACGACTTGCCTTTCCCCAGCGGCATGGCAGGGTAAACTGCGTGGAAGAGTCTGGAATCCAACATACCAGCGTGCTATCGGACCCGAAACCGGGCTGAGGACCAGGTTTTCAGGCCCTTCGGCAGGCTCAGGACGACATGACCATTGTTTCTCAGGGCGGCATGACCACTGTTTAAGGTATCAGCCCCCGGTCAAGGCCCGATTGCCCTGAGTGGGGGTGGGCCCCGTGGTTCTTGTTAGAGGTCAACGTGCTACAATGTCCTGCAAATCGGCAAGGGGCCCGGTGGGCCCTGAGATGGAAGACGAGCATGCCCATTTACGAATATCGGTGCGAAGACTGCCAGCACCTGAACTCGGTGCTGGTATATAGCTGGTCTCAGGACAAGGAGCGGACCTGCGCCCGATGCAACGGCGCGAATCTGAACCGCCTGATATCGCAGTTCACCATGAGGCGCTCGTGGGGAGATAGCCTTAACTGGGCCCCCAGCGGCGAGACCATGCGGGACCTGAATGAAGACGATCCTCGGAGCGTCGACCAATACATGGGGCGAATCAAGCAGGAAATGGGAGGGCAGGTTACTTCCGACTTTGAAGAGATGCGTCGGGAGATAAAGGAGGGCCCACGGAATTTTGATGCCCCGGGCGGGCACGGGCACAGCCATGGGGATGGCCACGGGCACAGCCACTAGTAGAGCAGTCCGGCGCAGGAGGTACCGGAACCAATGCCCATTTACGAATACCGCTGCGGAGACTGCAAACAACTTTCATCCGTCTTTGTCCGCTCCATCGGAGCGGAAATTGACCCGGTATGTTCGTACTGCCAGGGGCGGGACATGCAGAGGCGTATGTCCTCGTTTGCGATGGGAAAAACGACGCAGGGGGTCCACGAACAGTTTCCCGCCCTGGGAGGTGGTTCCGCCCTGGACTACTACAGCGACCCCCGCAACATTGGTCGAAACGTGGAAGAGAGTTTCCAGCGCCACGGAATGGAAATGCCCGACTCGGTCAGGGAGAACATTGCCGCGGCGCGGGAGGGCTCCCTCCCGAAGGACCTGGATATATGACAACACCAATCAGCGTGCCGGACCTGCTTTTCAACACTTTCCTGGGCGGTATTCTTAATCTGACCTACTCTGAATCGCCGCTGGAGGGCGACGGTCAATGCGTGTCAAGATTGAAGGAAATTGTGATGGAGCTGCCAGGGAAGATTGAAATTTTTGACTCTCCATTGAGTCTTGGGGCAGCGCTTTCCCTGGCCGATTCGACGTTGGTTTCCCTGGAGACCATTACTGCGCTGGGGGGCAGCGACCTGATACCTGCAGAGTCCGCTGCGGAGCTTTCGAGTTTGCTGGCTGAATTGTCGGCCCAACTGGGCGCCGCGCTGCGGCAGCAAAAGGCGGACAGTGTAAGGGGCCTGTACGTCATCATTGACCCTGAGGTGACGGGAGGACGGGAACCGCTGGAGATTGCCCAGGCTGCCGTTCGAGGCGGAGCCAGGATGTTGCAATTGCGGGACAAACTGCGGGACAAGGGCGAAATCCTTCCATTAGCACAGGACTTGCAGGCCCTGTGCGAGGCCAGCGACGTGCTGCTGATAGTCAACGATCACGTGGACCTGGCTGCGGCAGTGGGTTCAGGCGGGGTGCACGTGGGGCAGACCGACCTGCCAGTGGCCCAGGCGCGGCAGGTGCTGGGGCCGGAACAGGTGCTGGGCCGCTCCAACCGGGAGATTCACCTGCTGGTGGAGTCGCAGGAAATGGGGGCCGACCACGTGGCGTTTGGCGCAATTTACCAGACCACGACCAAGTCCGGCGGTCGCGGGCCCCAGGGTCCGGAGAGACTAAAGGAGGCGAGGGAGGTTACCCACGTGCCGCTGGTAGCCATCGGGGGAATAAATGCGGCTAACGTGGGACCGGTCATCGAATACGGCGCTGACGCAGTGTGCGTAACCGCCGCGGTGGGACTGGCCCCGGAACCGGAAGCGGCGGCAGCCGAAATGGTTGAGGCCATAAGGCAGGCGGGAGGGAAAGTATAGTGCCCTCTGATTACAGCGACGACCTTTCCCGCATTGCCGCGGGGGCTGTAGAATCCCTGACCCGGCGGCACCAGGCCCGGGAACAGGCCTTGGCAGTATCCCGCGAGGTCATCCGGTTCTCGGCTAACGCTATTCGCGCCGTTCACCGGGGCGACTTTGACGACGCCCGGCAACTGATTGACCGGGCCGGTCAGCGCCTGCAGGAGACCCGTCACATACGGGATGAAAACCCGGAGATCTACTATGCCGGCTTCCTTTCCGACGCAAGAAAGGAATTCACCGAGGCAAGCATCACCCTGGCCGTAATTTCACGGTCGGACATTCCTGACCCGGACGCAATCGACGTGGACGCTCCGTCTTACCTGAACGGCATGGCGGAAGTCATCGGGGAACTCCGGCGCTACATCCTTGACGCCCTGAGGCGAGACTCCTCGGACCATTGCGAGGAGTTCATGGATGTGATGGACGAGATCTATGGCATCCTGGTTACCATCGACTTTCCGGAAGGGGTGACCGGGGGGCTGCGCAGGAGCACTGACGCCATGAGGGGAGTGCTGGAGCGGACCAGGGGAGACCTGACCATTTCCCTGCAGCAACGTCGCCTGGAGCGGCGGCTGGCTGACATGGAAAAGCAGTCATAGGAGAAACGGCCTGCCGGATTTCCCGCCGAACCATGCCTTCAGACCGGCGGCGCAGGCAACAAGGAGCATGTGGCCTTGCCAGAAGCACGAATCTCATTTCTGGGCACCGGGGCGGGGAATTGCATCCACCGGGCCCACACCGCAATAGTACTGGACTGCCCGGACGGGACCCGGCTGCTGCTGGATGCCGGGTCGGGAAATTCAGTCCTTCGCAATGGCGCAATGCTGGGATTTTACGCGGAGGACTTTGAACACGTCCTGTTGTCCCACCGCCACGGCGACCACATGGGCGGCCTGCCCCACATACAGGGCCGGCGGACGCAAATAGCCCCCGACGCGGACCCGCTGGTGGTACACAGCCTGGAGGAGTCGCTGGTTGGGCTGCAGAGCCTCTTCAGGGCCGTCAGCATTACCCACCGGGTGGACCAGGACAGCGTTACCACCACTGAAGGGAACCGGGTGGTTGCCTGGGACCCGGTGGAAGTAGGGCAGTGGATTACGCTGGGCGGGGATACCCGCGCCTCCTGCTTTCCGGTTGATCATATAGGCGGGGCCGCCGGCTGGAGGGTGGAGACAGGCGGGTTGACCATTGTGTTCTCCGGAGATACGAGATACAGCGAGAGCCTGGTCGAGGCTTCGCAGGGCGCCGATGTGCTGATCCACGAAGCCCTGGGCACCGACGACGACCGGGAGGGGGCCGCTCGCAGGGGCCACTGCACCGCCGCCGAGGCCGCGCGGGCCGCCGCCCGGTGCGGAGCGGGACAGCTCATCATCACCCACATAGACACTCCTTTTCACCTCAACACCGAGGTATTGGCAGCCGAGGCCCGTACCTGTTATGACGGACCTGTATCGGTAGCCGATGACCTTTGCATAACTACTGTCAGCAGCCACTAGCGCATCCGGGAAAGACAGCCCTATAGTTTTCGCAGCTTACAAGCCAGGCCCGGCCCAAAGCCGGCGCCGGAGGAGTTGCGATGCTTGCCAAGAGTCAGACCTGCGCCGTTGTTGGACTGGACGGGTTCATAGTCCAGGTAGAGGTGGACATATCCAACGGGCTGCCCGCTTTTAACATAGTGGGACTGCCGGACACCGCGGTGCAGGAAGCCCGGGAGCGGGTGAGGGCCGCGCTGCGGAACAGCGGCTGCGAGTTTCCCATGCGGCGCATTACGGTCAACCTGGCGCCGGCGGACCTCAAGAAGGCGGGGCCGGCGTATGACCTGCCCATCGCCGCGGGAATACTGCTCAGCTCGGGACAGATTGATCTGCCCTCTGAACCTTCCATGTTCCTGGGAGAACTCTCCCTAGACGGTAGTCTGAGGCATACCAACGGCGTTCTGCCCATGGTCTCGGTGGCCCGGGAGCAGGGTTTCAGCGCAGTTTATGTTCCGACCAAGGATGCTGCGGAAGCGGCGCTGGTGGAGGGGATTCGGGTCTATCCGGTTCCCACACTGGCTGCCCTGGTGCGGCACCTGCTGGGCGAGACGCCAATTGATCCGATACCCTTCAGCGGGATGCCGCAGGGCTCCGGCGCGGGATCCAGTGGATGCAATCTTGCCCACATCAAGGGTCAGGAACATGCCAAGAGGGCACTGGAGGTGGCGGCTGCGGGTTTCCATAATATTCTCTTCAATGGACCACCGGGCAGCGGCAAGACCATGCTGGCCAGGTCCCTGCCCTCAATTCTTCCCCAAATGACCGCAGAGGAAGCCCTGGACGCTACCAAGATCTACAGCATCAGCGGCGCTCTGCCGTCGGACTGCCCGCTGATTGCGGAGCGGCCCTTCCGTGCGCCTCATTACAGTATTTCCAATGCCGGGCTGGTGGGAGGCGGGCGCAGCCTGAGACCCGGCGAAATCACGCTCAGCCACCGGGGGGTGCTGTTTCTGGACGAACTGCCGGAATTTGACCGTACCGCGCTGGAGTCCTTGCGCCAGCCCCTGGAGGATAAAGTAGTCACCATCAGTCGAGTCTCAGGGTCGGTGACCTACCCCGCCAGCTTCATGCTGGTTGCGGCGCAAAACCCATGCCCGTGCGGCTATTACTCGCACCCCCGCAAGGAATGCACCTGCAGCAGTTCGGTGGTAACCCGTTACCAGAAGCGAATCAGCGGCCCGTTGATGGACCGGATTGATATTTTTGTTGAAGTACCGCCGGTGGAGTATGAGAAGCTGGTGGAGGAGGAAATGGCAGAGGACTCGGAAGAAGTGAGGAGGCGGGTGGAGAAGGCCCGGGAGGTTCAGGCGGGCCGATTCGAGCAGGGAACCGTGCATTTCAACTCAGAAATGGGAGCAGCCGAGGTGTGGAAGATCTGCAACCTGGACAATGCCGCCCGAAGCCTGCTGCAGACTGCGACCAACCAGTTGAACCTGTCGGCCAGGGCGTTCCACCGTATAGTGAAGGTGTCCCGCACAATTGCCGACCTGGACGAGTCGGAAACGATCGGGGTGAGCCACCTGGCCGAGGCGCTGCAATACCGTTCACGGGGGCTGAACTGAGCGGCCGAGTCTTTTGATCTCAGCTCAACAGAACAGGCGGAATGGTCGGAAGCGGCGCATGGCCACTCCCGCCGGACCAGAGGCGGGAATTACCCCCGGGGTTCCCGCCTGAGGGAGGGCAACGGTTGAATCCCATTCCGTCAGCACAGTTCAATGCCATCCAGCGGACCTATTACTGGGGGAGAATGGCCTTGAAATTGTCGAAGTACTCCGGGAAGGTCTTGGAGACACACCCGGGGTCGAGGATGGTGATTTCGGCGGTACCCAGGGATGCCAGGGAGAAGCTCATGGCCATGCGGTGGTCATTGTAGGTGGAGATTTCGGCCGGCTGTATCTGGCGGGGAGGGTCAATTTCCAGGAAATCGGGACCCTCGACCACCTGGGCGCCCACCTTGCGGAGTTCCGTGGCCATGGCCGAGAGCCGGTCGGTCTCCTTTACGCGCCAGTTTCCGATGTTGCGGATGATGGTCTTGCCTTCAGCAAACAGCGCGGTAACGGCGACGGTCATGGCGGCGTCGGGAATGTGGTTAAGGTCCAGGTCCAGGCCCTTGAGGCTGCCCCGGGAGACTTCAATGAAGTCAGCGCCCCGCCGCACCACCGCGCCCATCCGTTCGAGAATCCCGGCGTGCTGAACGTCGCCCTGGATGCTGTCGGCGCCCACGCCATTGACGCGCACAGTGCCGCCGAGGATTGCCGCCGCCGAAAGAAAGTAACTGGCGGAAGACGCGTCGCCCTCTACGAGGGCAGTGCCGGGGGACCGGTAAGCCTGCCCACCGGGAACATGGAAGGCGCGGTAGTTGTCGTTGTCCACCGATACGCCGAAGCGACGCATGACGTCGATGGTCATGTCGATGTAGGGTCTGGATACGAGGTCCCCAATGATTTCGATCTGCAGCGCCTCCTGAGCGAGGGGGGAGGCCAGCAGGAGAGCGGTGAGGTACTGGCTGGATACATTTCCGCGAATGGATACGCTGCCTCCGAGAAGTCCGCTGGCGCGGATTCTAAGGGGAGGGTAGCCCTCCTGTCCTTCGTAGGAAATGTCGGCCCCGAGCTGGCGCAGGGCATCGACCAGGTGGGCGATGGGACGTTCCAGCATACGTGGTTCGCCCGTAAGAGTGAATTCGCCCTCGCCCAGGCAGAGGGCGGCGCACAGGGGACGAATGGCGGTGCCGGCATTGCCCAGGAACAGATCGGCGCGACTTGCCGAGAAGGGTCCGCCCGGGCTTTTCACCAGGCACCTGGCGCCCTCGTCGAAAAATGAGAGGCCAATGCCCAGGGTTTCCAGGGCGGTGGTCATGTGCTGGGTGTCGTCGCTTTCCAGGAGGTTGCGGACCTCGGTGGTTCCGCTGGCCAGAGAAGAAAGCAGAAGCAAGCGGTTAGACAGGCTCTTGGAACCGGGAAGCTGGATGACGCCATCTACTCTGCCGGGGGGCTTCAAGGTCAGGGATTCCATTGGCACCTCGCAGGGGTTTGAGCCCAGAATACCGATTGTTTCAAGGGTTGGAGGAAAGGGTATTCAGCTACGGCGAATTTTGACATCGCACGGGTAACAATGTAGCATATCAGTCGCCGGCCTCATTGAAATCTGGCCGTAAGAAACCAACCAATCACCGAGAAACACAAGAGGGACAATCCGTGGCAGACGAACAGACGGCAAATCAGGGGGACGCAACTCACAAGTCCCCCCTAACACCCCCAAAGGCTAATCCGGCCTTCGCCCGCGCCCTTGATGAACTGGTGTCCCTGGCCAGGCAGGGACACAAGAGTGACTCCCTGAATTTTAACCCCTCCGATGAGTGGCTGGTCAATAACATGCCGGTATTCCAGGGCATGTCAGGCGAAGATCAGACCAGGGTGCTGGCGGAAGCCAGCGCCATCGAGAAAGAGAGTGAAGCAGCGAACTCGGCGGGCCGGGCCGCGACCAAGGCATGGCCCGGCGTGGCAGTCAAGCTGGACAGCGGCGGCATAGGCTTTTTCAGCCAGCTGGGAGTTGTCCGCAGGCCCGACCTGACCCAGTACTACGTGGACGGTTTCACCCCCAACCGGGACGCCCTTTCCTTCAGCGAAGAGAACCAGGCGCTGTTCACCGAGGTGTTTGAGTGTATCGTCGCCAGGCTGCGGGAACACCTGGCTTCGGGGCAGACGATAATTCAGACGGACCGTCAGATCTGCGATGCTCCAGGCCGTTCCTTCCATGCAAGGCAGCTTCTGTTTGGCGTGGACTACCTTCAGCTTCCCTACATGTGGCGTCAGCTGACCTTTGAACTGCCTGAATCGGAACGAACAGAGACTCCCGACATAATGGAAGTTTCCATACCCCACTGGTTTGATGACCTGGGAATGCCCGAAGACCTGAAGACACGGTTGAAGGAGATGGGCATAAACCAGCTGGTGTTCAAGGCTCCCACCAAGGGCCTTTCCCTGCACCTGGGCTTTGATTACGTGGGCGAGCACAAGATGGGGCCGCTTTCCATCGCCATGCACCAGGTCAAGCAGAACAACGGAATTGCCATACAGGCGGCGCTGAGCCTTTCCCGCATCCGGACCATCGCCGGGGCCATGTCCAACACTGCGCTGATTACTGTAGGCCCGTCGCTGCACGGCAAGAGTACCCTGACGATTATGATCGAACTGGCCAACAGCCAGTTGGCAGGGGTGCTTGGGCTGGCCACAGACCCCGAGGAAGGGGTTTACCCCATGAACGATGATATCGTGCTGCTGCAGCCGTTGCGGGAGCCGATAGTTTCCGACCGGGAAGGCAACCGGTTCACCATATCCCACAGCATTGATGGGACCGAGAACAATTTCTATGCCATGCCCTTTGGCCTGAACGAGGCGGACGACCCCATCACCTTTGACGCTGTGCGGGGGTCTGCAACGGAACCAAATCCCCAGGAGACCCTGGAGAACGTTCCGGTGGTCTTTGGGGAGAAGGCCGGGGACGCCGCGCCCAACTTCCTGGAGAACCCGGTCCGCAACATGCGCGTGACACTGTCCCGCCGCAGGCTGCTGGCTCGCAAGGGAGTGGGCGGCCTGATCGAATCCATAACCGGCGGCAAGCTGGCAGATTCGGTCCACGTGCCCATGGAGTTCACCGACCGCATCTTCTGGCAGGAGGTAATGCGGCAGAATACCGTAATTCCTCCCCTCCGCCGGTTGAGCCTGGAACAATACATACGGGTGCTGATGTATGGAGAAGCCGTCCAGATGGGCGCGGCTATCGGAGCAATTGGCCGACCATACGTTGAGTATTTCTCTGACCCGTTCATCATCGGGCTGGAAGATGAGAACGCCAACCTGATGTACCATATTCTCCAGCAGTTGGCCTGGGGCGGCATGCCACAGGAATACTATGTGTTTAACACGGGAGGAATCGGCGCCGACAGCAACGAGGAGGCCAGCGGGGCCAACTACCGGAAGATTCCCCGCGAACTGACCCTGATGCTTCAGGAAGCGCTGCTCCGCGATGCCATAAAGTTCGAGTATGACCCGATTCTACGGTCGGAAGTCGGCGTGGCGATAGTCAATGCCCAGGGCGACGAACTGGTGGACCTGAGAAAGGAGTGGCTGCCGCAGCGAATTTACGGCGATGAGGACTATACGGCGCGGGTGCTGGACCTGAGGCGGCGGCGCTATTACGGACGAGATGCCCAGGACAAGGCCGGAATTCTGCGCTACACCAAGGTCAACAGCGCATTAATTGATTTGGCAGATATCCCCGCCCCTGCTACGGAGCGGGAGCTCGCCTGGCTGCTTTCCTTCTTCTGGCATGTTGACCAGTCATATTGCTCTCTGGAAGAATTGACCGAGCATATCGGAGAGGGTCAGCGGCCGTTGACCCACCTGCTGCGGGAGTTGCAGGACAAGTATGAGTCGGGACTTTCGCAGGGTCTGGAAGTCAGCGAAAGCGGCAGGGCCGCAATGTCAATATTGGGGCTGACGCAGTCCCAAGAGTAGAGAGATTAAAGCCGGCTGGAGCATCTGCCGGCGAATCCTTGCCAGAGGCGGGCATCGCACGTTGCCGGCCAATGATGGAGCCATGACAAGCTATGAGCATGGAACCAGGCAGCATCGCCTTTAGACTGGGGACCGTCTCCCGGATTGTGGCCGAGACTTTCGGAGAGCCGGGGAAGCGGACCTTCAGACTGGTGCTGGAATCGGGGCGGGCCACCTCTCACGTCTGGCTGGAAAAGGAGCAGCTTTTCCAGCTGGGGACCGGCCTTAAGGAAGCGGTGGACAGGCAGACCGAGTCCGACAGGGAGAAGGGCAGCGCTCCCATCGAGCCCGGCTGGGATGGCGACGATACCCTGATAGAGTTCAAGGCCAGGGCCCTTTCTGGGCGGCATGACCCGGACACCAACTCCTTTTACCTGCAGGCCCAGGGAGACAGTGACGAGCAGTCGGAGGAAGAAGCGCCTTCCGTGAGTTTCTGGATTACTGTTGACCAGGCAGCGGTGCTGGCCGACGAGAGCCTGCGCATATGCGCCGCCGGCCGACCGATCTGCTTTCTGTGCGGCCTGCCCATTGACCCGAGCGGCCATGTATGCCCCCGCGCGAACGGCCACGCCGTATTTGAAACAGGTTAGACCTGCCTCCCCCGGGTCCATCTCCCTGAGGGTCTTGAAGGACGAACCAGGTGGCATCAGACCAGAGTAACGGCGACGTTCTCCGGAATGGAGAATTTCAGACCTGCGAACTTACCCCCCTGGGCTCCAACTACACCTTTGTGGCTTCCCTGCAGCTGGGCGACCAGACCGGGCAGGCCATCTACAAGCCCCGAGATGGGGAAGTTCCTCTATGGGACTTTCCCAGGGGCACACTCTACAAGCGGGAATACGGGGCCTACCTGCTTAGCGAGGTGCTGGGCTGGAACTTCATACCCCGCACCATTATCCGGGAAGGGCCCTACGGCATAGGGTCGGTCCAGCAGTACGTGGACCACGACCCGCGGATGAACTACTACACCCTGAGTGACGGCGATGCCGAAGACCTGCGGATGATCTGCTGTTTCGACCTGGTGGCGAACAACACCGATCGCAAGGCAAATCATGTCCTGGTCGATGAGAAGGGCAAGCTGTGGGGAATAGACCAGGGGCTGACCTTCCACTCGGACACGAAGATACGAACGGTCATCTGGGACTTTGGGGGCGAACCCATTCCCGAGGCCTATCTTTCGTCGCTTTCCACTTTGCTGGGGCAGTTCATCAACCCGGGCGGCACGTTCAAGGAATTGCTGGACCTGCTGTTGCCCGAAGAAGTGACGGCCCTGCAAAAGCGCATTCAATGGGTGCTGTCGGAAAGGGCCTTCCCGGGAATACCGGGGCGCCGGCGCCGACATTAACCTGCCTCTTGTTTCGGTGAATCTCCGGCTAACCGGTAAGGGTTTCCCCACGGGCAGTTAAGCGGGGTTGAAGCGGCGGGCAGAAACGGAGTAGTAACATCCCCGCGAGAACCAGGGATGGTAACTCCCTGGGAGGGTTCCGGCTACCGTTAAACAGGCGTTAATCCCTACCAATCAATACGTTCCTGTTGGCCTATTTGCTTCCCCCTGCCAGCAGGGAGAGGTTAAATTCCTCCAGGGTTTCGAGTATTTCGTGGGCCTGGCTGACGTCAAGGTTGCGAGTGTAGTCGGTGCGCACGGCGATGGTGTAAGCGCCTGATGCTACGGCGGCGGAAATCCCGATGGGGGAGTCCTCGATGGCGATGCATTCTTCGGGTGGCACTCCCAGGGCTTCTGCAGCCTTGATGTAAATGTCAGGCTCGGGCTTGCCCCGGGTCACATCGTCTCCCCCCAGGACAGCGTCGAAGGCTCCGGTCAGGCCGATGGCATTGAGCTTCAGGTCCACCCACATATGCAGGGAAGAGGAAGCCACGGCCTTGGGGAGTCCCCGGTCCCTGCAAATTTCCAGCAATTGCCGCACGCCTGGCTGGGGCTCCAGTTCTTCCTGCATGACCTGACGAACGATGTCATCGTAGCGGGAGATGTACTCTTCGGCCGGCAAAGGGAGAATCCGGTGGATTTTCAGCTGTCGCCAGGTCTCCCCGATGGTGGTGCCTATGAGAAATTCCTCGTTTTCCTGCTCCGAAACCGGTTCGACGCCCTCCTGCACCAGGAGGCGGTTGATGGCGCTGAGGAAGAGGGGTTCGCTGTCAACCAGGACGCCGTCCATGTCAAAGAGAATTGCGCGGTATGTCGCCATATTTTGACTGTTCTCCTGCCTTTATTGGGTTTGTTTAGCCTTGCCGGTCAGGTTATTGCCAGCTGCTCCAGAAATTCAGGCTTCGGTTCGAGCCATGCTTTTGTTGCATTTTCCGTTCAGGCAGAGGCTGGCTGCCATAACCGAAGTAATGGCAAGCCACGTTATTCGCGCTGTGCCGCTTGGATGGCCCCGCAATTATGGACCGACAAGGCAGCCACGAAGGGACCCACCTTGTCCGGTAGCGGCGCCGAACCACCGGAGACAAGGCTCAGTCCCTGACCAGGAAACAGGAAGAAGCCTTGAAAACGGCCCACAAGCTGTCGCCGGACCGGATGCCCATCTCGTTCAGGGAGGTTCCGGTTATGTGGCAGCTAAGGTCCAGTCCGCCGCAGTCCAGGGTTACCTGGTAGCCCGGCGGACGCAGCCTCACGTCGGAGACCACGCCGGGCAGTCGATTGCGGGCGGAGGAACCACGAGGTTCTGAGTCTGCCAGGATAATGTCGGAAGCGCGGATGCCCACGGTTACCTGGTCGCCCTGAACGACGTCGGACAGGGGAACCTCCAATGGGGGCGAGCCACCGTCCTGCCGGGCGCAGACCATTGTACCGTCCTGTGGCTGGACCGAGGTTACAACCATAGGAATCAGATTTTCCACGCCAACCAGCCTGGCCACCCGACCCTGGCCTGGCTGTCCCAGCATCTGCAGGGGATTGCCGGCGGCGCTCACCTGCCCATTGTCAATAATCTGCACCTGGTCCGCCATGCTTATGGCCTCTTCAATGTCGTGGGTTACCAGTATGGCCGGAATGGCGGCATCCCGCAGCTTTTCCCGCAGTTCGCTCCGCAGGGTTCTGCGAAGTTCGATGTCCAGGGAACTGAAGGGTTCGTCGAGGAGCATCAACTCCGGGCTGGGGGCCAAGGCGCGGGCCAGCGCGGCGCGCTGCTGCTGTCCGCCGGAGATTTCGCCGGGCCGACGGTGTTCCAGCCCATTGAGCTGGAACATTTCGACCAGTTCGGCAACGCGAACCCGGCGACCATCTGGAGTGGCTCGGGCAAGACCATAGGCAATGTTGCCGGCCACCGTGAGGTGGGGAAAGAGGTGGTGTCCCTGGGTGAGGAATCCAACCCGACGCCGGTGAGGCGGAACAAAGAGACCGCTGGCGCTGTCGAAGACCATCCGGTCGCCAATCCTGATGGAGCCCTCCTGCGGGCGCACGAGGCCGGCGATGGCGCGGAGGAGAGTGGTCTTGCCGGCGCCGGAGGGTCCGAAGAGGGTCAGCAGCTGGCCGGCTTCAACTTCCCACTGGGCAGCCAGGGAGAACTGTCCCACGCGGTAACTAATCCAACCGCTGGACAGTCGCGACGTATCCTGGCGGGTATCGGGCTGGTTCGTCATGGCGCGGCCTGCCAGCGGTCGCGGGTGATGATTGCCAGGGCCACGAGGACCACCAAGGCCAGGGCCAGCAACATCAGTGAAAGGGCAATGGCGGTGTCCAGGCTGGTTTCCATGGCTGCCATTATAGCCAGAGGCATGGTCTGGGTCTTGCCGGTCAGGTTGCCGGCAAACATGATGGTGGCGCCAAATTCAGAGAGGGCCCTGGCCCAGGCCAGCGCAACTCCGGTGAGCATGGCCGGGGCGGCCAGGGGCAACGTAAGTCGGCGAAAGGTCTGCCAGGGGGACAGGCCAAGAGTCAGGGAGTTTTCCTCGTAGGCCCTGGGTATCGCCTGGAAGCCCAGCTTGGCAGAGCGAACATAGAAGGGTGCGGCGACGAATATCTGGGCAAATATGACGGCGGCGGTGGTGAAGGGCAGGGAGATTCCCAAGCCGGCAAGGGCTGGGCCCAGGATGCCCTGGCGACCGAAGGCCAGCAGCATCGCCACGCCGGCCACTACGGGGGGAAGGATTATGGGTAGTTCCACCAGCTGGTCCACAACCCTGGTAATCGGGGACCTGCTGCGAGCCAGGAACAGGGCAAAGGGTGTTCCCACCAGAAGCACGACGATTATGGTGACCGCGCTGGTGACCAGGGAGAGGCGCAGAGCAAGGAGGGCTGGCTGGCTGACCAACGCTCCAAGAGGGTTGTCCTGCTGGAATGCCTTGACCAGGAGGGCAAGGATAGGAAGGCAAATAAAGAGGACGTAAATGGCGGAGGATATGGCCCCGATGGGGACTCCGTTACCCCAGGCGTCCGATTGATTACGCGAAAGGAAGTGCTTCAACAGAATGGCTCTGGCACGGGAATACATTCACCGGATATCGGGGTCGCCGGACCGGATGCCGCTGGGTGGACCAAATCCGTGGTTGCCGAGAATATGCTGCCCCTTTTCCGACAGCAGGAACTCGATGAACCGGTTTGCTGATACCGTCCTGGCAAGCGGGGCGACGGGATACGTGGCCTGGACCGACAGTGAATCCGGCAGTTCCACCACACGTACTCCCCGGGAAGTGTACTCGGTTAAAGCATCGGTAGCGTAGGTTATGCCGCCGTCCGCTTCGCCCAAGGCAACCTTCTGGGCCACGCCGCGAACGCTGGACTCCCGGGAGACCACATTGGCGAACAGGTTTTCAACCAGATCCGGTCCCAGGGACGGGTCCTCTGCTATTTGCTCCATCAAGGCCTCCGAGTATCGGCCAATGGGGACTTGCGGCTGACCAAGGACGATTTTCCTGCCGGGCTGGGAAAGGAGACTGAGTTGGCGGGCAAAGCCTCCAACCATTCCTTGTGTTTTTGGGTCTTGCAACGCCGAGCCCTCCGCTGGATTTCCGACTTCAGCAGCTAACAGCAGAACCAGCCGGTTGCTGGCAAAGGTGGTTGGGTTGCCGGCGAGCAGGCCCTTCTCCTGAAGGGCGTCCATTTGAGCCCAGTCGGCAGAGGCGAAAACGTCTGCCGCCGCGCCGTGTTCCAATTGTGTCCGCAGGCGCTGGCTTCCATCGAAGTTAAGGATAACCCGATTGCCGGGATAGTTGGACTCGTATGCTTCGGAAATCTCCTGGAAGGCAGTCGCCAGCGAGGAGGCGGCAAACACGGTTATCGCGTCCTGTCTTCCGTTAAGGTTTTCGCCCGCCTGGCCGGCCTCCGCGCTGGACTCTGGGGACGAGCAGGCTACGAGGCCCAGGAACGAGGCTGCCAGCACGCAGGCCGCCACTGCCTTACACCAGGAACCGTTGGTCGTTGCCGCAGAGCGCCAAGTGCTCCGGGAGGTCAAGGAACTAGACCTGGAAGGAACGCTTCGGTCCGCGATAACGGGTGGAGTATCCAATTCACTGAAAGCACGGCCCGAATATTCTAGATTTGACGGCCTCCACCGTCAATTTGAAGCCGCGGCCCGCCGGGGCGATGGCGCAGCGGTTTGCCCGCTGGAGTGAGGAAAAGAACGTTCTTTCCCTCCAGGTGATCCTATTGGACCCTATTTTGTACTGGTGTGATTTATGGCGAGGGAGGAAGGGGACCCGCCCTTTTGGCTTGGATGTCGCCATTGCGCTGGTTCCTGGGACGGAAGCGCTGGTGGCGGCGACGGGCAGGGAATTAATGGGTTCCAGTGCATCTGTTCCATCTTAAGGGTGGTAATGCGCCAGGGGAAGGGGAGAATGACCGCGGTCGGCGCTTGCGAAGCAACGGGGATCGCCGATGAAAATATCGAGGCGCGGGGTGTTCAGGCGCTGACGGGCCCAAGGGGCAGTCGGATACCAATTGTCAGCAGGAGAAGTTTTCCAGCAACCGCCACCGGTGCCGAATGGGCATCCCAGGCCTGAAAGGCGATGGAAGCTCGGTGAAGGATTTCGCACGGCTCTGGGCAAATGGGCGAAAGTGTGCACAAAAGCTATGGGGCCCCAACCGGGGCCCCATTGTAGTTGAATCCATGCCCGGGAGCCGGTTGAACGGCTCCCGGCTCTATGACGTTCCAGTTTAGCGCTGGACGATGGTGGTACCTTCCTGAGCCGTGATGGGCTGGCCGAACTCGGCGTACCTCAGGGTGGCAGAGGCGACCACGTCACCGGCGCTTACTGCCTCAACTGTGACCGTGTATTCGAGCTCACCACCGGCTTCCAGCGACGGGACTGCGGTGTAGGTTACCGTGCCGCCGGAAATGGTGCCGCCTGCGGCTGTGATTATGGCGAACTGGGCCGGTACGGTAACCGTCAGCCTCACGTCAGTCATCGGGGAATCGTCGCTCTGGTTGGTAATGACTACCGTGTAACTGCCCTCTTCACCGACGCCCATGGGGTCAACGCCGTCGATGATACTCAGGTGCGCCGCCGCGGCCGCCAGGATCTGGATATTCAGCACAGCGTCAGCAGAGGCTCCCTCAGCCGAGGTGACGTTGGCGGTGTTAATTACGGCGCCAACGGACTCGCCACGCAGGGTGACATTTACGTCCACCGTAGCTCCGACTGCCAGGTCGCCAATGGACCAGGTCACTACCCCGTCGGCTTCCTGTCCGCCGTTGTCGCTGGACACGTAGGACATTTCGGCCGGGATATTGTCGGTTATGGTCACGTCCGTCAGGTTAGCCGTACCCGTGTTGGTGGCGGAAATGGTGTAGGTACGCTCGCCGTCCACGTACAGGGCCGAGCCGCCGGACTTGGCCAGGCTTACGGCAGGTACGAGGACACCAATAGTGGCGTCGGCGGTTACCGTCACGCCCCGCTCGGTAGCAGATACGGTGTTAGTAAGCGTCCCGCCAACGGTGGAGGTGGCGTTGATCGTAATGTTGGCCGTGCCACCGGGTTCGATGGCTGCGATGGTCCACTGGAGGCTGCCGTCCGCACCTACGCTGGCCTCGGGTTCGGCAGTAACGTTCTGGAACTCGAGGGGCAGCGCGTCCACGACCGCCACGTTGGTGGCAGTAGCGTCGCCGTTGTTGGTTACGGCAATGGTGTAAACGGTCGGCTGACCCAGGATGGGAGCAGCGTTATCGGCCGTCTTGGTAATCGACAGGTCCGACCTGGTAACCAGAGTCGTGGCCTGGGCAGAGGCGGTGGCGCCCTCATCGGACAGAACGTTGGCCGTGTTGACCACCTCCCCCGGGTCGCCGGTAGTCGCTACCAGGGTGACTGTAGCCGTAGCCTCGGAGTCCAGGGACTCGATCAGCCAGCTAACCCTGCCGTCGGCCCCAACCGCCGCCTCGGGTGAGCTGGACACATAGGTCAGGCCCAGAGGCAGGGTGTCGGTGAGAACGATGTTGGTCAGCGCGCCGGCGCCGTCGTTGGTAACGGTGATTTCGTAGGTCACGTCGTCGCCGGAGACGGTTTCCGTGGGACCGCTCTTGGCCAGCTGGAGGGAGCCAGGAATGACGCTGGTAAGCGAAGTGTCCTGGCCGGTGATGCCCTCAACAGAGACGGCGGTGGCGGTGTTAATCTGCTCGCCCACGTTGTTGGCGGACAGTACCATGGTGACTTCCACGGAGGCTCCCGGAGCGATGTCGCCCAGGCTCCAGGTAATGGTGCTGCCTGCAGCGCTGGCGGCTTCGGGAGTAGAGCTGACGAAGGTCAGGCCCTGGGGCAGTTCGTCGGTAAGGGTGACATTGGTAGCCGTGGAGTCCCCGCTGTTAGTGACGGAGACGCTGTATTCGGCGGTCTTCCTCAGACCCAGGCTGGGAGGACCTTCCTTGTTGACTTCGAGGGTGGGCGACTGCCACTGCTTGGTGTGGGTGTGGCTGAACATCGTCTTGTTGGTGCCGGCTTCCAGGACCTGGATATAGACCTGGTTGTCGCCGATGGCGGGTTCAACCTGCTGCAAGGTTACGACGGTTTCGCCGTTGGCGTTGGTAGTGGTGGCCGCAGCCTGTCCCACACCATCAAGGGTGGCGGCGGGGTCTGCGTCCACAACCGACCAGGCCACGTTCACGTCGGCAATGGGGGAGCCGTCGGTTACCTTGCTGACCCTGACCAGCATGGGGTGATCCGTGCCGACAAGATTGACGGCGTCGGAGGGGAACTCGACGCTCATATCCACCCAGTGCTTGACCGCGAAGACCTTGTGGGTATCGTTATCAACGATCTGGGGGACGAAAGCCGTCACGTCGGTATCGCCGGGGCGGGTTGCCGTGATGGTCAAGGTTGCCTGACCACTGTCGTCGGTCATAACCCGTCCGAAATAGTTGTCCACTTTGCGAGGGTTTTCCCCGCCCAAGGAAACAATGTCGCCAACGGCTTCATCGAACCGATTGAGGAAAACCTCAACCTCGACACCAGTGGCGGGGGCGCCATCTGCGCCGTTAACGGTAACGGTGAAGGTGTGCTGGTCGAAAATGGAATTCCAGTCCTCAACCGGGCTGATGCTCACCGAGGTGGGAGCGGGGCCCTCGGCCTGGGGAACGGACGTCTTTTCAATAGCTGCCGGGGACTGATTCTCAACCAGGTCGGCCCGGGTATCCTGTTCGAGCCTTAGTTGGGGGAACCTGGTGTAGGTGGCCACCGAAGCGGTGGCGGGGGGCTCGTCAGTGTCGGGGATCAGGTGGGGAGAGTCAATTTGATTCACTATGCCAGGCGCGCTGGAAGGGGATGATGTGAGGAGCATACTGCCGGCCACAACTCCGGCCAAAGCAAGCACGGCAAAAATGCCAATCATCCAATGGACGCTTTTAAACATAGACAGGTTCATTTGTACCTTCCTAGTTCAGGATTGTGAGTAGCTGGTGTAAGCAGGGTCTGCGCTGGCAAAGGTGTGGATGTACCCGGCGGCACAGAACTGTGATCGCAATTTGAGCATTGCGAATTTCGACAGAGAGATTTTTACATCGCAGTTATGGAAAGTCAAGGGGTACCCTATCTCAAGACGGCGCCTTTCGAATATTGTGGAGGACTTGTTCCCTATTCAATCGGTAGGAAGAATTCCGCATTGGGCGGCTGGCTCCACCTGGGGATTTACCACCACCGTCGCCCAGCGCCCACAAGGGGTGGGGGAGGTTTGAAACAGCTTGAAATTGAGCGCAGCCGGTGTTGACAAATTGGAGGAGGCCACTATAATGGCAGGTTACCGAGTATGCCTCAAACACCTTTTTTTGCTCATCTTCCGAAGCAAAATTCTGACCCTAGTTCCACTTTGTCCATTTTTTCCGGCCACTAGTCCCCATCCTGCGTTTGCATAAAGGAGAATGGCGTATGGCTACGACTCCCGTGTCCAACGGGCATGACAACGGTATTGCCACTGGAGCCGGTTCCGCGGCGGCCAGGGTAAAATCCTATGCCCGCATTCCAGAAGTGCTGGACGTCCCCCACCTGATATTGAGCCAGGTCCAGTCATTTGACTGGTTCAAGACCGATGGCCTGGCGGAGGTATTCAAAGAATTTTCCCCCATTACCGACTATACGGGCAAGAAATACGAGCTTCACTTCCTGGAGCACACCTTCGAGGAACCGAAGCTTTCACCCATTGAGTGCAAGGAACTGGAGAAGACTTACTCCCAGCCTTTGACGCTGAAGGCCCTGCTCATAAAGATGGAGACGAATGAGAGGCTGGAGCAGGACATCTTCATGGGCGAAATTCCGCTGATGACGGAGCACGGCACTTTCATTATTAATGGCGCCGAGCGGGTTGTAGTCAGCCAGCTGGTTCGCTCCCCCGGCGTTTACTTCAAGCATGACAAGTCGGCCACCCCGGACCGCAACCTGTGCGTGGCGCAGGTTATTCCCTCCCGCGGGGCATGGCTGGAATTCGAGACCAGCGTCAAGGACATCCTTTCCGTAAAGGTGGACCGCAAGCGGCGGGTTTCGGTAACCACGTTCTTCCGCGCCCTGGGTGTCACCAGGGATGAGATAGTCGAGAAGTTCGCCGACGTTGATACCGACGAAAGGCACCAGTACATACAGACAACGCTGGAGCGGGACCAGGCTTCGACGGAACGGGACCCGCACTTCCGCGAGGACGACCTGAGAAACCTGTGGGAGTGGCTGAGGCCGGAGCAGGACTTCGATATCGAAACGGCCCGGCAGATTGCCTCTGCCCAGCTGGAGCTTTACCGGCGGCTGCGGCCCGGCGAGCCTCCCAGTGTGGAGAACGCCAGCAACCTGATACGGGCGTCCTTCTTCGATCCCAGGCGGTATGACCTGGGTCGGGTGGGCCGGTACAAGTTTAACCGGCGCCTGAGCATTGGCGAGCGCGGCGACCAGCGCACCCTGAGCCTGGAAGACATGCTGATGGTGGTGCGCAACCTGATCCTGGTGAACCGGGGTGAAGAGCGGGCAGACGACATTGACCACCTGGGCAACCGGCGGGTCAGGGCCGTGGGAGAACTGGTGCAGAACCAGGTCCGGATCGGCCTTTCCCGCATGGAGCGCATGGTCAAGGAAAAGATGACCCTGGTGGATGTCGAGGAAGTGGCGCCCCGTGGACTGGTCAACGTCCGCCCGGTGGTGGCTGCCGTCAGGGAGTTCTTCGGCGGATCGCAGTTGTCCCAGTTCATGGACCAGACCAACCCGCTGGCGGAACTGACTCACAAGCGCAGGCTTTCCGCCCTGGGACCGGGTGGTCTGTCCAGGGAACGCGCCGGATTCGACGTGCGCGACGTTCACTTCTCCCACTATGGCCGTATCTGCCCCATTGAGACACCTGAAGGGCCGAACATCGGGCTGCTGAGTTCCCTGTCGTCCTATGCCAGGACCAATCCTTACGGGTTTATTGAATCGCCATACCGCCGGGTATTGAAGTCCATTCCCAATACGGCGGCTGACCTGGAGGGTCGCACGGTAACCGAAGACGTGCTGGGCGAAGACGGCAAGGTGCTGGTTGCCAGCGGAAAGAAGCTGGGCCGAACCAACCTGAAGGCTGTCAAGGCTTTGCCTGAGGGAACAATGCTGCGGGTGAGGCCCTATGTGGCCGGCGGGCCCGAGCATGTGGAGTATATGTCGGCTGACCGGGAGGAGAACTTCCGGATTGCCCAGGCAAACTCGGAGCTGGACGAGCTGGGACAGTTCATTCACGACCGGGTGGAAATCCGGTTGGGGGAGAACTACATCCAGGACTCGCCGGACAACGTGGACCTGATGGATGTGTCGCCGATGCAGATTATGAGCATTTCGGCGGCGCTGATTCCCTTCCTGGAGCATGATGATGCCAACCGGGCCCTGATGGGCTCCAACATGCAGCGGCAGGCTGTGCCCCTGCTCCGCCCCAGCGTTCCGGTGGTAGGCACCGGCATTGAAGAAAGGGTTGCGCGGGACAGCGGGCAGGTGGTGCTGGCCCGGGCTACGGGCGTGGTAACATCGGTTACCGGACTGGACATTGTTGTCACCGACGCCGATGGAAGTGACTATCACCATTACCTGGAGAAGTTCAGGCGCACCAACCAGGGCACCTGCTTCGACCAGCGCACCATCGTGCAGAAGGGCGACCGCGTGGTATTGGGCGATACGCTGGCGGACAGTTCTTCCACCGACCAGGGGAAGCTGGCCCTGGGCCAGAACGTGCTGGTGGCCTTTATGTCGTGGGAGGGCTACAACTACGAGGATGCCATCATCATCAGCGAGAGGCTGGTGAAGGACGACCAGTTTACTTCCATCCACATTGAGAAGCATGAGATGGAGGCCCGGGAAACCAAGCTGGGTCCTGAAGAAATCACCAGGGATATACCCAACGTTGGCGAAACCAGCCTAAGGGACCTGGACGAGCGCGGGATCATTCGCGTAGGCGCGGACGTGGGGCCCGGGGACATCCTGGTGGGCAAGGTTACCCCCAAGGGCGAGACGGAACTGACGGCCGAGGAGAAACTCCTCAGGGCGATCTTCGGTGAGAAGTCGCGGGACGTTAAGGATACTTCGCTGCGGGTGCCCCACGGGGAGCGCGGAAAGGTCATTGACGTCAAGATCCTGAACCGGGCCAACCGGGATGACCTGCCGCCCGGAGTCAACGAGGCGGTGCGCGTCTGGATTGCCCAGACCAGGAAGATTTCGGTGGGCGACAAGATGGCCGGCCGGCACGGAAACAAGGGCGTGGTTTCGCGGATATTGCCGGTGGAGGATATGCCCTTCCTGGCCGATGGCACCCCGGTGGATATGATCCTGAATCCCATCGGCGTACCTTCGAGGATGAACCTGGGCCAGGTGCTGGAAACGCATCTGGGATGGGCGGCCCGCGGGCTGAACTTCCGCGCCCAGACGCCGGTGTTCGACGGCGCAACGGACGCCTCAATTGAGGACTCGCTTTCTCGCCTGTGGTTCGCGGAGGAGTCGGGGGCCATCAACGGGGCACCCACGGACTGGTCGCCCGAGATTGAGTTCAGCCGGATCGAGGGCTGGCTTGAGGAACGGGGATACGATGCGGACCGGCTGTTCAACGAGAACGTGCGGGGCGAGGCGCGGGAAGCCTGCCTGCGCATCTGGCTGAAGGAGCAGGCCGGTATTGACGCCGACAAGATGGAACTGGAAGAGATGTACGAGGAAGCGCTGCGGGCCCACCGGGAGCGGCAGATTGCGCCTCCGATCTTCGGCAAGTTCCAGCTTTACGACGGCCGGACCGGGGACGCCTTCGACCAGCTGGTGACCGTGGGCAGCATTTATATGCTCAAGCTGATCCACCTGGTGGAGGACAAGATTCACGCGCGGTCCACCGGACCCTACTCGATGATTACGCAGCAGCCCCTGGGCGGCAAGGCCCAGTTCGGCGGCCAGCGGTTTGGTGAAATGGAAGTGTGGGCCCTGGAGGCCTACAGCGCGGCCTACAACCTGCAGGAGGTATTGACGGTAAAGTCCGACGACGTGGCCGGCCGGGTAAAAACCTACGAGGCCATCGTCAAAGGGGAGCCCATTGGTCAACCCGGTGTTCCGGAGTCCTTCAACGTGCTGCTCAAGGAGTTGCAGAGTCTCGGCCTGTCCGTGGAGCTGCTGAACGAGGAGGACCGGCCTTCCCTGATGGACGGAATGGGTGACGAAACTGAGCTATACGAACCACTGGAGGCGATTTAATGGTCAGAATGCAGGACAGAACCGAGGTTCAGGCAACCAACTTTAATGCGATTCGCATTTCCGTCGCCTCTCCCGAGCAGATTCTCAACTGGTCCCACGGCGAGGTAACCAAGCCGGAGACCATCAACTACCGGACCCTGAGGCCGGAAAAAGACGGCCTGTTTTGCGAGCGCCTCTTCGGTCCCACCAAGGACTGGGAGTGCTTCTGCGGCAAGTACAAGCGCATTCGCTACCGGGGCGTTGTTTGCGACCGCTGCGGAGTGGAAGTAACCCGTTCCAAGGTGCGCCGGGAGCGGATGGGCCACATCCGGCTGGCCGCGCCGGTGGCTCACATCTGGTTCAGCAAGACCACGCCCAGCAGGCTGGGTTTGCTGCTGGACCTGTCGCCCCGCAACCTGGAGCGCGTGCTCTACTTCGCCCAGCATATTGTCATCTCCGTGGACGACGAGAAGCGTGCCGAAATAATCGAAGAGGAACGGCTTCGGGTTGAACTGGAAAAGGAGCGAATCCGCGGCTCCCACGAAGAGAAGCTGACCGAATTGCAGGAAAAACTGGACGCGCTGGAGGCTTCGGGAGACCCGGAATCGCTTCCCGAGTCGGTGGCGGTGCAGACCGAAAAAGACGCGCTGGAAGACCAGGTTGCTAAGGAAGAGGGCGACCTGGGGATAAAGCTGCAGGAAGTCATCAGCGAACTGGAAGACCTGCGGCCTCTGAAGATCCTGGCAGAGTCCAAGTACCGGGAGCTGAAGGAACGCTACGACGACCTGTTCAATGCCGGAATGGGCGCCGAATCCATACTGGAGATTCTGCGAAACCACGACCTGGAAGCCATCAGGGAGGGACTGGTCCGGGAGATGCGGTCCACCTCGGGGCAGCGCCGGAAGAAGGCCATCAAGCGTTTGCAGGTGGTGGAGGCTTTCCGCAACAGCGGCAACCGGGTAGAGGACATTATTCTTACGGTCCTGCCGGTTTTGCCACCGGAACTGCGCCCCATGGTGCAGCTGGATGGCGGGCGGTTCGCCACCAGCGATCTGAACGACCTGTACCGCCGGGTGATTAACCGGAACAACCGGCTCAAGAGGCTGATGGACCTGGGAGCGCCCGAGATTATCATTCGCAACGAAAAGCGGATGCTGCAGGAATCGGTGGACGCCCTGATCGACAACGGCCGTCGCGGCCGTCCCATACAGGGAAGCCATAATCACAAGCTCAAGTCCCTGTCCGACCTGCTGCGTGGCAAGCAGGGACGCTTCCGGCAGAACCTCCTGGGCAAGCGGGTGGATTACAGCGGGCGGTCCGTCATCGTGGTCGGGCCCGAGTTGAAGATGAACCAGTGCGGTCTTCCCAAGCGGATGGCCCTGGAGCTGTTCAAGCCCTTTGTCATGCACCGCCTGGTAATGCTGGGCGTGTCGCCCAACATCAAAAGCGCCAAGCGAATGGTGGAACGGGCGAGGCCCGAGGTGTGGGACATCCTGGAAGAGGTGATCAAGGACCGACCGGTAATGCTGAACCGGGCGCCTACCCTGCACCGGCTGGGAATTCAGGCGTTTATGCCGGTGCTGATCGAGGGCAATGCCATCCAGATTCACCCGCTGGTCTGTTCGGCCTTCAACGCCGACTTTGACGGGGACCAGATGGCAGTACACGTGCCCCTGTCCAGGATGGCGGTGCACGAGTCCCAGGTGGCGATGCTGAGCACCCATAACATGCTGTCTCCGGCTTCCGGCGAACCCCTGGTGGCTCCCACCCTGGACATGGTGCTGGGTTGCTACTATTTGACGGAAATACAGCCGGGGGACAGGGGTGAAGGCAGCCGGTTCTATGACTACGACGAGGCCAACATCGCTTTTGCCGACGGCCACATAGGCCTGCGAGCGAAGATTTACGTCAAGAATATTCCGGGGTACGAGACCGAGGAATCGTGGGTCGAGACCACGCTGGGAAGGTTGATATTCAAGGAAAACCTGCCCCCGGAAATCGGCTTCAAGAACTACGTGTTCAACAGCCGGGCCATCAAGGAACTGACCACCGAGCTGTACCAGAAGCTCTCAAATGACGATACGGCGGAGGCGCTGGACAAGATCAAGCAACTGGGGTTCAAGTACGCGACAACCTCGGGCATAACCATAGCCATCAACGATATCCAGATATCGGGTAAGAAGTCGGAGATTCTCCAGGAAGCCGACGGCCTGGTGGAGAGCTACGAGGACCAGTACCTGTCGGGCCTGATGTCCGAGGATGAGCGCTACAACTCGGCGGTGGAGGCCTGGACCTGGGCTTCGGACCAGACGGAGCAGCTGGTTAAGGATGAGATTGAGATCGGGAATTATGGCGGCATTGGCGTGATGGCGCTTTCGGGCGCCAAGGGTAACATCATGCAGATCAAGCAGATGGCTGGCATGCGCGGGTTGATGAGCAACCCGGGAGGCCGGATCATCGATCTGCCGGTGAAGTCCAGCTTCCGTGAAGGCCTGTCGGCTCTGGAGTACTTCATCTCCACCCACGGCGCCCGCAAGGGTCTGGCCGACACGGCGCTGCGCACAGCCGACAGCGGTTACCTTACCCGCAGGCTGGTGGATATTGCCCAGGAGGTAATTGTCCTCGAGGAGGACTGCGGGACCTTCGACGCCTATTACATCGAAGCGCGCCCTGACGGGTCCGCCGAGGCGACCCTTCCCGAGCGCATTGCCGGCCGGATGGCCGCCGGACCGATAGTGGACGAAAATACCGGTGAAATCCTGGTGGACCGAAACGACATAATCGACGAGGAAATGGCCGAGAGGATCGCTGCCGCGGGTGTCGCCCAGGTGCCGGTCCGGTCACCCCTTATTTGTGAGACCCGCCGGGGCGTTTGCCAGATGTGCTACGGCAGGCTGCCGGCAACGGGTGACGTTGTGGAGTTCGGCCAGGCAGTGGGCATAATCGCCGCCCAGAGCATCGGTGAGCCGGGCACACAGCTTACCATGCGTACCTTCCACACCGGCGGCGTTGCGGGTTCCGATATCACCAGCGGTCTGCCCAGGGTGGAGGAAATTTTTGAAGCCCGGGTCCCCAAGGGTGTGGCCCGCCTGTCTGAAATAGACGGGTTGGTAGAACTGGCCCTGGACTCCGAGGGCCGGCGCCTGGTGGACGATCCGGTGAGGATTGTTGACCGGCAGGAATTCCGGGAAGAGTACCTGCTGCCGGAGGGCGTACAGCTTCTGGTGGATGACGGGGATGACGTGGAAGCGGGCATGCTGATGGCCGCGACCTTGCCTTCCCTGGGTTATGAATCCAATACCGAGGAGGGCCATGAGCCCGAGCCGGTGCTGGAAGTGGTTGCCAACGTGGGCGGACGGGTCGAACTGGGCGAGAACCTGATTTCCATCGTCTGGGAAGATCCCGAGGAACGGGAGTACATGGTGCCGGCCGCTGCCGAACTGCTGATTACCGACGGCGAGCAGGTGAGGGCGGGTGACCGTCTGACGGCGGGCCCCAAGAATCCCCACGACATCTTGAGCATCCAGGGTACGGGCGAGCTGCAGCAATACATGGTCAACGAGGTGCAGCAGGTTTACCGGTCCCAGGGTGTGGGCATCCACGACAAGCATATCGAAATCATCCTGCGCCAGATGCTGCGCCGGGTCCAGGTGAAGTCCATAGGAGATTCGGACTTTATTCCGGACCAGGTGGTGGACAAGGTCCAGTTCCAGGAGAACTGCGCCAAGGTTCTGGCAGAGGGTGGCGAGCCCGCCACGGCGGAACCGGTGCTGCTGGGTGTCACCCGCGCCTCGCTGCGGACCGACAGCTTCCTGGCCGCGGCGGCATTCCAGGAAACCACGCGGGTACTGACGCAGGCGGCCCTGAGCGGTCAGCATGACTACCTGCAGGGCCTGAAGGAAAACGTCATCATCGGGCGACTGATACCGGCCAGGCTGGAATCGACTGAGCTGGTTGAGGAACCGGAGACGGTGGCCCTGCCCGGCTTTGGCGAGATCGGCGCGGTGGAGGAACTGGTGGCAGCCGGCTGGCTGGAAGCGGCCGACTCGGCGGCCGGGACTCCCCTGACCTTTGGAGGCGGCTCGGAAGATTTGGCGGCATCGGGTTTCTTTGTCGAGAGTGAGTCGTCACTGATCGGCGATGAACCCGTCGGCGAGACCGGGTCTAACGGGCTGGGTCTTGCCGGAGACGCCGACGCAGAGGAGGGTCTGCCGAACTTCTCCCTGGATGGTGATGAATAACTCAAGCTGCAACGGGGGCGCCGGTTTACCGGACATGAAGGGTCAACCAGACCTTTCCGTTGAACTGGCGCCTACCCATTCCCGGGGCCTTCTTCTCAAAAACCCCGTAATGGTTGCCTCCGGTACTTTCGGGTACGACGGTTACGGGCGGGGCATCCCCCAGGAAATGGACCTCTCCCGACTGGGGGCGGTCATCCCCAAGACCTTCACCCGCTACCCCCGCGAAGGAAATCCCGAACCCCGCTGGTACCCGGAGTCGTACCGGGTCGCCCGTGAAACCGGTGAGCCGGTGCTGCTCAATGCCATCGGGCTGACGAACCCGGGAATTGAGGCGGGAGTCAGGGAAGTAGCCCCCCAATGGGAGTCCTGGAACGCGACCATGCTGCTGAGCATGTCGGGTGAGAGCGTAGGGCAGTTTGGCGAGATGGCGGCCATGGCCCAGGGAAAGCCGGGGTTTTCGGCGATTGAGTTGAACCTGAGCTGCCCGAATGTGGAGCAGGGCGACCTGTTCAGCTACAGCGCTGAAGGGACCTACAGGGCGGTGGACGCAGTGAAGCGACACGCCGAGGTTCCGGTGCTGGCCAAGCTGGCTCCCAACGTGCCAGACATTGCGCCCATAGCCAGGGCTGCCGTGGAGGCGGGTGCTGACGCGCTGACCATTTGCAATACCATTCCCGCCATGACTATCGACGTGGAATCCCGCCATCCGACGCTGGGTAACATAACCGGGGGGCTTTCCGGACAGGGACTGCATCCGGTGGCGGTGGCCCTGGTTTACCGGGCGGCCCAGGCGGTCAGTGTGCCCATCGTTGGCGTGGGAGGTGTCTTTACGGCCAGGGATGCCCTGGAGTTCATTCTGGCCGGAGCGACAGCCGTGCAGGTGGGGAGCGCGAACCTGGCAGACCTGTGGGCCCCCTTCAATGTGCTGGACGGTATCAGGTCCTACCTGGGGGAGAGAGGTATCGGCGATATCAAGGAGTTGATCGGGGCGATGGAAGCCTGACGCCGATCAAACGGGCCAATCAAATGGAATGAATTAAGGGGAGGGCTGCATTGGCCCTCCCCTTTCTGGTTTGGGGGCGAGTGTCCCCTGTAATGCCGGTGGGGTTATTCCGCGACTGCGGCCACTTCCGTTTTGGTGAGGGACAGGGCATCGTCGCCCGCGTCAACCACCAGGTGGTCGCCAGTCCGGAACTCGCCGGACAGTATCCCCCTGGACAGCGGGTTTTCCAGGTGGCGCTGTATGGCCCTCCGCAGGGGCCTGGCGCCGTACACCGGGTCGAAGCCCTCGTCGGCCAGCCAGTTTGCCGCCGCCGGGGTCAACTCGAAGGTAATGTCCAGGTCGTCCAGCCGCTGGGCCACGTCATTTACCATCAACCCGACTACCTGAACTATCTGTTCGAGGGTCAGCGGGTGGAAAACGATGGTCTCGTCAATGCGGTTCAGAAACTCCGGCCGGAATGCCTGCTTCAACGCTTCGCTCACCGATTTTTCCAGCGCCTCCCGTTCGCTGTCGGCTGAAGGGTGCGTGGGGTTGAATCCCACACCCGGGCGGTTCAGGTAGCCCGTTCCCAGGTTGCTGGTCATAATTATGACCGTGTTTCTGAAGTCCACGGTCCGGCCCTGGCCGTCCGTCAGCCGGCCATCCTCCAGGATCTGCAGCAGGATGTTGAAGACATCGGGGTGGGCCTTTTCGATTTCGTCGAAGAGGACAACCCGATAGGGACGGCGGCGGACGGCTTCGGTCAGCTGGCCGCCTTCATCGTACCCCACGTAGCCCGGGGGCGCGCCCACCAGGCGTGATACGGTGTGCTTTTCCATGTACTCGGACATATCCAGCCGCACCATGTTGTCCTCGTCGTCGAAGAGGAACTCGGCCAGGGCCCTGGACAGCTCCGTCTTCCCCACGCCGGTGGGGCCGAGGAAGATGAAGCTGCCGATGGGACGGCGAGGGTTGCTCAGGCCGGAGCGAGCCCGACGGATGGCCTCGGAGACCGCGCGTACCGCTTCCTCCTGGCCCACCAGCCGCTGGTGCAGGGTTTCCTCCATGTGGATCAGGCGGTCGGCCTCGCTCTCCAGCAGGCGACCGGACGGGATGCCGGTCCAGCTGGAGACCAGGTCGGCGATGTCCCTTTCGTCCACAATCATGTCAACCTTGCGCTCTTGCCTGAGGTTGTCCTGCTTCTCGCGGAGTTCTTCCTCCAGGCGCATTCGTTCCGTTCGCAGCTGGGCTGCCTGTTCGTATTTGTTGCGCTGGGCGGCGGCATCCTCCTGGTCGGACAGGCGGCGGACCTGTTCCTCCAGCTCATGGCAGTCGGGAGGAAAGCCTTCGGCATCGATGCGCACCTTGCTGGCGGCCTCGTCAATGAAGTCGATGGCCTTGTCGGGCAACTGCCGACCGGTGATGTACCGGTCGCTGAGGCGGGCCGCGGCGACGAGGGCGTCGTCTTCAATCTTAACCTTGTGATGGGCCTCGTAACGGGGCCGCAGGGCCCTGAGAATCTCCACGGTTTCTTCGACGCTGGGTTCGTCCAGGTAAACCGGCTGGAAGCGGCGTTCCAGGGCGGCGTCTTTTTCAATGTGCTTCCGGTACTCGTCGAGGGTGGTGGCCCCGATGCACTGAAGTTCTCCCCGCGACAGGGCGGGCTTCAGGAGGTTGCTGGCATCCAGCCCGCCCTCGGCGGCGCCGGCGCCCACCATAGTGTGGATTTCGTCCAGGAACAGGATGAACTCGCCCTGCCCCTGCTTTACCTCGTCCATTACCGCCTTGAGCCGTTCCTCAAATTCACCTCGGAACTTGGAGCCGGCAACCATGGCGCCCATGTCGAGAGCCAGCACCCGCTTGCCCTTCAGTGAATCGGGCACGTCGCCGCTGGCAATACGCAGCGCCAGTCCTTCAACGATGGCGGTCTTGCCGACGCCGGCCTCGCCGATGATTACGGGATTGTTCTTCTTGCGGCGGGTAAGGGTCTGGGCCACCCGCCGGATTTCGGTTTCGCGTCCGATCACCGGGTCCAGCTGGCCCTTGGTGGCCAGCTGGGTCAGATCAATGCTGTACCTTTCCAGGGAACGGTACCGGCTCTCCGCTCGCCGGTCATCCACCCGGTGAGCGCCGCGGACGGTGGTCAACGCCTGATAGACCTGCTCCTGGTCGATCTTGAACTCCTGCACCAGCCGGGCGGAATCGCCCTGGGGCTCCCTGATGGCCGCGATGAAGAGATGCTCGACGCTGATGAAATCGTCCTTAAGCCTGCGGGACTCCTCCTGGGCCGTATCCAGCAGGCGCTGAATGCGGGGAGTGGTGTAGATCTGCCCGGCCTGATTGGCCAGCTTGGGCGAAGCTTCCAGCAGCTGTTCCAGGCGGGCCCGGAAGGCCGGGACGGAAATGCCCAGGTGTTCCAGGATGCGGGCCGGAATTCCCTCTTCCTGGTTCAGCATGGCCAGCAGTACGTGCTCCACGTCCCACTGGCTGTGGCGGTAGGTCCGCACCAGCTCCTGGGAGTCCTGGATAACCTGTTGAGCCTGTTCGGTAAAGTCGTCTGATCGCAATGTCATAGTCTCACCTCCGGGGTCCATCCCAGGGGTCCCAGGGCATTTGCCCGCCGCCCCTGGGGATGGCGATGACTAATGTCTGAATATTGCCTTTCTTCGAGTTTATCGGTCCTCTTATCTGAACTGCTGCCTTGCAGCAGGGGAAGGGGCATCAGTGCGTGGCCGGAGCGAGTCGATGGTGTCGTTGAGGCTCCTGATTTCCTGTTCGAGCTCCTCAATGCGGGCCATAAGCTTCAGGGCCACCTCGGCTCCGGCCAGGTTCATACCCAGGTCTTCGGTAAGAGTCTTTATGCGGCGGAGGCGCTCAATGTCCGCCTCGGAGTAGAGCCGCTGACGGCCGTTGGAGCGAGAAGGCCAGATGAGGCCGACCCGCTCGTAATACCGCAGGGTCTGGGCGTGAAGCCCGACCATCCGCGCGGCAATGCTGATAACAAAGCAGGGTTCCTCGGAGTTATTTCTCTGAAACGTCATGATTGCACCTTCGCGCTGCCCCGCAGGTCTTTCAGTTTGCGGAACAGTTCCAGTTCCTCGGGGGTCGGGTCGCTGGGCAGCACCGCCTTGACCGTGGCGTAGAGGCTGCCCCTGTTGCCGGACTGGTTCAGTTGCGGCATGCCCTGGCCGGACAGCCGGAACCGGCGGCCATTCTGGGTGCCCGGCGGAACGGTCAACGCCACCCTGCCCGTCAGGGTGGGGACGGTAACTTCCGCGCCCAGGACCAGGTCCTCTACGGGTACATCTATCTCCGAGTAGAGGTCGCGGCCCTTTCGTTCAAAGCGGGGGTGGTCGATGACCGTGACGGAGAGATAGAAGTCACCATCGCCTCCGCCGGCCGGTATGTGTACTCGGGAACCCGTGTCCACGCCGGGAGGGACCTTCACCTCCAGCCGGCGGCCATCGGGCAGATTTACCGTTCTGGTGGCGCCCTCGGCGGCTTCGGACAGGGTGATATCCACCTGGTACTGGGCGGGCGGCTGCCGGTGAGAGGGGCGGTCGGAACCGAAATTGTTGAACAGCCGGTCGAACAGACCGTCGCCGCCAAGGCCGCCCAGGTCGAAGTCCACACCGCCTGGACTGCCGAAGTCGCCGTTGGTGTAGAAATGGAACCCGCCGCGGCCGCCTCCCCGGGCTTCCGCCTGGTCAAGCTCGTCGGCATGCATCCAGCGGTCGCCATACTTGTCGTATTTGCGGCGTTTCTCGGCGTCGGAAAGGACGGAATGGGCCTCGTTGACCTGCTTGAATTTATCCTCGGCGCCAGGGTCGCCCGGGTTGACGTCCGGGTGATACTGGCGGGCAAGCTTCCGGTAGGCCTGCCGGATGTCCTTATCGCTGGCGTCGCGAGAAACGCCCAGGAGTTCGTAATAGTTTGTTGCCATAATGTTCACCTCTGAGAGGTGCTTCCCTTGATGGTTGAATTATAACGATATACAAGAATAGTGTCAATGAATATTATTGGTCGAGACTAAAGATATTGACAAAAGCCACTCAACTATTTATGATGGTTTCAGTGGACTTGATATAGAGCATATCAAAGCTACTGCAAAACACAAGTCAATTACAATAGCAGGAGGATCGCTATGATGGTACAGCGCTGGGACCCCTTCAGAGAAATGCGGTGGATGCAGGAAAATATGAACCAGATGCGGCGGGGCTTCTCGCCGGCCGCAGGCGGGAACGGCGGAACTGCCGGCTGGGCTATTCCCCTCAACGTGGTCCAGGACGATGAGAGCATCGTGGTGTACGCTTCGATGCCCGGGATTGATCCTGCGGACCTGAACGTGACCGTTGATAACGATGTCTTGACCATCCGAGGTCAGACCGCCACCGAAGGCGAACGGAAGGAAGGCAATTACCTGATGCGGGAGATGCACACGGGTTCGTTCCAGCGGTCGCTGAGGCTTCCGGACACCCTGGATGTGGACAAAGCCCAGAGCAGCTATGACAACGGGGTGTTGACCATTTCCCTGCCGAAGGTCGAGGCCAGGCAGGCGCGCCAGTTGCCGGTCACGGTAGGCGCCAACGGGCATTCAACTGAAGGCGAGACATCCGAAGAGTAGTCCCGCCACACGGCAGCCACGCACGAGGGGCCCATCAGGGCCCCTCGGTTTTTTTGTGGCGAATTGACCCGCAAGAGACTTCTATCCTGGGTATTCCTGATGCCAGAGAGGGTCTGCAGTCCGACTCTCTTCCGTTACCGTGTCAGCGGCGGCCACCGTTTGGCGATGCCGCTTGGCAGATACGCGCTCAGATGCTTGGGCCAGGCACGGCGTAACCTTCGTCGGAGCAAGATGACCCTACGGCTGAAGATATCTGTGAAGGGTAGATAGTCGCAGGGGCCCGGAACGTTTCAAACCGGGCTGCGCCAAGAGCGAGCGAGTCTGACTCTGCATACGGGGCACGCGCGGCAGGGATTCCTGGATGCCGGCGAAACGAGGAATGACGGTTGTCTGGCAGGGAAACCCCGTCATCCCTGAGCTTCTGCGTCAAAGGCATTTAACTTGTTAGCGGTAAAGGAAGGTGCTACAATCTCTTA
This sequence comes from Chloroflexota bacterium, assembly GCA_028875055.1. GTDB lineage: Bacteria > Chloroflexota > Dehalococcoidia > Lucifugimonadales > UBA3495 > Bin22. Next base: position 96,919 of record JAPPGG010000044.1, read on the forward strand.
GCTGTCCGGGGCCACTTCCCGGACCGGGTTCACTCAATCCCCAGTAGCTCAGCGGTAGAGCGGGCGGCTGTTAACCGCTAGGTCGCAGGTTCGAATCCTGCCTGGGGAGCCACATTTTTCCCACCCTGTTTTTCCAGCTACCAGGCGATTTGCCGGTGAAGCTTTGCCCGTTTCCAGGCTGGCGGGCTTTGTGCCGGTGGTTGGCCCCGGAATTCTGCGTGGCAGCGCCGGGGCCGAGTGTAAATTCTCCAGTCCGCCTTTAGTCGGCAGGCAAGGGTCGGGACTGGCGGCCGGGGCCGCCGGCGCTCTCGCGAATGTCCCTGGCCGTTGCCTCGTCCACGCCCCTGGGCCAGCGCCGCTTGAGCGGGTCGGTGACCGTCAGGTTGAAGCTGCCAACTCCCTCGACCCCAACTTCGATGGTGTCGCCGTCCTGCATGGCGCCGAGGCCCTGGTGGTTGGTGCCCATGAACAGGACGTCGCCGGGGCTGATTTCCTCGATAGACGCCACGTACTCGATGGACTCGGCTATGGAGTGGGCGAGGTCGTCGGTGTTGTAGTTGACGCGCAATTCTCCGTCAACACTAAGGGTGATCTGCAGTTTTTCGGGGTCCGCGATCTCGTCTTTGGTCACGATGCAGGGGCCCATGGGGCAGAAGGTTGGGTGGGACTTGTGCTCCGCGATGGGAAGGGTGTTCGGGACGCGGCCTCCGCTGCCCCCTGGCATGCGCGCTGATACGTCCACACCGGCCGTGAAACCAAAGACGCAGTCCATGGCCTCCGAGGCAGGGATGTCCTTTCCGCCCCGGCCAAATACCAGGACGAGTTCCGCCTCGTGATGAAAGATGTTGGCATCGACATCGGGCAGGACGACGGCGCCGCCCGGGTTCAGAATGCTGTGCAGCCTCTTGATGAAACCCCACATCGGGGAAGGCTCCCGGGCGCCAAACTCACGGAAGTTGCCGCCCATGCAGAGGATCTTGTTGGGACTGGGCAACGGCGCCCGCAGTTGCGCTCCGGCGACCGTCGCGCCGGTTGATGCACGGTGTTCCAGCTGGGACTTCAGGTCGTCGTAATTGGTGATAAGGTGGACCATGGCTTCCTGTCCGCCGCCGGGACACAGGTCCCCAACGTCGATAACGCCGGCATCGGTCAGGATTCCGGGCTGGTTGTCGTTGTACATAACGAGCTTCATTGCTTCCTCCTTACTGGCCGTGTACTGCGAGGATTTGCTGGGTAGCGTACTAGGTACAGGAGCCGACCTCAAGCCCTGAAGCATCTGCGGGAGACAGGGATGTTAAGCGCTTGCCTGGATTGCCGGTTCGCTACGGGTTGGAAACCAAGCTGCCCCCCACCGCAATCAGCGTTGCGGATCCTGGAGGCCCGGTCCGGGTGGCATAGAGCTGGGGAGCGAGGGTGGTTGCAGCAACCATTTCAGGCGGTTACGCTGGTGGCTCAGGCCGCCCACCGGCAATGGCAGCGAAGGGCGTCCGGTCCCGCGCTGGAACGATGCCGAAGGGAGTTCAGGTCAATGTCCCAGAGAGACGTCAATGCTATCGTTTCCAACACCCGCGCCTATTACGACGGTCCCGCCGACGAAATCTACCGGACCATCTGGGGAGACAATCTCCATCTGGGTGTTCCCTGCGGCGACGAATGTCCCCACCCGGAAGCGATGCAGCACACCAATGAAATTATGGCGGGCGCGGCGCCGCTGGGACCGGACTCTCGGGTGCTGGACCTGGGCTGCGGCTATGGTTCTACGGCGCGATACCTGGCTGCCAACTTCGGATGCCAAGTTACCGGAACCAACATCAGTGAGAAGGAACTGGACCTGGCCCGCCAGCGGGCATCAGGGGCGGGCCTGTCCCACCTGTTAACCTTTGAATACGAGGACTTCCATCGCCTGGCCTGCGCGGACGGATCGTACGACGTGGTCTGGAGCCAGGAAGCGTTCCTGCACGCGGCGGACAAGAACGCGGTCTTGTCGGAATGCCGCCGGGTCCTGAAGCCGGGGGCAACCCTGATTTTTACGGATGTCCTGGTGCGCCGGGACACCCCGGCAGCGGACAGGGCGAGAATTTACGACCGGGTACAGTCGCCGGACATGTGGGACCTGGATGATTATCGGGCAGCCCTTTCCCGCCTGGACTTTTCAATAGCCAGGGAGGAAGACTGGTCGCGGCACGTTGCCCGCTCCTACAGATGGGTGCGCGATCGGCTACGCGAGAACCGGGCAGCGCTGCTGCCTCGAATTGGGGCGGACACCATTGACCGTACCCTGGAGGCCCTCTCTTTCTGGGTTGATTCGGCCAATGCGGGATACATCGGCTGGGCCATGTTTGTGGCAGGGAAACCTGCTCACACAGCCTGAAAAGGTTGAAGCAGGGCAAAATTAAGGGGAATCACTTGTGACGGAGACCAACAACACGCCGGTCCCCAGGGACCTGTACAAGGAGCAATATTCGCCTGAATTCGCCGGCCGGTGGGACGAGCTGATCGACTGGCAGCGAAGGGCGAAGGCGGAGAACCATTTCTTTCGGGACATCCTGAGAGGGCACGGGGTTGAAAGGGTGCTGGATATTGCCTGCGGCACCGGCTACCACGCCGTCACCCTGAGGGCCGAGGGATTCCAGGTCACGGCGTCCGACGGCGCGCCAAGCATGCTGGTCCGGACCGAGGAAAACGCCAGGCGCTTCGGAATCGACGACCTGAGGATTGTCGAGGCCGAGTGGACCAGGCTGGGGGAGGTCTTCGGCGGTGAGGAATTCGACGCAGTGATTTGCCTGGGAAACGCGTTCACCCACCTGTTTGATGAAGGGGACAGAGTCAAGGCCCTCAGCGAGATATACCGGCTGCTCACGAGGGACGGCATCGCCATAATTGACCAGAGAAATTACGACGCCATCCTGGATAACGGTTTTTCCAGCAAGCACCAGTCCTACTACCTGGGGGAGACGGTTGCGGTACGACCGGAGGAATTGAGGGAAGACCTGCTGACCATGCGGTACGAGTACGATGATGGCGAAGTCCACTTCCTGACTATCTGCCCCATCCGCCAGGAGTACGTGACCAATCTGCTGCTGGGAGCCGGCTTTCGCAGCGTCAAGCGGTATGGAGACTTTGCGCAGGACTACGACTTCTATGAGCCCGATTTCGTGATACAGGTGGCCACGAAGTGAGGGGGAGATGACCGCCGAACTCGGGCAATCTTCTTGAGACCCGGCGGACTGTGGCGGTCGCTTCGGCAGGCTGGGGCGGCACTGGCGCCATATTGGGTGGGCCCGCGCGGTACGGAACTGGTCGCGGTGCGGAATGGGTCAAAGAAGACATATCCCTCCGGGGCGGCAAAGTTGACAACGTCCTTGCGCCGTGCTGGAATGGCCCTAACCTGAGTTTGCGGCAAACTATAGCAATAGTTTCGCCGGTAGAAGGGGGAAGTATGACTACCCAGGAGACCAGCAACGGCAAGTGCTACGTCTATGTGGGCCTGGCCGGAGAAACCGCCCCGGGCAGGGTCATCGCCAGCGGCCTGTATCGCATGGCCGAGGGCGACGACGGCTGGGAACTGCTCACCAACGGCCTTCCCGACTCGCCCGCCATCCGGGCCATAGCAATACATCCCGGGAGGTCCGGCGCCGTATTTGTGGGCACCCAGGACGGCCCCTACCGCAGTGAAGACCACGGCGACCACTGGGAAAAGGTGAATGTTCCGGACCACGGGCTGCCGGTATGGTCGCTGCTCTTCCACCCCCGAGACCCCAACGTAATGTTCGCGGGGTACGAGTCCTCGGAGATATACCGGAGCGACGACGGCGGGGAGCGCTGGCAGCAACTGCCGGTGAGCGTCCGCTTTCCTGAGGTGACGGTGGGCCCCGGCGCCAATCTGGCCAAGCGGGTGCTGCAGATCGCCGGCGTTTCCTCCAACACCGATGAGCTGTACGGCGCCATCGAGGTCGGAGGGATTATTCGTTCCCAGGATGGCGGTGAACACTGGGAACAGCTCAGCCACGGGCAGTACGTCAATGACGACCCGGTGGATATGCACGGGGTGCTGACCAGCAGCTTCCGGCCTGGCAATGTTCTCGGCATCGGCCGTGCCGGAATGTTCCGGAGCACTGACAAGGGCGACCACTGGGCCAGGGTCCAGATTGACGCTCTGAACGAAAAGGGTCAGACCTACTGCCGCCAGATTCGTGAAGTACCGGGCGACCCTAAAACCATCTGGGTTGCGGGCGGCGCCAATTTTATGAGCGACCTGGGCGCATTGTTCCGGAGCCAGGATGGCGGCGTGACCTGGGACCGGGTCGAGACCGGTTTCCAGGCCAACAGCACCTTGTTCGGACTCGCCTTCAACCAGAGGCAGCCGAGCACCATGTTCTGCGCTTCCAGCAACGGACAGGTCTGGGGGAGCGGCGACGGCGGGGAGACCTGGACCGACCATCCCCTGCCTGAGGGGGCGCGCCAGGTCTATTCCATGGCCTGCGGATAGAATTGCAGTGGAGGGGCGGCGCAACCCGGGGCAACCGCGCCGCCCGTTTCTTTTTCCGTACGCAACCCATGCCGGCCAGCAAGCGCTGCAGGGGATTACGTCAGCAGGCGTTCGGCCAGCCCGTAAAAGTCTTCCACGATGATGTCGGGCTGGTACTCCGAGTCCTCGGTGGGAAGGTTGTAGCGGTTCACGTAGCCTCCCCTGAAGCCGCAGGCCTGGGCCCCAAGAATGTCGAAGGCGTGGGCGGCTACCATCATTATCTCCCCGGGTTCGCACTGCAGGCTTTGCGCCGCCTTCCGGTAGATGCCCGGTGAAGGCTTGAAGGCCCCAACCTGGTCCACGGATATTATTGCGTCGAATCCCACCGGCACGTTCTTGCCCAGCAGCTCCTCCAGGTACCACTGTTCCCCGTTGGACAGGGCTACCAGCTTGTACCTGGCGCCCAGCCTCTCCAGCCCCTCCACCGCGTCGGGATACGGTTGCAGGTCCATGTAAACCTGCATGAACTCCCGCACTCCATCGGCCGTATGGCTGACGTTGTGCTTCTTCAGGCAATAGACAAAGGCGCGGCGGCAGGTCTCCAGGTAGCCGCTGTGGCCCAGCATCAGCAGGTTGTCCTGGTATTGCTCGGTGCGCTGGCGTTCCCGCCACTCCGCATAGAAGGCCTGGCCCGAGAGGTTGGACCCACTGGTCGCCAGGAATTCACCGGCCGGGCCGGCGAGACTGCCCGTCAAGTCCATGACGGTGCCGAATATATCGAAAGTAAGGAACTTGACCCGGTCCAGGGATTGGGTCGCCATACTCTAGCCCTCCTTTTGAACTGTGCTGAACTCTTTAGCCTGGTGGCACCTTGGGGACGAAAGCAGAGAGTTTCGCACCTGCGCTGATGTTGGTTGGTAACCGGCGATGGCATTGACTGGCGTGGAGCCCGCCGCTCAACGCGGGAAGCCGATTGCTGGACAAGATACTAAACCGGCTCTAAAGGGCAGGACCCCAGGGCGAGGGGGATGGTCAAAGGCGGAAACAACCGGGATAACTGAGAGCCGTTGAATTTCGTTGATTGGCCCGTAGCCGCCGGGACTGGCGGCGCACGGGAGCGGAGCAGAAACAAGATGTGGAGGCCACGAAACTCGCGGCCTCCATTCCCGCGCCGGCGTCGCCACGGAGGACCAGGTCAGGAGTCTCCGGCATGCTTCCACATGTGGCAGCCGGTAATCCCCAGGATGAGGGGCAGCAGGGTATCTACAACGGCCCAGATGACCCAGGACTGGTGGTTTCCGTCCAGGTAGTCGGTGCCATTGGCCAGCAGGGCGAACCAGTTGTGCAGGAAAAGAATGGAGACACCGGCGGTAACAAAGAAGGCCACGTTGGCCTCGAAGTAGCCGCGAGTCACGCCGTCACTCTCGTCGCCAGCATCCACAGCTTTCTTTCGCGAATAGTTGTAGTACAACCCGGCTGCCAGGCCGATGAGCATCAGCACGTCCAGCGCCAGCCACACTCCCATGACGTCTATGGTGTCCAGCAGGAAGTTGTTGATGATGAAGAACACCGCCACCGCAATTGCCAGTAGCATCAGGTAAGCCCCTGCCAGCTTCAGCAATCCAGCCATAAAACCTCCTGTTTTCCGCGTTTCCGCAGGTTGGTTGGTTTAGGGGGACGTGGTTTCCGGAGGAGGCCCGGAGTTAACGCCGTACCCTTCCGCCTATCCAGCATAGCACGATGGCTGACATCTGGTTCTGCCACAGGCAAACCTTCACTCAGTTTTCCGTGCTCTCGAACGTAGGCGGCCTGCCATCAAGGTGTGGCCCCGGTTGCGTATGGCCAGAGGCCAGACTAAACTGTGCACCAATCGGTAACCCTGGGCGCCTTCCCTGGCGAATCGGCCATCAGGAGCGGGAATAATGACGACTTCCACCAATAGCCATACACCCGGCAGTCAGGGGCCTTATTCCCACCGGCCCATCGTCTGGGGTACCAGGGGAATGGTCGGAGGAGGAACGCAGCTGACGGCCCAGTCGGGAATGCGCATTCTCTGGCAGGGCGGCAATGCCGTGGATGCGGCGGTGGCCTCGGCCCTTTCCGCCGGCGTAATGGAGCCGACGGCCCATTACACCCTGGGCGGCGAAGTGGCGTTTCTCTTTTATGACCGTGCCAGCAAGGCGGTGCGGTCCGTGGTAGGGCAGGGCTGGGCCCCACGGCGAGCTACCATTGACCATTATATGGAGCAATGGGGGGAGATTCCCCCGGGCGTACTGAGTACGACAGTGCCCGGAGTGATCTCGGCGCTGCTGACCATGCTTGGCGAATACGGGACTATGTCCTTTGGGCAGGTGGCGGAAAGCGCGCTGCACTTTGCCGGCAAGGGGTTTCCGGCCTACCAGCTGTTTGTGCGTACCGTGGCTACCCCGGACCGGGTGGCGAACCTGCGAAAGCATCCGGAGTCGTCGAAGGTATTCCTTCCCAACGGGCAATTGCCCGAGCTGGGTTCGCTTTTCGTCCAGGCAGACCTGGCCCGCACCATTGCACTGATGGCGCAGGCCGAACAGCAGGCTCTGGCACAGGGAGGAACCAGGTCAGCAGGCATCCAGGCGGCCCGGGATGTGTACTACAAGGGCGACGTGGCCCGCCGCATGGTCAAAGCCCTGCAGGACCTGGGAGGACTGTACGAATACGAGGACTTTTCCGAGTACGAATCTCCCCTGGAAGAGCCCATATCCGTCACCTACCGGGGTTATCAGGTCTTCACCAACCGCTCCTGGACCCAGGGAATCAGCCTGCTGCAGACTCTGGCAATTCTTGAAGGGTTTGACCTGGCGGCCCTGGGACATAACAGCCCGCAGGCCATTCACCTGCAGGTGGAAGCCCTGAAGCTGGCCTTCGCCGACCGGGAGCGGTACGTGGGAGATCCGGCCTTCGTGGACGTGCCCTTCGATGGTCTGTTATCAAAGGAATATGCGGCCCTGCGCCGGACATTGATTGATCCCAGCAGGGCTCAAACAAGCTATCCGCCCGGCGATCCCCGCAAGTTGCTGGCAGTGGACCCAACTTACGTGGCGCAGGCCCCCAGCCAGGAGCCAATGGCCGTGGGCGGAGACGGCGACGGAACGACTTACCTGGCCACGGCGGACTCCGCCGGGAACCTGGTTTCGGTGACCCCCAGCAGTTTCGGCGCCCTGGCCCAGGGAATGGTGCTTGGAGACACGGGAATCCTGGTGAATTGCCGGGGCTGCTACTTCTGGCTGGATGAGGACAATCCCAATTCGCTGGCGCCCCGGAAGCGGCCGCGCACAACTCCTTGCACCTTCATCATTCTGAAGGACGGGGAACCCTTCATGACCCTGGGAACTCCGGGAGGAGACAGTCAGCCCCAGAGCAACCTGCAAACCCTGTGCAACGTGGTCGATTTCGGGATGAATGTTCAGGAGGCTGTGGAGGCCCCTCGCTTCTGCGGTTACAGTTTCCCTCAGTCTCCCTGGCCGCACGAGGAGTATCCCAACCTGCTAGAGCTGGAAGGGCGGGTCGGCCAGGACCTGGTTGATGGCCTGAACGACCGGGGCCACCAGGTCCAGGTCATCGGTCCGTGGGGCGTACCCAACGGATTTACGCCCATACTGGTCAATGGGGTCGAAGGCGTTTACCACGGCGGCGCCGACCCGCGCAAGGAATCGGTGATGCTGGGGTGGTAGGCCGATTCGACCGGGGCCGGGGCTTAATCAGTAGGGACTAACGGCAAAAGGGAGAGTGGATATGGCAACCCTGGTGACGGGCGGCACCGGTTTCGTGGGGTCCAATATTGTCAGAGAACTGGCGGACCGGGGCCACGAGGTAGTCAGCCTCGACGTCAGCGCCGCGGACACCCTTAACCGGGACTACCTGGGCGACCTGGAGTCGCGGGTAACCTTTGTCGAGGGCAGTATTCTCAGCCCATCGGACCTGGAGTCCTTGCGGCAGTCGTACCGAATTGACAAAATTGTCCACGCGGCCGTATTCACGGTCAATCGGGTTGACCTGGAGACTGCCCGCAGCCGGGATATTGTTGAGATCAACGTTGCCGGGACGGCCAACGTACTGGAGATGGCCAGGAACATCCGGCCCGAGCGGTTTATCTACATCAGCTCCGGCTCAATGTACGGCATGGCCCGGGCGTCGGACCAGTACTTCAACGAGGATGACCCCTCCAGGGCCGACACCCTTTACGGCATGACCAAGGCTGCCAGCGAGGCCATTACCCAGCGCTTCGGCGAACTCCACGGTTTCGCCACCGCCAGCCTGCGCCTGAGCACCCCGTACGGACCCATGGAGCGGGTTACCGGGCACCGGGACAATATGTCCATACCTCACCAGTGGACGGGGCGATTGCTGAGGGGCGAACCCATAGCCATAGATCGTTCTGACCCCGGCCGTGATTTCACCTACGTCCTGGACATTGCTTCGGGCATAGCGACGGTGGTAGATGCCCCGGAGCTACCCCACGATCGGTACAATATCACCAACGGAGTGTGGGTAACCGGCCAGCAAATTCAGCAGGTCTTGTCTGAACTCTATTCCGACATAAAGCTGGTGGAGCACGGGGCTGAACCGGTGTCCAATGTCAGCACTTCTCCTTCCCGGGGCCCGCTGTCCGGCTACCGTCTCTGGCACGATTTTGGCTGGACACCCCGGTATGATCTGGCTTCAGGCCTGAAGCACTATGTAGAGTGGCGGAAGGAATCCGGATTCCTGGATTAATCCCAGTCAACCGGATAAAGCAAAGAGTCCCTTCTCCCCGTCCTCGGGGTCGTCAGGGGCATTCTTGAATCAGGAGTTAAACAATGGCACTGCCGCCGGATCGAATAGATTACCTGCCCATCACAGACCGTCCGGTCATCAAGTGGCCCAACGACGCCAGGGTTGCGCTGTGGATATCCCCCAACGTCGAACACTACGAGTACCACCCGGTCAATGAGGGCGTCCGCAATCCCTGGCCGCGCACCCCCTATCCCGACGTCCAGCAATTCTCCTACCGGGACTATGGGAACCGAATCGGGTTCTGGCGCATGCTGGAGCCGCTGGACAAGCACGGCATTCGCTGCTGCATTTCCCTGAACCTCGCGGTCCTGGAACACTTTCCCGAAATCGCCGAGGCCATGATGGAGCGGGACTATGACTACATGAGCCACGGCATTTACAACACCCGCTTTCTTTACACCTACAGTGAAGACGAGGAGCGGGAATTTTACCGGGACTGCATCGAAACGCTGAAGCGTCACACCGGCAAACCCCTGAAGGGAATGCTGGGACCGGCCATTTCCGGCACCGTCAGCACCCCGGACCTCATGGCCGAAGCAGGTCTCATCTATCACACCGACTGGTTCCACGACGATCAGCCCACGCCCATCAAGGTAAATGCTGGCAAGCTGATCTCCGTGCCTTACTCGATAGAGCTGAACGATTCATCGGTGGTGCGGGACAACCACTATAGCGCCGCCTACTTTGCCGACATCTGCAAGGCCCAGTTCGACCAGCTTTACGAGGAGGGCGCGGAGAGCGGCCGGGTGATGTGCATTGCCCTGCATCCCTTCATCATCGGCCAGCCCCACCGGGTGAAATACCTGGACGACATCCTGTCCTACATAATGTCCCATGATGGCGTATGGCAGACCACCGCCGACGAAATCGCCGATTATTACATTGAGAACTATTATGACGAGGCCATGGCCCACGCCCAGCGTCTGGCTGAAGCGTCTGGCCGTTAAACGCTTGTTTCAGGAGGTCCTTCCTCCTGGACCGGGGAAGGTCAAAATGGGGGTGAATTGTACCCCCGATGGCGCCCATAGGGAGAATAAAATATGCCTGCCCAACGTACCTTCGGTATGGACCATCCTCACCACGAATGGTCCCCGCTCATCAGCCGCCCTGCCCTGCGCTGGCCCAACGGAGCGGCGGTAGCTCTTTGCGTGGTAATTCCCCTGGAACATATGGAGTGGCAAGCCCCGGAGGGCAGCTTCCAGGTTGCCCGTCTGGCCGGTGGGTCTGCCCCACGGGATTTCCCGGACTACGCCCGCCTGTCCCACCGCGAATACGGGCACCGGGTCGGCATTTTCCGCTTGCTCGATGTTTTGGAAAAGCACGGCGTTCGGGCCACTATCGCCATGGATGCCATGACCGCTGAACACTATCCATACCTGGTCCGCCACTGCCTTGATAGGGGATGTGAAATTATCGCGCACGGCATTTCGGTCACCCGGATGATAACCAGCAACATGTCGGAAGCCGAAGAACGCGAATACATCCAGGCTTCCCTGGACGCCTTTCGTTCAGCCACGGGTACACAACCCCGGGGCTGGTTCGGGCCGGAATACGGCGAGTCCGACCGGACCCCCCAGTTGCTGGCTGAGGCCGGCCTGACCTACGTATGCGACTGGGCCAACGACGAACAGCCCTACCCTATGACTACCGGCGAAAGCCCCTTCTTTGCCCTGCCCCTGATGTACGAACTGGATGACGTGGTTTCCATATCCCATAAACTTATGCCCGTGTTTGAGTACGAGAAGATGCTGGGCGAGAGTTTCGATGTCATGAGAGAGGACGGCGCAGCTACCGGAAGGCTGATGGCGATAAACTGGCACCCCTGGCTGGTGGGACAGCCCTTCCGCATCGGTTCCGTGGACCGGGCCCTTTCCCATATGATGAGCCAGGGCGGTGTCTGGTCCGCCACCGGCTCCGAGATAATTGACTGGTATCAACAGCAGTCCACCTGAGGAGGCGCCGCATGGCTTCTTCACTGATTCGTGGCAGATACCTGCTCAGCCCAACCTCCAGCGGGGAAACGGCGTCGCTGTATGACGCGGCGGTGTACCAGGAAGACGGCGTGATTCGGGAAGTTGGCCCCTGGGATGATCTGCGGGGCCGGTACCAGCCCGATGAGCAAATGGGCGGAATCGACTACGCAATCATTCCCGGACTGGTGAATTCCCATCACCACGGTCGGGGAGTCACAACCCTGCAGATGGGCACCTGCGACGACGCCCTGGAATTGTGGATCCTGGACGGCTGGGGCCGCCGCTCCTACGACCACTACCTGATGACCCTCTACACCGCGCTGAACATGCTGGAGTCCGGTACTACGACGGTGATGTATAACCATCCCCAGACGGCCACCGCCACCCTGAGGGAAGATGCCGATGCCGTGCTGCAGGGTTTCCGAGATGCTGGAATGCGGGTGGCATTTTCCAGCTACTTTCGAAACCAGAACCGCGTAGTTTACGCTGCCGACCAGGACTTTCTTGCCGGTCTGCCGGCGGACCTGGCCGAGGGTGTCAACCGTCACCTGGCAGCCACCGACATGACCGACGACGAGTATTTTGCCTTCTTTGCCGAGATGTACGACCGCTACAACTCGGACCCTTCCGGCAAGGTCAGGGTGCTGCTGAGCCCCAGCAACGTGCAGTGGAACACGGACGAGTTTCTGCAGCGCACCCGGGAAACGGCATTGCAGTACGACACGCCAATTCACATGCACCTGGTGGAGAGCAACTACCAGAAGGCCTTTGGATTGAGGACCTGGGGCAAGACGCCGGTGGAACACCTGCATGACCTGGAGTTCCTGGGGCCGGGGCTATCCTGCGCCCATGCCGTGTGGCTGACGGAACGGGATATCGACCTGCTGGCCGGAGCGGGGGCCACGGTGTGCCACAATGCCAGTTCCAACCTGCGACTCAAGAACGGCATCGCACCGGTGAATCCCATGCTGGCCCGGGGGCTGAATGTGGCCATGGGGACCGACAGTACCGCCCTCAACGATGATGACGACCTACTTCAGGAAATGCGCCTGGTAAGCAAGCTGCATCGCCAGCCAGGCATTGGCGCGGCGGCGATTACCTCCGAGCAGGTGCTGGCCATGGCAACCGCCAACGCGGCCGCTCCCACGGGGTTCGCCGGGGAAATCGGGGCGCTGGAACCCGGGCGCAAGGCCGACATGTTGCTGGTGCGGCTATCGGACCTGGAGGACCCTTACCTGGAGGTCAACCTGCCGCCACTGGAAGCAGTGCTGGGCCGAGCCAGAGCCCGGGATATTGCGAGCGTAATTGTTGATGGAGAGGTTCTTACGCGGGACGGTGTCCACCAGCGGGTAAACAAAGACCAGATACGGGGCGAACTGCGGGAACAGCTGGCCCGCCCCGTGGAACCTCAAACCCTGGAAACCCGCCGCATGGCCGCCAGGCTGCGGCCCTATGCCGAGGAGTTTTACCGCGGCTGGGCCGACGAGTCGGGTGGCCCACCTGCAGGACCGCCCCATTACGTTTACAACAGCAGGACCTGATAGCCAGGCCAAGGGGCCGGGAGGCCAAACGAAACGAAAGGGGACGGGAGATAATTCCCGTCCCGTTGCTGTTTCCGGACTGTCTTGCCTCACCGGAGGGACACCGGAGAGACCTCGGCTGACCACATTACTCCCAGGTGGCGAAGCCCATGGCGCAACCGGTCCCGGCCGGCGACCGGTAGCAGGGGACGTAGTCCACCACGTCCATATCCAGGTGTTCGGTGGCGCCGGTCACCACGATCCAGTTGCGTATTTCCGAACTGCCGGAGTTGATCTTTTCCCGGGGCAGGGCCATCAGCTGTTCCATGCTCTTGGCTTTCATTCCGGCCAGCGCGGCCTGGTCCAGTTCCTCGTCCACAACGAAGTGGCTGAGGCCGCCGGAAGCCAGGATTCCGACACGGATGTCGCTGGGCCAAGATTCTATGGCGTCCTTCAACGCCCGGCCCAGGTTGTAGCAGCGCCTGGGCGTGGGCTGGTTGGGCGGGTAGTAGGTGTTCAGCATTATGGGCACCGTGGGGATGATGGCATCGGTCATCAGGCGATTGTACACGTAGCCAAAGGCGTGGCCTATGCCTCCCCTGGCGCGACCTCCCCGCCTGGAATCGAGGAAGCTGGAGCGTCCCACGTCAAATTCCGCGTCCATCAGGGACTCAATAATGTGGCGGCCCAGGGCGGAGTCGGTTGGGACCTCCCGGTCTTCGGTGTTGTATCCAATGAGATGCTGACCGCCGGTTGAAGGTCCCGCCTCGTGGCCCGCGACCTTGACCTGTTCTCCCCAATAGACACAGAAGGCGGGCATGTTGTCGTCCAGCAGGTATTCCTGCTGGTCGTCGCCCACCATTACCAGCACATCCAGGTTTGCGTCATACAGTTTCCTGGACAGGTGGGCGATGGCCCGCTGGTTTTGCTGGTGCCGTTTTTCGAATTTCTCCGGGGTGATCTCTTTTGCGATCCGATTCGCGTCGCAACGGGCCAGCAACTCCTCGAAATTGGAAGTGATGCCGTCGGTCCCTATCAGCTCAATATGGCCCTTGTCCCGTTCCCCCCGGGCGGCCCAACCATCAGCGGGAGTGCTCAACTGGGGGCTATGGGACGAGGCCAGCCCCAAAACCAGATCTGCCATTTTGTAACTCCTTTTTGCCAGGCGTTTGGCCGGTAACGGCCCACCTTAACTTCGTTGGCCCACCCGCGCCTGCTCCGCAACCGGCCCAATTCCTGGTGGTTTGCCGATTGGTCTGTCATATCCGGTAGTGTACGTTCCAACCGAGTTTCGATGCAATATGGCAGACGGGCTGGCATAATTAACCAGCATTCGCCCCTATCATACGGTCGCCAGTTGCATGGCCGGACCAGGAGACTCAACATGCGAGCCCTCAGCATCCGGCAGCCCTGGGCCTGGCTGGTGGTAAACGGCTACAAGGACATCGAGAACCGCACCTGGAGCACGGAATTTCGGGGCAGGATCTACGTCCATGCCGGGCAGCGAATGGTACCCGATGATTATCCCGAACAGCGGGAATATATTGAGGCAGCGGGCATTGTCATCCCTTCTCTGCTGGCTCGAGGGTCAATAATAGGGGAGGTGACCATCACCGGTTGCCGGTCTGCCAGCGACAGCCCCTGGTTTTGCGGGCCTTACGGGTTTCTTTTGGAGGATCCCGTGGCGTACGAAACTCCGGTTCCTTACCGGGGCCAACTGGGATTCTTTGCAGTGGACGAGAATTTTATCGGCCAGGTGGGTTCGGCCACGGAATATGGGAAAGAATAGGATGGGACAGGTTCGGCCCGGTCCAGCGGCCTCAAGGCCGATGATGTCGTTGCCCCAGTCGGTCGGGCAATGCCTCCGCAAATATGCCGCTTTCAGCGGACGCGCCACCCGCGCCGAATTCTGGTGGTGGGCGCTGGCCTGCTACCTGGCCATTGTCGTGTTGACGGTATTTGACGGCGTACTGACCGCGTTTCTTGTTGCCCTGGGAGTCCCGTTCTTCAGTCCCCTGGGATTGCTCCTCGCAGCTGGCGTATTTCTTCCGTCACTGGCTGTCGCCGTGCGGCGGCTTCATGACATTGGCAAGAGCGGCTGGTGGCTGCTGGTTTGGTACGCCATACAACTGGCCGCATCCCTGGCGATGCTGGTTTCCGTCTTTGTTCTGCTCTTCCTTCCGGTATTTGGCGCTATGGGAGGCAATGGATTCCTGGAAGACTTGAAGGGGTCCAGCGGGGCATTATTGATCGCTACTTTGCTGGTTGTTTCCGTGTCGGTGGCCGCAATGGCGCTGGTGGGCGTCTGGGCGCTGGTCTGGCTGGCAAGACAGGGCGAAAGATTTCCTAACAGGTATGGCGAGGACCCCAGGGCGTGGAATACTGAGGCCTCGAATGCCGGAGATATGGGCCTGCCATAACGATTGGGCAAACCCTCCGGCCGCCCAACCCCCACTGGGGCAAGTGGATGAAGAGCCGCTTAACGGTTAGAATAGCCATTGCACCAAGCCTTACCGAGGAAACCCATGCAGCAAGGCGCCGCAGGCCAGCCCAAACCAATGATGACCATTCAGGAGTCGGTCAAAACCTGCCTCCGCAAGTATGCCGACTTCAGCGGCAGGGCAACCCGCGCTGAATTCTGGTGGTGGGTTCTGGTAACTGCCCTGGTCAGCTTTGTCATTAACGCAATTGAGAGCGCGTTTGGGATTTTTGGAGGGAGGTTGTTGCCCATCCCTTATTTCATAGGCATTGATCCCCTCAGTACTATCTATACTCTGGCCATATTGCTTCCCGGGCTTGCCGTGACGGTCCGACGCCTTCACGACATTGGAAGGACGGGGTGGTGGCAACTGGTCTGGATAATGATCGCCCTGGCCGGCTTCATTCCGGTGGCATCGGGCATTGCCCTTTCGGTGACATCGTTGATTTCCAGCGGTTCCGGTTGGAACGCGCTGGGCGAACCCGCCTTCTGGATTCCTGTTGCCATTGGTTTAGGGCTTTCGGCGCTGGTGTGGTTGGGGTTATTTGTCTGGTGGCTTATCTGGATGGTGACGCCAGGCCAGCCTGGCCCCAACATTTATGGTCCCGACCCCAGGGTGTGGCCCCCTGAGGCTTCGCCACAGGCGGACGTTTCATAAACTCTGCCCCTTTGAAAATTCGGTTGGAGACAAGCAATGCCAAAAGTAATTCCGGTATCTGATGAACTGAGCCAGCCTTTCTGGGACGCGGTGAACCAGCGACGCCTGGCGCTGCAATACTGCACGGCGTGTCAGAAGCTGCAGTACCCTCCCCAGGCGGCTTGCCAGGTCTGCGGCTCTGCCGACAGGCTGGAGTGGAGGGACGTGGAGGGCAAGGGTCACATCGCGACCTACATCGTTATTGAGGATGGCCGCCTCAACCGGCGAATGCCAGACCAGCCGTACAATCTGGCCCTGGTTACACTGGATGAGGACCCGACGGTCAATTTTTACTCCAATCTCCCCGGAGTGCCGGCCTACCAGGCGCCAGTTGGGGCTGCCGTGGAGTTGACCTTTGAAGAGGTGGCGCCGGGCCAGCTGATACACGAGTGGCAGGTGGTGAAATAGACTGCGCCCCCAGTCAGCCAGTTCAGCGGGGACGACTCCCGGGCCGTCCGGTTCACCAGACATAAAGACAGATCTCGAAAGGAAGGATAATGACCAGCAGCAATGATTTTCGATGGCGCCGGGACACGGACGGGCTGGGTGTTTGGGAACACCGGGGCAAGGTGGCCATCGCCGGCTACGGCCATTCACCCGTGGACCGGCGCTGGGACGGCGTTAACCTGGATGCCACGGTGGGCGCCTACACCATGTTGGCTATCGAAAGAGCTTTGGAACAGGCCGGAGTAACCATTGACCAGGTGGACGGTATCGTCTGTTGCGACAGCCACATTGCCGGCGGCAGCGGTGGCTCTGCTTCCCAGTGGGCTCCCCGACCCTACTTCGACCCGCCCTACGACACCGAGTACGGGCTGACCCTGGTCAATGCCCAGTGGCTGATCAACACTATGGGCTTCAAGAACGTCAGGTTCGCCCCCACCGGCGTGCCGACAATCGGCGAAATGATGGGGATGGCCTCGCAGGCCGTGGGCGACGGCGTCTGCAACACCTGCCTGGTCATCTATCCCACCGGCAACCTGGAGGGACGGTACCGCCGTGGCGGCGAGAATGCCGACGACTACGCCCGGGGCGCGCGCCAGTGGACCGTGCCCTGGGGAAATCACGGAGGTAACGACTTCATAAATATCTTCCCCCACAACCAGTACTGCCTCAAGTACGGCGGAGAGCATGACGACCTGGCTCCCTTTGTGATCAACCAGCACAAGAACGGGATGCTCACGCCCTGGGGCTTTAACTACAACAACGGCATCGAGCCAATCTCGGTGGAGGACTACCGGACTTCCCGGTACATTCTGAATCCGCTCCGTATCTGGGACTGCGACCGCCCGGTGAATGCCTCGGCGGCCTACCTGTTCACCACCGCCGAGCGGGCGCGGGACATGAAATCCCAGCCCGTTTATGTGTTGAATCACTCCCAGCATAACTTCCGGTTCCGCACCACCCAGCCGGACCTGGATGAGGTGGAAATGTGGACCGACCGGCAGGCAGCCCGCATGTACGAAGGCGCCGGGCTGGGCCCCGCCGATGTGGACATCTTCAATCCCTACGACGGCTACTCCATAATGACCCAGTTCTTCCTGGAAGGTTTTCAGTGGCACGGGGTGAAGCGCGGCGATGCCTTCGCCTTCTACGCGGGAGACATCAGCGTCAAGGGCCCCCACCCCTTCAGTTCCAGTGGCGGCAACCTGGGCAATGGCCGGACCCGCACCGCCATGTACACCGACAGCATAGAGCAGTTGCGGGGGACCGCCGGAGACCGGCAGGTAACGGTAAGGGCGGAAACGGCCCTCTGCGCCTTCACCACTCCCAGCAGCGGTGGATGGCTGATGCTGGGGAAGCATCCGTCGTGACACAAAAGCGCCTGGATGAATACGTACAAAGGAGAAAAACCGGAAATTGACCAGACTCATCAGTTTTGACATAGATGGCACCCTGGAAGTGGGCGACCCGCCCGGGTGCATTACCCTGGACATGGTCCGCGCCGCCAAGGAGAGCGGGTGCATAGTTGGCAGCTGCTCCGACCGCACCGTCAGCAACCAGCAGCGCATCTGGGAAGTCGCTGGCATAGATATGGAGTTCACGGTGCTGAAGCACCAGTTGGACTCGGTCAAGGAAAAGTTTCGGGCCGAGGACTATTACCACATAGGGGATACGGACCTGGACCGGCAATATGCGGAACGGAACGGGTTCCATTTCCTGCTGCCCGACGTGGAAGTGGCGCAACTCTGGGAAGGTGACAATTAGGGACCGCTCCGGTTACCAGGGCCTGATTGACCGGTACCGCAAGGCCCGCAGCGACTCCTCGCTGGCGGTGCTGGAGGGGTTTCACTCCCTGAAACATGCTCTCCGGTTCAGGGCAACCATAGTCGAAACCGTTTCCTGTGATTCAGGACAACTCAGTAGCCTGACTGAATCACTGGCGCCGGACCTCATCGGCGTCCTGGAAAAGGGGGCGACCCAAGTCCCGGAATCCATTTTCAAACAGCTCTCCCCGGTGCCCCCGTACACGGGCGTCATCTCGCTGGCCCGGCGGCCTGCGTTCGACCTTGCTCGACTGGAGAATCCGGCTCCCCTGGTGCTGCTGGAAAACCCCCGAAGTCACGGCAACGCAGGGGCGGTGATACGGGTAGCGGCGGCGGCCGGCGCCTCGGGAGTGGTTACGACAGGGGAACACGATCCCTGGCACCCTTCCGCGCTGGTGGGGTCAGCCGGGCTGCACTTTGCCCTGCCCGTGGTCCGCATTTCCTTGCCGGCCCTGGGTGAATGGCCAGAGTACCTGGCGTCCAGGCAACTGATTGCCGTGGACCCGGAGGGAAGCCCCCTGGAACCGGGCTCGATTCCAGAAATGAGTGTCCTGGCCTTCGGGACAGAGCGGGACGGGTTGAGCGGCAGGCTGCTGGATGCCGCTCACCGCAGGATAGCCATCCCAATGGAGCCGGGCGTTTCCAGCCTCAACCTGGCCACGGCGGTGGCCGTTGCCCTGTACACCTGGAGGCTGGGATAAGGGAGCCGTTCCCGGCTGAATCGGTCCGGGAAGGGGACGGACCAATCAGGCGATTCTCACCTTTTCCAGGGCTTCCAGGTCAAACTGCACGCCGTGGCCCGGGTCTTCGGTGGGGGTGAACCTGCCATTCTCCGGGAGTACCGGGTTCAGGATATAGCCGGTATTGTTCAGGTTAAGTGTAGGCAGGTGTTCGACCAGGTAACCGTTTGCCGCCCCGCAGCACAGGTGCATGGATATCTCCTCCACCAGGTGCGGCGCCATGGGCAAGTGGTAGGCGTCGGCCACTCGGGCGATGCGCATCCAGGGAGTTACTCCGCCTACGCGGCACACGTCGGCCTGTACGAACTGCACGGCGCCCCGCTGGAACAGGTCCAGAAAGCCCTCGGGCATCCATTCACCCTCGCCGGTGGCCAGGGAGGCGTTCACCGTTCCGCTCAACCTCTCGTAGCCGGCGTGGTCCTCGGCCAGGATGGGTTCCTCCAGCCAGAACAGGTTGAACTCCTCCATCGCCCGGGCCCGGGTGATGGCCTCCCCCACCGACCACCGCTGGTTGGCGTCCACCATCAGGGGAGTGTAGGGTCCGATGGCCTGGCGCACGGCCCGAAGGCGGTCCAGGTCCTCACCCATTCGTTCCCGGCCGATTTTGATCTTGACGCCCCAGTAGTCCTGGTCAACAAAGTTGGTGACCTGGTCCAGCAGGTCTTCGGTGGAATAGGCCAGGTCCAGGCCGCTCCCGTAGGCGGGAACGCTGTCCCGGTAGCCGCCCAGGATGCGAAACAGGGGCTTGCCCGCGGCCTTGCCCGCCACGTCCCACAATGCAATATCCAGGGGCGCCAGGGCCACGGTGGTCAGGCCGGACATAGTGATGTTGGGGAAGACGCTCTTCCACATGCGCTCGTAAAGGCGCTCGATGTATTCGGGGTCCTCGCCGACCAGCCGAGGCGCCAGGAGAGTGTCAATGGCTTCCTTCATGCCGCGGCCGCTGGTGCCGTGGCTGTAGGTCCAGCCAACGCCTTCAATGCCCTCGTCGGTATGGACGCGGGCCATCAGCAGGCTGGTGGCGTCAATCTGCTGGGTGGAATTGGACAGCCCCGGCTGCCGCTGGATGCGATAGAGGGCTGTTTCTATCTTCTCAATACGCAATGTTAGTCTCCTGGCGCCGGACGGCCTTCACCGGTAACTTAACCCGGGAGAAGCCGGAATTCGGACCCCTTCCTGTAGCAAGGCGCAGGTCCACAACAAGTCCTCCGGGTTCCTGATTTAAACCGGAGCTGCGCTACCAACCCGATGCGGGCAAACAGGGTTCGGCTAGCCCGATTATGCCGGCGCGCCGGCCGGGGCCAGGCAGCGAGCGATGAAATTCTTGATCAGGCCGGTGGCCCGGTCAGACTCGGGCCCTGGCATGTTGCCAAAGCCGTGCACTTGGTCCTGGAAATATTCCACCTGGATATCCCCGCCGGCGGACCGGTAAGCTTCCTCAAACCGCTGGGGGATGGACAGGGGCACGTTGTCGTCCCGGGTCCCCTGGATTATGAGGGTTGGCGGCAACACGACCTTTTCGGCCCGTTCCAGGATGTGCTGGGGGTTGCCCTCTTTCATGGCTTCCTGGTCGAGGAAGTAGGCCTCGGAGGAAGCGGCCAGCCGTTCGTTATTGGAGTCCTGGGCGTAGAGGTAGCGGGCGTAGGGGTCCAGAACCGGCCAGCAGCAAACTGTGTAGGCCACCGACGCGTCCTGGCTTTCGCCCTCCGGCAGTTGCAGCGCAACGTACCTGGAGTCGCCGGGTCGCATGGCGGTCAGCATCAGGGTATGGCCGCCGCTGGAGCAACCCATGCCGCCCACTGTGTCCGGGTCGGCGTTGAACCGGGCTGCGTTGGCCTTCAGCCAGCGGATGGCGAAGTTGGTATCCTGCACCTGGGCAGGGTACGGATGTTCGGGAGACAGGCGGAAGTCAATGGCCGCGACAACTATGCCGCTAGCGGCGAGGGCGCGGTTCATGACCTCGTCGGCGGTGCGGTCGCCCCGGTTCCATGCGCCGCCATGGACATCCACCAGGGCGGGGAAGGGACCGTCGCCCTGGGGCTGAAATATGGTGACCATCCATGGAGCCGTTCCGTCGTTTCGGTATTCCAGCTCGTTGACGTTTACTTCGTGCTGCTGGGAGGGATTGTAGTTGACCATTGTCTTTTCCTTTGGGAGCGGCGTTTAGATCAGCGCTTCCGGTGTGAATATTCCGTCCATGTCTTCGGCGGTAGCCCGGTCCTCAGGTGTAACACCCAGGCTGGTCTCCATGAACCAGTACACCTGCTTGAGGTGGTGAGTGCTGTGGCTGATGATGATGTTCAGCAGCTCCACCACGGTTACCTCGCCCCCGTAGTGTGCGGGAACGACGCGGTCGAAGGCCTCGGTGTTGTCGCTGTTAAGGAAATCCACAATGTCCTGGATGACGCCCTCGGCATATTCTGAGATTTCCTCGGGGGAGTTGACGCCAATCAGCCTTTCGCGGCAGGCCTGCATGTCGTCGGTAGTCATGCTGCCCGTCCGGTGGCTGATGTAGGCCAGTTCCGGGAATGACATAATGTGGACAATGGTGTCCCGCAGGGTTTCGGGCCGCCAGGCGACCGGTTCCTTCAGCTGGTCGGGGCTTAGCTGCATGGTGGCACGGATGGCCGCATGAAGTATCCGGTCGTACTTGTCAGCCAGCCAGCTGGTCCTGCCGGACAAATCCACCTGGGCGTCCAGCTTTAGCGAGGCAATCAGTTTGCGGGGGAAGTAGCCGATGATGATCTCATAGTCATCAATCACGGTCACCGGGGCCGATTTCACCCCTCGACTTTCCAGGTACTGCTGGGCCGCGGGTTCGCTGGCGATGTCGTGGTGCTCATACTGAACACCGTTGGACGTCAGGAACTCTTCCAACGTCCGGCAGCTGAATCAACCAGGGTTGGTGTAAACGTGAACGCTTGTCATACTGTTTCTCCGGCTGGGTCTGTATTGATGCCAGAATAGCGGAATCGCCGGGTTGCCGCAAGCAAGGGACAGGCGAGGAGTACAGGGCTCGCGTAGTGCCTCTCGCCGCCGCGCTCCTGGATGGCGGCGGTATAGTATAATTGGCGGGCACAGACCCCCGGAGTTTTCGGGAGGCCAGCCCCCAGGGGGCGGCCATCCGCCACCGAGTTGTCAGGAGCAACCAGACATGGATGAGGAAATCCTGGTACTCGACCAGAAACCCAATGCCCGCTTCCTTATAGCGGGCTGGCGCCGCCAGTGGTCCGATGGCGGAGGCATATCCAGCGGGCTTCCCCAGTATCTCATTGACCAGTTTGGGGCCACGAAGATAGGGCAGATGGGGAAGTCCATCGAGTCCCTCTGCTACCCCTTCCAGGTTGCCGGCACCCATGATTCCTACCGGCCGGCCTGCGCCTTTGACGAAGGACTGCCCAGCGTTGCCATGCACTGGGACAATGACTTCTACGACGCGGGCAGCGGCCTGATTATTTTCATGGGGGAAGAGCCGTGGTTCGAGATGGACCTGTACGGCCAGGCCTTTTTCCAGGCGGTCCGGGAGCTGGGTGTGGAGCAGACGGTAACGGTGGAGGGCTACAACGGCCCCGCGCCCCCTGACCTGGAGCGGCGGGTAGGGTGCGTGTACAGCCGGGCCGATATGAAAGAGGACCTGGAAAAGTTTGGCATCCAGTTTTCCAGCTACGGCAGCGGCGGAAGGCAAGGGCCCACCGTGGGGATGGCCCTGGTAAATATGGCCCATTTTTCTCATCCGGACCTGAGGGTTTTCCGGCTGGGAGCCATGGCGCCCATGTATCCCTTTACCACCCAGGGCAACCGCCAGGTGGGCATAGTGACGGACTACCGGTCATTCTTCGACATCATGCGGCGAATCAAGGCCATGTTCGGCCTGGACATTGACCTGACCGACCTGGAAACGAGGGGGAATGTGGAGTCGCAGCGGCTGCAGGAGACGCTGGAACGCATTTCAAACTCCAACGCGGAAGCCAAGGGCATTATCGATAAGGTGCGGGAGGACTACAGGTTCGAGCCCTTCCGGAATCCGGTGGACATAGACCAGGGATTGGGACGGGCGCTCGATGATATATTGCGCAATCTTCCTGACTCCCCGGAGCAATCGGAGGAGCGGGGTTAGTCCGGCTGTCCGAAACTGTCCCAGCCTAAGTCACCGAAATTTCAACAGACATATCGGAGGATCCAATTGCGCCTTGAGGGAAAAACCGCGCTGATAACCGGGGCCAGCCGGAATATAGGACGTGAGACGGCCCTGACCTTTGCCCGGGAGGGGGCCGACCTGGCCCTTTCCTCGTTGCAGAGCCCCCAGGAACTGGAGGAGGTTGCCGCCGAGTGCCGGGAGCTGGGGGTCAGGACTTTCACGGCCACCGCGGACATTGCGGAGGGAGACCAGTGCCGGAAGCTGGTTGGAGACGCCGTGGATGCCCTGGGGAAAATCGATGTGCTGGTCAGCAACGCAGCCGTCCGTCCCCACCATCCCCTGCTCACCGTCACCGATGAAGACTGGCACCGGGTGTTTGCCATAAACCTGCACTCCACCTTTTACCTGTCCAAGGCGGTGTTGCCGGGCATGATGGAACGGGAGACGGGCAGCATTATCGGGATAGGTGGTATGGCGGCCATAACGGGACGGCCCGATACCTCAACGGTTACCGCCGCCAAGACCGGGCTGTGGGGTTTCATACGCGCCGTTGCGGCGGAGTTTGCCCAGTACAACATCCGGGCCAACATGGTAAACCCCGGGACTATCGATACTTCCCGGCGCAATCCCGAATGGTTCGCCAGGGAGTCCCGGCGCCCGACGGGGACCGACGATCAACTGCGCCGTATTCCCCTTGGCCGCCAGGGCACCATCTACGACATTGCCAACGCCTGCCTCTTCCTGGCGTCCGACGAGTCTTCTTACATAACGGGTGACCAGCTGAACGTGGTAGGCGGGCGGTACATGGTGGCAGCCCCTTCCGACTAGCCCGACGATGCCATCAATCCCGGGCCGCTTTCCCGTAAGAGTGGAGGTTGAACATTGGCAGACACTGAACGAAAGGTAGTGAGCACCGATCTGGCTCCCGCGCCGCTGGGCGCCTACTCGCAGGCCATCAGGGTTAAGGCGGGTGAGTTGCTCTATATTGCGGGCCAGGTGGGCGTGGACAGGGACGGCAACCTGCCGGGGGATGGCGGGATGGCAGCGCAAACCCGCCAGGTGTACGAGAATTTGCGCGGCATTCTGGATTCCGTGGGGGCGTCATTCAGCGACGTGGTGGAGTTTACCACCTACGTGGTGGGCCGCGAGTCGGTGCAGCCCTTCATGGCCGCCCGGGCCGAAATCTTTCCCTCCCTGTTTCCCGACGGGGACTATCCGCCCAATACCCTGCTGGTAATCAGCGGGCTGGTGAGGGAGGAGTTCCTGGTGGAGATCAAGGCGGTCGCCGCCCTGCCCTGAAGTCGATTTCGTGAACATTACCGTAAGGACATGCAATTGGGGTGAATGAACTAAACCAGCTTCCCTCCGAATCCGATCCGGCTACCCTGGAGGCAATTCATGGGTTGTTCCAGGAAGCCGTTGCCGACGATTCTTCCCTCTCTCTTCTGAGGGGCTTCAAGGTGGACTTTTCCGGAAATCCGGACTTCCACAAAGTTTACCTGGCAGTCCGGTGCCACTGCGGCACTGCCGGTCTCATCAGCGTTGAGGTCGCCATGGACAAGACGTTTCCCCAAGTGAGGGAAGCTATGCCCAGCCTTCTCGAAAACGTTCAGATCAAGGCCGCCATGTTCAGGAATATGTCCTGCGAAATGCACACTCGAATGAGACAAGGTAAGATATAATATAGGCGTTATAACCACTTGCGCGCAGGCTTCCCTGATTTCTACACATGACAGCCGGCAAGTTTACCAGGGGGAACCCGGATTGCAGCGAAAATTGACCTTTGAACAGGCCCTGAAGGGGGCCAAGGCCTTCTCAGAAAAATATGTGGAGCGCGGACCTTACGAATTTTTCCCGGAGCCGGAGGTAGTCGAGGTGGTACAGCAGGGGCTGGCCGAAAACCAGGTTAACCACGGTTACCGCTACTGCCCTTGAATGCCCCTGAGCGGCGATCCCGTTGAGGACCGCAAAAAGATCTGCCCCTGCGACCGGCACCACGAAGACATTAAGCGGGACGGCTTTTGCATTTGAATGTTCTTCGTAAGCGAAGAGTTTCTTCGCAAGTATGAACAGGGCGAGGACTTTGTCCAGACCATTGATGAAGCGGTTAAGCCCGGAGAAGGCCTGTTTGACCAGGACTACCAGTCCAAGGCCGACTTCAAGGGTTCCCAGGAAAGCTCCTAGTTTTCCGACCAACTATTCCGGTAGGTTCAAGGAGATCTGTAAATGGACATCACCGTTTATACTTCCGCTGGTTGAGGCCCCTGCCACATGGTGAAAGTGTATCTTTCACGCAAGGGACTGGAATTCACCGAAAGAAACGTATCTGAGGACCAGGACGCGCTGGACTCACTGCTGGCCCTGGGAATCCGGAGCACGCCGGTGACCGTTATCGGCGATCAGAATGTGGTGGGATACAGCCCGCCCAAGCTGGAAGCCGCCATCAAGGCAGCCAGCGCCTGACCGCTCAGCAGCATTGCAATGACGAATGGGCAACCCGCATCGTAATTCCGGCTCAATGCCGGAGTCACGGGTGATTGCAGGCCCACCGATTCCGAGCGGTTGAACTGCTAGTAAAAGTCCTGCTTCCGAAAGTGGTCAACGACGGGTTGCATTATCTGGTCGTACAGCCGCTGACGGTCCTTCCAGCGAAAGAAGAGCCACCTCACCAGGAAGGGGGCGCCCTTGGACTTGGGTTGCCACGTGATAATCCACTCCGTTCCGGCTGAAGTCGGGGTGAAAGTGTCGGTGCGGTCGGCCCAGTCAGAGTCCAGGTGCTTCATATCCCGCAGGTGCGGCGGTTCGAAAGTGTAGAGCAGGCGGGCCTCGACTCCCTCGCTATTGGTGCTGCAGAAAGTGTAGTCCCGGCCGTCCTGGTGCTCCAGCCGGCCATACTTGGATTCAAGCTGGCGGTTGTCGGGCGCGCCTTGCGCCGGATAAGAAGTCACGTGGGTAAAGACTGCCGCCGGCTCCGCAGGCACCTGGGCTGAAATAGTGATCTTGGGCATTTGTTCCTCAAGGGTGCGCCCGCGACAGGCGCACCCCTTTGCTTTCCGGATGGTTGGCGAAGTCGTTACCGCCGGAAATTGGGAATAACCTCGTTTGCCATGATTTCCATCTGGCGGTAAAGCCCGGCAGCGTCGGGGGAAAGGAAACCGAAAATAAAGTCCCTCACTCCGGCTTCTATTCTGTCCTCAATCCCCTTGATACAGTCCTCGGGCGTGCCGGTGAGGCACAGGGCCTGGGCGATGTCCTCCGCGCTTCTCTCGGGAGTGACGTAACGCTGGCCCACGTGGGCAACGGCGGCGGCCAGGGCCTCCGACTTATCCGTTGCGATGGCGGTGGGCTGGTTCAACCCCCAATGGAAGCCCGTCAAGTCGCGGCCGGCCTCCTGGGCGATGCTGCGAACAGTATCGTTGGTGGCCTTCAGGCGGCGCACCGTAAAGAGGTAGGGGTACCAGCCATCCCCCAGCAGCGCCGCGCGGCGCATGGCGGGCTCGCTCCGGCCGGCTACCCAAATGGGCGGATGAGGCTGCTGGTGCGGTTTCGGCAGCAGGGTAACGTCCTCGAAGTCGAAAAATCGGCCGTGGTGCGTCACGTGCTCTTCGGTCCACAGGCGCTTCATCACTTCCAGCATTTCGTCGGTGCGGCGACCCCGGGAGTTCACGGGGATTCCCAGGGAATCAAACTCGATGCGCGTTCCCCGTTGACCACTGATGCCAATGCCGAAGTCCAGCCGCCCCCCGGACACCACGTCAAGGCTGGTGACCAACTTGGAGAGCATGATGGGATGATAGAGGGGAGCAATGACTATTCCCGTCATCACCTGGAGGGTCCTGGTGGCGCCGGCGGCGGCTGCCATCATAGGGATGTTCATCAGGGTTGGCCGGGGTGGATTCCCATCCATTACGTGCTCGCCGGTGGTTATCCGGTCAAAGCCCAGTTCTTCGGCCTTCCGGGCAAACTCCACCACGTCCCAGTAGTTCTCCACGGTGAAATTGCAGCCAAAGGTAATTTGAGGCGTAGTCATTACATCTCCCGGACAAGAGGCTATTGTTCCCGAAGCGGGCCAAAAAGTTGCTGCGGGTATTTTAAGGGGAGGGGTTTGGAGTAGCAAATGCCGGCCGGGTGCGTTCCCGAATTTCCAGTTGCCGGCTTTTTCAGATGGGAACGGCAAGAGCCGGGAGAATCCACGAACCTCCCTGCCCCTGGCCTGGCTTGCAGCCCCGCCGCCAACCTCGCTGATTTGGTACTGGCCAGCCAATGAAAGGGCTGGCCAGTACCCACGTTGCCAGTTGCGGCGTCGCGTGGCCGGGCAGGATATCTATCGGTTTTCTGGCAGGGAGGTTATTGGCTTTCCTGGACCACCATGGTATCGGGGCGGAAAGCCGCCCAGGCAAACCAGAAATGATTTGCGTGGACCACGGGAGTCAGCTGGCTGCCGGCCAGGGCTCCGGCAACGCCCTGCCCGAAAATGTTCCAGCGAGTGCCGGTCTCCTTGTCCACGAAATCATCGCCCTCCGCGGCAAAGGTCAGCGCCCGATCGTCCAGGGTTCTCAGAAAGATGCCGGTTGAGCCCACTTCCCGGGAACTGGCTATGGAACGCTGGTCCAGGGCGGAGCGGGCGCCGGGCTTGAAAAATACCGTCAGGTCTTCCCCTTCGATGGTGTGGTGGACAACCCTCGCTTCTTCCAGGAAGGCGAAGGGGAAGGCAACCGCCTTGTCCCCCACGGTAACGGCTGCAACCCGTTCCGTTGCGACCAGCCGGTCGTCCTGTTCCCCGGAAAACAGGAAGGGCGACCTGCCGAACTCATCATAGCCCACGTAGGGGTTGGCGCCGTAGTTGCGACTGTGGCCCGTGTCCCTGGACAGTACCTGCGCATCCGGGTAGGTGGCCTTGAAGTCCTGCCAGGCCACCAGAACTGCGGGCAATATGTCCAGCCGCGCTCCCGTCAGCTCACCCACAATGGCCTCCCCCGTCAACTGCTGCCACCAAGACTGGGTCTGGCGGTCCCACATTATCAGGTCGCTGTTTCGCAAGTTGCCGGAGACGCCGAAATCGTAAACCTCGCCGTCCAGGCGACGGTCGAAAGCAATGGCGCTGTTGCAGAGGGGGCAGAAGGTGGCGGCCACCGGCACTCCGGACAGGGTGTCGTTGACGATTTCGTGCCACGTCAGGATTTGCAGGGGATAGGCCTTGGCCGCTCCGCCGATCTCCAGGGCAATGACCGGTTCCTTTTCCTCCAGCCAGTCGTCCGCTTCCTCCACTGTGACGAACCTGGGGTCGTCGATGGGAGGTATGCCATCCCTGGGAACTCCCCCCGAGAATATTTCACTGTAGGGGACGCTGCGCTTGCTGAAGTCGGTCTCCCAGACGCCGACATTGATTCGGGCACGCCGGAGCTCCTCTTCCCAGTCCTGGTCGTCCATAACAACCGGTTTCGTTGAGGTTGGCGCGGGCGCCGCCCCGGTCGGAGTAGCAGCCTGGACCGGCCTCTCCCGGGGCGTGGGGGCAGCGGTCGGGACTTTTGTAGCCTCCTGGCTTACGCCCTCGACTGCAGCGACTGTCGGGACTGCCTCGGCCAAGGGCGAAGGGGCCGGGGAAGGTGTGTCGGTGGCGGCCGGCGAAGTTGCCGGAGCCTGCGAAGGCTGCTGGCTCTCAGTGGTTGGCGCGGCGTCGGTCCCGTCGGGTTGTTCGGCCGGCGGGGCGGCGTTCCCACACGCTATGGTGAGGGCGACGGACAGGACAATGATGGGAATGGTCCAAAGAATCTTGGTGGAGAGAAGGCGCATTTGATGCCTCGTCGGGGGTTTCCTGGTGAGTGACGGTGGTGAGTCGTCCTGGTATCTAATACGATTCTAGGGCAGGGCTGGATTGAGCTCGCATTTCGAGGTAGCGCCGGCAAGCCTACGCCGGCGACTATGGGTCGTCAAGCCGGCCCCAGCGTATCGCACCGGAAGAAATGGGGTTAGAATGTAGCAGAATTCCAGTCCGGCTACCTTGGGCCAGGTTGTCTGGCGAGGGGGGAACGGACTGACGCTGGAGAGACTGATGGCCACAGAAAACAGGGAGTTGGCGTCCGTGGATCAGGCTGCAATTGACCGGACGGTGGAGAGCCTGAAGAGCCGGAACGTAGATACGGTGGTTGCCGAGAACGGCGACGAGGCCAGGCAAATTCTGATTGGCATGATTCCCGATGGCGCCGAGGTGTTCAAGAGTACTTCCGAAACCCTGGACACCATCGGCTATTCCGACTACATCCGGGAGACGGACCGGTACAGGAACCTGTACACGGAAATTTCCGCGGAGCCGGACAGGGACAGGCAGCGGGAGCTGCGCCGCCTGGCCAGTGTTGCCGAGTATTACATTGGCAGCGTCCACGCCATCGCCGAGACCGGCGAGGTGATAGTGGCCAGCGGTTCGGGCAGCCAGCTTGGGGCCTATGTGTACGGCGCAAAGTACGTGATCTGGGTGTCGGGCGTGCAGAAAATCTGCCCCAGCCTGGACGAAGCGCTGGCGCGGGTCAAGGGATTTGCCGTGGACCGGCACCACGAATGGGCTGAGTCGCAGGGAAGGCCGGCCGCCCCGCTGGGCAAGCTGACGATTTTCGAAAACGAGCAGAATACCGACCGCATAAAGATGGTGCTGATCAAGGAGTCGCTGGGCTGGTAGCCGGAGTCGCGGCGGGCCCTCCGGGGATGACCTCTAATTCCGCCTCGTGTCATAGACAGGCTCTGGGAAGTACCGGTAGCCCATGGCCCGTGCTCAGGGTATTGGCCGTAAGAGTCCAGAGCTGGTCGGATTTCCCGTCCAGCCAGCCCCGTCATACCGGCGAAAGTCGGTAGGCGGATTCCTCGTTACGCTTGACCTGTATTCACCTTCAGCCTTGCCGGATTCCGGCCTGCGCCGAAATGACGAGTTCCAGACCTGCGTGAGCATCAACTCTGAAATGTTGCCAATGACTGCCCCGGATTGACCCCCCGGCTACCCTTCAATTACCATTAACGCAACAGGCGTTGGCGCTATCTATACACTTAATTGAGGGAGATTCCAAATGGCTACTACCTCGGAACGACTATATGACGTTGGCGGCGTGACCATGTCCCGTCCTTTCAAGATCAGGAGGCTGGGTCACTTCGGTTTCAACGTTTACGACATGGAGGCCGGTCTGCGGTTCTACAAGGACCTGCTGGGCTTCAAGGTTTCCGATCACCTCAATTTCAAGGGCAACCCCGAGCGGGCGGAAATCCTGAAGGACGTCCCCGAGCGAGACTGCCAGGGCGCATTTATGCACCACGGCGGCGACCACCACTCCTTCGTGCTGTTCCCCAAGAAGGCCCTGGATGTGCTTGGCAGGGGCAGCGGCCACGAGGGTGACGGCGACGTGACCATCAACCAGATTACCTGGCAGACGGGTTCGCTGGCCGAAGTGGTGAATGGTCAGAACTACTTTAACGAAACCGGGATTCCCATCCGGCGCACCGGTCGGGATATGCCGGGCAGCAACTGGCACACCTACGTGTGGGACCCGGACGAAAACATTAACGAGCTTTACTACGGTATCGAGCAAATCGGGTGGCTGGGCCGCAGCAAGCCCCGTCCCATGCATTACCGGGGCTTTCACGAAGCGCCCACCCTGCCCCAGATGTCTGAAGAGGCTGAGGTGGACGAGGCCGTGGACAAGGGGATAGAGATTTTCTCAGGCACCCGCGACACGGAAAACCTGCCGGCGGTCCACGACGTGGAGGGCATCCTGCTGCCGCGGCCCTTCAAAATTACCAAGATTGGCCCCGTCAATCTGTTCGTTCGCGACCTGGACGCCGCCCGGGCCTTTTATGCCGAGCGGCTGGGTTTCGTGTTGACCGAAGAGGTCATTTTCAACGGGCACCGCTGCGTCTTCATGCGCAACGGCAACGAGCATCACAGCCTGGGCCTGTTTCCCAAGGCGCTGCGGGCGGAACTGGACTGCAATCCCCATACTTCCTGCATGTCTTTCGGGGTGGAAGTAGGCACCTACCGTCAGTTGAAGAACGCCGTGGCCTTCCTGAAGGAGCATGGGGTCAACTTCAGGGAAATGCCGGCGGAGTTGCATCCCGGCGTTGACTACGCGGCCTACGCCCAGGACCCGGACGGTCACCTGATCATGCTCTATTACTACATGGAGCAGCTGGGCTGGGAGGGCCAGCCCCGGCCGAAGGAACTGCGCCGGGCAGTGGGGTCCACCGATGAATGGCCGGAAACCCTGGAGGCCTTGTCGGACACCTACGTGGACCAGGTGTTCCAGGGGCCGCTGGGCTAGCCGGTACCGTTCAGACTGACACAGAAGGCAGGCAATTCGATGGATTCCCTGTGTGTGGCGCCAAAACAGGGGCAACCAACGGAGTTGCCCTTGTTGCCACAGGGGAAAGGTAATGAACTGCAGGGGAGGATAGAATGCGCCAGTTGACCAGCAACGTTTACGTGGAGACCGAGCTACGGGGCTGCAACCACGGATTTGTTACCACCTCGGACGGGGTGGTGATGATTGACAGTCCTCACAAGCCCTCCGACGCCCTGAAGCTCAAGGCCGAGATTGCGAAACACGGGCAGTTGCGGTATATCATCAACACGGAGCCTCATGGCGACCACTGGACGGGCAACGCCTTTTTCGACGCGCCCGTGGTAGCTCACGAAGGGGTAAGGACCCGGATCCTCGAAACCGACCTGGACGAGCATATCGAGCGCGTAGCCAACTTCGGTCCTGAGGAAGGGCCCCTGATGCAGGGCTACCAGCCCAACGTGCCCATCATCACGTTCAAGAACGGCATGACGCTTCGGGTGGGCGACCATACATTCCGGATGATTCACATGCCGGGCCATACCCTCTATCAGGCAGCCATTGTCATTGAAGAAGAGGGCGTGGTATTCACCAGCGACAATATCTTCCACAAGGTCCAGACCTGGCTGCACGAGGCCAACCCGGACCTTTGGCTTACGGCCCTGGAATCGCTGCGGAGGCTGGACGAGGACATATTTGTCCCGGGCCACGGCGACCTGTGCGACAAGGGCTATCTGGACGAACAGGGTTCCTTCATCATGGAGTGGCGGGACTACGTCAAGGAAGCCATAGACATTGGCATGACCCGGGACGAGGCGGCCCTGAACCTCACCAAGTTTGTTGACCGCTACCCCATGGATGTGGGGCAGGCCCACATGGCCCCGATGGTCATGCGAATCAGCGCCGCCAATCTCTACGATTACCTTACCGGCGCATGGGAGCCGCCCAAGCCTGCCACCCTGGCCCTCCGGCCGAGGGGCTTGTAAGCGGCTGACCCTGGGCGGGACAGGCTCGATGGGATAAATCAGTACGGGCGGGTCAATTGACCCGCCCGCGATTTTTGCCCGATCGGTTTACCGGTTCTGTCAGGCGGTAGCCGCCTCTTCCTTCTTTGCCATATAGTGGGGCATTACCTCGGTGGAAAACAGCTCGATGGAGCGCATGGCCTGTTCGTGGGTCAGGTCTCCCCACTGGAAGGAACACACGAAATAGTTGGCGCCCGTCGCTACGTACTCATCCATGTACTCGCGGATGGTTGCCGGCGAACCGGCGATGGCGCCAAAGCCCGCGCCCGCACCGGAGTGGCCGTCGCCCAGGCCGCCACGCAGGCCGGACCTGCGC
Source organism: Chloroflexota bacterium (assembly GCA_028875055.1). Classification (GTDB taxonomy): domain Bacteria; phylum Chloroflexota; class Dehalococcoidia; order Lucifugimonadales; family UBA3495; genus Bin22. The sequence continues at coordinate 129,669 of JAPPGG010000044.1, forward strand.
TGCTGCCGCTCCACGTCTTCCAGGGACGCATCCAGGTCGCGGCGCTCTTCCTGCGGGAGGTCCCGAGGGGGAGCTGAAGCCGGGCGCGGGTTCATACCTGAGCCATAGAACTGGGTGAGCCCCCGTCGTTCCGCTTCCAGTCTCCTGGGGGTGCCCAGGTTCCACCGGTAGGACTCCCAGGCCGGCTGGGCTTCCCGCTGGGCTTCCGCGTCGGTTTCGGCCAGCAGCAGATGGTTGACCAGGCCGATCTTGGGCTCAGTGCCCTGGGCGGTCAACGTCCCCTTGCCCTGGTGCCTTTCCCATTCTTCCCGGTACCGCCTCACGTTGGCCTCGAATCCATCCAGGGAGCCGACGATGATGGTATTCATGCCATCAATGGCCGCGGTTTCCACGTTGCGCATGTACCAGAAAGGCGGGAAGGGGTTCTGCTGGGGGCGCAGCCGCATGGGCAGCTCGTCAAAGTTGTAAAACTCCCCGTGGAAGTTCAACTCCTCGTGACTCAAACCCTCCTGGATGCAGCGCAGGGTTTCGTAATAGCGGGTCGCGTTGATTTCGACGTCGGAATCCTGGCCCCAGAAAAAGGCCTCGAAGACGCCGCCGCGGCCAACGCCCAACTCGAGGCGGCCGCCGCTGAGGTGGTCAAGCATGCTGATCTCTTCGATCAGGCGAATGGGGTGGTGCAGCGGCAGCACGTAAACGCAGGGGCCAAAGCGCAGGGTAGTGGTACGCTGGGACACGGCCGCCAAAAACACATTCTGGGAAGGGGCCAGGCTGTGCACCGCCGGCGTGTGGTGCTCGGCCAGATGGTAGGAATAGAAGCCTGCCGACTCCAGCTTTTCCAACTGGGTCAGGCGGAGGTCATAGATTTCCTGCAAAGTCATGCCGGGGCAGGGTTCTATGTGGTCAAAAACTCCAAACTCTAGTGCCATTAAGCTCTCCTTGGCCTTGGTTAAGACAGAATTCGCCGGGACCAGCGCCCATTTTACTACCAGGGGCACAGCATAACAACTTGGGTTGAAGCGGTGGCGGCAGTTCCCACTCCAGCGGGCCTCACCGATCCCGGGGCCCCGCTGGACGGCGGGCTTGGTATATCAGGTTCAGGCTGGGAAAGCCTACAGAACGTGAACTATTGCGAGCGGCGTCCCTGACCTCTTGCCCCCCTCATAGACGGGCAGGGAGCGCCTGCCGCGCTGGCGGAACCCCGTGGCTAGTGTCCCTGCTTGATCAGGTCGGCGGCCCTTTCGGCGATCATGATGGTGGTGGCGTTGGTGTTGGCCCGGGTTATTTCGGGCATGACCGATGCGTCTATGACCCGCAGGCTCTCCAGGCCGTGAACGCGGCAGTACTGGTCCACCACCGCCATTTCGTCGGACTCGGGGCCCATGCGACAGGTCACCGAGGTGTGTCCGGCGATGCCTGAATTCTGCTGCATCCACGAGTCCAGCGCAGCGTCATCGGACAGAATTTCGTCGGAGGGGGAGATGCGTTCCCCCAAGAGCCCCTCAAAAGCGGGATGCCGGAAAATCTCGGCGCATTGCCGCAGGGCGGCGCGCAGCCTGACCCGGTCCCTCTCGTCGGTAAGGAAACGATAGTCCAGGTTTGGCTGGTCCCTAACGTCCGGCGATGCCAGGCTCAACTCACCCTGGCTCAGGGGAAGTTCCAGCCGGCAGCCAATGCGAATGTCGGGCGTGGTCGGTCCATCCGGGTATGAAGTGGTGGGCTGGACCTGGATGTCGTTGCGGAATTCCGAGCCTTCCGCCGTGAACCGCAATCCCACCTGGTTGCGAGGGGCGTCGGAGGCCGGACGATTTCCCTCAACCAGCTGGTAGCGGAGGGATATTGACGGGTGGTTCTTCATGTTGCGGCCCACGCCCGGGAGTTCGTGGACGGAATCTATTCCCAGCGCATTCAGGGCTCCAGCCGGCCCGACTCCCGAGAGCATCAGCAGTTGGGGCGAGGCGATGGCCCCCGCGCTGAGGATGATCTCCCCGCCTTCCACGGTGAATTCTTCCCCATTGCTTTCCACCAAAACGCCGGCGGCTTTCTTCCCCTGGAAGAGCAACCGCCGGACCTGAACGTTGCCGCGGACGGTCAGGTTCAGGCGGTGACGGCAGTCGTTCAAGTAGGTTAACGCGGTGCTCATCCGGATGCCGCCCGGGTTGTTCAGGGGAAAGGCCCCCACACCGGTGGCTTCGGGGTGGTTCATGTCCGGGTCTTCAGGAAATCCCAGGGCGGCGCAGGCCTCGTAGAAGGCGGCCTGGATGGGCAGCCAGGTGTCGCGGGGGTGGCGCCATACGGGAATGGGGCCGTCGCTGCCATGAAAGTCGTCATGGATGTCGGTGTCGGATTCCAGCCGGCGGAAATAGGGCAATACCTTGAGATAGCCCCATTCGTCGTTGCCGGCTGTGGCCCAGGCGTCGAAATCATCGACCAGCCCGCGGAGGAATATCTGGTGGTTGATGGCGCTGGTCCCCCCGGTGACTCTGCCGCGGGCAACCAGGGCAGGTTCCGCCCGCTGGGGAGTGGAATAACCTATGAAGGACCAGTTATGGGGAGCGTCCTGTTCCGATGCCGCCTGATTCAGGTCGTGCTTGAGTTCGTCGGGCAGGGCAGCCGGGTCCGGATAGTCGGGGCCGGCCTCCAGCAGCAGCACCGACCGCTGGGGGTCTTCGCTGAGGCGGTTGGCCAGCACGCAGCCGGCCGAACCGGCCCCCACAATGATGACGTCGTATTTCATGACTCCAGCCGTTCCCTTCCTGGCCAAATATGGCTGCGTTGGCCGATTTCAGTCGGGTAGCCCCCGCTGCTCTCCCCGCTCAATGCTGATAATGAGCTCGCACTTCGCTGATGCGTCGCTGCCCTCGCTGCCGTTGCATTCGTCGCCATTGCCCAGCCCGCCGTCCAGAAAGTCGTCGCCGTAGTGACCTATGAGAGTATCGTCGCCCTCCATTCCCTGGAGGATGTCGTGGCCTCCGAAGGCCAGCAGGGCGTCATCGCCGCGAGCGCCAATCAGCACGTCGTTGCCGATGCTTCCCAGGATGATGTCCCGGCGATAGAAGCCGTAAATAATTGCCAGTTCGTCGTCGTCTTCGGAAATGGGGTCGCCGCCGAGGAGGATGTTGTTGCCCTGGTTGCCGGAAAGAAAGTCGCCGCCTTCCTGACCGATCAGCAGGTCATCGGACTCATCCCCCCGGAGGAAGTCGTTGCCCGGGCCGCCTATAAGCTGGTCAACACCTTCGCCGCCCAGCAGATAGTCATCGCCAGGGCCCCCGATAATCAGGTTGTCGCCGGAACCGCCGCACAGAATGTCGTGACCGCCCTTGCCGTCGATGCGGTCGTTGCCGGCGCGGCCGAGGATAACGTCGTTGCCGTCAGTCCCCACCAGGATATCGTCTCCGGGCCCCCCTACCAGGGTGGCGATGGCGCCCAGTCAATAGACGTGCTCCTGCTCGTCGACGTCGTCCTGGGGCGCATCGGTCTCGGGTTCAAAATCGTCGTCCAGCCAGTACCGCGCCGAAACCTCATGCTCGGCAAAGTCGGCCCAGGACAAAGACTCGGGCCCGGCCTGGGTAGGGCCGGCGTCGAGGCTGAGCGTTGCCGCAAGGAGAACAATCTGGGCCGCCGCCAGCAACGCCAGGCGCCAGAATCTGTAGCGATTGACCGGAAAAATTGTCATTTAAACTCAAGGCAATGGAGCAGTTTTCGTCTCGCCAGGAATACGAGAGGGGAATACTGGAGTTTGAATGGTATCATATGCCCAATTTTCAAGAAAGCGACAGGCGGGGCAGAAATTTTCGGCGGAAGTCAGATGCCTGCCCACGCCTACTACGCGCGGATTCGGGTCAGACGAGCTGCAGGTGGTGGGAACATGGTTGACCTCAAAATAGAGCACGGACAGGTAATCGACGGCAGTGGGAGCCCCGGCTTTTTTGCCACGGTGCTGGTCGAAGGTGAAACGGTATCAATCTTTCGAGGCGACTCCAGCCACATTGAAGCGGCAAGGGTGATAGATGCTGAGGGATGCGTGGTCTGTCCCGGCTTTATAGACCTGCACTCCCATGCCGGGCTGACCATACTGGGGGAACCACACCACGACCCCAAGGTAAGGCAGGGAGTAACGACCGAACTGGTGGGAATCGACGGCATTTCCCACGCCCCCTTCAAGACCCAGGAGGAACTCCACCGTTACATCTGGCTGGATTCGGGGCTCAACGGCTACCCTCCAATGCCGGCCGACTGGCTGACGGTGGCCGAACTGCTGTCCAAGTACGACAACACCGTCGCCATCAACATCGCATACATCCTGGGCAACGCTCCGGTCCGCATATGGGGTGTGGGATGGAACGACCGGCCCGCCACCGACGCAGAAATGGAGGACATGAAGGCGGTTATCCGGGAGGCCATGGAAGAAGGCGCGTGGGGCTTGTCCACCGGCCTGGACTATCCGCCCGGGTCCTATGCCGACACCGCTGAACTGGCGGAACTGTCTGCGGTTACCGCCTCCCTGGGCGGGTTCTACCATACGCATACACGGGCCAGCCTGCGTTCCCAGGGCCTGATGGCTCCCTGGGAGGAGTCGCTGGAGATTGGCCGGCGCAGCGGCTGTCCAATACACCTGACCCACTACCGGCAAAGCGCCCAGGGTTCCGGGAGCCACCTGGACTACCTGGGACTGGTGGAGAGGGGACGGGACGAAGGGCTGGACGTGACCTTTGACTGCTATACCTATCCCTATTCCGGCACCACCATCACCATTGGCCTGCCCCACTGGGCAAAGGATGGAGGACCGGAGAGGCTGATGGCCGCCCTGCGGGACGCAGACGACCGGGAAAGGATGAAGCGGGAAGTGTTGCCCGAACGCCTGGAAAACAACTGGTTGACCAACTTCACCCAACCGCAAAACAAGCAGTACGACGGCAGGTTGATCACCGACATCGGGGAAATGAGGGGACAGGACCCGGCGGATGCGCTATTTGACCTGCTGCTGGAGGAGAATCTGGGGATTTCCACCGTCGGCCTGGGAACCAATCCGCAGACCCTGCCGGCATTTGTTTCCCACCCTTACGGAATGATTGCCAGCGACGCGATCCTGTTTGGCGAGTATCCCAACCCCAGGACCTACGGGTGCTTTCCCATTGTCCTGGCCGAGTTTGTGAGGGCGGAGAAACACCTGCGACTGCCGGAAGCCATAAGAAAGATGACGTCCTTCCCGGCCCAGCGGCTGGGCCTGGCAAATCGGGGTCTGCTGCGGGACGGCTTCAAGGCCGACATTGTGGTATTCAACCCCGACACGGTGAAGACCTACGCCACCCGGGAAGACCCCAGGCATTACCCCGTGGGCATTGAGTACGTGATTGTGAACGGGCGCATTGTGATCAACCAGGGCGACAACACCGGAGCCCTGCCCGGTCGCTCTTTGAGGAGAGGCAGGCCAGATTGATAACTCTGTACTGTTTGCTGGCGGTTGTTTGCTGTCTGCTGGTTGCGGTGGGATGCGCTGGAATGGAAGCCCCTACACCCATGAAATACAAGACGCCGACGCCCGATCCCGTGGACTTGCCGGTGGCCGAGGAAGGCTCTGACATGTACATGTCCGGTATGGACCTCTTCCGGGAAAACTGCGCGGTATGTCACGGCGACAAGGCCACGGGCAGCGACACGGGTCCACCCCTGATTCACGAGTACTACCATACCTACCACCATCCCGACTTTGCCTTTCACGCGGCTGTGATGAGCGGCGTGTCGGCACACCACTGGGAGTATGGACCCATGCCCCCGGTTCCCGGGCTGGACAAGGACGAAGTGGACAAGATCATCTGCTATGTTCGCTCGCTGCAAAGGGACAGCGGGATGCCCGTAGTACCGGCCTGTTGACACTGCTCCCCCGGCGCCTGATGGGCCCAATGAGAATCTCTCCTCAGGCCCGCCGGAAAGGGGCCCTTTGCCCATGGGGTGCGGGCGCTTAGCCGGACCACGCCGCCCAGCGGTTTCCTGCTTGCTCCCTAGTGGACTGGCCCCGGGGGCAGGTTTACCGGGAAGGGCACGTCGGGATAGCGTTCTGCCAACCTGTTCCAGACCGAGTGTCCTGTTTGTTCCGCGCGTCGCAGGACGTCCTTTTCATCTATAGTCAGGGCTTTACCGTCTCGAAGCAGCCATTTCCCTGCGACCATAACCGACGAAATGTCTGCCGGCATCCCGTTGTGGACGAAACCCGAGGCTATGCGAAGGGTGGGCACCAGGTGGGCTTTGAATGTGTCCACAATGAACAGGTCGGCCTGCTTGCCCACTTCCAGGGAACCCGTCTTGTCGGCCAGGCCCAGTATTCTTGCTCCTCCCTGGGTGGCCCATTCCAGGACATCTTCCGGCTGGGGAGACATCTGGGAGTTGCGGCGTACCCTTTCGTGGAACAACCCGGCCCGCATTACCTCCACCATGTCCTCAGCCATGTTGTCCGAACCCATTCCGATGCGACAGCCGGCGGCCTGCAGTTCATGTATGGGCGCAGCCGCTCCACGCCGGGCGGCGATGGCGGCGTTGTTGGAGATGCCCACCCCGTGTTGGCCGAGGAGCGCAATTTCCCCGGGTGTTACGTACCTGCAGTGTGCCGCCACCAGGTTCGGCCCCAGAAAGTCCTGCGCAAACAGGTAGTGGGTCGGGTCCACGCCCCTGGTACGCATCAGGGCTTCGATTTCCAGGCGGCTTTGGGAAAGGTGAATGGTGTATCCGATGCCGCGGGCGTCCGCCATGTCTCTCACCGCTCGAAGCAGCTCGGGAGAGCACAGTTCGGGAGCGTGGGGAGCAAGGAAGCAGAAGACCCGGCCGCCATCGTGGCCATGCCACGAATCCACCAGGTCGGCGCTGCGCCTCAGCCCCTCCTCCCGCCGGTCAGCCTGAAAATCGAAGGTCCCCTCCCGAACTTGAGCAGGGTTTGCGTCGCTGAAATTGTCGGAAAGGCCCAGCCTCAGCCCGGTATTGACCAGGCTGTCAGCGAAGGCGCCAACGTTGTCGGCAATTTCCAGCAGGGTTGTGGTGCCGCTGCGTATGGCCTCCAGGGCTCCCAGGGTCGCGATAACCTGTCGCTCCTCGATGGACAGCAAGGCGCGGGTACTGGTGGGAAACCGCAAAGTCGTGGGAAAACCGAAATCCTCCAGGATACCCCGGTCCGCTGTTGCCAGGAGGTGGGTATGGCAGTTGACGAGGCCGGGAAATACGGCCTTGCCGCTCCCGTCAACAACCTCCGCCCCGGGGAACTGGGCCAGAATTTCCTCCGAGGGGCCCAGTGCGATAATTGACGAGTCTCGAACTGCGATGGCCGAGCCGTACAAGACAGTCCGGCCGGCGTCTCCGGTAACGATGGTCGCGTTTGAGATTATGGTTTCCATGATACCCTCCGCCGACCGTCCGATTGCCTCAGGTCGGCTGACATCAAACTTCGGGTTGGTGTAGGATTGGTCATCATTCCCATAGGGAAGAAGGCCCATGGGGAAGAAGGTGCAGGTTGAAGCGCGCCCTTATCATACGCCACGCTGCCCCGGAAACGTTAGGGGCCAACTTTACCGGGGTCCTGGAGGCCTCCGGGTTCGCGCTTGAAGCCCTGGACATCTTCGAGCTGGCCCCGGCATACGGTCCGTTCCCCGCCCCTGACCAGGACGCATTGGACCTCATTGTGTCCATCGGTGGGCCCCTTTCCGCCAACGATGAATTTCCGGCATTGGCGCAGGAAATGGCCCTGCTCAAGGATGCCCATGAAGGCGGCATTCCGGTATTCGCGGTCTGCCTGGGGGCCCAACTGCTCTGCCGGGCGCTGGGTGGAAGGGTTGAGCCTACGGGCGGCTATCAGTTTGGCCTTCGAAAGCTGTCGGTTACCGAGGCGGGGGACCTGGACCCCGTATTCGGGAATATCCGGGCGCCCCTGGTCCCGACGCTTCACGGTGAGTGTTTCTCCGTTCCCCCGGGCGGCGCCGCGCTGGCCGAAGGGGATATCCTCTTGCGGGACGGCGGCTTTCGCAGGATAAGCATGGCGTACCACATCGGGAAGTCCTACGGTTTCCAGTTCGAGCCCCAGCTTACCTACGAGGAGCTGGTGGTCTGGAACCGGGAACTTTACGGCGACTACCTACTGATGGGTGACCGTTTCGACCCGCAGGAGGAGGCTGCGCGCAACCTGAGGGAGTTCGCCAGGTTCGCCCCTGTTCATGAGGCCCAGATGGCGGAGCTGCTGCGCGCCTTCCTGGCCAACGCAGGACTGTAATTGCCGTCGTTCTTCCCTTCGACTGGAGGAGGTTCCATACCATGCCAGTAATGACCGGCGCCCGCGCCTTCCTGGAGATGTTGAGGGCTGAAGGGATGGATACCATCTTCGGAAACCCCGGCACCAGCGAAAGCGCCATCATGGCCCTGCTCCCCGAGTACCCCGACCTGCGCTACCTCTTGGCCACCCAGGAAGGGGTTGCCATGGGGATGGCCGATGGCTACGCCGTTTCAGGCAAGCGGCCCGCGGTGGTTAACCTGCACATTGAAACCGGCCTGGCCAACGGCATCAGCCTGCTGCACCACGCCATGGACGGCGGGGTCCCGCTGGTGCTTACCGCCGGCAACAAGGACATCCGAAAGCTGGCTGAAGGCCGCTCCGACCTGGTTGAAATGGTCCGGCAATTCACCAAATGGAGTGCGGAGGTTACCCACCCGGAACAGGTGCCCGGGGTTGTGCGCCGAGCGTTCCAGGAGGCGAAGAGTCCTCCCACCGGCCCGGTTTTCGTGGGTTTTGCGGCCAACGCCCTCGATGGCGAGGCGGAGGTGACCATCACACCGTCCACGGCATGGATCGGGGCGCCGACCCCCAGCGCAAGCGCGGTGGAGGAAGCGGCGGTTATGCTGGCCGGGTCGGTCTGTCCGGTGATGCTTGTGGGTGACCGCCTGGCCCAGGCGGAAGGGACGGACGCGGCGGTTAAGGTGGCAGAAAAGTTGGGTGCGAGGGTATATGCCACCTCCATTGCCAGGGCGAACTTTCCTTCGGGACACAGCCAGTTCCTGGGCCGGATCAACCCCACGCTTCCCGCAGGAAGGCAACTTCTGGCCGATGCGGACGTAATCCTGGCGGTGGGCGCGAACGTATTCTCGGGGTTTTTCTACGTTTCTGGCTCCAGCCTGAGTCCAGGTACAAAGTTGATTCACCTGGACTCGTCATTGCGAGACATTGGCCGGGTTGAACCCACCGACCTGGCCCTTTTTGGTGACCCCAGGGCCGGGCTGGAAATGCTGGAGGACGCGCTGGCCGGGCAAATGGACTCGGCAGCGAATGGCCGGGCGGCTGGGCGACGAAGGGCTGTCCAGGATATGAAGGCGTTGAATCAGGCTGGCTGGGAGGAGAATCTTCGGAAATCCTGGGGCGCGCGACCCATGTCCCCGGAGCGGATGATGCACGAACTCGGGGCAGTCCTCCCCTCAAACGCAATAGTGGTTGATGACTCGCTCAGTTCCAAGGATGCCCTGCACGGGGCTGTTAAATTCAACGAAGCTGACAGCATCTACGGGGAAAGGATTGGCGCCATCGGTTGGGGTATGGGCGCGGGGCTGGGGGTAAAGCTGGCGAATCCCGACCGTCCAGTTCTGGCGGTAACCGGCGACGGCAGCGCCATGATGACGGTGCAGGCACTGTGGACGGCGGCCAATTGTGGCATTCCCACGGTTTACCTCGTCTGCAACAACCGCTCATATCGTATCCTCAAGCTCAATATGAACGTTCACCAGAGGGAGATCCTGGGCAGAACAGTTGAAGAGGGATTTGAGGGCTACGTGGGAATGGACTTTCCCCTGCCTCTCAACATTGCCGGCATTGCCGAGGCCATTGGCGTTTACGGCAGAACTATCACCGACCCTGAAGAGATAGGACCCGAGATCCGGAGGGCGCTGGACTCGGGCAGGCCAGCCGTGCTTGACGTGGTGATTGACGGAAGACTCTAGCGGGATGAGGTGGATGAGCTGGTCTGACTTTCGTCTCCCCTCCCAAGAGCGAAGGAGTTTCAGCGAAGCGCCCTGGCTTCCCTGTCCTGCTGATGGTCTTGCTACTTTGAAGTGCTGACCAGGTCCGCCTGCACCCGAGGGGTTGCACCAGAAAGGCGGGCTTTGGCCGTCCGCTTGCTGCTGGGCTATAATAGGCCGGCATCCTCATTTCTTGCTTCACAGGAACCAATTGAATGAGCGCCATTTACCTGGACTATAACGCTACTACCCCTATTGATCCCCGGGTTGTCGAGGCTATGCTCCCCTATTTGCATGGGTTGTACGGCAATCCCTCCAGCGGCCATTCCTTTGGGCTGGAGGCGCGAAAAGGAGTTGACGCTGCGCGCGGACAGGTTGCAGATCTGCTGGGTTGCCAGGCCGAGGACCTGATCTTTACCAGCGGTGGGACCGAGGCTAACAATCACGCCATAAAGGGCGTGGCCCTGGCCCACCGCAATCGCGGCAACCACATCATTACCTCCAGCATTGAGCATCCCGCGGTTACGGAGGTATGCCGTTACCTGGAAGGCCAGGGCTTTCGTGTGACGTACCTGCCCGTCGATGAAACCGGCCTGGTGGATGTTGGTCAACTGGAAAGGGCCCTGACCGGCGAGACAATCCTGGTCACCATAATGCATGCGAATAACGAAGTAGGGTCCATTCAGCCCATCGCCGAAATCGCCGAGGCCTCTCACCGTCGGGGGGCTTTGGTACATGCGGACTGCGCCCAGTCAGTCGGCAAGATTCCCGTGAAAATTGTGGACCTCGGCGTGGACTTGCTTTCGGTTGCCGGCCACAAACTGTACGCGCCCAAGGGAATAGGGGCTCTGTACATCAGGCCCGGAGTGGTACTCGAAAAATTCATGCATGGCGCCAGCCACGAGCAAGACCGGAGAGCCGGTACCGAAAATGTCATCGAGATGGTAGGATTGGGGACTGCCTGCCAGTTGATCGAGGAAAACCTGTCGCGCTACGCCAGCCACATGCGGGAAATGCGGGACCGCCTGGAGAGTGGCCTGATGGATGCCCCGCCAGCCCTACGAATCAACGGGCACCCCGAGGAGCGATTGCCCAATACATCCAGCATCAGCTTTAAGGGAGTGGAAGCGGACCGGGTATTGTCGTCCCTGCCTACGGTTGCCGCATCTGCCGGCGCCGCCTGCCACAGCGACCGTGTAGAGGTGTCCCATGTCCTTGAGGCAATGGGAGTTCCCACAGACTACGCTATGGGGACGCTCCGCTTTTCCACGGGGCGTTTCACCACCCGAGACGAAATCGAACGGGCTGTTTCCGAGGTTGCAGGCGAAATACGCAGCCTGGCCTCGACTTCCCCAGCGCATATTTAGCCAAGTGAACCTCCGGAGAATGCCCAAGCTGTGGCCTTCCCGGAAGAGCGACTAAGTATCAAAATATATTCTCAGGAGATATTGCGATGACAACTCAAGCCAACCCAGGCGCCCTGGATGCCGAAACTCTTTCCGGGTTCGACGACGCTTTCCGGTCCCAGCCCAATCATCAGTTGATGCAGAACGTTGTCACCCAGCGCGACGTTAATGAAGTGGCACTGGACCGGAACATAGTGGCCGGAGCCACCCACAGCTTTTCAACGGTCCTGGATGAATGGGGCGTGACCAACCAGGCCAGATCCGGCCGCTGCTGGATGTTCGCGGGGCTAAACCTGTTCCGGTCGGAGACCAGGAACTTGCTGAACGTGAAGGAGTTTGAGTTCAGCCAGAGCTACGTAATGTTCTGGGACAAAATGGAGCGGGCCAACTACATTCTGGAAGCCGTGATCGAAACGGCGGACCGCCCCATTGACGACCGTGTGGTGGCCTGGCTGCTGCATCAACCCCTCGGCGACGGCGGGCAATGGGACATGTTCGTCAGCCTCGTCCGCAAGCACGGCGTTGTGCCCAAGACTGTAATGCCCGAAACGGAGAGTTCGGGCAATTCCATGCGAATGAACTCCGGGCTGAACTACCAGGTTCGCCAGGGAGCGCGAAATATCCGGCGCATCTACGCCGAGGAGGGCGGCCAGGACGCCATGCGCGCCGCCAAGCAGGAATCCCTGCAGGCCATCTACCAGATTCTCTCCATTCACCTGGGCAATCCGCCGGCGGATTTTGACTGGCAATGGAAGGACAAGGACGGCGAGTTCCATCGCGACGGCACAATGACGCCCCTGGAGTTCGCCGAAAAGTACATCACTACTCCCATGGAAGAGTACGTGTGCCTGGTCCACGATCCCCGCCAGGGCAATCCGCCGGGGCGCACCTACACGGTCCAGTACCTGGGCAACGTAGTGGACGGCACCCGCATCAAGTACCTGAACGTGGACATTGACCTGATGAAGGACATCGCCATGCGCATGCTGCAGGACGGCAAGCCGGTCTGGATGGGCTGCGATACCGGCAAGCAGATGCACCGCGACAAGGGTCTGTGGGACGCTGACCTGTTCGACTACGGCAGCGTCTATGGCGCCGAGTTCGGTATGGACAAGGCCGAACGACTGGAGTTCCACCAGACCGCTATGACGCATGCCATGCTGTTCACCGGAGTGGACGTGGTGGACGGCAAGCCCCGCCGCTGGAGGGTGGAAAACAGCTGGGACGACAAGGTGGGAGACAAGGGGTTCTTCCTGATGAACGACTCCTGGTTCGCCGAGTACATGTTCGAGATTTCGGCGCCCAAGAGCTACCTGCCCGAAGAGCTGCAGCGGGCCCTGGACCTGGAACCGGTAGTGCTGCCTCCCTGGGATCCCATGGGCAGCCTGGCTTAACAGCAAAGGCGGATGCGAGGGTGTGCCGTCGCATCAACCGGCCGGCGCCACTGAATAATCGTAGGGGCAGTCCTTGTGGCTGCCCTGATCATTTTCTGGGGTAACGCGTAGAGATTCAGCCCTTTAAGCCGGGTGTCCGTCAAATTTTTGGGGAATGCCTGGTGGGGCCCCGTTGCAGGCCGTCGCTGTAGGGGCGCAGGGCCCTGCGCCCCTACCTTAGCTTTCGATATCTGCCCCTATCCAGTTGCTCTACCAAAATCTTGACGGACACCCCTTTAAGCCAGCAAGGTTGCGAAAAGCCGCCAAGTTTATATAAAATCGTCCTAACTAGCTGCAGTAATAAGTTAAGGGGGACAAAGGCTATGCCCAATATCGATGCAGGTAATCTGAGGAATGTGGCGCTGCTGTCTCACAGCGGCGCCGGTAAGACATCCCTTTGCGAGGCTTTGCTGTTCAATACCAAGGCCATCAACCGGATCGGCAGGGTAGAGGATGGCAATACGGTCTCCGACTACGAACCGGAAGAGGTCAAGCGGGGCGGAAGCATCCAGACCACTCTCATTTCCTGTAGTTGGGACCGGTACAAAGTCAACTTCCTGGACACCCCGGGCTACGACGATTTCTTCGGTGAAGTGGTCGGCGCCCTTCGGGTGGTGGAAAGCGCGACCATCCTGTTGCCGGCTCCCTCCGGCGTTGATGTAGGTACCGAGCGTTCCTGGAGCCAGAGTGAAGAGATGGGCTTGCCCCGGGTGCTGCTGGTCAACAAGATGGACCGGGAAAACGCCAGTTTCGCCCGCACCGTGGCCGACATCCAGGGGACATTCGGGAACCAGTGCGTACCCTTCCAGTTGCCCATCGGTGACGCCCAGGACTTCAAGGGCATAGTCAGCGTCGTGCATCCCCCCGCCGACATTCCCGCCGAGGTGGCTGGCGATTTCGAAATGGCCCGGGAACGCCTCATTGAAGCGGTCGCCGAAGCCGACGACGAACTCGCCGACAAGTATCTGGAAGGCGAGGAACTGACGGACGAGGAAATCATCAACGGCGCCAGGTCGGCAATCCTGGCGGGCGCCCTGGTGCCGATCCTGGCCAGCTCCGCCACCCAGAACATCGGAGTGGAAGAGTACCTCGAGTTCGTGCGGGAATTTCTGCCGTCCCCCCTGGAAGGCATGGTTCCCGATATGAAGAACGCCAATGGCGAATCCGTGGAGTGTGAAGTCGACGCCGGCGCCCCCCTGGCCTCCTTCGTCTTCAAGACCACCGCGGACCCCTTCGTTGGCAAGCTTTCCCTCTTCCGCGTGTATCGCGGCACCTTCAAGAGCAATTCGGAAGTCTGGAACTCCAACCGGAACCAGTCGGAGCGCATCGGGCAGCTGTATCTCCCCAGGGGCAAATCCCAGGAGAACATCTCCGAGGTTGTTGCCGGCGACATGGGCGCCATCGGGAAGCTGGGAGTGACGGTGACGTCCGATACTCTCTGCGCTCGAGAAAGCCAGGTCACCTTCGACCCCATAGAATTCCCCCGGGGGTACTACAGCGTCGCGGTGGCGCCGGCCACCAAGGCCGACCTGGACAAGATGTCCACGTCCCTGGCCCGCATAGTTGAGGAGGACCCCAGCCTGAGGTACAGCAGGGACGCCGACACCGGCGACAGCCTGCTGACTGGCCTGGGCGACGCGCAGATTGAGGTGGCCATTGAGCGCATCAAGCGCAAATTCGGCGCCGACCTGCTGCTGCGGATGCCCAAGGTGGCCTACCGGGAAACCATCACCCGGGTCATCAACACCGAGTACCGCCACAAGAAGCAGTCCGGCGGCCACGGCCAGTACGGCCACGTACTGCTGCGACTGGAGCCCATGGACCGGGACAACGGTTTTGAGTTTGGCTCGGAGATTGTCGGAGGCCGGGTTCCCCGGGAATACATCCCGGCGGTAGAAAAAGGTGTCGTCAAGTCTATGGAGGAAGGAATCCTGGCGGGATTCCCCGTGGTGGACCTGAAGACGGTAATCTACGACGGGAGCTATCACGACGTGGATTCCTCCGGCATGTCTTTTGAGATAGCCGGATCCCAGGCTTTCAAGAAGGGGATGGCCGACGCAAGTCCCATCCTGCTGGAGCCCATCGTCAAGCTGACGGTGAACGTGCCGGAGGCCTACACCGGTGAGGTTATGAGCGACCTCAACGGCAAGCGGGGCCGAATTCTGGGCATGAACCCCGGTGACCGCTATACCGTAGTCGAGGCGGAGGTTCCCCTGGCCGAGGTGCAGCGGTACGCCCAGGATATGCGCTCCCTGACCCAGGGGCGCGGCAGCTACCGCCTGGAGTTTGACCACTATGAGCCGGTGCCCGCCAACATCGAGCAGCGGGTTATCGAAGAGACCAAGCGCCTCAAGGAAGAGGAACGGGTGTAGCCAGGTCTCCCCTGCAGTCAGTCATTCAGGCGACGCAACTGAGGGCGGGACTTCACTCCCGCCCTCAGCTTTGTTTCAGGGACTTGTGGCCTGGCAACTGCCGCGAAGCCTTTGCACCCCGCTGCGGAGCTAGAACCCCCAACCCGGCTGGTACTCTCCAAACACATCCCGGAAGACTCCCATCATCTCTCCCAGGGTGGCGTAGGCCCTGACCGCTTCCAGGAGCGGAGGCATCAGGTTTTCTGAACCCCGGGCGGCCTGCTCCAACTCCCGTAACCTTATGGACACCTGGTGGTTGTCGCGAGTGCGCCGTATCATGTTCAGGTTTTCGATCTGCCGCGCTTCCCCTTCCCGGTCAACGCGGAGGAGGGGAATGCCTAACTCCTCATCGGTCACGTAGTCATTCACGCCGACGGTTATTCGCTCCTTCCGGTCCTCTTCCCTCTGGTAAACGTATGCGGCTTCGGCAATTTCACGCTGGAAGAAGCCCGACTCCAGGGCCGGCACCACGCCACCCACGTCCTCGATCCTGCGGAAATAGTCAATGGCGCCGGCTTCCACCTCCCGGGTCAGCGATTCCAGGAAGTAGCTGCCGCCCAGGGGATCGACAGTGTCGGTGACGCCGGTCTCGTGGGCAATTATCTGCTGGGTGCGCAAAGCCTGCAGGGCGGCCTGTTCCGAGGGCAGGGCCCATGCCTCGTCCTTGCCGTTGGTGTGGAGTGACTGGCAGCCGCCCAGGACAGCGGCCAGGGCCTGCAGACCCACGCGTACCACGTTGTTCTCCGGTTGCTGGGCGGTGAGGGATGCCCCCGAGGTCTGGGCGTGAAACCTCAGCCAGCAGGACCGCTCGTTCTTTGCGCCGAAGGCGTCGCGCATCTCCCGTGCCCAGATCCGGCGGGCCGCCCGGTACTTGGCTATCTCCTCGAAAAAGTCATTATGGGCGTTGAAGAAGAAGCTGAGCCGGGGGGCAAAATCGTCCACGGCCATGCCCCGGTCAATGCACCGCCGAACGTACTCAAACCCGTCGGCCAGGGTAAAGGCCAGCTCCTGGACTGCGTTGGAACCGGCCTCCCTGATGTGGTAGCCGCTGATGCTGATGGGATTCCAGCGGGGCATATGGCGGGTGGCGAACTCGATGGTGTCCACAACCAGGCGCAGCGATGGTTCCGGCGGGAAGATATACTCGTTCTGGGCCAGGTATTCCTTCAGGATATCGTTCTGCAGGGTACCGCCAATTTGGTCCAGGGGCACGCCCTGCTTCTCGGCCACCACGATGTACATGGCCCAGATGATTGCGGCGGGACTGTTGATGGTCATCGACGTGGTAACCTGCCCCAGGGGAATGCCGTCGAACAGGGTCTCCATGTCGGCCAGGGAGGACACCGCCACGCCGCACTTTCCAAATTCTCCGGCGGCCCGGTGATCGTCGGTATCGTATCCGTACAGGGTCGGCATATCGAAGGCAGTGCTGAGGCCGGTCTGACCGTTGTCCAGCAGGAACCGGAATCGCTCGTTGGTCTCCTCCGGAAGCCCGAAGCCGGCAAACATCCGCATGGTCCACAGCCGGTCCCGGTAGCCCCCCGGATGGACTCCGCGCAGGTAGGGAAACTCGCCGGGCAGGCCAAAGTCCTGCAGATAATCGGCTTCCTGGAGGTCCACGGGGGTATAGACGCTCTGCACCGGAATCTGGGACAGGGTCTTGTAAAACGCCTTGCGGCCCGAACTGACAGGGTTTCTGTCCCGCCACCTGGCGCCCTGCTGCCTTATCCGGTCCAGTTCTTCGGTAGAAAACACTAGCCTTCTCCCTCGGGTGTTGCTGGTACCAGTCTAACTAGGCGGGAAATGGGGCGTCAACGCTGGAAGGCGAGGGGGGACCGAAGCGAACCGGTGGATGTGTGGGCAGTTGCAGTGCTGGGAGTCTTGCTGGTCAGCTATTCCTGCAAGGAAGCAAATCGGCGCCGGCCAACCTTAACCGCCGTCCCCGATTCAGGTGCCTGGAACTGGCCGTCTTCGGTCAATTTATGGGAAGGACCCGTGGGCGGGAAAAGTTCGACGGCCCCCTGGTTAATCATGCGCTTGCCTTCGCTGACGCTGCCAACCAGGCCCGCCGCTACCAGGGCGTTGCTCCACCGGGGGCCGGTGAGAGACGAGATGGCCACAACCGGCATTTCTTCGGGAAGAGCCCTCTGCTGCACCACCCGCTCGAAGCGCGCCCTGGCGGCGGTGGCGGAACTCCCGTCGTGGAAAACCCGGGTAATATCTTCTGCCAGTTTTTTCTTCAGGTCCATGGGGTTAACGGTCTGACCGGCGATGCTGCTGGTCATTTCTTCCAGGTCCCCTTCGGGCGTGTCCGTCAGGAGGTCAAAGTAGGAAACAATCAGGTCGTCGGGCAGGGACATGATCTTGCCGAACATGTCGTCGGGAGGCTCATCGACGCCCACGTAGTTGTCCAGGCTCTTGCTCATCTTCTGGACGCCGTCAGTCCCTACGAGGATGGGCATCAGGAAACACTGCTGGGGCCGCTGTCCCATCATTCCCTGCAGCTCCCGCCCAACCAGCAGGTTGAACATCTGGTCGGTGCCGCCAAACTCCACGTCGGACTCAATGGCCACGGAATCGTAGGCCTGCAGCAGGGGATAGAGCAGTTCGGTTATGGCGATGGGCCGGTGCTCGGCGAACCGCTTGGCGAAATCGTCCCGTTCAAGGAACTGGGCCACGGTGAAGCGGCCCGTCAGCCCAATTACGTCCGCCAGGGAAAACTTGCCGAACCACTCGCTCTGGTACACAACCTGGGCCCGGTCCCGGTCCACCACCTTGAAGAACTGTTGGAGGTAGGACTGGGCGTTTTCCATGACCTCTTCATGGGTGAGCATGGGCCTGGTGGCGGAGCGTCCGCTGGGGTCGCCGATTTGGGCGGTCCAGTCGCCCACAATGAGGATGAGCTGGTGGCCCAGGTCCTGCAGTTGCCGCAGCTTGCGGAGCCCAACGACGTGGCCCAGGTGGATGTCCGGGCGGCTGGGGTCGAAGCCCATCTTCAGCCGCAGGGGCTTGCCCTCCTCCAGCAGCTTGACGAACTCCTCTCGCACGATGATGTTGCTGACGCCGCGTTCGGTAACGCGCTTCAAATCCGCCGGACTAATGGCCATTGGCGCCTCCCGAAATTGCCAGGGCGTCCCGGGTATTGGCCACGTCCCGGTTGATCTGTTCTACCAGGGCATCCAGGCTGCTGAAGGTCTCCTGGTCCCGGAGCTTGTCCACAAATTCCACCTCCAGCTCCCGGCCGTACAGGTCCCCCTCAAAGTCCAGGATGTACACCTCCACCAGGCGATCGGACAGTCCAAAGGTTGGACGGACGCCGATGCTGGTAGCGGAGGGGAGGCGGACCCCATCGACCAGCGCCCAGGTGGCGTAGATGCCGTCCGCCGGGTGGGCCATCGTCTTGCTGACATCCACGTTGGCCGTGGGAAAACCCAGGGTGCGTCCCCTGCGGTCGCCGGTAATCACCTCGCCGGACATGGAAAAAGTCCGGCCCAGGAGTTGGTTGGAAACGGATACTTCCCCTTCGGTGAGCTTCTGCCGGATAACCCTGCTCTTGACCAGCAGGCCGTCCAGGAGAAGGGGCTCCACCACCTCGACGGAGAAGTCCATTTCCCGGCCAAGCTCCGACAGCCGCTCTGTGTTGCCCTCCCGGTTTCGGCCCAGGGCAAAGTCGGAACCGATTACCAGGCCTTTCATCCTGAGGTTTTCCACCAGCAGCGTAACAAAGTCGCCGGCTGACAACTGGGCCAGTTCCTCGGTGAAATCCAGGGAAATAATCTGTTCAATGCCCTGCTGGCGAATCAGTTCCTCTTTTCGGTCCAGCGTGGTAATCAGGGATACCTGCCGGCCGGGCTGGAGGACCGTTACGGGATGGTTGGCGAAGGTGAGTACCATGGGCTGGTACTCGGAACCGGCTGCGGCCTTGAGGTGCTGCAGGAGGTGAGAATGGCCCCGATGAACTCCATCAAAGACGCCGATGGTTATAACTGTTTCCCTCTGCGGAGAAACACTGTTAAGCCGCTGGCGAAAGTTCATCCTGACTCTTTATCCTGTGGGGCAGCGTTTACCTACGCGGATGGGGCCGGGATCAGGGCCCTGGCTCGATTCGGATACTAGCATAGGCCCCTAGGAGCGTCAACCGGAATGCGTTGCGGGTAATAGCGGATTTCGTGACCGCCGGGACGCCCGCAGTTCACGGTTGCGGCGCTATTGATTTCCTTGTGCAATCGGGTCTCGCCGATTAACATTACCCTCGAACACGCCAAATACAACGCCCCGGATGATGCCCGGGGCTTGACGAAGGAGACGAGAATTGGAACCGATTATCAGGAATTACCGTGATCACTATTCCCCTGGCAACGCTGCCAGGTTGATCAACATTGATGACAATCCGCCCACCACCACCCTGAGCTACTCCCACATCCAGCCCGGAGAGACCAGCAGCCACCACATTCACCCCTGGGAGCATGAGGTGTTCATAATAAAGGGGTCGGGGACCCTGGTGTGCGACGGTGTGAACTACCCCGTAAAGGCGGGGGACGCCATTTTCGTCCCGCCCAACGTGGACCACTACACGCTGAACGACGGCGGCGAAGGTGACATTGAGCGAATCGAGATAAACCCATTGCTGTCGTCCAGGAGCGGCGGAGCCAGGAACAATGGCGGGACCGGCACGGGACGGCCGCCGGTCATCAAGAACCTGGCAGACCTGGATACCAGCCCCGGCGCCGCCAGGCCGGTTCTGACCGCTGAGGACGGGGCCCGCCACTATGTGCTGGCCCACCGGGGAATGGCGGAAGGGGAAGTCAGCCCCAACCACATCCACGAGGGTGAGCACCTGGCCTACTTCCTGGAAGGGGGCTGCATCCTTACCTGCGACGGGAAGGAATACACGGTCTCCGAGGGGGACGCCATCTTGGTGCCGCCCAACAGCGAGCATGAATGGAGTCGCAGCGCTGGTAACGTGGCCAACTGGCTGGTCTTCAACCCGGTACGAAATTAGCCAGCCGTTATAAGGTCAATTTCGGCTTGACGGGTGAAGGTCGAGGTTGGGGGTGACTCCTCTTCCGAGTTACGCCTCTAGGGCGTGTGGACAAAATGGTAACATAGGGGGAGTCAAGGATACGGGTATG
>JAPPGG010000002.1 GCA_028875055.1 Chloroflexota bacterium
TATTCAAATCAGGTGTTGCACTTGAAATGTGAATCCACCTACCGGCCTTCGCCGGAATGACGAGTTCCAAGCCTCCATGAAAATCAACCCTGAACTGTTACGATTAGAGGCAACGGGGTGAGGGCCATCGCCCCTTGTGATAGAATCACGGCCATTCGGCAACCAGGTGAATATTCTGAGCAATACGAGGTAGAGCCATGTCTTTCTACACGTACGTTTCCATTTCCGGCGAGGGCAAGGTCCTGCGCTTTTCCATGGACCCGTCCGACGGCAGCCTGGAACTGCTGGGGGAGACGGCGGCCCCGGGCCGGCCGGCGCCCATGGCGGCCAGCCCGGCCCGGCAGTACGTTTACGTGGGGCGGCGGGATGACCTGGAGGTTTCCAGCTACGCCCTGGACGCCGCCACCGGAGACTTGGCCCTCATCGGTACCGCCGGGCTGGAGTCGGACCCCTGCTACATGTCCACCGACCGGTCCGGCCGCTACCTGCTGAGCGCCTACTACAATGCCGGCCATGCCGCCGTCCACGCCATTGGCGACGACGGCGCGGCAGCGGGGCCGCCGGTGGAGTGGGTGGCCACGGGCACGGGCGCCCACTGCTTCCAGACGGACCCCACCAACCGCTACGGCTACGTGCCCCACATCGCCGCCCGCCCCGGCCCCAACGCCATATTCCAGTTCCGGTTCGACGGCAATACGGGCCGTATAACGCCCAACGACCCGCCCCGGGTCAGCCCGGAAAACCCGGACGGCCCGCGCCATTTCTGCTTCCACCCCAGCCGGGACATCATCTACGTGTCCAACGAGCAGGGCTGCAGCGTAACGGGCTACAACCTGGACCCGGCCACAGGCAGCCTCAGCCCCTTCCAGACCCTTTCAACCCTGCCCGAGGGGTTCGAGGAGCGCAACAGCTGCTCGCAGATCCAGATAACCCCCAACGGCAAGTACGTCTATGCTCCCAACCGGGGCCACAACAGCATTGCCGGCTTTGCGGTGGGCGACGACGGCCGGCTGACAGCCCTGGGACAGACTCCCGCCGAGGCGGTGCCCCGGGCCTTCGGTATCGACCCGACGGGGAGCTACCTCTATTCGGCGGGGCTGGAATCGGGCCGGCTGGCGGCCTTCCGCATTGACGACGCCACCGGCGGACTGGAACGCATCGCCACCTACGACGTGGGCGAGGGCCCCATGTGGGTGCTGGCGGTGGAAGTCTGAGAGGGAAGAGCTGTCATCCTGTAATCGCGAGTTGAGACCGGCGCCCGATAATTAGGATTGGAACGCAGTTGCGAGCGGAAAGGGGCGTGGCGTCGAGCGGTTGGGAGCCTCGGGGCGGGAGGCTGGAAGTCTCTGCCCCTTTCTCAGCGTTCAACTGGGAGCCGCCACTCTTGACGGTTAGCTCAGCTGCCGGTGAAGGTGGATGAGGCCCTGCTGACGGCGGGCGGTTGTGACCAGCGCGGCCCAGTCCGGGTGCAGCAGCTGGTCTGCCATTTCCCGGGTAATTTCATTGGGCTGCAGCCTGGGAAATTTCCGGTAGAGGGCCAGGGCCGTGGAGTCCTCAGCGTCACCGGAAAGGGCATGGAGGAAGGGCAGCGCCACGTTGACGGCCATATCCCGGGCCCGGTCGGCGCCGATGAACGCCGGACCGCCGGCGCTGTCGCCCTTGACTGCCAGGGCGTCGGTCAGGGCGGAGGGCTTGCCGCCGGCCACCCTTTCGGCCAGGGCGTCAGCCAGCGGAGCCTCCCCCGCCGGGGGTGAAGCCACCAGGAAACGGGCCAGGAGCCGGGCCGCGCCGGCAATGCGGTGGCGGGGATGGTTGGCCGGCCGCACCCGGAAGGTGTGCCATTCGTCAACCGCCAGGGCCGGCCCGAAGCCGGATTTCCGGCGTTTCCGGTTTCCTGGCGCAGCCGCCAGCCCCGACACTTCCAGCAACCGTTCCTGGACCAATCCTGAACGTAGCTGGGGCGCTTGGGCCAGTGCCTCCGCGGCCAGCATTTCCCACGGCGCCCGCTGGGCCAGCTTGAGGAAGGGCTGGCGGTTGGCCCGGTAGCCCAGGGCCTCCATCAGCCCCTCGTAAAGGCACTGGTCGGCGGACTGTTCCCCCGTGAGGCTGGCGAAAACGGCGGCCCTAACCCGGAAACGGGCGTCGCCGGCGGCGTCCAGCAGGCGGCCCATCTCTTCGGCGTCGTCGGGACGGCGCCACCCTTTCCTCTCCAGCAGGGGCCACAGACCCCCGCCTTCTCCAACCTCCGGATCGCCAGAACCGGCTTCCTCCCCGGCGGAGTCGTCATCCTCCAGCAGGGATGCCAGGGAGATGACCGGGGCCCTGCCGCCGTTTTGCAGGTCGGTGGTCCGGGGCGAGGTTTCCAGGGCGGCGTGGAGCACCACCCCGTTGTAGTTGGGGTCGCCCGAGTGGCCGTGGGCGTACCAGTCCTGCTGGCGCAGGTGCAGTTCCACGTCGCCCCGCACCAGGCCCGTTCCCTCCACCTCCAGCAGGGCGTCGCGGAAGTCGGGGCCGGCGGCAGTCCCCGGACGGCCCGGGTAGAGCACCCGGACCCGCCGGCCGGCGGAGGTGCGGAACTCCCGCTGGCGGGCCGCCCGCTTCTGCCACAGCCGGGCCAGGGCCTTCTCCGGAAGGGGCTGGTACTCCTCTTTTCTTTCCAGCAGCGCAGGCATCACCGGTACAGGTTATGCGCCAATTGCCGCCCCTGTCCATTACCACGGGTGCCGTGGTAGGCCTGCCGCTCGGCCGGATACGCCGCCAGCCGGGGAGAGTTTCGCGTCTTACGGTCTGGGATAAGAGGCACGCCCGCCCGACTTCGGGCAGGGGAGGGACTTGCCCTGAAAGGGGTGGGAAGCCCGAAAGGGCCCGCCCCGGGGACGGCCGGGCAGGCCCCCGGCAGATGTCGCTGGCGCGCGGTCAGGGTCCGGCGGCGACAATACGGGCCGGCTTGCCCTTTCCCCTTAGCGGTGGTAAATTAGCCCGAAACCACCAGACTAGAATAGGGGTGTTTTCAGATGGCAGAAGGCAATGGTCCCTTGAATGGTATTCGAGTAATTGACCTGGGCCGCCACCAGGCCGGCCCCCGCTGCGCCCAGGTACTGGCCCGCATGGGCGCCGAGGTTATCAAGGTGGAGCGTTTGGGCGGCGAGGAGACCCGCTACCACGGGCCCTGGGTGCGTAAGCAGAGCGCCTACTGGGTGCAGTACAACAGCGGCAAGAAGTCCCTGAGCATGGACCTGCGCAAGGAGGAAGGCAAGGAGGCCCTGCGCCGGCTGGTCAAGGTTTCCGACGTCATCCTGCAGAACTTCCGCCCCGGCACGATTGACACCATGGGCTTCGGCTACGACGTGCTGAAGGAACTCAACCCCCGCATCATCATGGTCAACGTCTCCGCCTACGGTCAGTTCGGCCCCTACCGGGAGAAGATCGGCTACGATCCCATCGGCCAGACCATGTCCGGCATCGCCATGATTACCGGCGAGGACGGAATGCCTCCCATCCGGGCCGGCGTACCCATCATTGACCGCACCACCGCCCTGCACGCCGCCATCGGCACCCTGGCCGCCCTGCACGAGCGGGAGCGTTCCGGCGAGGGCCAGTGCATTGACGTGTGCCTGGCCGACACGGGCTACAGCTACACCGAGATTCCCATCACCGCCTACCACGGCGCCGGCGTCGAACCCCGTCGCGGCGAGTCGGCGGCGCCCCCCAGCGGCACCTATCCCTGCAAGGACGGCTGGGTGTTGATTTCCGCCGGCGACCAGCACCACTGGCACCGGGTCTGCAACGCCCTGGGACGCCCGGAGTGGCTGGAAGACCCCCGCTTCACCACCCGCCACGAGCGGGGTCGCAACGGGTCGGTGATCAACGACGCCATGCGGGACCTGATGGCCGAGATGACCATGTCCGAGGTGATTGAGCACTTCACCCGTCACGACGTGGTGGCGGCGCCGGTCAACACCATCGCCCAGGCGGCGCAGGACCCCCACCCGTGGGAGCGCGGAGCCCTGCAGGAGGTCCCCGACTTCCTGGCCGGAACCATTGCCGTCTCCGGAGACTTCTGGCACTTCAGCCGCACTCCGGCGGTGGTCGGCTCCACCCCCAAGGTGGGCGAGCACAACGAAGAGGTGCTGGGCAGCCTGCTGGGCTACACCGAGGCTGAAATTGCCGAGTTGAAGGAAGGCAACGTAATAGCCGAGTTCGACCATTACGACGACATACCCGGTTAAACCCGTATAATCCCCGAAGCAACACGAAGAACCACGAAGGTGAGGGCCCAGGAATTTCTGGGCCCTCTCGCTTTTGGCATGCCACCGGCGTCCCTTCGTGAATATTCGTGCCTATTCGTGGATAAACCTCCCCTTCGCGCCCCTTTGTGCCCTTCGTGGATAAACCACCCCTTCGTGTTCCTTCGTGTCCTTCGTGGACGAACGAACCTAATACTCCAGCATCATCCGCTGTATCTCCCCCGGGTCGTCCGTCTTCGTCAGGGCCAGCATCAGCAAGATTCTCGCTTTCTTGGGGGCCAGGTTGTCGGCGGCGATATAGCCGTCCTCCGCGAAGCGGCGGGTGCGCATAACCCGCCCGTTGCCCGTCTGGGTGGCGATGACCACCGGAATTCCCTTTTCGCGGGCCGACTTCAGGGCCGCCATGAACTCGGGCGAGGAACTGCCGCCGCCCAGCCCGGCGGCCACGATGCCGGCCACCCCGGCATCGGCCAGGGCGTTGACCACCAGCCCGTCGGCCCCGGCGTAGGCGTAGGCAATGTCCACCCGGGGCAGTTCATCCACGCCGGTAATGTCGAACTCGCTGTCCACCGTGTGGGCGCGGGCCGGGCTGCGGTAGAAGACCACCTCCTCATCGGAGTCGGCGTAGCCCAGGCAGCCCAGCTCGCCGGCCCGGAAAGTCTCCAGCCGGTAGCTGTTGCTCTTGGTCACGTCCCTGGCGGCCTGGATCTCGTTGTTCAGGACCGTCAATACCCCCCGGCCCGCCGACTGGGGCGCCGCGGCCACCCGGATGCAGTCCAGCAGGTTGATGTCCGCGTCGGTGCCCATGCCCGTGGGGGGCCGCATGGCTCCGGTTACCACCACCGGCCGCCGGTCCTTCACCGTCAGGTTGAGAAAATAGGCCGTCTCCTCCAGAGTGGCGGTCCCGTGGGTAACGGCCACACCGGCGGCGCCCTGGTCCAGGGCGAAGATGTCGTTGATGCGGCGGGCCAACTGCAGCCAGTGGCCGGGCAGGATGTTGGCACTGCCCACGTTTACCAGCTGCTCCGGCAATACCTCGGCAAATTCCGCGGCCTCGGGAATGTTGCCCAGCATCTCCTCGATGGTCAGGTGCCGGTTGCGATAGCTGTAATTGATGTAGTCGGTACGGAAGTCCCCGATGAATGAGATGGACCCGCCGGTGCCGATGAGATATACGCGGGGCTTCTGGTCGGTGGTCATGGGGTCGGTGGTCATGGGGAGCGCTCCTTTTGCTTAATGCGGGATGGTTTCGTATGCTGTAAGTATAGGCTATTGCCTCAACCGCAGAACCGGGGGATGTAAACGACTTAGCCATGCCCGAAGCCGTGGCCGGGCACGGCGGCCTGAACCTTATGCGTCCGCTCACCATATACTCTCTGCTGACAATCCTGGCCGCGCTGGCCCTGTCGGCGGCGGCATGCCAGCCCTTCCTTGCCGGCGGCGACGGGAACGGCGGTACCGTGGCGGCCGAGGTTGTTGCCCCTCCCGGGGGGCTGGTCGTGGAAACGGTGGTGGAAGGACTGGAGATTCCCTGGGACCTGGCATTCACCCCCGATGGCCGCATTCTGGTCACCGAGCGCCCGGGGCGCATAAGGGTTGTGAAAGAGGGATTACTGCAGGACGTCCCCTACGCCACCATTGACGTCTTTCACCGCTCGGAGGCGGGGCTCATGGGAATTGCCCTGCATCCCCGGTTCGCCGACAATGGCTACCTTTACGTCTGCTACACCTACCGCTCGGGACGTGACACCTACAACCGCGTTGCCAGGCTGACCGACCGGGGAGACCATGCCGCAGACCACCACGTTATCCTGGACGGCATCCCCGGCGATACCCGCCACGACGGCTGCCGCATCCGCTTTGGCCCGGACGGCTACCTGTACGTCACCACCGGCGACGCCACCGACCCCGGCCTGTCCCAGGACCTGCATTCGCTGGCGGGAAAGGTGCTGCGGATGACGGCCGACGGCGACGCGCCGCCGGACAACCCCTTCCCCGGGTCACTGGTATTTACCTGGGGTCACCGGAACCCACAGGGGCTGGACTGGCATCCGGAGACGGGGGACCTCTTTATTACCGAGCACGGCCCCAACCGAGATGACGAGGTCAACCTGCTGCGCCCGGGCGGGAACTACGGCTGGCCCGAGGTAACCGGGGCCGCGGGTGACCCGGAATACGTGGACTCCGTGCTGGCCCTGACGCCCACCGTGGCCATTGCCGGGGCGGCCTTTGTTTCCGGCGGAGGTATGCCCGCCTCGTGGCAGGGCAACCTGGTATTCGCCGCGCTCAAGAGTTCGCACCTGCAGCGGGTGACCCTGGAACCGCCCGACTATCGCGCGGCAGCCTCGCGCCAGATAATGTTCCAGGGCCGGTACGGACGTCTGCGCGCCGTGTTTATGGGTCCGGACGGCTATCTCTACTTCACCACCAGCAACCGCGACGGCCGGGGCAGTCCCCGCCAGGGCGACGACCGCCTGCTCCGGCTGGGACTTCCCTGATAAGGGGGTCCGGATACGGGTCCTGATGCGGGTGCTGATGCCGGTCACTATAACCCCTCGCGGTCGAAGTCCTGTTCAGCCGCGCTGAGCCTTACCCGACGGGGTCGCGCCGGTGACCGGCGGGGCCGAAGAGGCGTTGCGCGAGTCTGTTGGGGAAACGAAAAGCCGCGACCGGCGACCTCGCCCCGCCGGCCGGGGCAAGCGCATTATTGGGGATGGGCAAACCCAGCCAGGCAGAAACGCCTGAACCCACACCTGGCCGCCAGGACTCCGAACCCGGGCCGTGTTCCCCCGCCGGGAGCTCGGTCCCTTTGGCATGCTGGGGGTGACCGGATTCTTTACCGCCAGGCCTGGCGTAATTTGGGCGAAAACCGTAGTGAGATTGCCCTTTCCCGGTAGCTGAATTCTTTGCAATTTCACAACGCCTCATTTAATATATGACGTAGAAGAAGGGTAGTGTGGACGGTTCCGGCCCAAATGCTGGCCGCAGAAGGGGATTAAATTGAGAATGGGAAATAACCGGTGGCTCCGCAACAGCCTGGTTTACCTGTTAATAATCATCGGTGTAATCGTCATCTTCTACACCCTGATTCCGGCCTTTGGCACCCGAAACGACCTGCCGCTTACCGAGGTAATTGCCAAGGCCCAGAATCACGAGATCAGCGAGATCATTGTCGAAGGCGAGAAGCTGACCGTGATTCCCATTGTTACCGGCGGCGTGGGTGGAACCCAGTACACCAGCCGCATCAACGAGCAGACCGACATCATGCAGGTGCTGGCGGCCAATGACGTTGAGACCGGCCCCGGCAGCCTGCAGGTTACCTTCAAGGGTTCCGGCGGTCTGGGCAGCTTCCTGGGGTTGCTGCTGAACTTCCTGCCCCTTATTTTCTTCGGCGGCCTGATTCTGTTCATGATGCGCCAGGCCCAGGGCAGCAATAACCAGACCCTGAGCTTCGGACGCAGCCGCGCCCGGATGATGCCCTTCAACCGCCCCACGGTAACCTTCTCCGACGTAGCCGGCGTGGACGAGGCCAAGACGGAACTGGTGGAGGTGGTGGAGTTCCTGAAGTACCCGGAACGCTTCCTCTCCCTGGGCGCCCGCATTCCCAAGGGTGTGCTGCTGGTGGGCCAGCCCGGAACGGGCAAAACCCTGCTGGCCCGGGCCGTAGCCGGAGAGGCGGGAGTGCCTTTCTTCCACATCAGCGGCAGCGAATTTGTTGAAATGTTCGTGGGCGTAGGCGCCGCCAGGGTGCGCGACCTGTTCGACCAGGCCAAGCGCAACGCCCCCTGTATCGTGTTCGTGGACGAAATTGACGCCGTGGGCCGCCACCGGGGAGCCGGTCTGGGCGGCGGCCACGACGAGCGGGAGCAGACCCTGAATCAGATCCTGGTGGAAATGGACGGCTTCGAAAGCAACACCAACATCATCGTGCTGGCCGCCACCAACCGCCCGGACATCCTGGACCCGGCCCTGCTGCGTCCCGGACGGTTCGACCGCCGGGTGGTGCTGGACCTGCCCGATGTGGTGGGGCGCCAGGCCATCCTGAAGGTCCATTCCGCCGGCAAGCCCCTGGGGGCTGAAATAAACCTGGAAACCCTGGCCAAGGAGACGCCCGGCTTCAGCGGGGCCGACCTGTCCAACCTGATTAACGAGGCGGCCCTGCTGGCCGCCCGCAAGAACCAGAAGTCAATCCACATGCCAGACTTTGAAGAGGCGGTGGAGCGGGTGATCGCCGGCCCGGAGCGCAAGAGCCGGGTCATCAACACCCGGGAGAAAGAAATGACGGCCTACCACGAGGCGGGCCACGCCCTGGTGGCCTGGGTATTGCCCCACGCCGACCGGGTCCACAAGATTTCCATAATCTCCCGGGGCAACATGGGCGGCCACACCACCCTTCTGCCAGAAGAAGACCGGTATCTGTGGACGAAAAACCAGTTCCTGGACATGATGGCCGTCACCATGGGCGGACGCGTGGCCGAGGAGCAGATCTTCGACGAGGTTACCACCGGCGCCAGCAACGACCTCGAGCGGGCCACCAAGATAGCTCTCGGCATGATCAAGCGCTACGGCATGAGCAGCGCCCTGGGTCCCCGCACCTTCGGCAAGCGGGAGGAACTGGTCTTCCTGGGCCGGGAAATCAGCGAGGAACGGGACTACGGCGACAAGGTGGCCGAGGAGATTGACCAGGAGGTCAAGGAACTGGTCAACAACGCCTACGTTCAGGCCTGCGAGATTTTGATCGAGCACAAGCCCGACCTGGTCCGGATTGCCGAGTACCTGATCGAGCATGAGGCCATATCCGGCGACGCCCTGACCCGCCTCTTCAACAACGAAGACATGGGCGGAGAGGGCGACACGGGCACCCCGGCCGTTCCGCCGGAAACGCCTCCCTACGCCCCGAAGCCGGCCTCGCCCAACACCTCTCCGCAGCCGGCGCCGTCCCTGTCCAGCCAGAACGCCCCGGATATGGGAACGATGTCCACGGGCAGCGGCGACAACTAGAGCGCGCCATCGGGACAACCGGTCCCGCATGTGGCTGACAACAGCAGGGCCGGGGAAAATTGCGAAACTCTCTGGCTTCTCCAAGTGCGCCTGGGTTGTGTTGCCGGGCGGGAATTGGCGACGGGCATGTTGTGGTGGGTTGGGTGTTGAATGGAGTGGCAGCTGCCTTTTCTATTCGTTCTCGCGGAGCAGGGCTCTGAATCCAGCCTGTTCGAAGTAGTGGTCAAAAGCAAGGGCTTCCCGGATTCGGCGTTCCTCCATGACTATGAAGCTCGCGCAGTCCACCAGGCTCCAGCCCTGGTCCGGGCGGCTTATGTATCTTTCCAGCGCCTGCTGGAACTGACCTGAGGTCTGGGGAATTACTTCCACGTTGGGTTCCCGGCAAAGCTGTCTGCTGGTCTCGCCGGCCAGTATCCGGAGATTTTGTCCCTGTCGGCTGGCGAAGTTTAGCAGCTCGGTCAGTATCATCTCCGTGGTGATGATCTGCTGGTTTGCCATGCCTTCAGTGAGTCTGCGCGCTTGATTGTGGCCTTGATCTCTATGGTCGATTAGAGCGATCCAGTAGCCTGTGTCGGCGAAGACTTCGGGCATTCTTATTCCACCTTCGGGTGGCCGTACATGTGATGCCGGTAGTTCTTTGCTCCGTCGGTGGGGATGCCGTCCCACTCGTCTTCACCTATGGACTCGCGGAGTCGGTCGATGGTTTCCAGGATGCTGTGTGGCTGCCCATCTTTCACTTCGTCTTGCTCGATAGCGAGCGTTACGATTGTGCCTTCCTGAAGTTCCAGCGATTCCAGGGGCTTCAGTGTTCCGTTGGTCCATTCAGCTTTCAGTCGCCGGGTTGTCATGTTCCCCCTCCATGGCGGCTTGTTCTTTTCGGTCTGTTTGAGGTCATTGTCAACCTTGAAGTCCAGTTTCGCAATTTTTTCGGGCCGGGGCAATGCCCCGGCCCTGTTTCCGTGTGGGGTGGGCAAGTCGAGCCCCGTTTCGGCTCTTCCGAGGCTTCCTGCCGTCTCTCCGGGCGGAGCGAGTAGCCCGGCCTTTGCCGGCTCAAATTCTGGCAGCGGGGAAGGGGGATCTCCAATGTAACGGGAGCCTGGGTGGCCGCGCCCCGCAGCGCGAGGGGTTCGCGGATAAACGGCAGAAACCGGGACAATCGACCGTTCCCGAGGCCGGTTCTTCCCGGGCCGGCGCTGCCCCGTCAGGTCTGCTCTTCCCCTGCTTCGCCTTCCGCAGCCGTCTCCAGGGGCAACTGGCGGTAGTAGAGGCCCCATTCCTGCATCAGGGCGCTTACCCGGTCGTCCTTCAGGTTGACCAGTTCCCGAAAGAAACCGGCCAGGGCGTGGGCGGGCACCTGTTCGGAGTCGCACACCCAGCTTCGTTCCGCCGGCACCACGTATAGCAGGCCGCTTTGGTGAGGACAGGTAACCTGGATTCGGGTCATGTCGGCCCCCGGGCTGATGGTCATTCCGTTTTCCGCCATAGGTTGCGTGCCTCCTGGTGGCGCGGTGTGCAGTCAGGGTGGGTATTCCTTCCCACCAGGCAAACATTATATGCCGGGCTGCTGGGGGCAGGCCACCATTAGCCTTGGGCCGGTGGTTCGAGATGTCCCGTTGCCCTGGTCGAAAATTGGCAAAAGCGTCACGCCCCGGCAATTTAGTGGTACAATCTGTAATTGTGATTTCGGAGCCCACTTTCGGGGTCCGAGCATCCTCCTGGTTGGCGGTCCACTGGCCGCCGAAAAATTTTCGGAAGGAAACAGCTTATGTATCCACCTGGTGGCGGACAGCGCCAGCCTGAAATGGACTTCGAGCAGGTGACTGCTCGATTCCGGGAAGGAATGGGCCGGTTCTCCGGCCGCTTCGGCGGTGGAGGAATGGCCCTGTTCATAGTAGGTATCGTCATACTGGCGATCATCGTCTGGATGGGGACCGGCGTCTATACCATCGGTCCCGGTGAAAATGCCGCCCTGCGCCTCTTCGGAGCCGTGCAGGGGGCCCCCGTAACCCAGGAAGGTCTGCGCTGGTGGTGGCCGACACCCATAGGCAAGCGCGACGTGATCCTGGTCACCGAAACCCGCCGCATGGAGCTGGGTTTCCGCAGCAACGCCAACGGGGCCGGCAGCCCCTTCGCCACCGAAGCGCTGATGATCAGCGGCGACCTGAACATCGTGGACGTTCAGATGGTGGTCCAGTACAACATCAAGAGCCTGAATGACTTCCTTTTCCGGGTTGACGACCCCGGAGAGGAGAGTCGAACCATTCCCATGGGCCGGCCCGACGGACGCACCCTGAAGGACGCCGCCGAGGCCGCCCTTCGCCTGGTGGTGGGCCAGCGGTCCATCGACGATATTCTGGTCCGCAACCGTGAAGAGGTGGAAGAGCAGACCAAGATAAGGCTGCAGGAAATCCTCGACACCTACAATACCGGCCTAAACATCGAGACGGTGCAGTTGCAGGACGTAAAGGCCCCTGAAGAAGTCCGGGATGCCTTCGACGACGTGCTCCGGGCCCGCCAGGAGCGCGATACCCGAATCAACCAGGCCAGGGCCTTTGAAGCCGACATCATCCCCAGGGCCGAGGGTGACGCCGAACGCATCAAGGAAGGCGCCGAGGCCTTCAGGCAGGCCCGTATCGCCAGGGCCCGTGGTGAAGCCGAGCAGTTCAAGGCCATCCTGGCCGAGTACCGCAAGTCCCGGGAAGTGACCCGACAGCGTCTCTACCTGGAGGCCATGGAAGAGGTTCTGCCCGGTGTCAGCAAGATAATTGTTTCGCCGGAAGCTGAAACTGTTCTTCTTCTTGGCGAAAACGAGGGTGTCAGGCCGGTCCCCATAGGGCCGCAGCCCTAGTTGACCGTACCGGCATTTTCTCCCCCAGCGTCGGTGGCTTAGCGGCCTAACCAGAAGTTAAGAGTGTAAATATGCGACCATTAATCATCGTAGCGGTACTGGTAGTAGTCGGGCTGATTGTCCTGCGCCAGGCCCTCTACATAGTGGATGAGACCCAGCAGGTCATAATCCTTCGCTTCAATGAGGTAATCAACACTCACCAGTCCCCGGGCCTTTACGTCAAGGCCCCCTTCGTGGACACGGTGGTTACCTTTGACAAGCGGGTCCTCCGCATTGACGCCCCCGCCGCGTCCATGCCTGACAAGGAAAAACAGAACCTGATCATTGATTCGTACGCCCGCTACCGGATAGTTGATCCCGTCCAGTTCCGCAAGACCCTGCAGACGGAGATAAATGCCAGCAGCCGCCTGGGCGACATCGTCACTTCCACCCTGCGTGACCGGGTGGCTCTGCGTGACCGGTTCGAGATTATCGGTTCGGAGCCAATAGTCGATGAGCAGGGGAACCCCGTGGAAGACTCGGAGGGGCTGCCCCTTTTCGAAGGCCGCGATACCAGGAACCAGATCCTGGCTGAAGTGCTGACGGGGGTACGCGAACTTACCCAGGATCAGAACTTTGGAATCGAGATGACTGACGTGAGGATCAAGCGGGCCGACTTCCCTGAATCGGTTACGCCCAGCATCTACACCCGCATGCGGGCGGAACGTAACCGTATCGCTACCCGGTTCCGCGCCGAAGGTGAAGAGGAAGACCTGAAGATTCGCGCCGTGGCCAACCGCAACCGCGAGGTCATCCTGGCCACTGCAGAGCAGGAAAGTAACGAAATCCGTGGTGAGGGCGAAGCTGAGGCCATCAGCATTCTGGCCGAGGCCCTGAACCAGGACCCGGACTTCTTCGCCTTCCGCCGCAGCCTGGACGCTTACAAGCGGTTCCTCAGCGACCAGGACAAGATTATCCTCTCGGCCGACGAGGACCTGTTCAAGTTCCTGGGCACGCCGGAATCCGAGTAGCGGCAACCCTCCGGCGCCGGTCCAGGTCAATGAGCAAGAAGGGGCAACGCCATCGGGTCGTTGCCCAACCCCTGTCTGGGAGCATAGATGAAACTGCACGAGTACCAAGCCAAGGAGATTTTCGCCCGGTATGGCATTGAGGTCCCCCGGGCGATCCTGGCCACCACACCCGAGGAGGCAGGCGACGCAACCCGCGAACTGGGCGGCCAGGCGGTAATAAAGGCCCAGGTCCACGCCGGCGGTCGGGGCCAGGCGGGCGGCATCAAGGTGACGCGCTCCCCCGAGGAAGCCGAAGAGGCGGCCCGGGGCTACATTGGCCGCAACCTGGTGACTCGCCAGACGGATGCCCAGGGCGTACCCATCAACTCGGTTCTGGTTGAAGAGCTGGCCGATATCAAGAAGGAACTGTACGTGGCCTTAACCATCGACCGGGGCTTCCGCGGCCCCGTGATGATCGCCAGCGCCTCGGGCGGCATGGACATTGAGGAAGTGGCCGCCACCAGTCCCGAAGACATTCACACCGAACCCATCGAGCCTGTCCTGGGGTTGATGCCCTACCAGGCCCGGCGGGTGGTTTCCCGTCTCGGGCTGGAGGGAACGCCGGCCCGTCCTGCCGTCCAGGTCCTGAATGCCCTCTACCGGATCTTCACCGAGAATGACTGTTCCCTGGTGGAGATAAATCCCCTGATCGTTACCGCCGATGACCGGGTTGTGGCCCTGGACGCCAAGCTGGACGTGGAGGATGACTCCCTTTTCCGGCACGGCGACCTGCGCGACCTGCGGGACCGCTCCCAGGAAGACGCCCTGGAAGCGCGAGCTTCGGATATGGAGATTGCCTACGTCAACCTGGATGGCAGCGTGGGCTGCCTGGTCAACGGGGCGGGCCTGGCCATGGCCACCCTGGACGTGACCAACGCCGCCGGCGCGGCTCCGGCCAACTTCCTGGATGTGGGCGGTGGCGCCGACGAGGAGAAGGTGGCCAGCGCTGTGAGCATAATCCTGTCCGACCCCAAGGTGGACCGGGTGCTGGTCAACGTCTTCGGCGGTATCCTTCGCTGCGACATTGCGGCCCGGGGCATCGTGCTGGCCTTCGAGCGAATGAACTCCGCATTGCCGCTCATTGTCCGCATGCTGGGCACCAACGTGGACGAGGGCAAGGAAATCCTGGGCGCCTCATCCCTCAACGTAACCTTCGCCGACACCCTGACCGAGGCGGCCGCCGCCATCCGGCAGGCGGGTTAAGAAAAGCAACTTATCCACGAACAGCCGCAAATGCTCACTAATGATTGGTTGACCCTGACAGGTTATTGGTGAACATTGGTGTGCATTCGTGGATAGACAACTGACTGGAGCAACCAACCATGGGCATCCTCTTAGATGAAAATTCCCGCATCCTGGTCCAGGGCATTACCGGACGGGAGGGCAGTTTCCACGCCCGCACGGGCATGGCCTACGGCACCAACGTGGTGGCCGGCGTCACCCCCGGGCGGGGCGGGCAGATGTTTGAAGAAACCGTTCCCGTCTTCAACTCGGTGGAAGAAGCCGTGGCCGAAACCGAGGCCAACGTGTCCCTGATTTTCGTGCCGCCTCCCTTCGCCCCCGACGCCGTGGTGGAGGCCGCCGATGCCGGCGTGCCTTTGATCGCCTGCATAACCGAGGGAGTGCCGGTGCAGGATATGGCCAGGGTGGCCCGCTACCTGGAGCGAAAGCCGGAAGTTCGGCTTATCGGGCCCAACTGCCCCGGGATGATCAATCCCGGCGCCCGCTGCAAGGTGGGCATTATGCCCGGCAACATCCACATGCCCGGTCGCGTGGGCGTGGTATCCCGCAGCGGCACCCTCACCTACGAGGCGGTGCAGCAGCTGACCAACCTGGGCATTGGCCAGTCCAGCTGCGTGGGCATTGGCGGCGACCCCATCATCGGCACCAGCTTCGCCGAAATCCTGCGACTATACAATGAAGACCCCGACACCGACCTCATCGTCTTCATCGGTGAAATTGGCGGTACCATGGAGCAGGAGGCCGCCGCCTACATCAAGGAGTCGGTGACCAAGCCCGTCTGC
This sequence comes from Chloroflexota bacterium, assembly GCA_028875055.1. GTDB lineage: Bacteria > Chloroflexota > Dehalococcoidia > Lucifugimonadales > UBA3495 > Bin22. The sequence continues at coordinate 15,170 of JAPPGG010000002.1, forward strand.
ACCCTGATCGTTGGCGCCACCGCTCCCCCGGGCAAGCGCATGGGCCACGCCGGAGCCATCATCACCGGCGACAGCGCCCGCGCCGAGGCCAAGATAGCCGCCATGCGCGAGGCCGGCGCCCACATCATCCCCACCCCGGCCGACATAGGCTCCACCGCCCAGGCGGTCCTGGCAGGCATGGGGTAATGCCCCTTCTCGACTGACAATTCAGCCACGAAACGCCAGGCACATTCGGGAGTGAATCGCTCACCATTTGTGGGGATTCGGGCGCCTTCGTGGATGAACTTCATCGCCTTTTCTTCGTATGATATTATTCCTTCCTGGAGGGGATATGTTTGGACTTGCAGTTCTTACGGTAAGCACCTCGGCATACCATGGGCAACGGAAGGATGACGCAAGCGGCGACAAGATCAAGGAAATGCTGCCGCCGCCGGAGTACGAGCTGGTCCGCTACGCAATCGTTTCCGACGACAAGGAAATGATTGCTCAGCGCATGGCCGAGTGGGCCGACGCCCCTGAGGTCAACCTTATTGTCAGCACCGGAGGCACCGGCCTCGGGCCCACTGACATTACGCCCGAAGCCTGCTTGTCAATTATTGACCGGGAGGTGCCAGGCCTGGCTGAAACAATGCGTGCCCAGACGCTGAAGTTCACCCCCATGGCCATGATAAGCCGGTCTGTGGCGGGTACCCGGGGCAAGACCCTGATTCTCACATTGCCCGGCAGCCCCAAGGGGGTGGCGGAAACCCTGGAAGTTGTCATGCCGGTGCTTCCCCACGCCCTGGAACTGATGCGCCGGGACTCTATGCAGGAACACCCGGTTTAGGAGAACGCAAGCAAGGATGTTCGGGGAATTTCCCCGCAGTTGTCCCGCCCTTCCGGTCCAGCCACGCAAGCAAACCCAGGAGCGCAATTAATGACGCAACCCAACGAGACTCCGGAACCGGTGTACTGGCCGCGCGTAAAGCATCTGCTGGAGAACGTCATGGAACGCTGGAAGGAGCGGTGGGGTCGGGAACCCTACCCAGGCATCCATGAATACTACTGGGAAACGCCCCAGGAGCTGTCCGTGGCGGTCCTGAATGGCTTCAGGGCCATAGAACCCGGGGTTCCAGGCTGGGAGACACACCTGGTGCGCTCGCTGTTCCGGAATGTGGGCACCTTTGGCAAGATGCCCCTGCGCGGACCCTTCCTGTCCCGCGCCGAGTGCGAAGAGATAGCCCGGTGGATTGATGATGGCATGCCGGAGGGGCCACCGGAGGAGTAGGAGATTTTAGCGGACAGCCAGGGGATTTGACACTGGCGGCGTGAGGTGGTTTCACACCCGCCCCTGCAGTAAACAAACTGAGGGAACGAGGTGAGGGGCTCACCGGTCGGTGAGCCCCTCTAATTTTCCATGGTTCCAGGCTGTGGGACCGGCTGGCGCTACACCAGTACCGGGTCCTTGACCTTGCTGTAAACCTGGATGCGGCCGCGGGTGTGGTCCAGGATGCAGATGCGACCCTGGCTGTCCACGCGGACGGCGCAGGGGTGGGCAAAGTTGCGCTCGTAGGAGGGGTCGTTGGCAAAGGCCAGCGACCGCTGCCGGATCATATCCGGGTTGGAGAGCAGCTTGTCCTTGCCCCACTGGGACATTACGTGGTCGCCCACCATCTGGGTGACGAAACGTCCGTCGGGAGCCAGGACCTGTACCCGGTCGTTCAGCCAGTCGGCGACATAGATGTCCCCGTCTTCGTCCACGGCCACGCCGTTGGGGCGGTTAAACTCGCCCACGCCGCTGCCGGACCGGCCAAAGCTGGCCTGCCACACGCCGTCGGTGTTGAAGACCTGGATGCGGTCGTTGCGCCAGTCGGCGACATAGACGTTGCCTTCCTTGTCCAGGTCGATACCCCAGGGCATGTTCAGCTCGCCCGGACCGCTGCCAAAGGAACCAAACTGGCCCAGGTACTGGCCGTCCAGGGTGAACTTCTGAACTCGGGAGTTGCGGCTGTCCACGATGAAGACGGTGCCGTCGTCGCTGATGGCGATGCCGGCCGGGCGGTCCAGTTCGCCGTCTCCCGAACCACTGGCGCCCCACTTGCCCAGGAACTCGCCGTCCTTGGACATGATGGTTACCCGGTTCAGCCACTCGTCGGTGATGAACAGGCGTTCCTGGCTGTCGATGGCGATGCCGGCGGGCCAGATGAAGTTGCCGTCTTCCTCGCCGTAGGTGCCGAATTCGCTGATGTACTCTTCATCCAGGGTGCAGGCAGTTACGCGAACACCATCGGGACGGTTCTCATAGGACCGGTTGACCACGTACACCACGCCGTCGGCATCCACTGCCATGTCTGAAGGGTTTCGGAACCCCGTACCAGCGAACTCGTTACGGCCCACGGAGTGGCTGTATTCATAAGTCCGGCTGGTAAGACCAAAGAAATGGGTGCTCATGCTCTTACCTCGTCTTTGTGTTTCGGGTTTTTCCGACGGCTCCCCCTATGTTTACTGAGGGGTATGGCGGGCGCCGCCGGACATTGTGCTTCAATTTTTCCGGTTTGTCCGTTCGGGGTAGGGGCGGGTTTGAAACCCGCCCCTACGGGCCAACGGTTCACCGGGTCGGGTGTAGCGCGATTCCTGGCTTACAGGAAATTGACCTTCTCGAAGGAACCGCCAACGATGGTCTGGGGGTCCATCTTGAAATAGTCTTCCACTATGGTCGTGTAGATGGAGCGGAAGTCCATTCCGTACTTGAGATTTCCGCCCTCTTCCTGCTGGCTGGGCTCCAGGGACGGGTACTCGCCGTAGATGCCGCCCTTGACGTGTTCGCCCACAACAAAGGCGATGCCGCCGGCGCCGTGGTCGGTGCCGGAGCCATTGTCGCCGATGCGGCGGCCGAACTCGGTGAACATGAGCAGCATGACTTCATCGCTGGCGTTGTGTTCCCGCAGGTCCTGGTAGAAAGTGTCCACGTTGTTGGACACGTCCGTCCACAGGCCCGAATGCAGGGAGGCCTGGTTGGCGTGGGTGTCAAAGCTGTTGTACGGAGACGTGGTATAGAGCACCCGGCTGCCGAACCCGGCCAGATGGGTCTGGGCGATGTTCTTCATGTACTGGCCCACTACCGTGTTGGAGTACTCGACGCTGCTGGAGTACTTGTCGGGGGCGGTGGCCAGGATGTCGGCGCCCTTGAGGGCGTTGGTCCCGGTGCTGTGGATGTAGTCCATGACGGCGCCGGTGCCCATGGCCGGGGAATACATGCGGCCGAACACGTCCAGAGCGTCGTTGCGCTGTTCCTCGCCGTCAATGCCGGTCAGCAGACCATAGGTCTCCAGGTTGCCGACGGAGGCGACGGGCACGCCTTCCATTACCAGGGCCCGGGGAAGACCGCGGCCGAAGTTGACTCCGCAGAGCACGTTCTCGGCGTTGGGGTCAATTTCCTTCAGGACGCGACCCAGCCAGCCCTCGGTGCCGATCTTGTCGGGCTCGCAGGTGTGCCAGATGTCCATGGAACGGAAGTGGGAATAGCTGGGGTTGTCGTAGCCGACGCCCAGGAAAATGGCCAGCTTGCCCTCGTCCCAGAACTTCTTCAACGGACCCATTGTGGGGTGGAAACCCAGCTGGTCGTTGATGGGAATAATCTGCCCTTCGGGAATGCCCAGGGTGGGGCGATAGTCCCGATACAGGGGGTTGGCATAGGGAATCACGGTGTTCAGGCCATCGTTGCCGCCGGAAAGGGACAGAACGGCCAGTACCGGGTCTTTCTGCGTAGAAACCATATCCTTTTCTCCTTCTACTAAATTACTCGAACTGGAACTCTGCCGTAGCGGCAATCATCTGGAACATTTCGCCGGTGCGGCGGGCGAACTCGTCCTGGTTTGAAGTGCTGAGGTCGCCTTCCTTGGAAGCGTGGGACCTGAGCTGCTGCAGGGTGTCCTCGGTAACCATCAGGGGGCCGGTCAGGTCCAGGCAGCCTGCCACGAACTGGTCGGGGGACAGGGTGTCGCCCTGGGCCTTCAGCCGGTCCACCAGGGACTGGACGCCCGGAAGTTCGGTGTTGCCCATCAGGTCGGCGGCGAAGTTGATGCGCTCAACCAGGGTGCCGCTGTCAATCCACTCGCGGCCGGTGTGCCAGCCTTCTACGGTGGGGGGATTCATCAGGTCCATGCCCATGTACTTGGGCTCCTGGGAGAATTCGAACAGGCCGGGCTGAATGTCCCGGTGCTCGCCCACCAGGCGCATGGTGCCTACCACCATCTCCGCCGGATTCTTGACCTTGGCGTAGCGAACGTCCTCAGCCTTGAAGAAGTCGGACTTGAAGAGGACTTCCAGCATGGGCTTGATTTCGTATCCGGAGTCGAAGTAGGCCTTCTCCATGGCTTCGATGGCCTTCATGTCCCGGGGCGGGGTCAGCCGCCAGGCCGGAATCTGAACGTCGTCAGCAACGAAGAAGTTGTAAAGGTGGCGGGCCACGAAGCGGGCGGTGGCGGGCTGCTTGCAGATGATGTCCAGCACGTCGTCGCCGTTCAGGTTCCCGGTCTCGCCCAGGAAGGTCTTTTCGCTGTCATCGTGGTCGGCCGGGTCGAAGCGGAATTCCCACGGGCTGCGGCCGTAGGGGAAAGGCGGGTACGAAGGAGCGATGTTCCAGCCGGTGAAGGCGCGGGCGCAGGCCTTAACATCGTCCTCGGAGTAGTTGAAGCTCTCGTCCATGCCGACGCCCAGGGAGAACAGCTCCAGCAGCTCGCGGCCGTAGTTCTCATTCAGGTTCGTCTTGTGGCTTTCGCTGTTGTCCAGGTAATAGACCATGGCGGGGCTGGTGGAGAGCAGCCAAAGCAGATTGCGGAAATTGCCCATTCCGTGGTCACGGAACATCTGGATCATCCGGCCCATTTCCTGGCCGCTGTCGATCTTCGAGTGGCCGGCGCAGAAAATCATGTGCCAGAAGAGGGCCATCTTTTCCTGCAACTGGCGGGGGGTGTTGATCATGCGCCACACCCACGCCTGAATGTTGGTCTCGATAGCGGCGGCTTCGTGGTAGGCCGGCATATAGCGCAGCAGCAGGTCGTCCTCAACGCCCGGTACCGAGTCGGGGTTCAGCAACTCGTCCACTACGCTGTCATATCCCTGGGCAGCTCTGGCCTCAATCTCGTCGCGGCTGGCTCCGAAACCGGCGCGCCGCAACAGGTGAGCCATCAAGGCAACATCTTGCTGGTCAGCCATACAATCCTCCTTTGTATTTGTCCTGTATTACGCGAACTCCGTGGCCCGGTTGTTAATCGAGCCGATAAGACGCCGGGCAACTGCCTATCTGAATCACCCCGAAAAGGCCGTTGTTTGGCATCGATTATAAGGTAGAAAAAAGATACCCTAACCCCTTCTGCCTGTCAATATTTCCGGGTGCGATTTTGACCCTTGCGGCAACGTTCATGAACTCGCACGGAGGGACACGAGGCGGAAGGTCCGCCAGCTAACATTCGCCCCCATGCCCCGGAGTTGGTACTAAATCGGCAACACCGGCTCGGTCCGTTCGTCGGGCAGGTCAATCATGAAGGTGTTGGCGTTGAAGGCCAGCAGGGCGTAGTAGCCAAACAGGGTGCAAAGCTCGGTCAGCCCCTGGGCCCCGAACTGGTCTATGGCCGCCTGGAATGTGGCGTCGCTGACCTTGCGAGTGCTGAAGAACTCCTGCCCCAGGTTTACGACCGCCTGCTCATCGGCGGCCAATTCCGGAAGGGGTTGCCCGTCCCGCAAGGCATCCACGAAGGCGTCGGGAATACCCTGGCGGCGGGCCCCGGCGGCGTGGGCGTTCCAGATATACTGGCAGTGGTTGGCCTTGGCCGTGACAATCATGGCCAGTTCCTGGATGCGCTTGTCCAGCGTGGACTCGTCGCGGAGGTAGTTGACCAGCGCATTGGCCCGCTTCCGCATTTCGGGGCTGTTAATCATCGCCGACCCCGGGCCGCTGGTGACGGTCCCACCGGTGGCAGCGGTTTCAGAGTCAAAGGCTTCTTGCAGGTTCTCGGGTACCATGTCGCGGGTGGCAACGGGCGTTCGCATGGTGGGGGCCTCCTTTCCTTTTCTGTCCCATGACGGATATTCTTGACGCGCTAGTTTCCTCATCAAGTGTCACTATCTGCTCTTAGTTTTCTCGTCCCTCTGCACTGCTTCCCGCAACGCTTCATTGATTCTGGAATGCCAATCGCCGCCCTGGTTGCGAAAATAGTCCAGCACTTCCTTGTCGAGAAGGACTCGCAGCCTTTCCTTTTTGCCGGATTCCAAGGCTTCTTTTTCCCGGTGGTATCTTTCCAGAATGTGGGGGATTATTTCCGCCGAGGGCTTGGCATTCTTGAACCATTCTTCGTCGGCTTCAAAATCATCCGGATCCTCGGAGATTTGACGGTTAATTTCTGCGTCTTCCTCAGGGGTGGGTCTAATTATCTTCCGACGTTTGGTTGTCATAGTTGTCAGTCTCCCTGGCATTGGCCTTTCGAAGGCTGATTATGCGAATTGATTCGCCGCGCACCGTCCACGCAACATGATAAAGACGGTCGCCAATTAACCCGTAGCTGGACCACCTAACCTCGCCATGCCGGTCACTACGAAAGGTCAAGGCAGTATCCCAATCAAAATACTCCATTGAGTCGAAGGCAACGCCTCGGGCCCTCAAAGTCTCCGCCCTCTTTTCCTCGTCCCATTCGTAAGGCATACCACTGCTGTCATATAATTGTACCGACAGCAAAACCTACCTGCAAAGGAAGTTTTGCCATTTCTTCCACCGGACCTACCCCACAATCTCCCGCACCGTCCGGTCCACCAGTTCCACCGGCACATTCCTCCGCACCGACGCCTGGCCCACCCCGTCCAGCATTATCCAGCGATTGGCGCCGCCGGCTACCTTCTTGTCCAGGGACATGGCCCGGCGGATGTCCTCCGCGTCAACTCCCTGGGCGGTGGTGGGCAGGTTGAACCGGCGGAGCAGTTCGTACTGGCGGTCCACCAGGTCCTGTCCGTGGAAACCCAGTTCGCAGGCCATTTTGGCGGCGCCCATCATGCCGATGGCCACGCCCTCGCCGTGCATAAACCTCCCGTACTCGGTGGAGGCTTCCAGGGCGTGGCCGATGGTGTGGCCGTAGTTGAGCAGGATGCGGATGTCCAGGGTTTCCCGCTCGTCCTGGCTCACCACCTCGGCCTTGATGGCCATGCTTCGGCGGATCACCTCGGTGGAAATCTCCGGCTCCACGTCCATCAGCGCCTCGGCGTGCTCCTCGAACACGTCCACCAGGTTGGCGTCCATGATGAAGCCGTGCTTGATGGCCTCGGCCCACCCTTCGGAAAGCTCCCGCTTGCCCAGGGTGGACAGGGCCTCCACGTCGGCCAGCACCGCCTTGGGCTGGTAGAAGGCCCCTACCAGGTTCTTGCCCTGGGGCAGGTTCACCGCCACCTTGCCGCCGATGGACGCGTCCACCATGGCAGCCATGCTGGTGGGCACCTGGACGAAGGGAACGCCCCGCAGGAAGGTGGCCGCCACGTATCCCGCCAGGTCGCCCACAACGCCGCCGCCCACGGCCAGGATGGCGTGGCCCCGCTCGGCCCGCAAACCCACCAGCCATTCGTAAATGGCCTGGGCCAGGCTGTTGGTCTTGCTGGGCTCCCCGGGCGGGATGATGAAGCAGTGGGCGGCAATGCCCTTCTTCTGCAGCGCCCGCTGGGCCCGGCGGCCGTAGCGGTTCATCAGGTTTTCGTCGGTGATGACATAAACGGGACTGCCGATGTTCAGATCTTCCAGCCAGTCGCCCAGCCGGTCAATTACGCCCCAGCCGGCCACCACGGGATAGCTGCCGCCGGAGTGGTAAACGGTGGCGGCCAGGTCGGGGTTACTGCTTGCGGTGTTGGTCATCTGTCTTCTCCGAGTAAGCGTTTAAGGATGGGCAGGCTGTCGGGCCAGACGCCCGGGGTCTTTATCGTTTCGTTAGAATTCAGGAACTCCACGAACTGCCATGGTACCGCGTCATCATCAGGGCAGGGGCACTCTTCCTCATGATAGCAACCGGTCACGTATAGTGCGTGGGTAAAGAGTTGCCCTGCCCGGGAATCGAGTATGGGCACCATAATTTCACTCGGTGTCTTCACCATAATCCGACCGGCCAGGCCGGAATGTTCCAGTATCCACCGTCGGGAAGGCCGGTCAGGCATACCGAAGTGCGAAGCCGGCAAACGGTCGAATAATGAACCGAACATTCTATCCTCCCTCAGGGCAAAGGACTGCCCTCACTCTCTCCGCCACATCCTCCGGCGTCAACTCATCGGTATCAATGCAATGGTGCGCCTGCCCGTAAGCCTGGGCGCGTTGTGCCAGCAATTCCCGTATCCGCCCCAGCGGATCAGGACCGGCCAACAGGGGCCGCACCGCCTGCCCCGACTCGTCGTCGGCCTTGAGCCTGTGGTAGATGGTTTCCGGACGGGCCTGTAAACAGAAAACTGTCCCGCCCTCCAGCATTTCCCGCCTGTTGTCGGGGTCAACGAAGGCCCCGCCCCCGGCGGAGATTATCTGTCCAGACTGTCCGAACAACTCCGCGATAACCTGCCGCTCCAGGGACCGGAAAGCGGCCTCTCCATCGTCGGCAAAAATTTGTTCGATGGACTTCCCCGCCCGTTCCACAATCACCGAGTCGGCGTCCACCAATGGCATGCCGGTGCGCTGGGAAAGGATTTGCCCCACGTGGCTCTTCCCCGAAGCCATGAAACCCACCAGGATAATGTTGGCCATTTCCTTCTTATCCACGAATAAACGTCAATTGTCACAGATGTAATCTCATTCTATCCCCATTCGTGAAGATTCGTGCCCATTCGTGGATTGAAAACCTAGTCCGGCAGTTGCGTCAGGTGCATGCGGCTGCCCATGCTGGTGGTGGTGTCGAAATAGAGCACCTGCTGCCCCACCGAGTTAGTGTTGGGGGTGTCAGCGACGAATTTGAAACCACGGCCGCAGCAATCGTCAATGCCGGACTGGATGTCGTCCATCACGTAGCCCACGTGGTCCATGGCGTGGTGGCCGCCCAGCCGTGCTGGGTCGTGAGGCTCGATCAGCTCCACCTGTACTTGCCCGAAGTTGACGAAGGCGTTGCGGCTGCCCGTGCGTGAGGGACCTCCCCCGATGTGCTCGCCATCGAACTTCTCAACGTACCAGGCGATGGCCTCGTCCAGGTTGGGCACCAGGTATCCGGCGTGGACAATCCTGGTCGCCTGCACGCCGCCACCTACGCCGGTCATCACGGCGTCTGCGGGGGCCGGAAGCTGGGTCAGGTGCATCAGGATGTTGTTGGTGGTTTCGGGGTGGAAGTAGAGCAGCTGCTGGCCCAGCTGGTTGGTTCGGGGAGCGTCGGCCGCGAACCGGAATCCGCGCGCCTTGCACTCCTCGATGGCCTTGTGGATGTCTGGGACAACGTAGGCCACGTGGTGCATAACCAGGCCGTCCCTGGGCAGGCCGGAAGTATCGGCTGGCTGGATCAGCTCGACCTCGACCTGGCCAAAACGCAGGAAGGCGTTGACTCCGCCCCCGGGCACCTGGACGCTGGCAGTCAGTTCGCCGCCACCGGCGCTGAGCGCGCCAAAACCCTCGTTGTACCAGTCTATAGCGGCCTCCAGGTCGGCGCAGTAATACCCAATATGCTGAATTTTGTCGAACATGACCACTTCTCTATTATTGTAGTTGTAAGGGTTGAATTCGGCCCATTATGCCATATTTCCCAGGGCATGGCAGGCATGGATTCGGCAGCAGTGAAGTTTCCTATTGGGCAGTTTGGCAGGAAACCGGCAGGGGCAGACCAGGGCAGACGCCCCGGTCCGGGGGCGATGCCAAGTGAATCGCAGCCCAGCCCCCGCCGCCACCCAATTTGACATTGGGCACGGGGCTACCTAGACTGGGCAAGTCGCCGTTTGCGTCTGGTGGAAAAGACTCGTGGGAATATTATCCTTAATTCTTGACCGGCTGAACATTGTCAGCGCCTTCCGCGAGTTGGGGGGCACGCCGCAAAGAGTGGAGACTTTGCTGGCGCTGGCCGCTTCCCAGCTCCTGGTCCAGCTAACCTTCTTGCCCGTTACCCTGGCCACACCCTCCGTCGCCGACTATTTCAGCGTGGACGTGGATGATGCCACCTGGACGGTGATCATCCGCCTTCTCATGCTGGGCAGCACCGTTTTCCTGACCTCCCGGCTTGGCGAGAAGTTCGGCCACGTGCGAATTTTCTTCCTCGGAATCTGCGTCCTTACCGCCGCCAACCTGATGGCCACCACTTCCCAGACCTTGTGGCAACTGATTCTCTGGTGTGGACTGGGCGGGTTTGGCGGCGCCCTGATAATCTCCAACTCCAATGCCATCATTGCCCTGGTTTACGAACCCAACGAGCGGGGAAGGGCCTTCGCCGTCCCCGTCACCGCCTCCCGATTCGGCACCTTGATCGGGCTGTTGCTCTTCGGCCTGTTCCTGGAGTTCATAAGCTGGCGACTGGTTTACCTGTCGGCCCTGGTGGTTGGGTTGTTCGCCATCTGGTTCTCCTTCCCCGTATTGAAGTACCAGGGTTTCCAGTGGGCCCAGTCCGGCGGCGAACGGGCCAGGGTTAAGATTGATTACGTGGCCGCCACGGTATTGGTGGCCGTGCTTGGCACATTCATTCTTTCCGGGTCCCACCTGCATGACGGCGCCGAGTCCTTCACCACGCCCGATGCGCTGGGCTACCACATCCCCATGCACGTGCTCAGCCTGGCCCTGGCTGGCCTGTTCATAGTGCTGCAATTGCGCAGCATTGAACCCTTCCTTGATTTCCGGTACTTCAAGCGCAAGTACTTTTCCATGGCCCTGTTCAGCAACACCACCTGCCACATGTCCATGCTGGTCATCTTCACCCTGGTGCCCATTGTGGTGGAGGACGGCCTGGGCTACAGTCCCCTGGTGGTTATGCTGGTGCTTCTGCCCCACCAGACCTTTGGCCTGTGGGTCCCGGCCATTGCGGGCTACATCTACGACCGCTACAACCCGCGCTGGATGGGGCCCATGTCCCTTTTCCTGATCGCGTCGGGGGTGGGACTGCTGGGCCTGTTCGCCAACCAGGTGCCCATCTGGGGCGTCCCCCTGTTGCTGCTGCCGGCTTCCGTAGGCACCGCGCTGTTCATTTCCCCGTATAACGCGGTGGTGATGAACACCCTGCCGGACAACCGCAGTTTCGCTTCCGGGATGCTGGAGACCACCCGCCAGATGGGCCATACCGTGGGCAGTACCATTGGCGCTACTATCCTGGGGCTCAGCCTGCCGGTGGCCGCCGAGTTCCTGACCGCCGCCGAAGCCCGTCCCTACTACCAGCAGGGTTTCCAGATTGCCGCGCTGTCGGTGGTCTGGATTATCGTCGCCGGGGGCATTGTGGCCATCTTCCAGCGGGTGCCCGGCCTGCGTCCCAGCCCCGGGCCCCGGGGCGGCTTGACACCTCAACCGGGCGGGGATGATTAGAGCGTCAATGAATTGTCTGCCCACCCGCGGTCACATGCGTTCCACCTTTATTACGCAACAAATCAACTCCGCTATTGACCGGCCTGGGGTATCCGGAGGTCCCTGATGCCTACCGACTTTATTGACTTCACCCGCAAGGACACCCTGGGCCTGATTACTCTCAACCGCCCCGAGGCGCGCAACGCCCTGACCCCGGCAATGGTGGCCGATTTGGGGAGGATAATTGGGGATTGCGCCCGGCCGGAAATCCGCGCGGTGATGCTGACGGGAACAGGCGGGGCGTTCTGCGCGGGAGCGGACGTCAAGGACTTTGCGGACAGCCTGGAGTCGGGAGGACCTGAAGCTCTCTCCACTCACGTTCAGGAACTGGCCGATGCGCTGCACCGCGACGTGATAATGGGCATCCGCAGGCTGCAGAAGCCCGTTATCGCTGCCGTCAACGGGGTGGCCGCCGGGGCCGGTTTCAGCCTGGCCCTCTGCTGCGATGTGAGGGTTGCTTCCGCCGATGCCCGTTTCATCATGGCCTATGCCGGCATTGGCTGCACCGCCGACGGGGGGTCCACCTACATGCTTCCCCGCCTGGTGGGGGTAAGCAAGGCCATGGAAATCTATATGGCCAGCCAGCCCATCGGCGCCGAGTACGCCCGGGAACTGGGGCTGGTGAACCAGGTGTGTCCTGCCGACACCTTCGATCGCCACGCCCTGGAAATGGCCACCCGCCTGGCCCAGGGTCCCACGTTGGCCTACGGCCGGGTCAAGTCCCTGTATGAGAACGGGTGGGGAGCCTCCCTGGAGGAGCAGCTGGATGCGGAGACCGACGCCATCAGCAAGATAGTCTTCACCGGGGACTTCCAGGAAGGAGTTAAGGCCTTCACCCAGAAACGGCTGCCCTGGTTCCAGGGGCGGTAGGCTTCCACAAGCTGATTCAAAATTCCTCGGTTTTCGACGGGAGAAGGTCAGGGTAGGGATGACTCCCCGCGAAATACCGCCCCTCGCTTGACTGGTGGGGCTTTACCTCAATTTTGAAACGGCTGTTAGAAAACCTCTTCCATGTAGCCGGCAATCGCCTCCAGTTGGAAGTTACCGACTGCAACCTCAGGCGCCCACGTCACCTGGTCCGACGACCAGCGCACCGTGCCCGTTCTTTGAGCTCCAATGCCAAGGATGTCGTTGAAGACACGGAGAATGTTGTCGTTCATGCGCAGGGTGTTTGGCTTTAGCGGTTCAGCCAGTCGGCCATCCCGTATCAGGTAGGAGTCGCCAACCACTGTGCCGCTGAAATCTCCGCTGGTGAACCCGTTAACCGGGTAGGTGTACCAGATGCGCCCAATATAGATGCCGTCGCCTACTCGCCGAAGCAGTTCCTCCGCGCTGGCGTCCTCCCGCCCCTCGACCACCAGGTTGGTTGGCACTGTAGAAATTCCGGCGGAAAAATCGCGGCCTCCGCCGTTCCCAGCCCGGAATCCGTTGCGGGGCAAAATGCCTCGTTCAACCGTGGCCGGTACCACCCCCAGCTTGTCCCAGTTTCTTGGAGCGTTCATGGTCCGGCGGTAATTGTAATAGTCTGCCAGCAGCCCAACCAGGCGGCCGTTCTGAATCAGGTCGGTACGCCCCGTGGGCAATCCCTCATCGGTAATGCTCTTGGACCCTGCCAGCCCGGGGCCGGAGCCGTCGTCATACAGCGACAGGTTTTCCGAAAGAATCTGCTGCCCGAACTTCCCCACAAAGGGAGAGGCATCGGCGTGGAAGGACTCCAGGTAGAGACCGGGCATCAGAATCCATTCCAGCAGCTCCGCTACCGGTTGCGGCCCCAGCACCACCCTGTAGCCCCCCGAGGCCGTCCGCTGACCGTCCATGGAGGCGATGGCCCGCCGGGCCGCAGTGGCGGCGGCCCCGGGCTCGAAGTCCGACAGGTGGGTGCAAACGGACCAGCCACTGCCCTTGGCGTTCATCTCCTCAACCATGGCCGTCGCGAAGGACATTATCATGGTTGACTCATCGGTTTGCGGTTCAGGCATCGAAGTGGAGGCGATGGCCATTCGTTCCAGCAGCATCACCACGTCGCCGCCAAGGATCAGCCCTAGGTCTGCCAGCTGGGCCTGGACTGCTCCTTCCGGTTGCCTGGCCCGGAAACGCTCCAGGGCTGCCAGCAGGCTCTCCGATGACTGGAATGCCTCCAGCCCCTGCCTCAGCACATCCCAGCCGTGGGCCAGCAGCTTGGAGTTCCGGATGCGCACCAGGGTCGGGTCGTGGTACTCAAACAGGGTCGGACCTCGAAGGGAAGGCCGGGGCAGACAGTCGAAATCCGGATCATGAACGGCTGCCGTCCTCGCCTTTTCCAGCGCGCGGGCCACGCCGTCCACCGAGAGGTCGCTGACCTCGCTGCCGGACCCAATTCGGGCGCCCCGCCTGGTCCGGAAGGCGGCGCGTACGGAAAGCCCGTGGGAGTCGATGGATTTGGGTTCCTCCACGCCGTTGCAGGGAATGTGGGATGTAAAGTTGAGGCGGAGGGTCAGATTAGTGTTGGCCGAGGCAAAAACCTCGGCCTCGATCACGTCGGGCTGCTCGGTGAGATAGGCCAGTCCGTCTCGGACGGCAATGCGCAGGTTCACCAGGGGGAGCATCGAAATTATCGCTCTTGATTGCTGTGCTTCGGGTTCGGGAACCGTCCCGTCTTTTTGGCGCCAACCATCCTGCTGGCCTCATGCCGCGACTGAAGTTCCAGGAGCAGCGGAGTGGTCAGGGAGCCAGCTTGAACCCTGGCCGGGAATACCGATAGTCGCGGTTGCCTAAGCCGCCTGCGCAATCAGCTTCAGAAAGTCGTGGCGGGTCACAATTCCTACCAGCCTGCCACCGGTTACCACGGGCAGCCGGTGTATCTGGGCGCGCAGCATCAGCCGGGCAATATGTTCAATGCTGGCGTCCTCAGGCACCGTAATGATGTTGCGCCGCATCACTTCCCGCACCTGCCTGTTGCCTACCTGGTGGGCCGTCGCCTCCAGGTGTTCCGGCGTGGTGGTCGATCCCAGCAGGCTGTAAATGTTGTCCACCAGGGGGCGGAACTTTGGGCTGAGGCCGAAATCCGAATGAGTCAGGATGCCCGCCAGCTTTTCCGAGTCGTTCAGCACCGGCAGGGCGCTGACGTCGCGGTCCAGCATCAATTTGGCGGCTTCAGCCACCGTGGCGTCTTGCCGAATGGTAATAACCGGCGAGGTCATGATGTCTCTGGCTTGCATGGGGTTCCCTTCAACGGTGAGTCCAGGGGTCTTGCTGGGGTTACTGGCCTTGAATTTTAACACACGGTTCCGTCACGGCGGTTGCCTTCCGGCGCGGCGCGGCGTCCCCGACATCACTGTCTCCACCCTTGCAAAACTTTAACAATTTCAAGGAGGTTTATATTTGACGTTGCTTGGCTGGCCGGCGTATCCTGTGCCCATGGCACAAGAGGGACCATTCAAGGTAATACGCGAACGAAACGTAATGGTGCCCATGCGCGATGGGACCTGCCTGGCAACCGACGTTTTTCGTCCCGACGCCCCTGGTCGGTTTCCGGTTCTGGTCAACCGAGGCCCCTACGGGAAGGACGACTACGTGGCGGCCCCCGACCATTCGGTGTGGTTCTTTCCTACCTACGGCTACGTGGTGGTGAGCCAGGACTGCCGAGCCCGCTTTGAGTCGCAGGGCGACTACTACAATCCCCTGTTCCAGGAGGTCCAGGACGGCTACGACACGGTGGAGTGGGCCGCCCGCCAGGCCTGGAGCAACGGCAGGGTGGGCACTACGGGCCAGTCCTACCTCGGGGCTACCCAGTACACCCTGGCTACCAATAATCCCTTGCCGCCCCACCTGCAGGTCATGGCCCCGGTATCCGCCTCTTCCGACTTTCACCAGAGCTGGGTGTACCACACCGGCGGCGCCATGGAGTGGGGCTGGATGGTGCCCTACGCCATCCACAAGGGGCGTAACACCCTGCAGAGGCTGGGTCGGCAAGACCTTCTGGCCCAGATGGACGACTATGTCCTGGAACCCGGAAACTTTGGTCGTCCCCTGAGCGACGAGTGGTTCCGACATCTGCCCCTGAAGGACTGGATTGAGCGCCTGAAAGAGACGGCCCCCTATTTTCGCGAATATTTCGAACAGGAACTGGACGGCCCCTACTGGTGGCAGCTGAACCTGCTGCACAACCTGGACGGGATAAAGATCCCCATGTTCCACGTCAGTTCCTGGTACGACATCTTCCTCGAAGGCGCCCTCAACGCCTACCGGGCTATCTCCGACCGGGGCGGCAGCGACCTCGCCCGCCGCAACCAGCGTCTGCTGGTGGGTCCCTGGGCCCACATCCGTCCCTACACCCGGGCCACCTCAGGCGACACCGGCGACATCGACTTCGGTCCGGAAGCGGCCATAGAACTCCACGACCACCTGCGTCGCTGGTTCGACTATTGGCTCAAGGACGACGCCAACGGAATTATGGAAGAGCCGCCCGTCTCTATTTTCGTGATGGGCGACAACAAGTGGCGACACGAGAATGAGTGGCCCCTTGCCCGTACCCACTATACCCGGTACTACCTTCATTCCGGCGGGTCGGCCAACACCCGGGCGGGGGACGGTTCCCTGTCCACCTGGCCGCCGGCGGACGAGCCCGCCGACAGCTACACCTACGATCCCGGTGACCCCGCGCCTACCCTGCGGGGCAATACTCTCATGATTCCCCACGGGGTCCAGGACCAGCGTCCCGTGGAAGATCGCCCTGATGTGCTGGTCTATACTTCCGAGCCGCTGGAGAAGGAACTGGAGCTGACCGGCCCCATCGAAGTCAGGCTGTTCGCCGCCAGCAGCGCGGTGGACACCGACTTCACGGCCAAGCTGGTGGACGTGCGCCCCGACGGCTACGCCCACAATATCCAGGACGGCATTATTCGCGCCCGTTACCGCACTTCCGACCGAAGGCCGTCCTTCATCACCCCCAGCAAGGTGTACGAGTACACCATTGACCTGTGGGCCACCAGCCACGTGTGGAAGGAGGGGCACCGCCTGCGCGTGGAAGTGTCCAGCAGCAACTTCCCCCGATTCGACCGCAACCCCAACACCGGCGCTCCCCTGGGCGAAGATGACCGGTTGGAAACGGCGCGGCAGACCGTGCACCACAGCGCCGAGTACCCTTCCCACATAGTGCTGCCGGTAATTCCCAGGTAAGAGGAAGGGTGAAAGACCGGGAAACGCCAGCGTAAGACATTTCCGCAGTCCCCAATTCGGAAGACTGCCGCCCAAGCCGCCAACCCGGAGGATGCGCAAATGACCACAGGGACCAACATCTTTACCCAGGCGCAGCGTGACCTGCTTACGGCAGCCTGCAACCGAATCATTCCCGCCCAGGACCAGTTCCCCGGCGCCGGCGACCTGGGCGCCGCCAAGTTTGTAGAGGGGGTGGCCGCTGGCAACATCGTCCTGCGCCGTTCCTTTGGCGAGGGGCTGGCCCAGCTGGACATTGCGGGTTCCCGCCGGGGAGGCGACGGCTTTGCGGCCCTCACTCCCCAAGTTCAGGACGAGACTTTGCGGGAAATAGAGGCGGAAAATTCCGGGTTCTTCCGGGAATTGGTCCGGCAGTGCTACAACTTCTACTACACCAATCCGGTTGTGTTTGACCTGATCGGGTACGTCATGCCGGAGCCGCAGGACTACCAGCCATTGCCCTTCGACGAGACTCTGCTGGAACCGGTAAAGCAGCGGGGCCAGATGTGGCGACCCGTTTAACCGGCAGCCAGATCTGTCCCGGGAGCCGCCGCGAGACGGAAAAAAGAACCCTGTGACTGGAGGTGGCCCAATGCAAAGAGCGGACTTCGACCGTCAGCTCGCCCACCTGCAAGAAGAGATCGCCCTCATGTCCAATGTGGTGGACAAGGCCATTTACCGGTCGGTGGAAGCCCTGAAGAATCGTGATCTGGCCGAATCCCAGGCGGTCATAGACGGCGACGACTACATCGACCAGAAACGGTACGATATCGAGGAATTGTGCGTTGACCTGATTGCCACCCGTCAGCCCATGGCCGTTGACCTTCGCGCCATCGTCGCCATGCTCCATATCGCGGTGGAGCTGGAACGCATGGGCGACTATGCCGAGGGCATCGCCAAGATCAGCCTGCTTATGGGCGACGAACCGCCCCTGAAACCCCTCATCGATATTCCCCGCATGGCCAACAAGGCCACGGAAATGTTGCGCGACAGCGTTGACAGCCTCATCGGGCGGGACCAGGACAAGGCCGAAAGGGTGATGGACGATGACGACGAGGTGGACGACCTGTATGACCAGGTTTACCGGGAACTGCTGCTCTTCATGATCCAGGACCCCCGCAGCATCCAGCGAGCCACCTACCTGCTGTGGGCCGCCCACGACCTGGAACGCATCGCCGACCGCGCCACCAACATCGCCGAACGGGTCGTGTTCCTGATTACCGGCAAAATGCGCAAGGAAAAAGCCAGCAAGTACTAGACCGGGGCCCCGGAGAAAACCGGATCTGCAAGGATTAGCGGGGAGCCTCCGTCGAACCGGAAGCGCCGGGAAAGCAGGATTCCCTACCTTCTCTGCGGCCTTGAGCCGCCCAACTCCATTTGCACATCCCACCTGGGCGCCGGTTCAGGGGCCGAATCAGAAATCATCCGGTGATGTGGCAGCTGCGGCCAGGGCAAGCGCGGCCAGGGCATCACCCCCCTTCTGACCTGCCGCCGCCAGGAGGATGGAAGCCTTGAAATGCGATGCAGGGGCGCACGTCCATGCGCCCCTGCATTTTTCCGTCTCCCCGGTCTTTCCTGCTTGCCCCTTGAATCCAGCGGCCACCCGGCTATGCGAATCCGATCACGCAATCAGGGCCAGTTGTTGTGCCTGGCGCGGCGCGTTCAGTTCGCGGGGCGGAGTAACCGAGGGCAGGTGATAAACCCTTCGGGCCTCCTCCACCAGGGCCAGCACCGATTCGGTATAGTCCTTGTCGGCGTAGGTGTTCCGGTACAAACGCAGATAGCCTGCGGTCAGGTGCGGGTAAGACTCCCGCAGCATGGGCATGAACCATTCCCTGGAGCCGGGCTTCAGGAAAAGAAGGTTGCCGGACAGGAACTGGGCGTGGTGGCGGGCCGCAGCCTGGACCGTCTCATTGATGGCCTCGGCGCTGTCGGAGATGCCAGGCAGCAGGGGCGCCATCATCACCCCCGCAGGTATGCCGCTCTCCACCAGGAACTGCATCGCTTCCAGCCTGGCTATGGGGCTGGGCGTCCCGGGTTCGGTGCGCCTCCAGACCTGCTCGTCCACGCTGCCCACGCTGAAAATTACCTGTACATCGGCCGCGTGGTAAAGCTCTCTCAATACGTCCACGTCCCTCCGCACCAGCACGCCCTTGGTGGTAATAGAGGCGGGATTACGAAGATCGGCCAGGACCTGGATAATTTGCCTGGTCAGCTTGTACTGGGCCTCGGCGGGTTCGTAGGGGTCCGATGCCGTGCCTATGGCTACAGGCTCGCCCTTCCACTTGGGCCGGCGCAACTCGTCGCGCAGTACCTGGGCAGCGTTTACCTTGGCGAAAACGCGTTGGTCGAATTCCTCGCCCGAGTTCATCCCCCAGAATTCGTGGGTGGGCCTGGCATAGCAGTAACGGCAGGCGTGACGGCAGCCGCGATAGGGGTTCAGGGTCCAGCGAAAGGGATACCCAGGCACATCAATTCGGTTAAGCAGGGACTTGCAGGTGATCTCCTGAACCTCAGCTTGAGCCATAACAACACTCCCTCTGTCCACAAACTAGAACAAGCGTCCTAATCGTACAGATGTTCTATAATGTTGTCAACCTCTGAGTTCTCGGGCAATCGAGCTCTATTTCCCCTTGAATTGCTCCGGTCTGGCAGCCAGGAATCACGTCGAAGCGTGCCCACATCCCGCTTTTAACAGGCTATGTCTATGGCATGCCGGTGATTCGACCAGTCCGGACACGTTCCAATCCACCTCATTTGTCCATTATATGCCCCAGTACCCGGCTTGACGAACAGATGCCCCAATACCCAATAGTGGTAGCTTTGCGATTCGGGGGGGTTATGGCAGGCAGGGGAGGTTTCAAACCCGCCCTGACTGCTTATCGACCGTTCTCCCTGTGCGATATCACCCAAAATGGAGCATTTGCCTTGATAGTCCCTGTATTGCTTTTCAACCGGCGGGAAGCTTGAGCCCTCTGCGGTTCAGGCATTTTACGGGTCAGGAGTGTAAAAGACCGTGAGACCGGTCCACACGGGAGCTCAGACTTGGCGGAGGTTCCGTGGCGGCCTGCTCTGTCGTACCGGTTAAAGCCGGTATCAGGGAGTCCCTGCCACGCCTGACCTGTGGACGCCGCCAGGATTGCCTGATTGCGGCCTGTGCCGAATGGCGCGTTCCCCGCCACCGAGGCTCACAAACCTTGGACGGTTGCCAGGCCGGAATGTTTTCGACAAGCTCAGCGCCAGCGGTATAGAATGACACACCTGTCAGGCAGTCAAAGTCACGCCGCCGGAAGGCGTGCCGGACAGTGATTCAGACAGGCTTTGTCGGTACCGCAATCACCCCTGCTCTTGAGGACACTCCGAAATGAAAGCGATGGTTCTGGAGCAATTCAATGCTCCACTGAAGTTGAACGAAGTCCCCGACCCCCTCATGGGCCCGCGCGACGTGATAATCAGGGTGGTGGCCAATGGCCTTTGCGCCACCGACCTGAAAATATCCGGTGGCCTCGTCCCCACCGTGCCCCTGCCCCATATACCGGGCCACGAAGCGGCCGGCGAGGTCGTTGAAGTCGGCGCCGAAGTGCCGGGCCTCCAGAAGGGGGACCGCGTCACCGTGTATCCCACCGAAGGCTGCGGCTTCTGCGACTACTGCCGCAAGGGCATGGAGAACTACTGCGTTACCGCCCCCCGCACCGGTTTCGAAATCAACGGCGGCTTCAGCGAGTACATGCGCGTATCCGGCCGCAACGCCGTGAAAATCTCCCCCGATGTGCCCTGGGAAGAGGCTGCCATCATCCCCGACGCCATTGCCAGCGTTTACCACGCGCTTACCCAGCGGGCCGCAATCCAGCCCGGGGAAACCGTGGTAATTGTGGGCATCGGGGGACTGGGTATCCACGCCATGCAGATGGCCAAAATCATGGGCGCCCGGGTAATTGCCGCCGACGTGGTGCCCGACAAGCTGCAGGGAGCCGAGCAGTTCAATCCCGACGTCATCGTCAACAGTCGCGCGGAGAGCCTGCCCGAACGGGTCAAGGAGCTAACCAACGGCCTGGGCGCCGACGTTGTGGTCGAGGGCGTGGGCGGAGAGGCAGTGGCGGCCGTCCTGCCCGACAGCGTCGCCAGCCTGAGGTTGGGTGGCCGGCTGGTTATCCTGGGCTATAACTACGGCATCCCCCTGGCGGTGGACACTGCCGATCTGATCTACGGCCAGTGGAGCATCCTCGGCACCCGCGCCTCAAATCTGCAGGACGTGGTGGAAGTGGTGAAGCTGGTGGAACAGGGACAGCTTAAACCGGTGGTTTCGGAAACTTATCCCCTTGACGACGTGGAACAGGCCCTGGCAAAACTGCGGGAAAGCCCGCCTCTTGGGAGGATTGTGCTTCAGTCCCCGTAGGAGGTGCGGCGATAACCGTGCCGGTAGCCAACGAAAAAGACCTGCCGCACGGGCAGGTCTTGCCATACTGGTAGCTCCTTTGATGGTCGGGGCGGCCGGATTTGAACCGGCGACCCCCTGCACCCCATGCAGGTGCGCTCCCGGGCTGCGCCACGCCCCGACACTAGGCAGATAGAATACCATACAGGGGATACGGCCACAAGCTCACCGGGGTAGCGGGCAACAATTCCCCTTCAAATTGCGCCAGGGCTGCCAGGAAGGAACCGCGTCACCCTGCTCAACAGGACGCCACCCATAGTCCCTCAAGCCGAATCCGAAGCCCCTTAAGCCGAATCCGGCATCTGCATTACTTCGTGAACCTCAATCTCGCAACTGGAGTCCAGTCTAAAGTGCGGATGCCCCTCCAGCATGGCCTGCGCTGCGCTCATGTCCGCGGCTTCCAGTATCGAGTAGCCCACAACACCCCTGTCGCTGGCCGAACTGCCCTGGCTGGTCAGCTTCAGGTTACCGACCATGGGACCGCCCATTTCGGCCAGGCCGTCGCCGCACCGTCCGGCCCAATCCATCCAGGCCTGCATCTCTGCCTGCATATCCTCCTGGGTGGAGCCCTTTTCCTGCATCATCTGCATAAAGGGCGCCCGCGCGTGGTAAATCACTATGAACTTGCTCATTCTCTCCCCTGGCCGGCAGCTTCCCTGCTGCCATTGGCCTCGGTATTCTAGGGCGTGTGGACAAAATGGTAACATAGGGGGAGTCAAGGATACGGGTATGG
>JAPPGG010000012.1 GCA_028875055.1 Chloroflexota bacterium
GCACTTCGTTTGTGAGTTTAGCGAATCCAGCAAGGCTGACAGTGAATACAGGTCAGGCGGTGCAAGGAATCCTGGATACCGGCATTCGCCGGTATGACGGCGCTGGCTGGCCTGGAAATTCCACCAACTCTGAACTCTTGCTGAATTGTGGTTCCGTTGCTCTTCAGGTGTTCCATAGCAGGTAGGGGCGGGTTTGAAACCCGCCCCTGATAGCATTTCGACCGTTCTGCCTCTGCCATACCACCCGTAAGATAGCCTGTCAAATGGAACGTTGCTATGAATAGCGCCAGGACAATCGCGTTAAATGTCGGGACGGTAGGTCGCGCAAATTCGATAGGCAATAGTCATGTCGCCCTGAGCCTGCCGAAGGGCCTGAAAGCCTTGTCCTCAGCCCTGCTTCGGGTCCGAAAGCTGGTTTGTATGGAGGATTCCAGTCTCTTCGGCGCAGTTTATCCTGAGCCAGCCGCGGGGCTAAGCATGTCATTCTCCAAAACACCTGCTCCCCCCCACCCCCACTCCCCCTTTACGTTGCGCCCGGCAATGGCCGGCATTATACTAGCAACAACTTTAAGGGTGGATTCGGGCGGTCGGGGTATCGGGGCAGTTTAGTCTAGGAGTCCCAAATGGCTTCAAACAAGTACGATCTTGCCATGGGTATCGGCGGTGAGGCCGGTCAGGGCATCGCAACCCCGGGCGACATTCTCGCCCGCATCTTTGTCCGCCGTGGCCTCCACCTCTATACCTACAACGCTTACCAGTCCATCATCCGTGGCGGCCACATCTTCCTCACCGTCCGCGTCTCGGACCAGGAGATCTACAGCCACGGCGACAAGCTCGACCTTCTCCTCTGCCTTAACCAGGACACCATGGACCGGCACCTCAGCCTCATGGGCCCCGGCAGCCGCGTCATCTATAACGGCGACAGCATCAACCCCGGCGACGTCAACGATGGCGTGCATCTCTGCCCCCTGCCCGTCGCCGACCTCAGCGCCAGCCGCAACCGTTTGGTCCAGAACACCATCGCCGTCGGCGCCATTATGTCCCTTATGGGCGTGGACTTCGAGGTCCTGGAAGAGAGCCTGAGCCTCCGTTTCCAGCGCCAGGGCCAGAACGTCATCGACGAGAACGTGCGCGTGGCCCGCGCCGGTTTCGAATACGCCGCCACGAACTTCGTACCCTACTACGACGTCCTTCCCGACGGTGGCAAGCCCCTGGGCGTCTGGGCGGGTAACGATGCTCTCGCCATGGGAGGCGCTGCCGCCGGCGTCAAGTTCTACTGCGCCTATCCCATGAGTCCTTCCAGCGGCATTCTCCACTGGATGGCCGCCAACGCCCGCAACCTGGGCATTATGGTCCGCCAGGTCGAGGACGAAATCGGCGTGGCCAACATGGCCATCGGCGCCGCCCACACCGGCGTCCGCACCATGTGCGGCACCTCCGGCGGTGGCTTCGCCCTGATGACCGAGGCCGTCGGCGCGGCGGGCATGATGGAAATCCCCGTCGTCTTCATCGACGTGCAGCGGGCCGGTCCTTCCACCGGCGTTCCCACCAAGACCGAGCAGGGCGACCTGTGGCAGGCCCTGGGCGCCAGCCAGGGCGACTTCGAACGCTTTATCGTCGCCCCCAAGGATGCTCTCGACTGCTTCAACACCATGCCCGAGCTGTTCAACCTGGTGGATAATGCCCAGTGTCCCGCTATCGTCCTTTCCGACCTGCTCATCGGCGAGGGTCGCTTCAGCGTTGACCCCGACGACATCAACATGCATCCCGGCATTGACCGGGGCAGCCTGATCACCGAGCCCGCGCCCTCCAACGGGTACATGCGCTACGAAAATACCGAGTCCGGCGTGTCTCCCAGGGCCCTGCCCGGCGTCCCCGGCTACGTCCACGTGGTCGCCACCGACGAGCACGACGAGAATTCCGTCCTCATCAGCGACGAGTTCACCAACCCCCACAAGCGCCGCATGATGGTGGAAAAGCGCGCCCGCAAGTTCCAGGACGTCGTCAAGGAAATCGCGCCCCCCGAAATCGAGGGTCCCGCCGACGCCGACGTCACCCTGGTGGGCTGGGGCTCCACCGAGGGCGTCATCCGGGAGGCGCGGCAGCTCCTGGCCGAACAGGGCGTCTCCGCCAACCAGCTGGCCGTCAAGTGGATCGTACCCTTCCACGTTGACGCGGTTACCAGCGCCGTTAACGGCGCCAGGAAGGTCTTCATTGTAGAGAACAACCACTCCGGCCAGTTTTACCGCTATATGCGCAGCGAAACTGGCCTTTCCGTTGATGGCCACATCCGCAAGTACGACGGCGAACCCTTTATGCCCCATCACATCGCCGACGGCGCCAGGGAATTGCTGGCCGGAAACGCCGAGGTATTCGTCCCCACCCAGGAAGTCATCGTATAAAAAGAACCGGAAAAATTCCCTTCCCCCGTCAGGGGAGAAGGACAGGACGGGGTGAACAAACCCCTGGAAAATCATCGTTGTAGAGGGAAGGCCAATGACTACTACCGAAAGAAACACGGGAGACTCTGGTGTCGTTGCCTTAACGGCACGCGACTTCAAGGGGGCCGTTGACCCGGACTGGTGCCCGGGGTGCGGCGATTTCGGGGTACTCAACAGCCTGCAGCGAGCCGTGGCCGGCCTGGGACTCCAGCCCCACGAAATCCTGACCATCAGCGGCATCGGCTGTTCCTCCAACCTGCCGGGCTACTTCAACAGCTACGGCATGCACACCCTCCACGGCCGCTCCCTGGCCGTGGCCACCGGCGCCAAGCTGGCCAACCACGAACTGACGGTGGTGGTCACCGGCGGCGACGGCGATGGTTACGGCATCGGCGGCAACCACTTCACCCACACCGCCCGCCGCAACATCGACCTCACCTACATCGTGATGAACAACCAGATCTACGGCCTCACCACCGGCCAGATCTCACCCACCAGCCGCGACGGCATGAAGACCAAGAGCACTCCCTTCGGCAGCGTGGAGATGCCCGTCAATCCCATCACCTCCGCCATCATGAACGGCGCTACCTTCGTGGCCCGGGGTTACAGCGGCGACGTCCGCCACCTCACCGATCTCATGCAGCAGGCCATCGAGCACAAGGGTTTCGCCCTCGTGGACGTCTTCAGCCCCTGCGTCACCTTCAACCTCGACAACACCCACAACTTCTTCAAGGACCGGGTGGTCAAGCTCGAGGACGAGGAGCACAACACCAGCGACTGGAAGCTGGCCTGCGAGAAGGCCATGGTGTGGGGCGAGACCATCTACACCGGCGTCTTCTTCCAGTCCCCCGAGAGCGTCAGCCTCGGCCGCCGTGAGCCCGTCCTCGACGACGGCGGTCCGCTGGCCTTCCGTGAACTCGGCCTCACCGAAGACCAGGCCAACAACATCATCCGCCGCATGATGTAACCCCCGTCATTCCTCCAAAAAAACCTTGGGGCGGGTATTACACCCGCCCCTCATCTTTTGCCATTATTCCGCCGGACCCGGCCCGGCAATGTCACGAACAACTACTTTGTGAAAATTCGTGCCCATTCGTGGATAAATTCCCCTACCCCAGCGGACCCTGGAACACCTGGTCCACGTACGTATCCGACAGCGGCTCAATCGTGTCCGGCCAGTTGGCCGGCACTTCCCGACGCAGCTCCTGCGGACGCGGCTTCCCGCTCCACCCGATCTGCTCCATGTAGTAATAAAGCTCGATCATATGCCCGTCCGGATCAAAGGCATACGCGGCGTAGTCAATCCCCGGGTGCAGCTCCGCCGGCATCTCCTTGAACGTCACCCCGTTCTCCTTCAGGAAGCCTACCGCATTCCGCAGCTGGCTGTAGCTCCCCACCTCCACGCCAAACGACGCGCTGGTGGTGTGCGGACTGCATCCCAGCTCCGACCGCAGCGCCCTGGGGAACAGCCCCAGGCTGTGGTGCTCCGACCCGTTGCGCAGGAAGTACAGCCGGTGCCCGTTGATTTCCGTCTCTTCCGTCAGCACGAACCCCAGGTGGTTCTGGTAGAAGTTCAGCGACGCCCCCATGTCCTGCACGAACAGGTTCACCGGCCCGATCTTGGTAATCTTGAAGGGCCTCGGCAGCATCACCCCTTCCACGTCGTACTTGGCGGGTAGCTGGTTGACGCCCCGGAATCCCGAGAATATGTCAATGCCCTTGGCCACCGCCTCTTCCACCTCCGCCTCTTCCGACATCTGCGGCAGGGTCGGTTCGTCGTGGAAGATGCGGTAGTACATCTCCCGCGGCTTGCTGCGGCGCGTCCAGTCTATCTGCTCAATCCCGTAGTAAAGCTCGTTGATGTGCCCGTCCGGGTCGTAGGGATAGACGTGCCAGTTGCTCCCCGGCATGTCCCGTCCCACCCGCTGGATCCCGATGCCCTGTTCCTCGAAGAAGTGCGCGCCGTTCACCACCTCTTCCAGCGCCCCGGTCTGCCACGTAATCTGGTTGATGGTCACCTCGCCCTTGCCGCCGCCACCGCCGCCGGCCGCCACGAAGGCGTCCATCACGTTGCGCGGGAACAGCACAAAGGCGTGGTGGTCGCTGCCGTGGGTGAAAAACACCCCCCGCCCGTCCTCTATGTGGGCCAGCTTGTCCTCCAGCCCCGGAATCCGCTTGAAGTCCAGCACGTCCGACTCATAGAACCCCAGCAGGTCCCGGTAAAACTTCACCGACTCTTCCATCTTGTCTGAATTAAAGCCGAAGTGACCCAGCCGGCGAATCTTGAACGGCCGGTCCAGCATCACCCCGCCCACGCTGTACTGCTTTTTCTCAGTAGTAGTCATATCTCATCCACCCCAAGGGAAATGTTGCGTAAATTATCCACGAATATTCACGATTGTCCACTGACTGTGCCTGTCAGATTACTACATTGCTAGGCGGTAAGTGTTGCTGAGGCTAGCAAAACTGTGTCATTGGGGTGACGCAGAGCTGTGCACTGGCTGGCGAGTTCGTTGTCGGCACACTCATCCAACAATCTCCTGGTCATTTGATTTGCAAAAGTATCTGAGGCCAAAGACGTTGCCTTGTCCCTTTCATCAAGGAGCAGGGTTCGGAAGAAATCAGCGTATGGAATTGCCTTGTTGCTACCATCAGGTAAGAAGGTAGGTAGCAGTGCTTCCCACTTTGGGACGCCTTGATCATCTTGCCAACGCACTTTGTACAGATTCAGAACTCCTGGCACAGGACCTCCAAAAGTAGCACTCTCACCTCCAAAGCTTGGAGACTTGGCGAATTCAATCAGTTCAGCAAAAAAAGCACTGGCAAAGTCCATTAGAGCTATATCAGGACGTTGAGCGGCAAGACTCCGGTCAGCTGACACGCGGACGACCGTTGCTCTTAGAGGAAACTCCGAATAGCTGCCTCGCATCTCTGCTGGCAGTTCTAATTCGAGAACTCTGCCGCTGTACATCTCTTGCCTGAGACGGATGCTTCGGTATGGCAGAATGCCTCTAAGGAAGGCAATTACCTCGTCGGGCCCAAATTTCTGAAATAAAGCAATTGAGTCAGGGTTGTAGCCTTCCACGTCAGCGAAAAGAATCTCCTGTTGGGATTGAGATTCCTTAGCCCGGGCTAAGGCTTCATCGATTTCTGCATTCGTGCGTGCCATATCCATGTCACGGTTGGTGGCCAAAATAGACGACATGTCAATCCTTTCAAGAAATGCCCCAATGATTTCATCGTGAAGCCCATCCCTGAACTCGGAACTGACGGGGTGCATGTCTTCAGCAATTTGGTTGACACGCTCAAGCATCCGACTAATAGTCAGATTGTCAAACCCATCGACCGCCATCAAGTTAAAGACTATCACTCTTTGGCTCTGCCCATATCGATAGAGCCGACCCGATCTTTGAACTAGGCGGCCGGGATTCCAAGGGAGATCGTAATTGACCATGATGTGACAGTTTTGGTGTAGATTAATCCCTTCGCCACCAGCCTCGGTTGAAACCAAAAACTGGGCATGTTCGTTGAAAGAATTTATGCTATTGCGCTTCTCGTTGAGGGACATACCCCCGTTAATTTGTGCTACCGAAGTTCCAGAGTAGCGTTCCTGTAGGGCATGGACAAGGTAGTCCTGAGTGGCCCGGTATTCAGTAAAAATTAGAACCTTCTCTCCAACCTCTTGCAGCGGGTCAACTATCTCTGATAGAAACTGCATTAGCTTGCGGTCGTCATTCTTTACCGCCGCAGCCGTGTCCAGCAGCTGGGCAATATATGACTCTTCTCCAGTAAAGAATGGTACGGAGGAAGTCTGGGTTGCCTGCGCTAGGTCATCCTGCGCATCTATCCCTTCGATGAATGCGTCTTCATCAAAATCACGGCCGCACACACTTTCGAGATCGTCGTAGAATGAATTGCTACTGTTGGAGTCAGAATTCAGGCGAGACAGACGTCTTTGGAGGGCCTGCTCAATGGCATAAATGCTGGAAGACGCTAATTTGCGATAAATCGTCATAACGAATCCGATTGCACGCCCAGTAGTCCCTCCGGCTTCGGATGCCGCATAGCCTTCCTTCAAATAAGTTTGCAGGCGTAGGTCAAATTCCTTGGCCGCTTCGGAGAGAGAAATCTCCACCCGACGGGTATCTTGACCGCGAAACAGAAAGTTTCCATCAACGTCGGTGACCAGGCTCTTACGGTTGCGCAGAACCACTTCAGCAACCACCGACGGGTTAGTGAACATCGTCGTAAGCCGCCGCGTTAAATCAGGCCGAAGCAGTCTCAGAAGATTTACGAATTGCTCCGAGTCGCCCTGATGGGGCGTTCCTGTCAGAAAGACAAACTCGTCAGTCAACTTACGCAAAGTCTCGGCTAGCCGATACCGTTGAGTAACTGCTTGTCCTTCTATTTTGCTGAGGTGGTGGGCTTCGTCAAAGATGATTAAATCCCAAGTGCCTGATTCACTAATGATTGGGCAGTGATTCTCGGTCTTGGCCCGGTCTATAGACACAATGACCTTATCGTAGCCCGCCCAGTGGGAAGGGTGATTAATGTGAAAGTCTAAGCCGTAGATGCGAAAATCTTCATTGAACTTGTACTGCATTTCATCTTGCCACTGTCGGACCACAGAGGCAGGAGAAACTACCATCACCCGGCGAGCCAACCGCCTGCGTTTTTTGGCGGCCAACAAAAGGCCAACTTCAATAGTCTTTCCTAAACCAACATCGTCAGCGATTAGCCAATTAGACTGATCGGAAGTCATAATACGGTGGACCAAGTCAATCTGGTGAGGGAGCGGATCGACATCCAAACGATCTAAAGCACCAGTAATCTGGTTCCAAGAATCCAGGGAATGAGCCAAAGCTTTCAGACGAAAACGGTTAGGGCTATCGGGCTCCTCGTTATGACGTTGCCTGACGCACAATAGATTTTCGTAAGGTAGCCATTTGCTTTCCCCCGTATTATGGAGTTGCACCAACACTTGGTCCCGGCTGGCAATATGACGTGTATTGAGCACCAACCCAGTTCCTAGAGATCTCTTAGTGTTAGATACGGGGGCATCCTGCACTATGCAACCTGGCAAGAAGCCGGAGCCTAATTCTGCGGGAGAGTGCCAATCCCTCACTTGTTCGCTACCCCAACTCACTTCGACCAAAACAGCCTGCCCTACAGTCTTGTTACCGAGCACTACTCCAATTGTATCTTTGTAACCACCGTTCAGGTGAACTACAAAGCAACCGCGCACTGGTACGGGAGCTTCCGGCGGGTGTCCTAAAGTCACCGTAGCTACCTCCTAACGTCAAGGCCTATCCCCATTACTTAGTTCAAATTGTCTAGCCACTCCGCTCCACTATACCAATCCTGATGGAGAAGCCATTCGGGAAGAGTGAGTCGGCGATCAATTAGTTCGGCCAGAGAGAGTTCCCCAGTACGCTCGAGAAGTTCGTTAGAGTATTCTCCTGCCTTTTCAGGCCACTCTTCAGCCAAGTAATTATGAGCAATCTGCTGATGCCGGTCCGCATGATCCCCCAATTCTGCGCGGAACAATGCATAAGATGAGAATGATGTAAACCCCTTGGCCCACAGCTCGTGCTCATGCCAATCTTCGAACCATTCCTGGTCAATCACCTCTTCAGGGGTACAATGGTTGCGTAGCTGAACCAATAAATAGCAACTGTCCAAGGACAAACTGCCTCTACTCCAAACTGGTTGCCAGCTATCAAGCCACTGATTGTAGAAATATACTTCCCACCATTCCTGGTTGTTTTCCCAGCAATGTAGAAACTCCAAGAAAAGGCGCAGGTTCCCGATTTCCCAAGCCTTTTCTTTAAGCCAGTTAAATCTGTAACTTCGCCGATAACAGAAAGCCCATAGCAATTCCGACACTTCGTTGAACCCAATGTCTCCAGAACTGCCAATTTGGGCAGTCAACTCGTCAATTTGTAGGTTCCACTTAATGTCAACATCTTCATCTGCTTCGAGGTCAAACTGCACCTGATTACGTTCGCTGTCGAAGTCTTCAATAGGCTCAGGCAGGTTCATTTTTTTGGGCGCGGGTCGAAATTCATGCATATCATGATTGACTATTCGCCGCCTCTCACTCAATAGGCCCGAAAATCTGACAAGGACCTTTCGTGGCTTTTTGTGGAAACGATTCGCCCTTCTTCGAACTAGAAAGGGCCAGGAATAAGGGGCGTTCCATTCGTGCCCCTTCGTGTCCTTCGTGGATTGTTTCGTGGATTGAATGGAAAGCTTACGCCTTCAGGTATTTGTCAAAAAATTCAATGGTCCGGGGCCAGGCCACCGCCGCCCCCTCCGCATTGTGGCGCGCGCCCGTCCAGTCCATAAAGGCATGGTCCGCGCCAGCGTAGGTGTGGAAGGTATGCTCCTTCCCCAGCCGCGTTAGCTCCGCGTCCAGCTTGGCCATGTCCTCCTGCGACGGGTTCCGGTCTATCTCGCCAAAGTGGAACAGCATGGGACAGCTGATGTCCCCGGACAGTTCAAAGGGCGTCTTCTCGGGGTCGCCCCACTTGCCCATGATGGTGCCGCCGTAGAAGGGCACGGTGGCCTTGAAGATGGGATTGACCGCCGCCATCAGCCAGGCGACGCGTCCGCCCATGCAGAAGCCGGTGACGCCGATCCGGTCGTTGTCGATGGCCGAGTTGCCCGTCAGGAAGTCCACCGCCGCGTTCATGTCGGCGATGACGTCCGCGTCGTTCAGGTAGTTCAGCCGCTCCAGCCGACCACCGTTCAACTGCTCGTCGGTGTAGCGATGGAACAGGTCGGGCACCACGGCCACGTAGCCCTCCTCGGCGAACCGGTCGGCCATAACCTTGTCAAACTCGTCCATTCCGCCCACGTGAAAGGCGATCACCACGGCGGGAAAGGGCCCCGACCCCTCGGGCACCGCGGCATACATGTCCATTTCATTACCGTTAACCGTCAACTTGTCCATAAAGGATGGCATTACAGAAAACCTCCGATGTCTGGATTGATCTCGACTCGCCGGCCTCACCGGCCTGCCCATTGTAGCAAAGTAATGGCGCTCTCATCCCCGCCGGCCCTCCTCAGCCCCGGGCAATCGCGTCTCAAATGGAGGCTGATATTCTGAACAGCGGTCATGTCGCCCTGAGCATGCCGAAGGGCCTGAGAGCCTTGTCCTCAGCCCGGTTTCAGGTCCGAAAGCACGCTTGTATGGCGGATCCAGCCTTTGAGACTTCGCTCAGAGTGGCAGTCAGTTTACCCGCGACTGCCCCGCTCCGTAGCCTCGCCACGGGGATTTTCATTCCCTTGGCGATAATCCGTGGGCATTCACGGCTAACCCCGCCCTACCACGCCCTCTCCAGCAGCGGCAGCAATTCCTCGGGCCTCGTTACCTCCACCGGGTTGTTGCGCGACGGGCCGTCCTCCAGCGTCATCCGGGCGATTTCGGGCAGGTCCTCCTGGGGGATTTCCAGCTCTCGCAGCCGGTGGGGCATGCCCAGTTCCAGGATGAACTGGTCCACCACCTGCGCCACCGCTTCCGAGGCCACTTCGTCGCTCATCCCCCGGGTGTCCAGTCCGGCCGCCTCCGCCAGCATGGCCTGCTTGTCCGCCGAGGCCGGACGGTTGAACTCCATCACGTAGGGCTGGGTTACGCAGGAGGTGTAGCCGTGCCCCACGCTGTACTTGACGCCGATGACGTGACCGATGGCATGGCTCAACCCTGATCCTACGCTGGGCGCGCCCATCATCGACATCCACGCCCCCATCAGGCACCCGAGGCGGGCTTCCGGGTTGCCCATCTCCTCCCTGGACTGGGGCAGGTGCCTGAAGAGCAGTTCCGCCGCCTTCTGGGTGGTGGCGTCGGTGGCCGGCTGGCTTCCCCGGCAGTACAGCCGCTCGATACAGTGGTCCAGGGCCTTGACGCCGCTGGACAGCCAAAGCCAGTCCGGGGTCCCCTCGGTCATGTCCGGGTCCAGGACTATCAAATGGGCGTACAGCCCGGGGTGCCTCACCCTTATCTTGTGCCCCGCCTGGTCGTCCAGGACGTTCCCGCCGCCGGTGTTGAACTCGCCGGCCGACAGGGTGGTGGGTATGGACACCTGCAGGGGCAGCCTGGCGCGGTCGGCCGTGGACTGGAAGTTGCCGCCGCCCTGGTGCCCCCGTTCCCGCAGGGCATCCTCGGTGGTCAGCCCCTCGGCCATCATCACCCCGATCATGCGGGCGGCGTCGGAGATGGTGCTGCCTCCCACGCCCACCAGCGTGTCCACGCCGTTGTCCAGGGCAATCTGCGTAGCCTCCACCGCGGTGGCCAGGGGCGCCCGCTGCGGCAGGTTGGAATAGACTGCCAGGCACCTGCCGCCCAGCAGGCTCTCCACCCGCTTGACCGTGTCCGTCCGCTCGGCGATGCTCCGCCCCGACAGCACCATCACCCGCCGGCTGCCCAGTCGGTCCAGCTCCGAGGGCAGGTCTTCTGCCCTCCCCTGTCCAAAGATAACCTTCGAAGGTACCGGCGGCTCGTAGGTACCGTACAGTCCGGCCATGGAATCACCTCTCTCCTCTATCCGTTCAGGTTCACCCTTGCCGTGAGTTTAGCCCCAAAGGCCATGGTAAACAACCGCCGTCCGCGGGGCAGCCTGCGTTGACACTGAATAGGGGCCTACCTATACTCAACCCAGGGTAGCCCAACTACCTCCCTCTGCAGGTTCAGGAAGCAGCCCTGCTGCCCTGACTCCAAACACTAGGAGGCCATAGCATGACGCAAGCTCACACCCGGGACGGCGGAGACGCCATTCTGGAAGCCTTCCGCAACCTGGGCATCGACTACATCATCTCCTCCCCGGGGTCTGAGTGGGCGCCCGTTTGGGAAGCCCTGGCCCGCCAGAAAATAGAAGAGGTAGATGGCCCAACCTACATCAACTGCTGGCACGAAACCCTGGCCGTGGATATGGCCCTGGGCTACACCCGGGTCACTGGCAAGATGCAGGCCGTACTCCTCCACGCGGGCGTGGGCCTGCTCCAGGGCGGCGTGGGCATCCACAGCGCCTACCTCGGCGAGGTGCCAATGCTGGTCTGCTCGGGCGAGGCAAACAGCTACGGCGAGAATCCCGAGCTTGATCCCCAGGGTCAGTGGTACCGCAACCTCAGCGTTGTCGGCGGCCCCAACCGCTTTGTTGACCCCTTCGTCAAGTGGAGCGGACAGGCCACCAGCCCCTACACCCTCTACGAGCAGCTGGTACGCGCCGGCGAAATGGCCCAGCGCGTCCCCAAGGGCCCGACTTTCCTGGACATCCCCATCGAGACGATGATCCACGACTGGGCTCCCCCTGCCAAGATCCGCCGCGTAGCCCAGGCCCCCAAGATACAGCCGGCTGCCGATTCCATTGAACGACTGGCAGACCTCATCGCCAACAGCAGCCTTCCCCTGATAATCACCGAAGGGTCGGGACAGGAAGTTGCCGGTTACGAGAGCCTGGTCAACCTGGCGGAAATGATGGGCATCCCGGTCACTGAGAGCTCCTCTATCTACGCCAACTTCCCCAAGGGGCACCCTCTGTACCTGGGGACTCCTGAGGCCTACCTGAACCAGTGCGACCTGGTGTTGCTGCTGGGCGCTCGCTCCCCCTGGTATCCGCCCAGCGCCGGCCCGGCCAGCGCGACCGTAGTCGCCCTGGGTGAGAACCCGCTGAAGGGACAGATGGTGTACCAGAACCTCCTGGCCGATATGTACGTTGAAGGAGATATGACCATCACCCTTCAGCTGTTGACCGAAGCGCTTGAAGCCAATGGGGCTATGAAGGGGTCCAACGCGGCAAAGATAGCTCAGCGCCGCGAACGGTGGACTGCCGAGCATGACCGCCTGACTGCCGCCCGCCAGGCTGCCGAGGAAGCAGCTCGGACCAGGTCCCCCATAGATCCGGTCTGGCTCTGCGCCGCCATAAGCGAGGCCATGCCCGACAACACCGCCTACGCGGAAGAGGTAACGTCCCACCGGGGTCAGGTGCTGCGCCACGTGCAGTGGGACCGTCCTCAAAGCTACTTCCACCCCAACGGCGGCCTTGGCCAGGGGCTTGGCCTGGCGCTGGGAGTAAAACTGGCTATGCCCGACCGGCCGGTGGTGGCCCTGATGGGTGACGGCGGCTTCCTCTACAACCCTGTGACCCAGAGCTTTGGCGTTGCCTGCGAGGCCAACCTGCCCTTCCTGACCGTGATCTTTAACAACGGCAATTACGAAGCCATGCGCCGCAACCACGCCCATTACTATCCCGATGGCGACGCCGCCCGCTCCGGCATCTGGCACGGTGTCCACATTCCGGGCCCTGACTATCCCAAGCTGGTGGACCCCTTTGGGGGCTACGGGGTCAGGGTCGAGGATCCGGCGGAACTGGTGCCCGCCCTGAAGAAGGCGCTGGATGCCGTTAATGATGGCCGGATCGCCCTGGTGGACGTGGCTCTTTCCATCTAGTTTGTGGTGGCCGGACGGAGCGCGATTGGCTTGTTCCGTCGTTCCACAAGCCTGTAATCCGTTTTGGCTTTGGTTTAGAATAGTAGCCCGTTTCCCAATAACGGGTTAAGACTCCTATTTGAAGTATTAGTGAAAAGGTAAATCGTAATGGCAACGGCATTGGTTCGAGACCGCATTCAGGAAATGGTGGCGGAGGCCATCGGCAAGGCACGCCAGGAAGGGGCAATCCAGCTGGAGTCAATGCCAGAGGTCCTGGTGGAGCGCCCGGGCAATCCCGACCACGGGGATTTCGCTACAAGCCTGCCCCTGCGCCTGGCCCGCGCGACTCGAATCAACCCGCTGCAATTGGCTGAAACCCTGGTGGGGTTTATCCCCTCAGCCGCTGAAGTGAAGAAGGTGGAGGCTGCCCACCCCGGTTTCATCAACTTTTACCTGGAGGACGCGTGGGTACAGAGCCAGGTGGAGGCCGTCAGGCAGGCCGGGGACCAGTACGGAAACGTCCCTTCGGGTGACGGCCGCCCGGTAATGGTGGAGTTCGTCAGCGTAAATCCCACCGGTCCGGTGCACGTGGGTCACACCCGGGGCGCCGTCCTGGGCAGCGCGCTGGCCAACACGCTGGACGCCGCCGGTTACCAGGTGACCCGGGAATACTACGTCAACGATGCTGGCACCCAGATGGAGGCCTTCTATCGCTCGGTTTACGCCCGCTACCGGGAAGTTCTGGGAAAGGACTTTGAATTTCCCTCCAACGGTTATGCCGGTGACTACATTTACGACCTGGCCCGGGAGATTGCCGACACCGAGGGCGAACGGTTTGTGGACGTAGAAGAGGGGCAAGCCGTACGGCAGATCGGAGACGTCGCCCGGGAAAAGATGGTGTCCCTGATCAGGGAGGACCTGCAGGAAATTGGCGTGTCCTTTGATAACTGGTTCAGCGAACGCTCCCTTTACGGCAACCAGGAGTACGAGCAGGCCATGGACCTGCTCCGGGAGAACAATTACCTGTCGGAGCGGGAAAACGCCCTGTGGTTCAACTCCACCATGCTGGGGGACGACAAGGACAACGTCGTAGTAAGGTCCTCGGGAGAGCCGACCTACTTCGCCTCGGACATTGCCTACCACTACAACAAGTTCGTAAAGCGGCAGTTCGACCATGTGATCGATATCTGGGGCGCCGACCACCAGGGGCACGTGCCACGGATGAAAGCTGCGGTGGAAGCCCTGGGGATAGAGCCGGACGACCTGACGGTTCTCATCTCGCAGATGGTAACCCTGAAGCGCGGTTCGGAAGTGGTGCGGGCCTCCAAGCGCACCGGCGATTTCATTACTTTGAGGGAACTGGCTGATGAAGTGGGCTCCGACGCCTGCCGGTATTTCTTCCTGGCGCGGTCGCCCTCCACCCAAATGGAGTTCGACCTGGAACTGGCCAAGAAGGAATCGTCGGAAAACCCCGTCTATTACATTCAGTACGCCCATGCTCGCAACGTCAGCATCCTCAACCTGGCTCGGAGCCGCGATATTGACTGGAGCCAGGGGGATGTTTCCCTGCTCACCGACCCCAACGAACTTAACCTGATCCGTACCATGATCCGGCTGCCCGAACTGGTGGACCAGATGGCTCGCACCCTGGAACCCCACCATCTGCCCCACTATGCCATGGAACTGGCTACGGCCTTCCACTGGTTCTACGAGAACTGCCGGGTCATATCAGCCAACGCCGAGGACAACGACATCACCCTGGCGCGCCTCAAGCTGGTGGAATCGGCCCAGATCGTCTTCCGCCGCGCCCTGGAATTGATGGGCATGACCGCGCCCGAACGGATGTAAACATCTGAGGGGTACCAATGCCCCTGCCTGGTCCCTCGCAAAGTTCAACTACGGCCCTAGAGTGGCCCCGCACGTTGCGGAGCCACACCTGTTGAGGACTGCCACCAACCAGGAGCGCAAGGCGCTCCGGACCTGGCGCTGCCGCCGAATTCCTTTTGCTGCCATTCTCGGCCATGTTGTCCCATCTCCCACGTTGCCCACGTGGGGCTTCTCGATATGGGGAGAATAGCGGGTTCTGAACGTGTGACCCGGGGGGATGCCCTCACTCCCGGCCCTCTCCAGCGGGGGAAGTTGAGCAAGAGATTTGCGGCTGGCCGTTCTTCGGGACGGTACGGCCGAAAACCCTTAAGGTACCGGGTCGGTTCCATCCCACAGGCCAAGCCCGTTCGCTGGAATCGGTTGGAATTCCTGGCTTCGTTCCGGGGGGCGGCGGACCATGCGCATTCTGGTCCTGGTCGGTCCCTCTGCCGCATTCTCAGGGCAGGCGGGGGCTTTCGTCCGTTACTGGAGCAGAAAGCAGGAAGGGGTAGTTGGCGGCTGAAAAAGCGGCTGCAGGAAGGTGGTATTGCTGGAATGGACCGACACGCCAGAATTGTCTGATTATTGTTAAATCAGATTAAATCTTGCTTGAATTATTTACAACTAAGGTATATTATGTCCGCTGTATTCACAGCATTTAAGCGGCATTTTCGCCAGATTCCACGAGATTTCCCTTGCACGTCAGCTCTTTTCCCGGCTGACCCGTCAAATCCTGAATCCAAACTGAAACGGTGCGCACTCCCATCACTTCCTGGACTTCTGCCAGGGCGATGGCCTACTTGCACCCCCTGAGGAAATCTACATGAACATCCTGATGAGAATCACCCGGATGGCCTACTACTACCGCAAACGGCTGATTCTCGCTTATCTTTCCTTCTTCGCCGCGATAGGATTCTCCCTGCTGGTCCCCTGGCTCTTCGGCAAATCAATAGACCAACTGGTGGTTATCGAGGGTGTGCTGGAAGAGGGGGGAAGGCTGATTCCCAACCCGGATCTTACCTGGCAGATCCTGTTCGTTATGGCCAGCCTGCTGCTGGGCGCCAGCCTGTGCCGCGGGTTCTTCGACTTTGCCCGCACCTACACCACCGACTCCCTTTCGCAGCTGGTCAGTTACGATTTCCGTAACCAGATTTATGACAAGCTGCAAAACGTCAGCTTCGCGTACCACGACAAGGAACACACCGGAAACCTGATGTCCAAGGCCACCGCGGACGTGGAGGCCATTCGCAGATTCGTCAACATGGGCCTGGTGCGCTCACTGGAAGTGGTGGTACGAACTATCGCCGTTACCAGCATCCTGATCTGGATCAACTGGGAACTGGCTCTCATCAGCCTGATATTCGTCCCCTTTTTGGTGTTGCGTTCCACCCTGGTAATCGGCAAGCTGCGCCGGATGTGGCTGCACGTGCAGGAGGTCAACGGTGAACTGGTAACCGTGCTTCAGGAAAACCTGGTAGGCATCCATGTGGTAAAGGCCTTCGGGTCGGAAAACTTCGAAAGGCGCAAATACGACAAGAAGGCCCAGGAACTGCGCGAGGAGTATTACCAGTCGGAGAGGCTGCAGGGTACCAACAGCGCGTGGATGAGTCTTTACTTCACCTTCGCCCTGTGCCTGATTGTGTGGTACGGCGGCTGGGAAATCATTCGGGGCGACCTGACCCCCGGACAGCTGGCCCAGTTCGTGCTGTACCTGAACCAGTTGACCTTCCCGATCCGGGCGTCGGCGCAGATCATTAACAGCTTCTCCCGGGCCATATCATCGGGCCGACGTATCTTCGACGTTCTGGACAGCTCTTCTCCAGTGGAAGAGAAGCCGGACGCCAGGGTTATGGGCAGGGCAGAAGGTCACGTCCAGTTCAGGAGTGCGTCGTTTGCCTACGACGCTCGGTCTGCGACGCTCCAGAGTGTGAATATAGACGCAGAGCCGGGCAAGGTGACGGCCATCCTGGGCGCGCCGGGCAGCGGCAAGAGCACCATCGTCAACCTGATTCCCAGATTCTATGACGTAACCGACGGCGAGGTAACCATTGATGGAGATGACATCAGGGAATTTACC
Source organism: Chloroflexota bacterium (assembly GCA_028875055.1). Classification (GTDB taxonomy): domain Bacteria; phylum Chloroflexota; class Dehalococcoidia; order Lucifugimonadales; family UBA3495; genus Bin22. Next base: position 16,811 of record JAPPGG010000012.1, read on the forward strand.
CTGGAGTCCCTGCGGCGCAACGTCGGTATCGTCCAGCAGGACATCTTCCTCTTTGACGCAACCATACGGGACAACATCGCATACGGGGTGTCGAACGCCAGCGAAGAGGACATCGTCAATGCGGCCAAGGTAGCCCAGCTCCACGACCAGATAATGTCCTTCGCCCACGGGTACGACACCTGGGTGGGTGAACGGGGCAGCACGCTTTCCGGCGGGCAACGGCAGCGACTGTCCATAGCCCGCACGGTTCTGGTGAATCCGCCCATTCTAATCCTGGACGATTCCACCTCCAGCGTGGACGTGGAAACCGAGCGCCAGATTCACCAGGCAATGGTGAATGTGATGAAGGGGAGGACGACCTTCGTTATTGCCCACCGGCTGAGTACGGTACGGGAAGCGGACCAGATCCTGGTGCTGAAGGACGGACACATTGTTGAGGAGGGCAACCACGTCGAACTGATGGCCCGACGGGGTATATACCGCGACATTTACGAGCTGCAACTGCGGCCCCAGGAGGAGGTCCTGCTGGACGCTTCCCTGGTCGGCGGCGACGGAGGTGACAACTAATGCGCGGAATGGGCGGCGGTTTCGGCGGCATGATGGGGGGGATGCGCGGCCTGAACTCGGGCGGCATCAACTCCCCGACAATGGACAACCTCAGCGATGACAACGCGCTGGGCGCGGTTTACAACAACAAGGTAGTACTGCGCCTGATCTCCTACATGGGGCCCTACAAGAGCGACGTAATAAAGAGCCTGATTGCGGTACTGATTTACACGTTAGCCAATGCCAGCATACCAATGCTGATACTGCTGGGCGTGAACAATGGCATCAGTTCCGGCGATTTCTGGAGCATGCATCCCCTGCACCTGGTGGGAGCGGCTTTCCTGGGCGTTACCCTGGTGCACTTTGCGTCCAACTACCTGCAGTTCGTGTTCATGGCGAGGGTGGGGCAGAGCATTCTTTACTCCCTGCGCACCCAGATGTTCAGCCACCTGCAGGACATGTCGCCTTCCTTTTATCACCGGACGGCGACGGGACGGATTATGTCCCGCAGCCAAAGCGACGTGCTGCAGCTGCAGGAAACCTTTGAGATGCTGGTGCTGGCCCTGGCCGACGTTCTGACGCTGGCGTTCATCATCATCTACATGCTGCTGGTTGACTGGGAACTGGCCCTGGTGAGCCTGAGCATTGTGCCGGTCCTGTTCTTCATCCTGGCTTACTGGCAGCGATTTGCCCGCCGGTCCTTTATGCGCATCCGCCGGGCCATTGCCATGGTCAACGGGGAATACAACCAGAACATTACCGGCGTTCGCGTGGTGCAGAGCCTCAACCGGCAAGACGAGAATCTTCGCCATTTTGAAGAACTGAACCACGAGCACCTGGATGCCAACCTGCAGGCCAGCCGGTTCTCGGGAGGGCTGCAGCCCATGGTGGAGTTCCTCATCGGCGTGGGCATGGGCTTCGGTGTGGTGTTTGTGGGCGGCCTGCTGGCCAAGAACGGCAACCTGGAATGGGGCGTGCTACTGGCATTCGCCGTCTGGATCCAGAGGTTCTTCGAGCCTATACGCCACCTTACCATGCAGTACGGCGTCTTCCAGCGTTCAATGGCTGCCGGCGTCCGCATCTTCGAACTGATGGACCTGAGGCCGGAGGTTGTTGACAAGCCCGATGCCATCGAAATGCCGCCAGTGAGGGGTGAAATCCGGTTCGAGGACGTGAACTTCCACTACGTGGAGGGCGTGGAAGTATTGCAGGACGTGAACCTGCACATCCGGCCTGGCGAAAACGTGGCCCTGGTGGGTTCCACCGGCGCGGGCAAGAGTACCCTGGTAACCCTGATTCACCGCTTTGCCGACGTGACCAAGGGCAAGATAACCATTGACGGCTACGACCTGCGGGACGTTCAACGGGAGTCCCTGGTGTCCCAGATGAGCATGGTGCTGCAGGAGCCTTACCTGTTCTCCGGCAACGTGCGCGACAACATCCGGTACTGCTACGACGACGCCACTGACGAGGACGTAATCGAAGCGGCCAAGGCCGTGGGGGCGCACGACTTCATCATGGCGCTGGAGGATGGCTACGACACCGTGCTGGCGGAACGGGGCGTTAACCTGAGCGTGGGCCAGCGGCAGTTGATCAGCTTCGCCCGGGCCATCGTTGGAGACCCCAGGATCATCGTGCTGGACGAGGCCACGGCCAACATTGACACCCACACGGAAATCCTGATCCAGGAGGCTTTAAGCCATGTCCTGGAAGGAAGGACGTCCATTGTGATTGCCCACCGTCTTTCGACGATTCGCAGCGCGGACAAGATCGTGGTGCTGGACCGGGGGCGCATCGCCGAGGTGGGGCGCCACGAGGACCTGCTGCGCCAGGGCGGCGTATATGCCCGCCTCTACGCCATCAACTACGGCCTGAACCTGGACAATGGGGTTGAGCCAGGCGGCGGTCAGTTGATACCCGCCCCAGCGGACAATGATTAGATAATTCGGTCAATCCGGCGACAAGGACAGGGGCGGGTGCTGTACCCGCCCCTGATTTTTGTCTCGGCACTGTCCCGAACTACGGCTCGGCCAGGAACTCCATTATCACTGAGGCAAGTTCGTCGGGTTTGTGGTAGCCGATGTCGTGAATCGTTTCAGGGATCCAGTGGACCCGGTTATTGGGTACGGCCCTGGCCGCTGCTTCTACCATAATGGTCTTGGTGCGGCTGAACTCGCCACCGGCCCGGTCGGGCCGGGGTCCGGCGGGAACTATCAGCGTGGGGCACTGGATGTTGGGCAAGGTAACCGAGGGCGGCTCCCCCCACATTGCCTCCAGCACCTGGGCGTGGTTGGACGGACGGAGGATGTCCTGGATGTGGCCCGATTCATCCTCGTACACCATGGTCTGGACAACGCGTTCCAGGTCATCGGCCCAGCAATCACCCAATTGTTCGCTTATGCGGTCCAGGAATTCCTGGCGGGTTCCGGATACATTGCGGGGCGCAAAGCGGTTGCGGAACAGGTCCCAGGAAGCATCGGGCAGCAGGTGGCCATCGAGAAATCCGCCGTCAATCATGACCAGCCGGCTGACTCTCTCCGGAAATTTGGCAGCGACATTAATGGCCACGTTGCCGCCCCAGGAGTGGCCGAGGACGGCCGCCCTTTCAACGCCGAGGTGGTCCAGGAACCTGATGGCGTCCGCGGCCAGGGTTTGCCAGTCGTAGCCCGTGGGCGCCTGGGTGGTCTGGCCGTGGCCGCGCTGGTCGGGCGCCCACACCCGGTGCTGGGCAGAGAGCCGGGCGGCCAGCCTTTCGTACCAGTTGGCCGAGGAAGCCAGACCATGCAGGGCCAATATGGGAGTGGCGGCTGAGTCGCCGGATGAAAGCCACTCCTGGTACCGGACTTCCAGGTCACCAATGGTGGCGCGATGTTCAGTCGGAGCGGCGGAAGCGTTGCCGGAACTGGTCAAAGCAAATCCTCCAGAAAATTGGCTGTCGAAGGGGGAATTACATGGGGATGGGGCGATTATAGCACGGGTATGTTGCCCCAACTCCTTGGGCCTTGGCGCCTCACGGGCGACGTCTTGCCTTGAGATCCGTGAAAAATTGTTTTTTAGCGCGATTTCCGCCCATTTTTGCTCGTCCCGTATCTGGGCATTTCCTTTCTCGAGCGGCAGTGGGAAGAAAATTGAGCGGTCTCCCGGGCTGTGACTTATGGAGGCGAGTGGCTGCGCCGAAGCATCTGAATCCGTACCTGGCTGGCAGGCATCGGGACCCAAACCACGGCTCCCTGCCAGGAGTTTAGACCCTTCGGCAAGCTCAGGGTGACATTATAAAGGTCAAGCGTACATTATAGAGGTCAGGGGTACATGACAGGGCTCAGGCTAACGCGATATGCCCAGGGGGACATGATTGCTTGCTGCGAGCCCTGGCGCAATTTGAGCGGAAATTACTATGCGATTGTTCCGGGCCCCTGACGTAATTCTCCCTGGTTCAGTCACTCCACTATGACATGATAGTAGGCGAGGGATATCCGGCCTGAAAAGGTGGGAATGTCAGCGCTATGGTGTTAACGGCAATACTGTGCATCGCCTTTCGGCAGGACTCGGGATGATGTTTTTACTTTGCCTAAAGGCTTGCGCAATCCTGGTTGGAGGAAAAATCCCTCGGCCTTGAGCAGTATTGTCTTGGCCCTGAAGGAATGGGTATGCTATCTTGTAATTGCCCCGCCAAGTTAAAGGTTGATGGCAACCGTCACACCGGTAACCGGAGGGTTTTTGGCTGAAGTCACCCGAACGGTCGAGGAACTGGGACGCTACGACACCCTGGTTGAGTCCACGCTAGCTAGGCTGGACCGGGAGAAGGTGGTCGCTCGCATGTGGCAAGGCGACCACCGAGTGTGGAGCGACGACCCAACTGAAATTGAAGACCGGCTGGGTTGGCTGACCATTCCCGAAAAAATGGCGGGCAAAGTCTCCGCCCTTTCCACTTTTGCCTCCCAGGTACAGGGGGCCGGGTTCACCAACGTGGTACTGCTGGGAATGGGCGGCAGTAGCCTGGGCCCGGAAGTAATACGGCGAACCCTCGGCAGCTCGCCCGGCTTCCCGCAACTGCGGGTGCTGGATTCGACCCTACCTGCCTGGATTCAGGCAACGGATGCGGCCATTGATCCCGCCAGGACAATTTTCCTGGTTTCTTCAAAATCCGGCACAACCATCGAGTCCACCACCCTCTGCGCCCATTTCCTCCAACGGGTAACCGATGCGGTGGGAGAGGGGCCGGCCGGCGGCAATTTCGTAGCTATCACCGACCCAAGCACTCCACTGGAAGCCCTGGGGAAAAGGGAAGGCTTTCGCCAGGTTTTCCTGAATCACCCGGAAATTGGTGGGAGATACTCGGTACTGTCCTATTTCGGGATGGTGCCCGCGGCGCTGATCGGCCTGGACCTGGCAGACTTCCTGACCAGGGCTGGCGCCATGCAGGCAAGTTGCTCCGTTGCGGAGGCGACCGCCAACCCGGGGGCCAGGCTGGGGGCCATAATGGGGTCAATGGCATTGGAAGGTCGGGACAAGCTGACCCTGGTTACTTCGCCGGCGCTGGCCGGGTTCGGGCTGTGGGTAGAGCAACTGTTGGCCGAGAGCCTTGGCAAGTCGGGGAAGGGGATCATACCCGTGCCCGGTGAACCGGAGCTTCCGCCGGACCAATACAGCAACGACCGACTGATCGTTTACCTTCGCCTGCGGGGAGACGACAACGCAGCTACCGACACTCTTACGGAGAGTCTTTCCGGCAAGCACCCTACGGTACAGCTGGAATTGTGCGACCGTACGGACCTGGGGGCCGAGTTCTACCGCTGGGAGTTTGCCACTGCCGTGGCCGGCCACATCCTGGGAGTCCACCCCTTCGATCAGCCCAATGTGCAGGGCGCCAAGGACAAGACGGACCTGGTGCTGGAACAGTTCACCGCCACCGGCCGCCTGCCGACCATAAGGACCGGCGAGGCCATGGAGAGCCTGCTGGGAAAGGCCGAGGCCGGCGATTACCTGGCCATTCTGGCCTATTTGCCCGATGACGAAGAGGTCTGCAGGTCCCTGGCGCAACTCCGCCTCCGCCTTACCGAAAAGCTGGGGATTCCCACTACCACCGGCTTCGGACCCCGCTACCTCCACTCCACCGGCCAGTTGCACAAGGGAGGGCCAGGCTCCGGAATTTTCCTGCAGCTTACCGCAGACCATCCGGTGGAGATGCCGATACCGGGACGACCATACACCTTCGGAACCCTGGCCGATGCCCAGTCTGTCGGCGACCTTCAGGCCCTGCAGGAACTGGGAAGGCGAGCTGCCCGGGTACACCTTGGCGCTGACCCGACCGCAGGAATCCAGCGGCTGACCGCTTCACTTTAAGCGCTTACCCCACAAGGGAGGTCAATCCGTGGAACTGGGAATGATCGGCCTGGGCCGCATGGGCGGCAACATGGCGCAGCGGCTGCTGGTCTCCGGCCACCGGGTAGTGGCCTACGACACCAACCAGGACGCCGTTGCCGGAAGCAGGTCCCTGGGCGCAGACGGGGCCAGCACCCTGGAAGAACTGACGGCCCAGCTCACTCCCCCACGTCCCATATGGTTGATGCTCCCCCAGGGCCAGCCAACGGAAGACACCATGGACGCGCTGGCGCCCCTGCTGCAACCCGCCGACGTAATACTGGACGGTGGAAACGCCAATTACAAGGACACCCTGCGGCGGGCCGAAAAGCTGGCTGGAATGGGCATTGACCTGGTGGACGTGGGGACCAGCGGCGGCATCTGGGGCCTGTCAGAAGGCTATACGCTGATGGTGGGCGGGAAGGACGAAGTATTCCAGCGGCTGGAGCCCATATTCCAGTCCCTGGCCCCCGGCCCCGACCGGGGGTACAGCCACGTTGGGCCGGTTGGCGCGGGCCACTTCGTCAAGATGGTGCACAACGGGGTGGAGTATGCCCTGATGGAGGCCTACGCGGAAGGCTTCGAGTTGATGGCGGCCAAGGAGGAGTTCAACCTGGACCTGCCCAGGATTGCCAACACCTGGCGGCACGGCAGCGTGGTGCGGTCCTGGCTGCTGGACCTGGTGGTGTCGGCGCTGGAGGATGACCCGAGCCTGTCGGACCTGCAGGCCTACGTGGAGGACTCGGGCGAGGGCAGGTGGACGGTCCAGGAGTCGGTGGACCTCGCCGTGCCCGCTCCGGTCATAACCCTCTCCCTGCTGCAAAGATTCCGTTCCCGCCAGGCCCAGCCCTTTGGCGCCAAGCTGCTGGCCGCCCTGCGCAACCAGTTCGGGGGCCACCCAGTGCGGAGGTCCGGCGATGGCGATGACTGAGACGATTGAACTGCCTGACGGTCCCATTACCCTGGTAATTTTTGGCGCCAGTGGAGACCTGACGCGCCGCAAGCTGATTCCCGCCCTGGCCAGCCTGCACAGCAAGGGACGACTGCCCCCCGACCTGAACATACTGGGGGTGGCTCGCAGCGATATGGGGGACGCCGAGTTTCACACCGTGCTTGAGGAATTCCTGGGCAGCGACGGGATGAGCAGGCCAACCCCCGGCCAGTGGGCCGAATTCACCTCCCGCCTCCACTACTTGCACGGGGACGTTACCAGCGCGGAGGACATGGAAGAGGTGAGGCGAAAGCTGGCCGACATTGAAGGCGAGGGCAATGTCGGCAACCGGCTTTACTATCTTTCCCTTGCTCCCTCCCTGTACCAGCCGGCCATAACGGGGCTGGGCAATGCCGGCATGGCAGACGACAGCAATAGCTGGCGGCGGCTGGTTGTTGAGAAGCCCTTCGGGACCGATCTGGCTTCAGCCCGGGGGTTAAACGACATCGCCCACTCGGTGTTCCGGGAAGACCAGGTGTTTCGCATCGACCACTATCTAGGCAAGGAAACGGTGCAGAATCTGCTGGTGTTCCGCTTCGCCAACGCCATCTTTGAACCGGTCTGGAATCGCAACTACATTGACCACGTTCAGATAACCGTGGCGGAAACCCTGCGGATTGACGAGAGGGGAGAGTACTACGACCAGACGGGCATTCTGCGGGACATGTTCCAGAACCACCTGCTCCAGCTGCTGACGCTGGTGGCCATGGAGCCGCCCCATGCCTTTGAGGCGGAGGCGCTGCGCAACGAGAAGGTGAAGGTTCTCAGCGCCATCCGGCGGATTCACGCCGAGGACGTGGGACGCCACGCCATTCCGGGCCAGTACCGCAGCTACCGGGATGAGCCCGGGGTTTCTCCCGATTCGGAAACAGCCACCTACGCCGCCCTGCGCCTTCACGTGGACAACTGGCGCTGGCAAGGGGTGCCGTTTTACTTGCGTTCCGGCAAGGCGCTGCGCAGCAAGTCCACCGAAATCATCATCCAGTTTCGCAACCCGCCCCATATGCTTTTCCCCCTGGCGGAGGACGAGGACATTCCGGCCAACACCCTGGCGATATTCGTGCAGCCGGACGAGGGCTTTCACCTGGAGTTTCAGACCAAGACGCCGGAAGCGGGACTTCAGATGCGCAAGGCAGAGCTGGAGTTTCACTACCACGAGGCCTTCAGCGGGCAGGCCATCCCCGACGCCTACGAGCGACTGCTGCTGGATGCCCTGAACGGCGACGCCTCTCTTTTCACCCGGGCGGACGAAATCGAGCAGGCCTGGGGCATTGTAGATCCCATAATTTCCGGCCTGGACCTCCCGCAGGCGCCCCGCCCCTATTACTACTCCGAGGGCAGCTGGGGCCCCGTGGAGTCTGACCGATTCCTGGGCGCTGACGGGCGAGCGTGGCTGTCCGGCGGCAGGTCACGGTGAGGAGGCAGTTTCCCGCCACCATCAAGACAATAGCGAGGCCGAGAGTCTAAGCTGCCCTGACTTGTTCAGATTCCCCGGGGGTGAGACGCTCAGCACGCTGCTGGCCACCCCAGCAATCCGGAAGTCCGGCCCCATCGTATGCTAGAATTAGCAACGTCCCAAGAGACGGATGGTCTAGAGTCAAGGGACGGTTGGCTTACACTTTTGTACGGGGGTATTCCCAATGAGAATTTTGAAGCGACGCCTTGGCTCGCCCGGGCGTCGGCCTCTCAAGCCGGTGGCGCTGGTCTTTTCGACGCTGTTGCTGGTACTGGCCCTGGCCTGTGGAGCCGCTGACGAGCCGGTGGCGCCCGCTGCGCCAGCCAGCGACCCCAGCCCAGCGGTCCAGTCTCAGCCAGTCGCGCAGCCGGAGACTCCGGTGAATAGGGCTCCGGCGGAGCAACCCGAGGCGGCAACCGCGACGGAGAGCATGGCCAGGACGGAACCGGCGCCTGCCACGGACAGCCAGCAGCAGCAGCCGCTGATAGTGCAGCCGTCGGTCAAGCAAATGCCAGTTGAGCAACCGGCCGCTGTGGAAGCCATTCCTGAAAAGGCCATGGAAGAGCCGCAGGCCCCGGCGGCAGATACCGTAGAGTCCCAGCCCGAGCCTGTGGTGAAGGCCATGGAAACGCAGGCAGAACCCGCTTCCGAGCCCACCGAGGTTGTGCCGGCAAAGCAGGAAGCCGCTCCGGAGCCGGTCCCCGCTGAACCCGCGCCCGCGCCGGTGGTGGTACCCGCGCCGGTTCCCACGGCAGCGCCCGCGCCCGTGCCGACGGAGGCGCCGGTGGTCCAGGAGCCTTTGCCCGACATTGGAAACCAGGTAGGCAACCGGATGCCGGACTTCACCCTGGAGCTGGTGGGGGGAGCCACCGTTTCAGTATCCAGCCTGGTGGAGTCGGGCAAACCTGCCTTCCTGTTCTTTACCTCCTCTACTTGAGGGCAGTGCGCTGCCGAGTTGCGGCAGATGAAGTCCATCTACCCGGAGTACGCTGAACAGGTTAACTTTTTCTCGATCGCAGTTTCCAAGTCCTTTGACAACCTGGACCGGCTGGAGAACCAGCGCCAGAAGCAGGGGTATCCGTGGCCGGTGGCCAATATAGTTGAAGAGAGCCATGCATTATCTGCGCTGAATGTTTCCTACCAGTCCACCAAGATAGCCTTTGACTCCCGGGGCGTTATTACTTACCGGGACGGCTTTGGAGGCGGCAGCTCCAGCACGTGGCACCAGGTATTTTCGGACCTGGCGAGTCAGTAGGAAGAAAAGTGGCCCCAAGTGGTTGAGTATTGCCGCTCCGGGCCATGGAATCAGCGCATATACATCGTTACTGTTCAGAGTTGGAGATATTGCCTGCCCATACACCCGTCATACCCCCTACCCAACCCACGACCTGCGCAGGTTCCAGGTTCCCGCCTGCGCGGGAACGACGGGTTTTCCAGCCTTGTAACACACCAAGTCTGAACAGTTACAATACATCGGGGGATATGACGCTATATTGCGGAGCGATATAAAACGGGTTATTCATAGGCGCAAATAAATGAACAAAAACGGTTGGATAGGCAAGGCGTTGCTGGGGCTGGCGATTTTCCTGCCGGTGGCGGGACTTGCGGTTTCGGTGTACCTGTCTTCCGGAAACCAATCCCCTTCAAATTCCCCTTCCACTGAAACGCCTGCCGCCGAAGAGTACGTATTGACGGCGGCGGACTTTCCTGAAGTGCGGGATACGGGCAACCAGGTCGGGTATCGGATACCCGACGTTACAATGGAACTGTATGACGGGACGACCGTCACCTCCGCCAGCCTGGTGGACCAGGGGAGACCAACCTACCTGTTTTTCTGGGCAACGATTTGACCGGTGTGCACCGCCGAGTTACGGCGGATGAAGGACATTTACCCCCAGTACGCTGACGACGTGGACTTCTATGCAATTGGGGTTCACCCGGGAATAGTGGAAGACATAGAGACCCTCGAGAAGTACCGGGCTGAAAGGCAGCACCCATGGCCGGTGGCCACCGCGCCGTCGGAAGTAATGGCGGAACTGGGCGTCACCATTCAGTCAACCAAGATAGCCTTTGACTCCACGGGGACCATCGTTTACCGGGAAGGCATGGGACTGGGATCCGACGAAGACTGGCACCAGATATTTACCGAGCTGTCCCAGGCTCAGTAAACCGGAGGCGTCGAAACCGGGGAAGACATCCCCCATTCCCTCAGCCAACCAGGCCCCCTTTTTCAACTGCCCTGGGCTGTCCCCTTCTGCGACGTGGAGATACCCGGTCGGATGACTTGGGCCGGAGATGGGGAAGTCAATCTATGTGGCAGGTAGGGGGTGAAAGGGTAAAGCGCTGGGGACCGGAATTCACTCCGCCAGCGCTGGCAACCTGAGCCTCTTTCATCCGGCTTGGCATTCCCTTGCCCTTCCTGTCCGGATCAGGGCCGGAACACCGGGACGAGCGCATCCCGAGACTGCCTGACCCGGGAAGCTGCAAGAAGCCACAGGGTCCGTGGGGCAGCCCGACCGGGGCGAGGTGGACGCCGCTTAACCCTGCACCTTTTCCAGGCCGGCGAAGCTCAGCAGCAGGCGCCGGAGTTCGCCGCCGTCAAAGCAGACGGAAACTTCGTAGTCGTTGCCCCATTGTTCGCACTGGACCACTTCGCCCTGGCCGAACTTGACGTGTTTCACCTGGTCCCCGACGGCGGGGACGTACTCGGGGCCCTGGGCTTCTTCGCCAGCAACGCCGCGGTCCCAGGTGGTCAGACTGCGGTCGAAGCTGGTGCGATGGGAAACGGTCTGGACAGTCCTGGCGCCGGGGGCGCGGGCGTAGGTGAGCAGCTTCTGGGGAACCTCGTCCAGGAATCGGGACGGCAAGGTGGACGAAGACCTGCCCCACATGGCGCGCTGGAAAGCCCGCACCAGGTACAGGCGTTCCTGGGCGCGGGTGATTCCCACGTAGCACAACCGGCGCTCCTCTTCCATATCCTCGTTGCTGTCCATGGAGCGGCTGTGGGGCAGCAGTCCCTCTTCCAGGCCAACGATGAAGACCACGGGGAATTCCAGTCCCTTAGCCTGGTGCAACGTGATCATGGTGAGGGTATCTTCCGATTCCTCGAGGTTGTCCACATCCGACACCAGCGACGCCCGTTCCAGGAAGGCAGCCAGGTCGTTTTCGGGACTATCGGACTCATACTCAGCGGCCAGGGCCATGAACTCCAGGATGTTCTCCATCCGTTCTTCCGGATTGTTGTCGGTGCGCCGGATGTGGGCTTCCAGGCCGGCTTCATCCACCAGGAGCTTTATGAGGTCCGAAATGGGGAGTTTGTCCTTCAGCTCTTCCATCCGGATCATCAGGTCGCCGAACCGGGACACGGCGGTGTAAGCGCGCGAGGCCAGGGGCGCGGGGCAGGGAATGCCGGCAGCCTTGGCCTGGGCAATCTGCTTGATGGCCTCGAAGACGGAAATGCGCTGGCCCAGAGACCAGCTGGTGAGGTCCTGAATGGTCTTGTCGCCTATGCTGCGGGGCGGGGTGTTTATGGCGCGGGCCAGGTTAACGTCGTCCTGGGGGTTGTGCAGCACGCTGAGGTAGGCCATGACATCGCGAATTTCCCGGCGGCGGTAGAACTGGATGCCGCCGATGATGCGGTATTTGATGCCGAGGCGCAGGCAGGCTTCCTCCAAGGCGCGGGACTGGGCGTTGATGCGGTACATTACGGCGCAGCTGCCCGCCTTGACGTTCTCCCGGCGCGCCAGGTCCAGCACCTCCCGCGCCACAAAGTCGGCCTCTTCATCCTGGGTATAAGCCTCGTGGACTACCACTTCTGAGCCGGCAGATTTTTCCGTTGTCAATTCCTTCTCGACCCGCATGCCATTGTTGGCGATCAGGGCGCTGGCGGTGTCGAGGATATTGCGGGTGGAGCGGTAGTTCTGCTCCAGGGCGATGGTACGGGCGTCGGGATAGTCCTGCTGGAAACTGAGGATATTCCTGATGTCGGCGTTGCGCCAGGAGTAGATGGACTGGTCGGGGTCGCCAACTACGCAGATGTTCTGGTCAGAGCCGGTCAACAGGCGGGCCAGGCGGTACTGGGCGATGTTGGTATCCTGGAACTCGTCCACCATCAGGTAGTGATAGCGGCGGTGATAGTCTTCCCTGACATCCTGGTTGTCCTGCAGCAGTTGAACGGCCCGCATCAGCAGATCATCAAAGTCCACCGCGTTGCTGCGGCCCAGCAGCTCTTCGTAGTGATGATATACGCGTGCGGCCAGTTCGGCCTGGTAATCGTCTTCCATCTGGGCCCGTTTCGCCAGGCCCACCGAATCCATCAACAGGCTCTTGGCCCGGGAGATGACGCCCTGAATGGCCCGGGGAGGGTTGCGTTTCTCGTCCACATCGGCCAACTGCATGGACTGCTTGATGAGGCCCAGCTGGTCGTCGGCGTCATAGATCGTGTAGTTGGAATCCAGGCCCACGCCCTCGCCATACCGGCGCAGCATCCTGGCACAGAAGGCGTGAAAGGTACCGGCGAAGACGGAGTCGGCGTCCGGGACCTGCAAGCCCTGAATGCGTTCACGCATCTCTCTCGCCGCCTTGTTGGTGAAAGTCACGGCAGCGATGCGGTAGGGGCTGACGTGGCTCTCCCTGACCAGGTAGGCAATGCGGTGAGTTACCACACGAGTTTTGCCGCTGCCAGGGCCGGCCACGATGAGCAGGGGACCTTCGGTGGTGATGACCGCTTCGGCCTGGGCGTCGTTCAGGCCTTCAAGGATGTCGGGGAGGTGAACGGACATAACCACAAGATTATAGCGTGGCGGCCTGTTGCGGGAAAGGAGTGGGAGTCAGCGGGCCTGATGCTGCCCAGCCTGATTACAAACAAGCTCTTCTTGCTCGTATGGGCGACGACTCTCTACCGGATGTGAGTTCGGGGCAAAGTCGTGGGTATGGTTCAAGTTAACCAATAAGCAACGCCAGGAACGGGCGGTTCCTGGCGTTTATGGCGCGGTTAGCGCAATTGGGATGGGCTAGGTCAGGGCGCCGGAGAGCCGCTGCAGATTGTTCAGCTCCGGGGTGTCGGCGTCACCCATTTCCTGCCAGACGCCTGCTGCTTTGGACAGGCTGTCCTGGGCCTTTGAGGACTCGCCCTTGCCGGCCATTACGCGGCCCAGCCAGAAGGTGTCCCGGGGGGTCTCGCGGCGGCCGAGGCGTTCCCGCAGCATATCTTCGGCCTTGTCGAACTGCTCGGCCCGCAGGAAGGCCTCCAGCAGGGTGTCCTCAAAAACCTCCCGTTGGGCGTGGCTGCCGCCAATGCGGGTAAGCTGGGGGAATACGGGTTCGAGGTAATCCACCGCGGTGTTGTAGTCCTGCTGGGCAAAGGCGTCAATGCCCTGGGCCAGGGGCAGGACTATTTCCTTGGCAAAAATATTCCCGTTTTCCGCATTGGTGCGCAGGCGACCTATCATCTGGTCCATGAGTTCCCGGTCACCGCTTGCCGCGAAGGCCAGGGCGGCGTGGGCGTCGCGGAAGGCCGCACCGGGGGTGGTGGCGGCCGGCGCCGCCTGTTCCTTAACCTCGTCCCAGGGCTTGGGAGGAGCTTCGCCGCCGTAGATGGTCATGCGCCACATGAAGGAGGCGCTGTCGGACAGGCCCGAAATGTTCTTGTTGATGGCGGTGGGACGAATCCAGTCCTCGTAAAGCTGCAACGCCTCGTCGTACCTGCCCAGGGCCAGTTCAAAAAGGGCCTGGTGCCAGGACAAGTGGGTGTGGTAGTGGGCGCGAGCGTCAAATCCCTCCAGCCAGTCGCCCAGGAAGTTGCCGCCGGTGGCCGCATCGCCGTACTCAAAGTAGGAGTGGGTTACCGAGTGGGCGGCGACGGCGTTGCCGGGATTCATTTCCAGGGATTTTTCGGCCAGGCTAAGAGCCTTGTCGAGGATGCCCATTTCGTGGTGAGCGAAGGCGTACTGGCCCAGGAAGGCCCAGTCGTCCCCGCAGTGGGGGGCTAATTCGTTCATCAGGGCCAGCAATGACGGAGGAAATACCGGGTCACCGGCTCCGCTGCAGCCCAGCATGAACAGGCGCTGGGCCAGGCGGTGGAGGACAGCATCGCGCGGGCATTCGGCCAGATGTTCCCTGACCAGGCGAAGAGCGTCGGGACCCTTACCATTGGCCCACAGGTTCACGGCCTCCAGGTGGCGCCGTTCCCGGTCCGTAATGCCGTCGGCCAGTTCCAGGCTGCGCTTGACGCTTTCCCGGGCCTGGTCGGGCCTGGCGCGAGTCATGTGCATGAAAGCCAGGCAGCCGTGGGCGATGGCGAAACCTTCGTCCAGGTCAATAGCCTCCTGCAGTTTCTCCTCTGCGCCGTAGGACTGGGAGAGGAGCAGGTCAATGCCCTCCTGCCAGCTGTCAGCGGCGGCGGGTGAACTGGTGGAGAGAGTCATTCCGTAACGATCTTTAATGGTGCCAGGCATTTCGAAACCCTCCTTTGTCCAAGGTACACAGTGCGGCATGCCGCGGATATTTAACTGGAAACTGCCGGCGAGGAATCTTTGTCTTTCGCAACGAAAAGCAGTTGCAAACCATGTTACCACACCTACAGAGGCCAAACCATGAATGCTTCCGGGAAGTTTGAGACTACCTCCGGAGAATACAGGCGAAAGGGAAGGGGCGCCACATTGGCCGCGCTTCCTGATGAAAGAGAAGCCCGGTCCTGGTTGCCAAGGCCGGGGACAAAAAAGGAAGGGCGACCACAAGGGCCGCCTCCAGGGAGTTTCGGTGGTCTGTGCCGACTCGGCGGCCGGGCGCAGGGGTTCTAAGCGTCGGGGATACGGATGACTGAGCGA
Organism: Chloroflexota bacterium; assembly: GCA_028875055.1. Lineage (GTDB taxonomy): Bacteria > Chloroflexota > Dehalococcoidia > Lucifugimonadales > UBA3495 > Bin22. The sequence continues at coordinate 31,992 of JAPPGG010000012.1, forward strand.
AGGGTTTCGCCCATTTCCATGGCCTCGAAGGCGGCCTCGGTGTCTTCCAATCCGATAACCGCGGATATTACCCGGTCCAGGTCCAGCTCGCCGGAAAGGTAGTAGTTGGCAAGCAGGGGGAAGTCGCGGGAGGGAAGGTTGTCGCCGTACCAGCTAACGCGCAGAGACCCCCCCAGCCCGAAGAACTGGAGCATGGGAACGTCCACCACCATCGTGGGGTCGGGTACGCCGATAAGGACGCAGGTGCCGGCCAGGTCGCGGGACCACAGGGCCTGAAGCAGGGTCTGGGGCATGCCCACGCACTCGAAGGAGTAGTCCACCCCGTGGCCGTCGGTCAGTTCCTTGATCGCCTCCACGGGGTCGACGTTGGCGGCGTTGACCACATCGGTAGCGCCAAAATCCCTGGCCCAGGCCAGCTTGTTCTCAGCAATGTCAACACCGATGATCCTGGAGGCTCTGGCCAGTTTCGCTCCCATGATGACGCTGGACCCGATGCCGCCGCAGCCATACACGGCCACGGTGGAGCCCCGGCGGACGCCGGCGGTGTAGAGGACGGCCCCAACGCCGGTGGTAACACCGCAGCCCAGGAGGCTGGACTGTTCCGGCGGGCAGGCGGTGGGTACGGGGACGGCCTGGCGTGCCGCCACCACGGTGTGAGTGCAAAAGGTGCCGATTCCCAGGGCGGGATTTAGGACGGCGCCGTCTCTCTTTGCCGTCATACGGGGCTCGGCATTGAGGCTGGCGGAGCAGAGGTTCGGCTGCCCCAGGGCGCAGAACCGACAGTACCCGCAGGGCGCGCGCCAGGCCAGGACCACGTAATCACCCACTTTGGGTTCGGTAACGCCCTCGCCCACGGCCTCTACTATGCCCGACCCCTCGTGGCCCAGCAGGAAGGGGAATTCGTTGGTGATTCTGCCCAGCTTGTAATGCAGGTCGGTGTGGCAGACTCCACTGGCCTGGATACGGACCAGAACTTCGCCCGGGCCGGGGTCGTCAACGATTATTTCTTCCAGCAGGGCGGGTTCGCCGGCTACCCTGGATATAACTCCCATTCCGTTGGTAGGCATGGTGGCTCCTCCAATCAGTCGTCAGATGTAGGCAAGGCAACCATGACGATTCTGCTTTATGATGATGCCTTGGCAGGCTTGTTATTGGCATCTTCCTTAGCCTTCATTGCAGCTTGAAGGACTGGCAGCAGGATTTCGGCGGCGTGTTCAATGATTACTCCGTTGGGCTGGGTTTCTTCCATATCGAAGAATACCGTAACGTTTTCAGCGACGTCGTACCCAACGGGTGTAGACAAGCCGTTGCCTAACCATAAAGTATCGGATTCTTCGTGATAGTCTATTTCCAGCTTTCTCATTGTGGTCTCACCCATCTCTTTAGTGCCCTGCCATCGATAAACCGGTTGAAGAGTTTTCCGTCTTCAAAAATGACCCTGATCCATTTGTCGGCTTCTTTAATGTAACCGTAGTAACGTATTCTACCATCGGGTTGAGTTTCGGTGTGCCAGGGATTTGCTAACACTCTGATTACCCATTCCTCAGCTACTTCAGGGTGCTTGAACTTTGCTCTCAGTTCAAAGTAATCGGTTGTTTCCAGATCCGCCATATCGCTTACACCGCCCCTTCCTCCTCCAATTCTGCCAGGTCTTCCGGGGTCAGGCCGCCCAGGGTGCACAGGACCTCGCGGTTGTGCTGGCCGAGTTGCGGGGCAGTTTCCGGCTCGACTGTGGCGCAGTCGAGGAGGCGGACAGGGGTGCGGAGGGAGCGGAAGGCGCCGCCGGCAGTGTCGCCGGTTTCCACGAACATGTTCCGGGCTTCAAGCTGGGGGCAACGGGATAGATCTTCGGTGTTCTGGGTTACGCCCATAGAGAAGCCCAGTTCGGTGATTTTTCCGGCCACTTCCCACTTGGGGAGATGCTGAGACCATTCTTCCAGGGCGGGAATTACATTCTCAACGATGAAATTGCCGTCGGCCGGGGCCAGGTAGTCGGGGTTGTCGGCGAGGTCGTCGCGGCCCACCAGTTTCCACAGGTTTTGCCAGCGTTCAGGAACCCGGGCGCCGGCCATGATCACGTACCCGTCGCCGGCGCGGAAGGTAATTCCGGCGTTGGCCAGCCTGCTCCAGTCACGGGTGAACAAATCGCCGCTGGCTTCGTAGCCGTACATGTTGCTGAGGGTGTGGAGGACCATGCACTCGTACATGGCCATGTCCACGTGCTGGCCCTGCCCTGTCTGATCCCGGCTGCGCAGGGCGAGTACGATGCCCAGGGCCGACCAGACCCCGGGGATGGAGTCTCCGATGTTGTCGCCGACGCTCTGGGGCGGGCGGCCCGGTTCGCCAGTCAGTTCCATCCAGCCAGCCATACCCTGGATGGCCAGGTTATTGGCGGGCCAGTCGGAGTATGGGCCTCGCAGGTCGTCGCTGTCGCCGTAGCCGGTGATGCTGGCGTAGATGAGGCCGGGATTAAGCTCCCGAAGGTGATCGTAGCCCAGGCCCAGGCGGCGAAAGGCTCCGGGACCCCAGTTATCCAGCAGCACGTCGGACACCTTGACCATTTCCTCGAAGGCGGCCTTGCAGCGGGGGTTGCGCAGATCCAGGGTGACGCTTTTCTTGTTGCGGTTGAGGCCGATGTAACGGGAGCTTATGCGCTGGCCATCCTCCTTGGTGACGTAGGGTCCCCGGCCTCTAACCAGGTCTCCGGTGCGGGGCCGTTCAATCTTGATGACCTCGGCCCCCATATCGGCCAGGATCTGGGAGCAAAAGGGGCCGGCGACGATGTGGGTGGCGTCGAGGACGCGGACGCCGGTGAGGGGGAGGGGGTGCTGATCGGGCATGGGTGGCCTCCGGTTGGCAAGGATTCAATAAAGAATTCAAGAGATGCTCAGGGTGATTTTGCCTGGCGGGGTTGCTGTAAAGAGATTATCGCTTGGGTGGCCGGAAATCAAAGTCCTAGCTGCAGACTCTCGGAGAAATATTCAGGGCGGGTCTGAAACCCGCCCTGGCAGTGACCGAATTTGGCGGAGGTCCTAGGTGGCGGTTACATCGGAGGGAGTGGCGCCGAAGCGGGCTGCCTGCAGCTGTTCCGAAGTGGCCGGCGGGGTTTCGGCCAGCTCGTCGGCCAAACCGGCTGGCGGCTCGACGTCCTTCAGGGCTGGAATTACCTCTTCACCCATGAGGCGGATGGAGCGCATGATCTTCTCGTGTTCCAGGCCGCCGAACATCATCCAGTTGCTTACGTTGGTTACGCCCAGCTCGGCGGCGGCGGAAAATTTCTTGATAACCGAGTCGGGGCTGCCGAAGTAGAGGCGCTCCATGAAGCCGTCGTCGTCCAGTTCGCCCTCGTAGGGGCCAACCTGGACCCGACCGTTCACAACCTCCAGGCGGTTGAGAGCGCGGCCGGCCCGGTTCTGCCAGCGCGCGTAGGGCAGCTGCTTGCGGGCTTCATCGTCGGTTTCCGCAACGTGGGTAATGGACTGCAGGCCCAGTTCCAGGCCGTGGTAGGACTTGCCCAGGTTCTTGCGGGCGTGGATCAGGGAAGCGTAGTGAGTTTTGACCCCGGCGCCGCCCAGCAGTCCGGTGGTCAGTGGCATCATATCCCATTGGGCCGCCATATTCATGGACTCGACGCTGGTGCCCGCGATCCAGAAGGGCGGATGGGGCTTCTGCAGCGGCTTGGGCCACACCGTAGTGGCGTTGGGCACCTTGATGAACTCGCCGTCGTAGGTAAAGGACTCGTCCTGGGTCCAGGCTTTCACCAGCACGTCCATGCTTTCGTTAAACTTCTGGCGAGAGTCCTCCAGGGTTACGCCGAAGCGGGACATCTCGTGGGGCTGATAGCCGCGGCCAACACCGCAGATGAACCGCCCATCGATGAGGTTGTCAAGGACGGCAACCTCTTCGGCCAGGCGCAGGACGTCCCAGATAGGCACTACGATGATGCCGGTGGCTATCTGCAGTCTCTTGGTCCGCTGCCCGATGTAGAGGGCCTGCATAAGAGGGGCGGGGGAGTTGCCGTAGTTGGAGAAATGGTGCTCGGCAATGAGGCAGTATTCGAAGCCCATTTCTTCCGAGTACTGAATCTGCTCCACGCCTTCCTCGAACAGGGTTTTCCAGTTGCGCAAATTGGGGTTGGGCCATTCATAGAAGAGGCCAAACTTCATAAGGGAAGACTCCTTGACCGGTTGCTGAATAACGCAGGGGAGTTTAACGATTAGAAGGGTTTGCAGTCAAATGGAGCGGCCCTGTCGGGTGTCCGTCAGAAAATTGGGGACTATTTGGGGCGGCTAATGGGTGCCCGACG